>NZ_JBSHLZ010000008.1:0-126680 GCF_053644835.1 Microbacterium sp. NPDC055357 | reverse complement strand
ACATCACACCAAGCTCGCCTACCGCACCCGCGACAACGGCACCGTCGAAGTCACCACACCCACCGGATTCACCTCCACCGAACCCCCACCCTTCTGACGGCGACGCTGACTGGCCGACGCGGTATGACCCGCGGCCGCTCGGCAGTCACCTCCGAGCAACCGGGGGTGTCCCGCAGCGCGGGCATCGCGTGCAAAGACGCGGGCGATACATGATGACGGGTCACGCGATCTCGCTCACCTGCCTGGCGGATCTGGTCGTCCGAAGCGTCTGATCTCCGCCAATGTCGGAGGTGTGGTGTGTCCTGTACCACTGGCCATCGGCCGGTGGCACACACCTGGGGGTGCGTGCCTCGAACGACCAGAAGGTTCCGTCATGTCCGACAACTCGATCGACGGCGCGCACGAGCGCCGCGCCACTCACCTCGAGCCCACCGAGCCCGCCGCGGTGGTCCCTCCCCTCACACCGCCCGCCGGCTGGTATCCCGACCCGCAGGATCCTGCCGCGCAGCGCTACTGGGACGGCGCGCAATGGACCACCCACACGGCGGGAACCGCCCCGTTCGGTGCGGCAACCCCCGGGACTCCCGCGGCCGACGCCGGCGCGGAGACGCTGCCGGGTGGGGCAGTGGCGGTCAAGCGCGGTCTGCCGAAGCTCAAGTGGTGGCAGTGGACACTGATCGCGATCGCCGCGATCGTCCTCGTCAGCATGGTCGTCAACGGGGTGAACGGGCAGCGCGCATCGAGCGACGCCGCGGCCCCGAAGCCGACCGCTGCCGTCGAGCAGGCGAATGAGCCCGTCGCCGCGGAAAAACCCGTTGAGATGGTGGAGGTGCCGCAATTGGTGGGATCAACGGTCGCCGAGGCTCGCGCGAAGCTCGACGCGGTCGGGCTGAGGCTCGCTCCCGGTGACGCCGCCGACGACTGGGTCGTCGTGACACAGCAGCCGACGGCGGGGTCGCATCCGCTCGAGGGGCTCGAGCTGAGCGTCACCAGCGAGGCGCCCAAGCCCGTCTACACGCTCGCGCAGCAGAACGCGATCGCGAAAGCGCAGAGCTACCTGAAGCTCATGGGATTCTCGCGGACGGGGCTGATCGAGCAGCTGGAGTTCGAGGGCTACTCGGCCGAAGACGCCACGTTCGGCGCCGACAACGCGGGCGCCGACTGGCTGGCAGAGGCGGCCGAGAAGGCCAAGAGCTACCTCGACATGATGGCGTTCTCGCGGGAGGGCCTGTATGACCAACTCGCGTACGAAGGGTTCACCGACGCCGAGATCCAACACGGTCTCACCGCGGTCGGCTACTGACAGCGCTCGGGCGGTCGTCGTCGCGATGGCGACCGCCCGACCAGAAGTCGTCCCACACCCCGTCCACCTGGCGTCTCAGCTGCCCGTGACCGTATCGCTCCCCTCGTGCGCGCAACATCCCCGCGCTCGTCGAGGCCGGGGATGCCGCTACCGCACACCCTTCATGAGCGCGAGCACGGGCTTGAGCGCCGCCCACAGGGCGATGCCGAGCACGATCGCGATGGCACCGAGGATCGAGAAGTAGGGCACCTCGTCGTGCGGGTCGTAGAAGCCCGCGAGCCAGCCGGCGATCGAGGTGCCGAGCGCGATCGAGAGGAAGTACAGGGCGACCATCTGGGTGTGGAAGCGCTGCGGCGCGAGTTTCGTCGACGCCGACAGGCCGGGAGGCGAGATGAACAGCTCGGCGATCGTGAAGACGAGCAGGATGCCGACGATCGCGAGCAGCGGCGTCGAGTTCGCGGGCCCGTTCGCGAACGGCAGGAACAGCAGGAACGCGGCACCCATGATGATGGCGCCGAGGGCGAACTTGACGGGAGTCGTCGGCTGGCGTCGCCCGAGCTTGGTCCAGACGGCGGCGAACACGCCGGACAGGATGATGACGAAGATCGCCGGAATCGAGTTGATCCACGGGATCGGCATCTCCCAGCCGAAGATGTCGCGGTTGAGCCGCTCATCGGAGTAGATCGTCAGCACCGTGAACTGCTGCTGGTACAGCGACCAGAACCCCACGTTGACGATGAACAGCGGGATGAATCCGATGACGCGGGAGCGCTCGATCTTCGTCACGACACGCGAGCCCGCGATGACCCAGAAGTAGGCGATGGCTGCGGCGATCGTCACGAGGATGACGATGATCGCGAGGTTGTCGGCACGGATGACCCCGACGAGCACGAGCACGACGAGAATCGCGACGGCGCCGAGGGCGATGCCGACCACGAGACCGCGGCGGTTGCGGGGGAGCGGATTGGGCACCGCGCGCGCCTCTTCGGGAAGCTGCTTGCGCCCGAACGAGTACTGGATGAGTCCCGCCGCCATGCCGACGGCGGCGAGCCCGAAGCCCCAGTGGAACCCCAGCGTGGACTGCAGCAGACCCGTCAGCAGCGGACCGGCGAACGCCCCGAGGTTGATGCCGAGATAGAACAGCGAGAAACCGGCATCCCGCCGCACATCGTCGGGGGCGTACAGTGTGCCCACGACGGAGGTCGCATTCGCCTTCAGGCCGCCGGACCCCAGCGCGACGAGGACCAGACCGACCCCGAGCCCCCACACGTTCGGCAGGATCGCCAGGGCGATGTGTCCCGCCATGATGACCATCGCGCTGTAGAACAGCACGCGCTCCGATCCGAGCAGGCGGTCGGCGACCCAGGCGCCGAGGATCGTGGATAGATAGACGGTGCCGCCGTATGCGCCGACGATGCCCGCCGCGACGCCCCGGTCGATTCCGAGGCCCCCCTCGGTGACCGAGAAGTACATGTAGATGAGCAGGATCCCCTGCATGCCGTAGAAGCTGAACCGCTCCCACATCTCGACGCCGAAGACGTGCGCGAGCGCCCACGGCTGGCCGAAGAAGCGGGTGTCGGAATCACCCGTGCCGGTCGTGGCGGCGTCGTCGGTGCCGCTCGCGGCGGCGGCCTTCGCTCCCGCACGCGTCGTGCCCGCGGCATCCCCCGCGGCCGTTGCTCCTTCAGGTGGCCCGACGGGAATCTGCTCCGGCTCGGTGCCGTCGTTCGCGCTCATTTCGCCAGGCTATCGCCCGGAAGCCGCGCGTACAGCGAAGCGAATCAGCGAAGTGACGGATGCCGCTCGTGCGAGTCCGGACGCGCCGGGATGAACACGGCGATGCCCAGAGCGACGACGGCGGCGGCGCCGCCGAGCAGGAACGAGACCTGGAACCCCTCGGGCGTCGGCGTGGGCACACCCTCGAACGGCTGCGAATACGTCGCGAGCACGGCTCCGACGACGGCCGCCGCGACGCTCGTGCCGAACGAACGGAACAGCGCGTTGAGGCCGTTCGAGGCGCCCGTCTCGCTCTGCGGGACGGAGCGCATGATGAGCATCGGCATGGCGGCGTAGCCGAAGCCGATGCCGACGCCGATGAGCAGGTTGGCGATGAGCAGATGCCACACCTCGGACGAGAAGAGCAGCGTGAACCCGTATGCCGCGATGAGCGCCGCCGCACCGATGACCAGCAGCGGCTTCGGCCCGATCGTGCCGGCCAGACGCCCCGAGACGGGCGAGAGCACCATCATGACCAGGCCCGACGGCATGATGATGAGGCTCGCCGCCAGCAACGACAGGCCGAAACCGCCCGCCGCCTGCGGCAGCTCGAGCATCTGCGGGTAGCTCACGTTCGACGAGAACAGCGCGAACCCGAGCGCGACCGATGCGAGGTTCGTCAGCAGCACGGCCGGGCGGCCCGCGATGCGCAGGTCGAGCAGAGGGTCGTCGACCCGCAGCTCGTACCAGCCCCACACGAGGAGCACGACGACGCCGCCGATTCCGCACGCGAGAGTCGCGGGCGCCACCCACCCCCACTCGTTGCCGCGCGAGACCGCCAGCAGGATGCCGACGAGACCGACCGCGAGGCCTGCCGCGCCGACGTAGTCGAAGCGTCCCGCCGTGCGCAGCACGCTGACCGGCACGATCCACAGCACGAGCACGAAGACGATGACGCCGAGCGCCGCGGCGACCCAGAACAGCAGGTGCCAATCGGCGTACTCGGTGACCAGGGCGCTGATCGGCAGCCCGACCGCGCCGCCGACGCCGAGCGTCGCGCTGATGAGCGCGACCGCCGCACCGACGCGGTCGGCGCGCAGCACGTCGCGCAGAATCGAGATGCCGAGGGGGATGACGCCCGTCATCGCGCCCTGCAACGCGCGGCCGACGACGATTCCGACGATGTCGGTCGACAGCGCCGCGATGACCGAGCCGGCGACCATCAGCGCGACGAGCGCGAGCAGGATCCGCCGCTTGCCGTACATGTCGCCGAGCCGGCCGGCGATGGGGGTGATGACGGCGGCGGCGAGCAGCGTCGAGGTGACGACCCACGCGGTGTCCTCGCGACTCGCGTCGAGCAGTTCGGGCAGCTTGGACTGGATCGGCACGACGAGCGTGAACATGAACGACGAGGCGAGACCGGCGACGGCCAGCACGGCGATGATCGCGCCCTGCGACGGCATCCGGGTGAGTCTTCTGCGCGCGTTCTCATCCCGATTCATCACTCGTCAGGCTATCGGCCCCCGTGCGACCCGGGGCGCACCGGTGCCACACTGGACCGATGACACCGCGCGTCGACATCCGTCCGCTCGACACCGTCGCCGACGTCGTCGCCGCGAGCCACGTGCTCTCGGACGTCTGGGAAGGCGACCCCTCCGGCATGCCCGTCGGCCTGCTGCGTGCACTCGCCCACTCGGGCAACTACGCCGTGGGCCTCTGGCAGGACGAGCGCATGGTCGGTGCATCCGCGGCCTTCTTCGCCGCCCCGGCCGAACGTTCCATGCACAGCCACATCACCGGGGTGCTGCCCGAGCTGCAGGGCAGGGGACTCGGGCGCCTGCTCAAGCAGCATCAGCGCCAGTGGGCACTCGCCCGCGGGGTCGGGCACATCACGTGGACCTTCGACCCGCTCGTCGCCCGGAACGCCCGCTTCAACCTCAGCGTGCTCGGTGCGCGCGCCACCGAGTACCTCGTGCAGCACTACGGCGCGATGGACGACGGCGTCAACCGCGGCGACCAGTCCGACCGGATCATGGTGTCGTGGGCGCTCGCCGCTCCGCCCGCGCCGACCCCGCCCGACGACCGGGTCGCCGCGACGGTCGAGGTGCCGGCCGACATCGCCGCCGTCCGCCGCACCTCACCGACGGATGCCGCCTCCTGGCGCCTGCGCGTGCGCGAGGAGCTCGTGGCACACCTCGCCGACGGCCTCGTCATCGCGGGCTTCGACGAACGCGGCTACCTGCTGGTGTCCGCGAGCGGCGCGTAAGCCCCGCGACTAACCTGGCGGACGTGATCAACGCCGACTGGACGCCGCACCGCCGCGAAGACCGCGAGCTGCTCGGATGGATCCGCCCCGAAGGTCAGAGCTGGGTCGCCGTCGATCTGCTGGGGCGCGACGTGTCGGCCGCCGTCGAGTGGCTCGATGCCGAAGAGCGGCTCGAAGCCGGCGGCCTGGCCTGGCTCGCCGACGTCTGGATGCTCGACAAGCCCGACGCCGAGGCTGTGCGCGTGCGCATCGCCGAGGTCATGCCACCCACGACGGCCGGCGAGGCGGGCTGCGTCGTCGTGCACACCGACGACTTCGGGGCGATCGACGTGCCCTTCACCCGCATCGAGCTGCCCTGGCCCGCCCCGCCCGAGCTGCGCCCGAAACGCCCCGGCGAGGCATCGGAGTTCGCACCGACCCGCTGACCCGAGGTATCAGGCGTCGATGTCGGCGCTCTCTCTTTCTGAAACCCGCGTCATGGAACGCGGCCCCCGCGGTCTCTTGATCGAGCGAGGGAAGAAGGCGATGAGGGAGTCCACCGTGCGAGACGCATTCGAACAGCTCGTGCAGGCATTCACGAGCAACCGGTCGACCGACCGGACGAAGACGCCGCGGCTGCCGCGCGCCCTGCGCCCGCACGCGGCCCGGTCGACCTACCGCCCCGTGACCGACATCGAGGTCATCCGCCACATGACGACCTGAATCCCGGCCGTCCCGGGTCTACCCTGATCGCATGCGCACCGCGCGCGGGATGCTGGCCGTCACGGCCTGCGCCGTGCTGCTCGCCGGGTGCGCGCCGAACGAGCCGGAGCCGCCGTCCGTCGAGGGGCTCGAGATCACGGTCGTGCAGTCGCGCTCCGACGTCGCCGACCGCCACGCACAGGTGCGGGTGCGCAACGACACCGGCGCGACGGTCGAGATCGGCGCCGTCGAGGTCGTCGACGCCCGCTTCGCGGCGCCCGCCGAGCGCACCGATCCGGAGCGCATCACATCGGTCCGGCCCGGAGCGACGGTCGACATCCGCGTCGCGCTGCCCGCCGTGGACTGCGCGTCGTCCGTCGGGGAACCGCGCGTGCGGCTCGAGCTCGCGGCATCCGGGCCCCTGGTCGAGACGCCCGCCGCCGATCCGCTCGACGTCATCGCGCCCCTGCACGAGCGCGAGTGCCGTGCCGAGCGCCTCGCGGTCGCGGCCGACGTCTCGTTCGCGTCGTTCCAGCCTTCGGCGCACCCGGCTGCCGCCGTGCTCGGCCTCGAGATCGTGCCGACCGGCCGCGCCGGTGCGGTCATCGTCGGCATCCAGCCGACGAACCTGCTGCGGTTCGACGGCACGCGCGCATCCGGCGACACCCTGCCCCTCGACGTCCTCGTCGGCACCGGCTCGGTCCTCGTTCCGCTGCCGCTCGTGCCGTCGCGCTGCGACCCGCACGCGGTGCAGGAGGACAAGCGCGGCACGGTCTTCACGCTCGAGGTGCAGCTCGACGGCGAGCCGGGCGAGGTCGAGCTCGCGGCGCCGGCCGACCTGCGCGCGCGCCTTCTGACGTGGGTCAGCCGGTGGTGCGGCGGATGAGCGTCAGCTGCATGACCGACGGCTCGACCGCGACGACGGCGTGCGGCACGCGCGCCGCGATGTGCACGAGACCGCCCGGCCGCAGATCGACCGTCTCGTCCCGCGTCGTGATCCGCAGGTGCCCGCTCTGCACCTGCAGCAGGATGGGCCCGGGGGCGGTGTGCTCGGTCATCTCCGTGCCCGCGTCGAACGCGAAGACGACGACGCGCACACCGTCGGCGGCCAGCGCGGCGTGCGAGACGCGGGTTCCGGGTTCGACCGTGACGAGGGCGCCGAGGTCGTCGATCGCAGTCATGTCCATGCCGCCATTGTGACCGCTCGTTAGGCTGACCGCATGTCCGAGAGCATCGCCGCTCCCTCGTCGTCCGGCGCGGGCCGCCGGGCCCAGTCCGACATCTACCGCGCGGGCATCAGCGGAACCCGCCCGCTCGTGCCCGTCGACGCCGCTGAACTCGAGCGTCGCGCGCGCAAGGCGCTGAGTCCCGAGGCCTTCGCCTACATCGCCGGCGCGGCGGGGGCCGAGCGCACGATGTCCGCCAACCGGGCCGCGTTCGAGCGGTGGCAGGTCTGGCCCCGGCCGTTGCGCGACGTCTCCGAGCGCGACCTGTCGATCGACTTCCTCGGCCGCCGCCGCGCGACACCGCTCCTGCTCGCGCCCTTGGGCGTCATGGAGCTGGCCCACGACGAGGCCGACCTCGCGGTCGCGCGAGCGGCGGCATCCATCGACGTGCCGTACACGGTCTCGAACCAGGCCTCGTTCCCGATGGAGCAGATCCGGGATGCCGCACCCCGGAGCGCCCGGCTGTTCCAGCTGTACTGGTCGGCCTCGGACGAACTCAACGCGTCGCTGCTGCGGCGCGCCGAGGCATCCGGATGCGAAGCGATCGTCGTGACGCTGGACACCCACCTGCTCGGCTGGCGCACGCGTGACCTCGACCTCGCCTACCTGCCGTTCACCCGGGCCATGGGCATCGCGCAGTACACGAGCGACCCCGTCTTCCAGCAGCTCGTGCGCGATCGTGCCCGGCGGAGCGCCGCGACGGACGCGCCGGCGGTCAGGCTCACACCGACGGCGGTCGCCGCGGGGCTCACGATCGCACGGAAGGGGCGGGCGCTCACCGGGACGGGGGTGCGCGAGAACCTGCGCTCGCCGCTTCCGCGTGCCGCCGTCGAGACCTTCCTCGAGGTGTTCTCGACGCCGGCGCTGACCTGGGACGACCTCGCGAGGGCACGGGAGTGGACGACGCTGCCGATCATCCTGAAGGGCATCGTGCATCCCGACGACGCCGAGCGCGCGATCGACGCGGGCATCGACGGCGTCTGGGTCTCGAACCACGGCGGTCGGCAGATCGACCAGTCCGTGCCGACCCTCGCCGTGCTGCCGGACATCGCCGAGCGCGTCGCCGGCCGCGTGCCGATCGTGTTCGACTCGGGCGTGCGGCAGGGGGCCGACGTCGTGATCGCGCTCGCCCTCGGGGCGACCGCCGTCGCTCTCGGTCGCCCCTACGCGTACGGACTGGGGCTGGCCGGCGAAGCGGGCGTGCGCGAGGTCGTGCGCAACGTCATCGCCGAACTGGACATCACCCTGGGCCTGGCAGGCCACACCTCGATCGGCGCGCTGGGCCCCGGATCGCTGCGACCCGCCGGACGCTAGGCTCGGACCCGTGACGCTTCCTCCGCAGCCCCCGCCCCCGCCCGCATACGGTGCCGGACCGCAGCCGATGAACCCTTCCGACGAGAAGATGTGGGCCGTGCTCGTGCACCTCGGCGGCGCGCTCGTGAGCATCCTCGTGCCGCTCATCGGCTACCTCGTGCTGAAGGACCGCGGACCCTTCGTGCGCTCGCAGACCGCGACGGCGCTCAACTTCCAGCTCACGCTGCTCATCGCCTACATCGCCGGCGCCGTCCTCACCCTCGTCATCATCGGGATCTTCATCCTCATCGCCGCGGCCATCGTGAACATCGTGTTCGCGATCATCGCGGCCGTGAAGGCGGGCCGCGGGGAGTGGTACCAGTACCCGATCGCGATCCGCTTCGTCAGCTGAGAGGCCTGCCGCTGCGCGGCTAGACTCGACGGATGCCGCGCGGTGCGGCATCCGCGCCCTCTTCGCGCCCTCTCCCCACCCGACCATTGGAGCCACCGTGGCCGAGCAGTCCCGTCTCGACAAAGTCATCGCCCTCGCCCGTCACCGCGGGTTCGTGTTCCAAGCGGGTGAGATCTACGGCGGGTCCCGGTCGGCATGGGATTACGGCCCCCTCGGCACCGAACTGAAGGAGAACGTGCGCCGCCAGTGGTGGCAGACGTTCGTCCGCGGCCGCGGCGACATGGTGGGCCTGGATTCCTCGATCATCCTCCCCAAGCGCGTGTGGGAGGCGTCGGGTCACGTCGCGACGTTCACCGACCCGCTCGTCGAGTGCCTGCAGTGCCACAAGCGCTTCCGCGCCGACAACCTCGTCGAGGACTTCGAGGAGCGCAAGGGTCGCCCCGCCGAGAACGGCCTCGCCGACGTGCCGTGCCCGCACTGCGGCACGAAGGGCCAGTGGACGGAGCCGAAGGCGTTCTCGGGCCTGGTGAAGTCGTACCTCGGCGTCGTCGACGATGAGACGGGCCTGCACTACCTGCGCCCCGAGACCGCCCAGGGCATCTTCGTCAACTTCGGCAATGTCCTGACGGCGAGCCGCAAGAAGCCCCCGTTCGGCGTCGGCCAGGTCGGAAAGGCCTTCCGCAACGAGATCACCCCCGGCAACTTCATCTTCCGCACGCGTGAGTTCGAGCAGATGGAGATCGAGTTCTTCACACCGCCCGCCGAGGCCGGCGAGTGGTTCGACCACTGGGTCGAGGCGTGCTGGAACTGGTTCATCGACCTCGGCATCGACGGCGACAACATGCGCCGCTTCGACGTTCCCGATGAGGACCGCGCGCACTACTCGGCCGGCACGATCGACGTCGAATACCGCTTCGGGTTCACCGGCAAGGAGTGGGGCGAGCTCATGGGCATCGCCAACCGCACCGACTACGACCTGAAGAGCCACACCGAGGCGTCGGGGCAGAGC
Organism: Microbacterium sp. NPDC055357; assembly: GCF_053644835.1. Taxonomy (NCBI): domain Bacteria; kingdom Bacillati; phylum Actinomycetota; class Actinomycetes; order Micrococcales; family Microbacteriaceae; genus Microbacterium; species Microbacterium sp. NPDC055357. The sequence goes on along the minus strand of NZ_JBSHLZ010000008.1, from coordinate 116,774 downwards.
CTGACCTACTTCGACCAGGCGTCGGGCGAGCGGTACACGCCGTACGTCATCGAGCCGTCGTTCGGCCTCACTCGCGCCATGATGGCGTTCCTCGTCGACGCGTACCACGAGGAGGAGGTGCCGAACGCTAAGGGCGGCACCGACAGCCGCACCGTGCTCAAGCTCGACCCGCGTCTCGCCCCCGTCAAGGTCGCCGTGCTGCCGCTCTCGCGCAACGAGAAGCTGTCGCCGCTGGCCCGCGGCCTCGCCGACGAACTGCGCGCGCACGGCTGGAACATCGACTTCGACGACGCCGGAGCGATCGGCCGCCGCTACCGCCGTCAGGACGAGATCGGCACGCCGTTCTGCGTCACGGTCGACTTCGACTCGCTCGACGACAACGCCGTGACGGTGCGGGACCGCGACACGATGTCGCAGGAGCGACTGCCGGTCGACGGGCTCGCAGCGTTCCTCGCGGAGCGCCTGAAGGGCGCCTGACCCGAGACCACGAACGCCGGGTGCCTCGCGAGAGGCACCCGGCGTTTTCGCGTAGGTCAGGCCTTCTTACCGACGGCGGACTCCGCTGCCGAGACGACGTTCTCGACCGGCACCCCGGCCGCCTTGAGCGAGAACGCCTGCAGCAGGCTGTTCAGGTCGAGTCCCGTGAGGCCCTTCACGACCTCGGTGCCCTCGCCGAGCACCTTGCCGACCGTCTTGGTGAGCTCGGACGCCCCGTCGGTCGAGACGACCGTGAGCTTGTCGATCGACGCGATCGGCTCGGCGGCGGCCCGAACGATCTCGGGCAGGCGCGTGATGATCTCCTGTGCGAGCGCGGCTTCGCCGTACTTCTGCAGGGCGAGCGCCTTCGCGTCGGTCGAGGCGGCCTCGGCGAGACCCTCGGCCTGGATGGCCGACGCACGCGCGTCGCCCTCGGCGCGGACACCCGCCGCGAGCGCGACCTGCTTGTCGCGCTCGGCTTCACCGGCGAACCGGACGGCGGTGGCAGAGGCCTCGGCGTCCTGCACGGCGGCGACCTTGTTCGCCTCGGCGATCTTCGTGCGCTTGTATGCGTCGGCCTCGGTCGCGGCGTTGGCCGCATCGCGCTGAGCGGTCGCGCGCTGCACTTCGGCGTACGCCTCGGCCTCGGCGGGCTTTCGCACCTCGATGTCCAGGCGCTCCTGCGTCACGAGGGCCTGCTCGGTGAGCGCTTCGCGCTCCTGCACGGCGACGAGGCGATCCTGCTCGGCGGTCGCGAGCTGTCCCGAGGCCTGTGCCTCGGCGTTGGCGCGGTCGGTCTCGGCCTTGATCGAGGCCTGGCGCAGGCTCAGGGCCTTCTGGCGTTCGGCGATCTGCTCGGCGGCCTCGATGCGGGCGAACTCGCTCGCGCGCGATGCCTCGGCCTCGCTCACTTCGGCGACCTGGCGGGCGCGCGCCGCTTCGGCGCGGCCGAGGTTCGCGAGGTAGTCGCTGCCCGGCGTCGAGATGTCGCTGATGTTGAGCAGGTCGACCTGCAGGCCCTGCTCGACGAGATCCGCCTTCGTCTCGGCCACGACGCGGTCCGACAGACCCTTGCGGTCCGAGATGATCTGCTCGATCGTCATGTCGCCGATGATCGAGCGCAGCGACCCCTCGAGCGACTCCTTGATGATCTCGGTCAGCGCGTCCTGCTGCGACAGGAAGCGCTGCGCCGCACGACGCACTCCCTCTTCCGTGCCGGACACCTTGAAATTGATCGACGCCTTGATCGCGATCTTGATGCGGTTCTTGTCGACGCCCTCGACCGTGATGCCGATTTGGCGCTGCTCGAGCGAGATCGAGAACCCCTGCTGCAGGATCGGCCACACGAACGTGCGGCCGCCGATCACGACGCGCTGCCCGACACCGCTCTCGCCGGGCGCCGGTCGGCCGGCACCTCGTCCGACGATGACGAGCGCCTCGTTGGGGGGTACGCGCCGGATGCGCCGCGCGATGAAGGCGAGAAGCCCGAGCAGCGCCACGATGAGGGCGATGATCGCGACGACCTGGATGAGATCAGCGGGCATGATGTCCTTTCTGGATGCTGCACCGCAGTCGGGCAGCGGAGCTGTGGCTAGTCCGCGACGACCTTGACGCGGGTGCCGGAGTGTTCGATGACGCGGATCCGCACGCCCTCGGGGATCTGCTGATCGGCGTACGCGAGGCGGCGCTCGATCTCATGCGGACCGTCGAGGCTCACTTCGCCGCCCGCGGGTGAGATGGGCGACCGGCTGACGCCCGTGAGGCCGATGGCCGAGGCGGGCGCGCCGTCGGAGCTCTTCGTGAGCCGGCGGATGGAGAAGACGGCGAGCGCGTACGCGGCGATCGCGAGCACCGCCGCGAGCGCGTAAGCCCACACCTGCTCGAGCCCGCTCGTCGTCGTGAGCACGCCCGATGCGCCGAAGACGACCGCGGCGACGCCGAGCGCCGTGCCCGAGATCGCACCGTCGCCGATGTCGAAGTGGTCGAAGATGTCGCCGAGGATGAGCGAGATGAGCAGGACGACGAGTCCGACTCCGCCGACGATCAAGAAGGGCAGCATGGCGGACTCTCCCGGTGCGGTGTGCGTGGCCTGACCCACCCTACCGACGCCGCGTCGCGGCGCGGGGAGCCTGTGGACAGATCCGGGCTACTTCTTCGCCGCCGCTTTCGCCGCACGCTTCGTCTCGCGGACCTTCGCGAGCGATTCGGGAGAGACGATATCGGCGACGCTGCGGAACGCGCCGTCTTCGCCGTAGGGGGCCGACGCCTCGCGCCAGCCGTCGCCCGTATACCCGTACTGCTTGCCCAGCAGTGCGAGGAAGATCTTCGCCTTCTGCTCACCGAAGCCCGGGAGGGCCTTGAGACGCTTCAGGACCGTCGCGCCGTCCGGCGCGTCGCGCGTCCAGATGGCCGCGGCATCCCCGCCCCAGTCCGCCTCGAGGGCGGTGCACAGCGACTGCACGCGCGCGGCCATGGAGCCGGGGAACCGGTGCACGGCGGGAGTCTGGCGGAACAGCTCGACGAACGCCTCGGGATCGTATGCCGCGAGGGCACCCGCCTCGACCGTGCCGGCGCGCTCCTGGATCTTCAGCGGACCCGCGAACGCCGTCTCCATCGCGATCTGCTGGTCCAGCAGCATCCCGATCAGAAGAGCGAGCGAGTTGTCGGTGAGGAGTTCGTCGGCCGCGACGTCTCCGGTGATGTGCAGCGTCATGCCCCTCAGTCTCCCACCCCGTCGCGTGCGCTCGCGGGCTGGCGCCGAACCGTAGGGCTCCCGTCGAACCCGACCGCGACGACGTCGGGTTCGACGGGTTCGGTACGGTTCGGCATGGGGTGGGGTCGGGTGCGACCGGGATCGGGGCGAGCCGGAGTGCGAGGATGGACGGCGTGAACGACGCCGCGCCCCTCGAGAACCTCGCCGCGCACGCGCGGGACACGCACGTCGTCGTCATCGGCGGTGGGATCGCGGGGCTCGTCGCCGCCTACGAGTGCGCCAAAGTCGGCCTCGCCGTCACGGTGCTCGAGGCGCGCGAGGCGCCCGGCGGCGCGGTGCGCTCCGGTGCGGTGGGCGAGACCGAGCTCGATCTCGGCGCCGACGGCTACGCGACGACCGGAGGCCACGTGCGCGCACTCGTCGACGAACTGGGCCTCGCCGACCGTGTGCGCTCCGAGGCGCCGACGACAGCGTGGGTCGCCGGGCTTCCCGCGGGCGCTGCGCCCCTGCCGCCCGACAACGTGCTCGGCATCCCCGCCAACGCGTGGGATCCCGCCGTCCGCCGCATCATCGGCTGGCGCGGCGCATGGCGGGCTTATCTCGACCGGCTGCGCCCGCCGCTCACGATCGGCCAGCAGCGCAATCTCGGCACCCTCGTGCGCGGCCGCATGGGTCCGCGCGTCGTCGAGCGGCTCGTCGCGCCGCTGAGCGTCGGCCGGCACGGGCTCGCCCCCGCCGACGTCGACGTCGAGCTGGCCGCTCCGGGCCTCAACACGGCGCTCACGCGCACGGGCTCGCTCTCGGGCGCTGTCGCGCAGCTGCGCGGTGCGGCGCCGACAGGACCCGGCTACGAGACGATCGACGGCGGGATGCGTGTGCTCGTCGACGCCCTCGCGCAACGGCTCGTCGAGCTCGGCGCCGACGTGCGCACCGCGGCCGAGGTCGTGCGGATCGATCGCGTATCCGGCGGCGACTGGGACGTCGTGTGCGCCGGCGAGGAGGAGACCCGGATCGCGGCGGACGCGGTCGTCGTCGCCACCCCCGAGCACACCGCACGTCTCCTGCTGGCGCGGCACGTCGAGGGTGTCGACGAGGCCGAAGCGAGGACCACGGACGTCGTCACGCTCGTGCTCGACGGTGTCCCCGACTCCGCGCGCGCCGCCGTCTATCCGCTTCCGGGCTCCCACGCCGCGTCATCGGTCGTCGACGTCACCGCCCGCTGGCCGTCGCTCGCGGGCGCCGTCGGGTCCGATGCGCGCGTCGTGCGCGTCACCCTGGCCGCCCCGCCCGCGGGCGACGACGACGCGATCGCGGCGGCTGTCCACGCGGCATCCGCTCTGCTCGATCTGACCGACCCGGGCGTGCGCGCCGCGCGACGCGAGCGGTTCGATACCGCCCCACCCCGTTCGGCGCGGGGCCGGATGGACCAGACGCAGCGCGTGCGCACGGTCGTGCACGCCGTCGACGGGCTCGCCGTCGTGGGCGCGTGGGTCTCGGGCAGCGGCCTCGCCCAGGTCGTGCCCGATGTCGTCGCCGAGGCTGAACGCGTGCGCCGTCGCGCCCTCTTCGGCAACGAACCGCTGCAGTGAGCGCGACCCGAGCCCGCTTGTCAAGGGTGGATGCCCGGAATGGAATACGGGACTACCCTGGTGACGTCAGCTGGCGCACCACCGAACGTGAGGAGACCCCATGAGGGGCAAGGCAGGACTCGTCGTCGGACTCGCCGTGGGCTACGTGCTCGGAACACGCGCGGGTCGCGAGCGATACGAGCAGATCAAGACGCAGTGGCTCAAGGTGTGGCACACCGACCCCGTGCAGAAGCAGGTCGAGAAGGTGACCACGTTCGCGAAGGAAGCCGCCATGGCGCTGCCCAGCACGCTGTGGAATTCCGCCGTCAAGGTGACCAAGGCCGCCTCCTCCGAAGGCACGCCGCGCGAAAAGGCCGACAAGGCCGTCGCCGCCGGAAAGGAAAGCGCCGAGGACGTCGCCAAGACGGTCAAGGCCTCCGCCAAGACCGCGAAGAAGGCCGCCGAAGACGCCGTCGATGAGACGTCGGGGCGCGGCGGGGCCTGAGATGACGACACCCCGAGGATTCCGGGACCGTGCCGACGACAGCCTTCTGACGCTGCTCGGCGAGATCCCCGAGCTCATCCGCAACCTGGTGGTCGCCGAGATCGACGCCGGCAAGGCGTGGGTGCGGCGCACCGCGAAGGATGCGGGAATCGGCGCGGGCTGGCTCGCCGCCGCACTGTTCTTCCTGTTCTGGACGATCCCGGCGCTCGCCGCATTCGTCATCATCGGCTTGTCGTCGTGGTGGCCCGCGTGGCTGTCGGCCCTCGTCGTCTTCGGCGCGATGCTCCTGATCGCGATCTTCTTCGCGCTTCTGGGCATCCTGCGCTTCAAGAAGATCTCGGCGTCGAAGAACCCCGTGCAGTCCATCGGCGAAGACATCAAGGAGGTGCGCGATGAGCTCTAGCTCGCCCGTGCCGGTGCCGCGCACCGGCGTTCCGATCGGCATCGACGACCCGGTCGAGAAGGCACGCGCCGAGTTGAAGGCCGCGCTGGCGGCCATCGAGATCAAGGCGAACCTGCCGCGCCGCGTGAGCGAGGCGACCGAACGGACCGTCGCTCGGAGCCGCGCGTTCGCGCGTCGCAGCCCCGGCGCGGCGACGGCGGCGGTCGTGGCGGGAGCCGCACTGGTCGGCGCCGCGGTGTGGGGTCTGGTGCGTCTGTACACCCGCTGATCGAGCTTGCCGGGCGCCCCGCGGAGCCCTCCATGTGGTTCGGGGGGGTATGCTCAGGGTCAGGCAGTGCAATGGTGCGGATGCTGCCGACGGCGCGAACCCGACTGAATCGCGCGTCGGCTGCCTCGACGACTGGGTGGCCGACTGAGTCCCACGAAAGTCCACCCACCCCATGAACACACCCACATCGTCCATCCAGGACAAGCCCCTCGCGGGCTGGCGCGTGCTCGTTCCGCGCGGCGGTCCGTGGGGCGACGGCGTCGCGGCGACGCTGCGCCGACAGGGCGCGACGCCCGTCATCGCGCCGCTCATCAACTTCGCACCGACGAACGACCCCGAGGGGCTCGATCAGGCGCTCGCCGACCTCGCGGCCGGCCGGTTCGATTGGCTGACCGTCACGAGTGCGACGACCGTCGATGTGCTCTACGCGTTCCGTGCCACGATCCCGTCGACGACGAAGGTCGCCGCCGTCGGCGAGACCACCGCTGCGGCGATGCTCGCGGTCGGCTACGGCGTGGATCTCGTCCCCGACGACGACAACTCCGCCGCGGGACTGGCCGAACAGCTCATCGCGATGGAGCCCGAGCCCCGCAAGATCCTCGCCCTGCGCAGCGAACTGGCCAAGCCCATGCTCACGCGCATGCTGACCGACGCGGGGCACGATGTGCGCAGCGTCGTGGCCTACCGCACGGTGGGGGTCCCCGTCACCGAGCGCATCGCGCACGATGTGCATTCCGGGCGCATCAACGCGATCCTCGTGACGAGCGGCTCGGTCGCCGAGCAGGTGCACGAGCAGTTCCCCGACATCCCCGACACGACCGTGATCGCCGCGATCGGCCCCCGCACGGCGAAGGACGCCCGCCGGGCCGGGCTCGCCGTCGACGTCGTCGCCGACACGCAGACCGTCGACGCGCTGATCGATGCGGTCGCACGCTTCCCGCTTCCGCACGCCGCCGATGAGGTCGCTCCGCGCACGGGACTGTTCCCCGCCATCGGCCGCGAACGACGCGACTGAGGCCGCGCAGATGAGCGGAAGCCCGCGCGTCGTCGTCCTCGCCGGCGGCGTGGGCGGCGCGCGCTTCGCCCTCGGCGTGCGCGCGGCCCTGCAGCGCCGCGGAGCGTCCCCCGCGACCGTCGTCGTCAACACGGGCGACGACCTGTGGCTCTCGGGGGTGCGGCTGCAACCCGACATCGACTCGATCGTCTACGCGCTCGCGGGCGTCAACGACACGGTGCGCGGGTGGGGCCGTGCGGGCGACACCGAACGGGTCAACCGCGAGCTGCAGGAGTGGGGCGCCGGCTGGCCGTGGTTCACGCTGGGCGACCTCGATCTCGGCACGCACCTCGCTCGCACGGGATGGCTGCGCGACGGCCTCACGCCGACCGAGGTGCTCGAGCGGATGTCGGCGCGGTGGGATCTCGGGGCGACGCTGCTGCCGATGACCGACGCCGAGGTCGATACCCGCGTCGTGCTGGACGGCGGCGACACCCTGCACTTCCAGGAGTGGTGGACCCGCCATCGCGCGGCGCTGACCCCCCTCGCCTTCGAGAGCCCCGGCATCGACCGGGCCCGCCCGGCGCCCGGCGTCGTCGCGGCGATCGACGACGCCGACATCGTGCTGCTCGCCCCCTCGAACCCCGTCGTCTCGCTCGGTCCGATCCTCGCCGTGCCCGGGATCCGCGAGGCCCTGCGTGCGGCGCGGGCGCCCGTCGTCGGCGTCTCGCCCATCATCGGCGGACGCGTCGTGCGCGGCATGGCCGACGTCTGCCTCACGGCGATCGGCGTCGAGACCTCGGCCGCCGCCGTCGCGGAGCATTACGGCGCGCGCTCGGCCGCCGGCATCCTGGATGCGTGGCTCCTCGCCGAAGAGGACGCCGCGCACGCGGCGGAGCTCGACGCCCTCGGGATCGCCGCCGTCGTCGCGCCCCTGTGGATGACGGATGCCGCGGCCTCGGCCGACATCGTCGACGCAGCCCTCGCCGCCGCCGGTCTCTGACGCGCCGTCCGCGGCGTCACGGCCCGACGAGCGCGGCGGTGCGAGGTCCGAGTCCGAGCGTCCGCGCGGCGCGCAGCTGCTCGGCCGTGTCGACGTCGCGGCGCAGCGTCGACGATCCATCGACGTCGAGCGGGGTGCACCCGAGGGCGACGTGGCGCGCGAACGAGCCGTCGCCGAAGGCCGAGCTCCACGGCACCTCCGCCGCCGCGGTCACGAGCGTCGACCCCGTTCCCTCGGCATCGGCCACGACGCCGCGATCCACGGACGCCGCCAGAGCGAGCGCCGTCGCGAGGTCGTCGGGGCGCAGGGCCGGCAGGTCGCCCAGGAGAGCTGCCCGCGGCATCCGTTCGAAAGAAGCCATGCCCGTCGCGACGGCGGCGTCGAGCCCCTGCGGGTCGCCCTCGGGCACGAACCGCAGGTGCGGCACATCGAGGGCGCCCAGCACCAGGCCCCCGTCGTCGCCGACGACGACGACGCGCGCGACGGCCGGGCAGGCCGCCGCCGCGGCGATCGTGTCGAGCGCGATCGCACGCGCCAGCGCCACCCGGTCGACCCCCGTGACGGCCAGCCGGGACTTGCCGCGCGCGGGGTCTTTGACCGGGAGGACGACGGTCCAGCCGGTCGTCACGCTCCGAGGCGGGCGCGCAGCCGCGGCAGGATCTCGGCGCCGTACGTGCGCAGGAACTCCTCCTGGTCGTGGCCCGGGTCGTGGAAGACGAGGTGACGGAAGCCCAGGTCGTGATACTTCAGGATCTGCTCGACGTGCTCGTCGGGATCGGTCGACACGATGAACCGGGATGCCGCGCGCTCGATCGGCAGCGCGTCGCCGCGCCGCTGCATCTCGACCGGGTCGTGGATGCCCATCTTCTCTTCGGGCGACAGCGCGAGGGGCGCCCAGAACCGGGTCTTCTCGAGCGCCGTCTGCCGGTCGGGGTGGTAAGAGACCTTGACCTCCATGAGCGTGTCGATCGAGTCGGGCGAGCGGCCCTCCTTCTCGAGGCCCTCGCGCAGCGCCGGCATGAGCTTGTCCGCATACAGTGCGGGGTCCTTGCCGCTCGTCGTGATGAACCCGTCCGCGATGCGGCCGGCCAGGCGCGTGGCGGCGGGGCCGGCAGCGCCGATGTAGATCGGCACGGCCTGGTCGGGCGCGGGGCGGTCGTAGACGGTCGCGTCCTTGACCGAGTAGTACGTCCCGTCGAACGTGACGCGCTCGTCGGCCCACAGCGCCTCGATGAGCGCGATGGCCTCCTTCAGGCGCTGGAAGCGCTCGGGGGAGTCGGGCCACTCCATGCCCAGCGTCACCTCGTTGAGCGCTTCGCCCGTGCCGACGCCGAGGATGATGCGGCCCGGATACATGACCCCGAGGCTCGCGAAGGCCTGCGCGATGACGGCGGGGTGGTAGCGGAAGGTCGGCGTCAGCACCGACGTGCCCAGGAGCACGCGCGACGTCTTCGCGCCCATCGCCCCCAGCACGGGCAGGACGGCGGGGGCGTGACCGCCCTCGTGCATCCACGGCTGGAAGTGGTCCGAGACGAAGATCGAGTCGAAGCCGACCTCTTCGGCGAGGACGGCGAGATCGACGAGCTCGGAGGGTCCGAACTGCTCCGCGGACGCTTTGTATCCGAATCGCAGGGGGACGTCCTGGGCGGTGCGAAGTGTCATATGTGGCCTCTCTTGACGGGGGCGGGAAGGAACTCCGAGCCGTCCGCGGCGGCGAGCCGTTCACGGAAGGCGGCGACGGTCCCGGGCCACAGCAGCGTGAGCCGGCCGGAGCGTTCGTCGACGTACCAGTTGCGGCAGCCCCCCGCGATCCAGGGGGTGGATGCCGCGCGCCGATCGATCTCGGCGCTGTAGGCGCGTTCGGCGTCGGGATCGACGCGAAGCACGCCGTCACGCGATGCCAGGACGCGCGCCGCGTAGGCGGCCTGCTCCTCGACCATGAGGACCGATGACGAGTGCCCGAGCGATGCGTTGGGCCCGTTGAGCACGAACAGGTTCGGGAAGCCGCTGACCACCGTCGACCCGAACGAGGTCATGCCGCCGGACCAGTGCTCGGTGAGCGTGCCCGTCTCGCCCCGTACGAACTCGGCGTACGGCTGGCGGGTCGAGGCGAAGCCGGTCGCGAGCACGATCGCGTCGACCTCGTGGCGCGCGCCGCTCGCGGCGACGAGCGTCGAATCGCGCACCGAGGTGAGCGCCGACGCCTCGAGGCGGACGCGGTCCGAGGCGACGGCGGGGTAGTACTCGTCCGAGAGCAGCACCCGCTTGCAGCCGAACGCGTACCGCGGAGTGAGCGCGTCGCGCAGCGCGGGGTCGGGCACCTGCGCCTCGAGGTGCGCGAGAGCGACGGCGACGGCCGCGGTGGCGGCATCCGGATCACCCGACCGCGACGCGAAGCGCGCCTCGCCCTCGGCATCGAGCTCGGCGCGCAGCTGGGCGAGCTCTTCGGGGTGCGCCGCGAAGCGGACGCGCTCGGCTTCGGTGTAGGGGCGCGCTCCGCGCGGCACGATCCACGCGGGGGTGCGCTGGAAGAGCGTCACGTCGGCGATCCTGGCCAGTTCGGGCACGACCTGGACGGCGGATGCGCCCGTGCCGACGACCGCGACGCGGCGCCCCGCCAGATCGGCCGAGTGGTCCCAGCGCGAAGAGTGGAAGAGGGGGCCGGGGAACGATTCGAGCCCGGGGATTTCGGGGATCTTCGGCTCGGTGAGCCGGCCGCAGGCCAGCACGAGCGCGTCGGCTTCGATCAGGGCGGGATCCGACCCGCCCACCTCGAGGTGCCAGGTCTCGGAGTCGGCGTGCCACGTCGCGCCCAGCAGCGGCGACTCGAAACGCGGCGCGATGCCTTCGATCTCGGCGACGCGGGCGAGGTATTCGCGGATCTCGTCGCCGCGCGCATACAGCCCAGACCAGCCGGGGTTGGGGTGCGCCGCGAAGCCGTACAGGTGGCTCGGCACGTCGCACGCGACGCCGGGGTAGGTGTTGTCGCGCCACGTTCCGCCGAGGGATGCCGCCCGCTCGAGCACGACGAACGAATCGATGCCGCTGCGGCGCAGCTCCATCGCCATCGCGAGCCCGGCGAAGCCCGCTCCGACGATCGCGACCTCGACGCGCGTCGTCACGCTTCCGCCCCCGGAGCTTCGCTCCCCGGTCCCTGAGCCCGACCGATCTGATCGGTGGCGCTACTGAAACCTGCACGCGCTACCGGACGTTTGATGGCGGATGCAGCTTTCGGTAGCGCGACGGGAGTGGGGGTTCCGTACTCGGTCGTGCGCAGCCGGAACGGCCGGAACAGCCGCGCCGCGACGCGCGTGGCGTCGGCCACGGGCAGCTCGAGCCCGAACTCGATCCCCGCGGCCGGCTTGATCCGCCCGTCGAAGAGTGTGCCGCCCAGGTCGTCGCCGCCGGCGCGCAGCAGTTGGGCGGCGACGTCGAGACCGACGCGGGTCCAGGGGATCTGCACGTGCGGGATGCTGCCGCTCAGGAGAAGCCGCGACACGGCGACCATTGCGCGGTGCTCGTCGAGGGGGGCGCGATCGGCGACGAGCGGCACGCCTCCGGCGTGGCCGGGCAGGGGGATCGGCACGAATTCGCTGAAGCCTCCGCCCGCACCGGCCGTCGCGGCCGTCTGCTGCAGGCGGCGCAGCGTGCGCAGGTGCGCGATGCGCTCGGCGGCCGTCTCGACGTGCCCGTAGAAGAGCACGCTCGTCGAGCGGAAGCCCGCCCGGTGCGCGGCCGTGATGGCCTCGGTCCACGCGTCGATCTCGAGGTCGCCGGGGGCGATGAGGTCTCGCACACGCTCGCTCAGCACCTTGACGCCCGTGCCCGGCACGGTGCCGACGCCCGCCTCGCGCATCGCGGCGAGCGCACGGTCGAGCCCGAGCCCCGTGCGATCGGCGAGGTCGCGCACATCCTGCGGCCGATAGGCGTGCAGGTGCAGGCCGGGGGCGGCGCCGACGATGGCGCGCGCGAGGTCGAGGTAGGCGCCGGGGTCTTCACCGGGCGGGACGAGCCCCTGCACGCAGATCTCGGTCGCGCCGAGGTCCCACGCGTCCGCGGCGATCGCGGCGGCCTCGGCGAGGTCGAACTCGTCGGGCGCGTCCGAGCCGCCGCGTCGGAAGCCCGACGAGGTCAGGTTGCGGTTCGCGACGAGCGTGACGGCCTCGCCGACGGTGTATCGCCGCACGTCGTCGGCCGTCGCCGCGAGGGCGTCGAGTCCGTCTCCCGTGGCCTCGAGCAGCAGGGTCCAGTCGTCGTCGTCGAGTGCGAGGGGATCGGATGCCGCGGCCTCCGCGAGCCGCCGCGCTACTCCCGCCCCGCTCCCTGACCCCGTCGAAGGGTCGTCGCCTGCCCTGCCCCCGGTCCCTGAGCCCGTCGAAGGGCCGTCGCCGGTCCTGTCCCCGGTCCCTGAGCCCGTCGAGGGGTCGTCGCCTGCCCTGCCCCCGGTCCCTGAGCTTGTCGAAGGGTCGTCGTCGGTCCTGGTCTCGGTCACTGAGCTCGTCGAGGGGTCGTCGCCTGTCCTGGTCTCGGTCCCTGAGCCTGTCGAAGGGTCGTGGCCGGTCCTACCCACGGTCCCTGAGCTTGTCGAGGGGTCGTCGCCTGCGCTGCCCCCGGTCCCTGAGCCTGTCGAAGGGTCGTCGTCGGTCCTCGTCTCGGTCACTGAGCCTGTCGAGGGGTCGTCGCCTGCCCTGCCCCCGGCCCCTGAGCTTGTCGAAGGGTCGTCGGCGGTTCCGGTCTCGGTCCCCGAGCCCGTCGAGGGGTCGTCGCCTGCCCGCGCGTCGGTCCCTGAGCTTGTCGAAGGGTCGTCTGCCGAGTTACGACGCTTCGACAAGCTCAGCGACCGGGGGTTCGCGTCCTGCGACCGGGGGTTCGCGTCCAGCGACCGGTGCTGCGCGTCCACCGACAGGGGCTCCGCGCCCACCGACAGGGGCTCCGCGCCCACCGACCGGGGCTCCGCGCCCACCGATCGTTCCTTCGCGTCGCGCGCGAGGCCCGTCTCGGGGTCCGCGAGCACCGCGACGGCATCCCGCATCTCGGGGGCGAGCCACGTCTCGGGGGCGAGCACGTACTCGGGATGCGCCGTGAGGCGCTCGCGCAGCTCGAAGCCGAGCGTCGCCGTGTGCTCGGCGAGCTCGTCGATGTGCGGCCACGGGCGCTCGGGGTTCACGTGGTCGGCCGTGAGCGGCGACACGCCGCCCCAATCGTCGGCGCCGGCGCGCACGAGCAGGGCGAACTCCTGGCTGTCGGACAGGTTCGGCGGCACCTGCACGCGCATGTCGGGGCCCATCACGAGCCGGGCGACGGCGACCGCCGCGACGTACTCGAGCAGAGCGGCATCCGCGGCCCCCTGCATCGCGGTGCGCGGCTTCGCGCGGAAGTTCTGCACGATGACCTCTTGCACGTGCCCGTGCCGCTCGTGCGCATCGCGCAGCTCGATGAGCGATTCGGCACGGTCGCGCAGCGTCTCGCCGATCCCGACGAGGATGCCGGTCGTGAAGGGCACGCGCGCGCGGCCGGCGTCGTCGATGACGGTGAGGCGCAGCGCGGGGTCCTTGTCGGGGGAGCCGTAGTGCACCTGGCCGGGCTCTTCGAACAGTCGTCGAGAGGTCGTCTCGAGCATCATGCCCATCGAGGGGGACACGGCGCGCAGCGTCACGAGCTCGTCGTGCGTCATGACGCCCGGGTTGGCGTGCGCGAGCAGTCCCGTCTCGGCCGTGACGAGCCGCGCCATGGCGGCGACGTAGTCGATCGTCGAGGCGTAGCCGTGCTCATCGAGCCAGGCGCGCGCTTCGGGCCAGCGGTCCTCGGGCCGGTCGCCGAGGGTCAGAAGCGCTTCCTTGCACCCGAGGGCGGCGCCCTGCCGAGCAACGGCGAGCACCTGCTCGGGCGACATGTAGGCGGGCTTGTTCTTCTTCAGCAGCTGGCCCGGCGTGTCGACGAAGACGCAGTAGTGGCACCGGTCGCGGCACAGGGTCGTGAGCGGGATGAAGACCTTGCGCGAGTACGTGATGACCCCGGGGCGCCCGGCTGCGGCGCCTCCCGCGTCGCGCATCGCGCCGGCGAGGGCGAGCAGCCGCTCGAAGTCGTCGCCCGTCGCGCCGAGCAGCGTCTCGGCGGCGTCGGCGTCGACGCGCGCGCCCGCAGCGACGCGGTCGAGAACCGCGGCCGCGTCGGCCCGCCTGGCGGGCGCCGGATCGAGCAGGGTCACCGTCCCAGTCTGGCACCGCCCGAGAGGCCCGGCGTCGCCGATCGTTGCTTCACCGTAAGCAAACGATCCCGGCTCCAGCGCCCGACGCTGGCAGACTGGGCCTATGGTGACGCTTCTGCTCGACTCGACGCGGCTCGAAATCGCCCTGTCGGGAACCGAGCGGGCGCTGTCGTTCCGCAAGACGAACGTGTTCGTCGAACGCACCGAGATCGCGAAGGTGCAGCTCACCGACGACGCGTGGACGTGGCTGCGCGGCGTTCCGGCGCCCGGCACGCACGTGCGGGGCGTGATCGCGATGGGGTCGTGGAAGTCGGCGGGCGGATCGGACTTCGTCATCGTGCGCCGCCGACGGCCCAGCGTCGTCATCGATCTCGAGGGTCACCCGGAGTTCGCCCGCATCATCCTGACGACGCGTCACGGGCTCGCGCTCGTGCAGGCTCTGCAGCTCGACGACGTGTCCGCGGTGCCCGCCGACGTCGTCGACATCGCGACCGGCGCGATCCCGATCGCCGAGTCCTCGGTCAGCTGACGTCGCGTCGCCAGCTCGTGACGTACGCCAGCACGAGCAGCACGACGGCGTAGCCGACGAGCACGAGACCGCCGCCCCACCACGGCAGTCCGCCGTCGGCGGCCGGGCCGATCGAGAAGACGCTCGCGCCGACGAGGATGTCGCTCGCGGCGCCGGGCAGGAACTGCGTCACATCCGACAAGCCCTCGACGAAGGATGCCGCAGCCCGGCCGACGGGCTCGAGGAACTGGGTGAACACCAGGACGCCGACGATCGCTCCGACCTGATTGCGCACGAGCGCGCCGACCCCGATGCCGATGATCACCCAGAGCACATAGGCCAGCAGCATCCGCCCCAGCATCGCCCAGGTGTCGGAGCTGCCGAGGTCGGTGTCGAGCCCGAAGGCGGCGAGGAATCCCGCCGCGGGGCCGACGGAGGCGATGATGCCGAGCGCGCCGTACAGCACGCCCAGGATGACCCCCGCGACGACCTTGGCCGACAGCACCGTGCCGCGCTGCGGCGTGGCGAGGAAGGTGGGGGTGAGCGTCTTGTGGCGGAACTCCGCCGTCACGATGAGTGTTCCGATGAGGAGCGGGAAGACGTATCCGACCGTCGTCGCCGTGCTGTAGAGCGTCGCGGACAAGCCCTCGGACGGCAGCATCGCCTCACCGCCCAGCGCACCGGTCGAGGTGCCGGCGAACACGCCGCCGAGCACGGAGGCCGTGAAGGCGACGTACACGACGAGGATGATCGCGAGGATCCACCACATCGACGTCGTGAACTGCTTCGTGGTCTCGGACCGGGTCGCGGCGGCGAGGCTCATCGCGGGTCACCTCCCTCGTCGGCCGGCGCGTCGACGGCATCGACCCGCTCGTCGGGCGCGCTGAGCTCGTCGTCGATCTCGCCGATCGCCTCGATGTCGGGATCGGCGTCTTCGGGGGCGACGTCGGTGTCTTCGGAGTCGATCTCGGCGTCTCGGGGCGGCACGATGTCGATGACACCGGTCTGCGCGACGCTGAAGGCGGCCGAGGACGGCACGGGCGCGGCGACGGACGCGGCGACGGGCTCGAAGACGGCGAGCGGATCCGGCTCATCGGCCGGTGCCGCGCCCGCCGCGACGTCGTCGGACGGTTCGTCGACGGCGTCCGGCTCAGCAACGTCCGGCTCAGCGGAGGCAGTGCCCGGTTCAGCGGGAGCGGCGCCGGGCTGATCCGGTGCGACGTCGTGATCCGTCGCGCTCGCGTGCACGCGCTGCCCGCTCACGAGCTCGAGGAAGACCTCTTCGAGTGCGGGGCCCCGGCGCTGCAGCGACGACAGCGCGATGTCCGCCTCGGCAGCGATGCGGCCGACGCCCGCGGGCTCGAGCCCGCGCACCGTCAGGCCCGAGCGGAGCACGTCGTATCCCACGCCCGCGGCGTCGAGGGCGGCCGTCAGCCCCGCGCGATCGGGCGCGTCGACGACCGTGGCGTACTCCGTCGCGTCGGCGAGGTCTTCGAGTCGGCCCTGGAACACGAGGCGACCCTGCGAGATGACGAGCAGCGCGTCGACGGTCTGCTGCACTTCGCTGAGCAGGTGCGACGAGACGAGCACGGTGCGTCCTTCGGCGGCGAGCTGCTGCAGGAACCCGCGGATCCAGCGGATCCCCTCGGGGTCGAGGCCGTTCGTCGGCTCGTCGAGCACGAGCACGCCCGGGTCTCCGAGCAGCGCGGTCGCGAGTCCCAGGCGCTGGCGCATGCCGAGCGAGTATCCGCCGACCTTGCGCCCCGCGGCATCCGCGAGTCCCACGAGTCCCAGCACTTCGTCCACACGCGCGTCGCCCAGGCCCGCGGCACGCGCGTACACGCGAAGGTGGTTCGCGGCCGTGCGTCCGGGGTGGAAGCTCGACGCTTCGAGGACGGCGCCGACCGTCTGCAGCGGGTGGTCGAGCTTGGCATACGGGGTGCCGCCGATCGTGGCGACGCCGTCGGTCGCGCGCACGAGACCCAGGAGGATCCGCAGCGTCGTCGTCTTGCCGGCGCCGTTCGGACCGAGGAATCCGGTGACCCGCCCGGGTTCGACCTGTGCCGTCAGCCCGGCGACCGCCGTGATCGCGCCGAACCGCTTCGTGACACGGTCGAACTCAAGCACGTGTCCTTCGGGCATGCCGAACCCCTCGTCGTGGTGAACCGTGCCCCTATCCTTGCGGAAATCCGCTCCGATCGCCGCATTCCGCGTGCGCCCTGGTCCATCCGGCGGCGGGCGGTAGCCTTGCGATCGTGACCGATGCCTCCGAATCCCAGGTCCTCGTCCGCGCCGAAGCGGGCCTCGGCCGCCTCACGCTCAACCGGCCGCGCGCCATCAACGCCCTCGATCTCGGCATGATCCGAGACCTCGCTGCGGCCCTCGACGCCTGGCAGGACGATCACGACGTCGACATCGTGCTGATCGACGGCGCGGGCGAGCGCGGCCTGTGCGCGGGCGGCGACGTCCGGGGTCTCGCGGCGCAGATCTCTCAGGGCGACGCCGAAGAGGCCGCCGTCTTCTTCCGCGACGAGTACGCCCTCAACGCGCGCATCGCCGAGTACCCCAAACCCGTCGTCGTCTTCGCCGACGGCGTCACGATGGGCGGCGGGATCGGACTGGCAGGTCACGCGGCGGTGCGCATCGTGACCGAACGCTCGAAGCTGGCCATGCCCGAGACGCGGATCGGCTTCACCCCGGACGTCGGCGGCACGTGGCTGCTGGCACGCGCGCCGGGCCGCACGGGGGAGTACCTCGCGCTCACGGGGGCCACGATGGATGCCGCCGATGCGGTGTACGCCGGCTTCGCCGATCATGTCGTCGCGAGCGACCGCCTGGATGATGTGCGCCACGCCCTCCAGACGCGGGCCGATCCCGAGACCCCGACCGAGCTCGTCATGCTGTTCGATGAGACGCCCGGGCCGTCGCGCCTCGAGGCGTCCCGCGAATGGATCGACGACGCCTTCTCGGCCGACACCGTCGCCGAGATCGTCGACCGTCTGCACGCCCGCGCAGAGCCCGACGCGCACGCGGCCGCCGACGTGCTGGCCGAGCTGTCGCCGACGGGGCTCGCCGTGACCCTCGCCTCGGTGCGCGCCGCGCGCGAGGCCGCGGGCCTGCGCGACGTGCTCGCGCAGGAGTACGGCCTGGTCATGTGGTTCGCCCACACGCAGCCCGACCTGCTCGAGGGCATCCGCGCGCAGCTGGTCGACAAGGACCGCTCGCCGCGCTGGAACCCGCCGAGCCTGGCCGAGATCGCCCCCGATCTCGCCGAGAACGCCCTCGGCTTCGAACCGGGCACGCCTTTGTGGGCCTGACGCCCCGGCGTCGCACAGCGTCGATCGGAATCGCGATCGACGGGTTCTTCTTCGTCTTCGCGGGCCTCGCAGCGGTGTGGCTCGCCTACCTCAGCCTGACCGAGACCTTCCAGGTCGGCTGGTGGGGCGTGCTGTTCGCCGTGCTGTTCTGGCTGCTGCTGGCCTATCTCGTGCTGCCTCGGCTGCATCGCATCCTCACGACGATCTACGTCCCCGACTACTTCATCGGACGCGCGCGCACGAGCGACGGCCTGCTGGGCGACCCCGTCAACCTCGCGTTCCTCGGCGAGGGAGGCCAGATCGAACGGGCGATGCGCGCGGCGGGCTGGACGAAGGCCGACCCCGTCACGCTCGCGTCGTCGGTGACCATCGTCACGTCGACGCTGCGGCGGCGCAGCTATCACGAGGCGCCCGTCAGCCCGCTGTTCCTGTTCGGGCGTCAGCAGGACTTCGCGTACCAGCAGGAGGTCGACGGCAATCCCGCGCAGCGCCACCACGTGCGGTTCTGGCGGTGCCCCGACGGCTGGCTCCTGCCGGGCGGCCGTCGCGTGGACTGGCTCGCGGCCGGGACGTTCGACACGAGCGTGGGGCTGTCGCTGTTCACGCTGCAGGTCACGCACCGCATCGACGCCGACACCGACGTCGAGCGGGACCACATCGTGAAGACCGTGACGGGCGCCGATCCCCGCGTGACGGTCGACGTCATCCGCGACTTCTCGACGGGGTATCACTCGCGAAACGGCGGAGGTGACAGCATCCGCACCGACGGCGACCTGCCGATCGTCGACGTGCGCGCGATCGCCGAGGTGACGACATGACCGGGATGCCGCGCAAGCGCCCCGCCTTCGAGCCGGCCTCGCGGCTGCTCGTGCCGACCGGGTACGACCCGGGCATGCGCCGGCCCGCCCCCATCGTGGCGGGCTTCGTGCTCGTGATGCTGCGCGTGCTCGCCGGCGCGGTCATGCTGCTGGGCGTCGCGTTCGGATGGGACTGGCTCATCCTGCCCGACGGCGACGAGCTCGCGTCGCTGCGAGAGGACGCCGTGACCGGTCCCGTGGCGATCGCGCTCATCGTCGTCGTGGGCTCGATCACGCTGCTGCTCGATCTGACGTTCGGCGTGCTGGTCTTCCGCGGCCGCAACATCGCCCGCGTCATCGTCATGCTCGTCTCGGTCGTCTCGATCACGTCGTCGTTCGTCGCGTGGTGGGCGCAGGGGCAGGACATCACCCTGCGCACGACCTTCGTGTCGCTGAGCCTGGACATCCTGATCCTGCTGGCGCTGTCCAGCCGCGGCGCCGCCGCCTACGCGCGGCGTCACGAACGACGCTGAGGGCGACGTGGCATAACCTGTAAGCCGCCGCGGCCGCGGCGCCGATCGGGAGGGTGCGTGTTCGACAGTCCGCTCTCGGCGTCGGCCTACGACGTGCTCGGCGTCGCCCCCGATGTCGACGACGAGACGCTGCGCCGCGCCTATCGTCTGCGCCTGCGGCAGACCCACCCCGACACGGGCGGGGAGGCCGCCGTCTTCGTGCAGGTGCAGCGCGCGTGGGAGCTCGTCGGCACGATCCAGGCGCGCGCCGCCTACGACCGCGGACACGGGTTCGGGGCGCACGCCGCGCCGAGCTTCGCTCAGGATGCCGCGGGCTGGCGTCCGCCGCGCCCCGCGGCCGACACGCGGCCGCGGGCCCGGTCGCACGGTCATCCCGGGGGCTGGAACCGCGAGCGCTATCTGCGACTCATGCGGGAATGGGTCGGCCGGGGCGTCGACCTCGACGACCCCTACGATCCCGCCCTCGTGCGCTCCGCGCCCCACCACCTGCGCGGACTCCTCGCCGACGCGCTCGCCGAAGAGGCGACGGCCCGCATCGTGGCCGATCTCGGGATGGGCTACACCGTGTGGCACGACGTGCGTGCGGCCGCTCGCGGAGACGGGCCCGACGCCAAGATCGACCACATCGTGCTGGGGCCGAGTGGACTGTATGCCGTGCAGTCGGCCGACACGGGCGGCCCCGTGCGCGTGCGCCGGGGCGAGCTCATCGGCGAGGGGGTGACGGGTGCGCCCCTGGCGACCCTGGTCGGCCGCACACGCGCCCTCGCGCGCGCCGCGGGGGTGCGGTTCGGCGGAGCGATCGTCGTGCTTCCCGACGACGACGTCGCGCACCCCATCGACGAGCTCGGGAAGGTGCGCGGCACTCCCGTCGCGATCGTGTCGCGCAGCGCCCTGTCGACGATCCTGCGCCGCGGCGTGGCCGGCGCGCGGTCGATCGGCGGGACCGAGGTCTTCGACCTGCGCACCCGCCTTCAGCAGACCGTGCGCTTCGCCTGATCGGTCAGCTGGTCAGCCCGAACAGCTCGAGCGGGTGCGTCAGTCGCCACCAGGCATCCGGATCTGCGATGTCGTCGGAAAGACGCAGCGGCACGGCGGCGCGATCGAGCGGGCCGACGGCCGAGAGTTCGCCGACCGTGGCGCCCTTCGCGCGTGCGTCACCGAGGTCGAACGCGGTCGACACGGCGGCGGCGCTGCCGTTCCACAGCACGACGGCGGCATCCTCGGCGGTGACGATCGGCACGTTCGCGCCCCACGCGGTCGTCGCCCGGCCCACCGTCGTGCCCGCTTCGACCGAGGGCCGCGGCTGCAGCTCGGTCTCGATCTGGGCATAGAGGGCGCGTGAGACGGCGACCCGGGCGTCGCCGTCGGGCTGTCCGAGCACCGACGCGTACACGCGCACGGGGGTCTCGCCCACCATGACGTCTTTCGCCGTCAGCACGTTCCAGGTGTCCAGGGTGCCCGTCTTGACGCCGATGACGCCGGCATCCTCGAGCAGCCGGTTCGTGTTCTCGATGACGCCCACGCCCGGCAGGTCGACGGAGCGCTTGGCGACGATCTCGGCGATGACGGGGTGGGCGAGGGCCTTCTGCGCGAGGGTGAGCAGGGCGGCGGGGGTCGCGATGTTGCGCGGGTCCAGTCCCGTGGGCTCGACGACCTCGATGCCCTCGACGCCGTGCGTGCGGAGCCATCCGTTCGCCGCCTCGGCGAAGATCTCGTCGGTCGGCCAGAGCGTCGTGGCGAGGCGGTCGGCGTAGTTGTTGCCCGAGGCGATGAGCATGCCTTCGAGCATCTGGTACTGCGTCAGGGCCCCGCCGACGGGAACATCGAGCGCCGATTCGCCGTTGGCGCGGTACTGCCAGTAGCGCGTCCGGTCGTACCCCGTGAACCGGTACTCGGGCCCCGCCTCGCCGAGTTCGAGCGGCATCTCCTCGAGTACCGCGAGTGCCGTGACGACCTTCGTGATGCTCGCGATGCTGAGCGGTTCGGGCATCGACGCGAGCTGCGTGTCGAAGCCGTCGACCGCGACGGCGGCGGCGCCGACGTCGGGCCAGGGCAGAGCGGCCTCCGCCGCGGCGACGGGCTGCACGCCGATCGCCTCGATCGTCGGCGCGACGGCGTGCAGGGGCCACAGCAGCGTGGTGGCGGCATACGCCCCCACGACGAGCGCGACGAGCGAGGCGGGGACGAGCACACCCGCGCGCAGCGGCGACCGGCGCGGACCCCGTCCGAGCAGATCGGGGCCGGGCTCGGCGGGCACCGGCGACATCCCCACCCGAGCGGAGTCGACCCACGCGAGGGCTCGCCGACCCGACAGTGCGCCGGCGGTGATGGCGGGCGCGTCCGTGCTCGTGCGCGGCAGACCGGGAGAGGGGAGCGTCACGTCGGTCGTCGTCGCCGACGCCGTCGGCGCCTCATCGGCCTCGAGGGTCGCCGTCACCGCGCGCATGGCCGCCTGATTGCGCAGGGCACGGCGCGAGGGCGGTGGGGTGATGTCGGGGGCCACCCGCCTACGGTACAACGCGCGGCGGGCGGCTATACTCATCGGCACAACCACGGGAGTCCGGTGAGCCGGGCTGAGAGGAAGCGACCCACGCTTCGACCGTCGAACCTGATCCGGATCATGCCGGCGCAGGGAGGAGCATCCGATGCACACCGTCACGTCCGCATCCACCCGGTCCACGAACGTCCGCAGGCTGCGCTGGAGAGTCGTCGACATCGTCGTCGCGAGCGTCATCGGCGTCGCGTCGGGACTCATCTTCCTGCTGTGGAACATCGGCTATCTCGGGCCCAAGACGCTGCTCGAACCGCTCGCGCCGGGCATCCAGGGCCTGCTCGACGGCCCCTGGCTCTTCGCCGGCGTGCTGGGCGCGCTCATCATCCGAAAGCCCGGCGCCGCGATCTACACCGAGACGCTCGCCGCCGTCGTCTCGGCGCTCGTCGGCAACACGTGGGGCGGGTTCCTCACGATCGAGGCCGGTCTCGTGCAGGGCCTCGGCGCCGAGCTGATCTTCCTGCTCTTCCTCTACAAGCGCTGGTCGTTCCCCATCGCCGTGCTGGCGGGCGCGGGTGCGGCGCTGACCGGCGGGATCAACAACCTGCTCCTGTGGTACCCCGGAGCAGATGTGACCTTCACGGTCATCTACATGATCAGCACGCTCCTCTCGGGTGCCGTGATCGCGGGCGCCCTGTCGTGGGTGCTCGCCCGCGGGCTCGCCGCGACGGGGGCGCTCGACCGGTTCGCGTCGGGGCGCGCGGCACGCGTGCGCGTCTAGCCGTGATGAGCACCGTCTCCGGCCCCGCCGTCCTCGAGGCGCGCGGGTGGGGGTGGCGCCACGCGTCGCGTCACGCCTGGGCCGTGCGCGAGGCGACCTTCCGCATCGAGCCCGGCGAGCGCGTGCTGCTGCTCGGAGCGTCGGGATCGGGCAAGTCGACGCTCCTGCACGGCCTGGCGGGCGTGCTCGGCGGCGAGGAGGAGGGCGAGTCCGAGGGCGAGCTGCTCATCGACGGCGTGCCGGCCGCGGCAGCACGAGGCCGGGCGGGCCTCGTGCTGCAGGACCCCGACTCGCAGGTGATCCTCGCCCGCGTCGGCGACGACGTCGCGTTCGGCTGCGAGAACCTCGGCATCCCGCGCGAGGAGATCTGGCGGCGCGTCGCGAGCTCGCTCGACGCCGTCGGCCTCGATGTGCCACTCGACCGGCCGACGAAGCAGCTGTCCGGCGGCCAGAAGCAGCGCCTCGCGCTCGCCGGTGCGCTCGCGATGCGGCCCGGGCTCGTGCTGCTCGACGAGCCCACGGCCAACCTCGACCCCGACGGGGTCGGAGAAGTGCGCACCGCCGTCGCCGCGATGCTCGACGCGCACGACGCGACCCTCGTCGTCGTCGAGCACCGCGTCCAGGTGTGGCTGCCGCTGGTGACCCGCGTCATCGTGCTGGGTGCGGGCGGCGTCGTGGCCGACGGACCCGTCGACGACGTGCTGCGCGGTCGCGCCGTCGAGCTCGCGGCAGGCGGCGTGTGGGTTCCCGGGCATCCGCCCGCGCACCCGCCCGCGCCGCCGCGCCCCGCCGGTGCCGTGCTGCTCGAAGCGCGCGACCTCGCCGTCGAGCGCGTCCGCGGACGCGCCGTCGCGACGGGCCTGGAGGTCGACGTGCGCGCCGGCGCGGCCCTGGCCGTGACGGGCCCCAACGGCGCGGGGAAGTCCACGCTCGGCCTCACGCTCGCGGGCCTGCTGCCACCGGCATCCGGATCCCTGCGGGCGCACCCGCTGCTCGCTGACGGCGCGGGCGACTCGCCGATCGGCTGGGCGTCGCGGCAGCTGCTGACCCGCATCGGCACCGTCTTCCAGGACCCCGAGCACCAGCTGCTCGGACGCACCGTGCGCGGCGAGCTCGAGATCGGACCGCGAGCGCTGCGCCTGCCCGAGGACGAGATCTCCCGCCGCGTCGACGAGCTGCTCGAGCGGCTGCGCCTGGTCCGGCTCGCGGGGGCGAATCCGTACACACTGTCCGGCGGCGAGAAGCGACGGCTCACGGTCGCAGCGGCGCTCGCGACGGCGCCGCGCGTGCTCGTGCTCGACGAGCCCACATTCGGTCAGGATGCCCGCACGTGGGCCGAGCTCGTGGCGCTGCTGGCGCGGCTCCGCGACGAGGGCTCGGCGATCGTCACGATCACGCACGATCTCGATGTCGTCGAGGCGCTGCGCGCCGAGCAGTTCCGGATGCCGCGCCCCGATCCGGATGCCGCAGGGTCGCTGCCATGACCCTGCTCGATACGCACGCGCGCACGGGCGCCGTCGCCCGCATCAACCCCGTCGCGAAGCTCGGCGCGAGCGCGCTCATCGCGATCCCGCTCGTGCTGACGCTCGACCCCGTCTCGGCGGCGGTCGCGCTGCTGCTCGAGTGCCTGCTGCTGCCCTTCGCGGGGCTGCGCTGGCGGGAGTTCTGGATGCGGACGTGGCCCGTCTGGCTCGCCGCGCCCCTCACGGCCGTCACGATCGCGCTCTACGGCGAGACGTCGGGTGAGATCTACGTCGAGTGGTTCGTCGTGCGGATCAGCGACGGCTCGCTCGAACTCGCCCTCGCGACGCTGCTGCGCGTGCTGGCGATCGCGCTGCCGTCGGTCGTGCTGTTCGTCACGGTCGACCCCACCGATCTCGCCGACGGGCTCGCGCAGATCGCGCGGCTCCCCGCCCGGTTCGTGCTCGGAGCGCTCGCGGGCCTGCGGATGGTCGGGCTCTTCCTCGACGACTGGCGGGCGCTCGAGCTCGCCCGCCGGGCCCGCGGCGTCGCCGATCGCGGCCGCATCCGGCGCTTCCTCGGCATGGCCTTCGCGCTGCTCGTGCTCTCGATCCGCCGGGGCACGAAGCTCGCGACGGCGATGGAGGCCCGCGGGTTCGGGGCGCCGACACGGCGCACGTGGGCGCGCGAATCCCGCTTCGGGGCGCGCGAATGGGCGCTCATGGGCATTGGTCTCGCGATCGTCCTCATCGCGATCGGCGCGGCGCTGTGGGCGGGCACGTGGAACTTCATCCTCGGCCCGTCGTGATCACTCGGCGAGGAGAACCTCGCGCAGGATGACGGCCTGGTTGTACTGCGGGTCGTGGGCTCCGAACAGCAGCGTGCACACGGGATGCTGCGCCAGCTCCGCCCGCAGCGCGCGGACGGCGGGGTTTCCGGCGAGCTCGGTGCGGTAGGCCGACACGAAGTCCTCCCACGGCAGGCCGCCGTGGTGGAACGCCTCGCGCAGGGCGGCGGAGGGCGCGACATCCTTCGCCCACTCGTCCAGCGCCGCGCGCTCCTTCGAGACGCCGCGCGGCCACAGCCGGTCCACGAGCACGCGGAAGCCGTCGCCGGGTTCCGCGTCGTCGTAGATCCGCTTGAGCTGCAGCTGCATGCCCCCATCCAACACCTTTCGCGGAGAGAGGGCACGGCGTCGCCCATATGCTGGACGCGACGTCGCGGCGCAGGCCGCAATCGGTTCGAAGGAGAGCACATGAATCTGACCGGAGCTTCGGCACTCGTGACCGGCGGTGCCAGCGGATTGGGTCTGGCCACGGCCCGTCGGCTCGCGGCCGAGGGGGCTGCCGTCACGATCGTCGACCTTCCCGGGTCGGCCGGAGCCGACATCGCGGCCGAGCTCGAAGGGTCGTTCGCGGCCGCCGACGTCACCTCGCCCGAGCAGGTCGCCGCCGCCGTCGAGACCGCGTCGGCGGCCGGTCCGCTGCGCGTCGTCGTCAACTGCGCCGGCATCGCGCCGCCGGCGAAGGTGCTCGACCGCGAGGGCAACCCGACGGGACTGGACGCCTTCGAGAAGATCGTGCGCGTCAACCTCGTCGGCACGTACAACGTCATCGCGCAGGCCTCGGCCGCGATCGCTCGCACCGAGCCGACCGACGAGGGCGATCGCGGCGTCATCGTCAACACGGCCTCCGTCGCGGCGTTCGACGGGCAGATCGGTCAGCCGGGATACGCCGCATCCAAGGGCGGCGTGCACGCCATGACGCTGCCGATCGCACGCGAGCTCGCCCGCCACGGCATCCGCGTCGTGACGATCGCGCCCGGCATCATGGAGACGCCGATGCTGCTGGGCCTGCCCCAGGCCGCACAGGACTCCCTCGGTCAGCAGGTTCCGTACCCGTCGCGACTCGGGCGCCCCGACGAGTACGCGCGCCTGGTGATGGCGATCGTCGACAACGAGTACCTCAACGGTGAGACGATCCGCCTCGACGGGGCGATCCGGATGGCGCCCAAGTGAGCGGCGTCCTGCTGCGGGTCGACGAGGGCCTCGCGCGGATCACCCTGAACCGCCCCGACCGGCTGAACGCCTTCGACGCCGATATGGCGCACGCGTGGGTGGATGCCACGACCGAGGCGACGTCGCGCTCCGATGTCGGAGCGATCCTGCTCGACGCGGCCGGACGCGCCTTCTGCGCGGGCGGCGACGTGCTCGCGATGGCGCAGGACGCGTACGCCGGCGCAGACATCGTCGAGCTCGCGGGCGTCATCAATCGCGGCATCCTGGCTCTTCTCGAATCCTCGGTTCCCGTCGTCGCCGCGGCGCAGGGCACGACGGCGGGCGGGGGCCTGGGGATCCTGCTGACGAGCGACTACGCGGTCGTGGGCGCCGACTCGAAGCTCGGCAGCCTGTATGCCAACATCGGCCTGACGCCCGACCTGTCCGTCACGACGAAGCTCGCGCGCGCTGTCGGCGAGCGGCGGGCGCTGCAGCTCGTGCTGCAGGACCGGCTGCTGACGGCGCAGGAGGCGCTCGAGTGGGGCCTCGTGGCCGAGGTCGTCGACCCCGAACGCGTCGGGGCGCGGGCCGAGGAGATCGCGCGGTTCTGGCTCGCGGGCGCCGCGGGCGCGTACGGCGAGGCGAAGCGCCTGATCCGCTCGCAGCCCGGCCGCACCGTCGCCGAGCAGCTCGCCGAAGAGGCCCGCACGATCGGTGCGGCGCTGGACACCGCCGAAGCGCAGGCCCGTGTCGCGGCGTTCGCGGCGCGATCACGGCCCAAGACCTCGTCGAAGGAGACCCCATGACCCCCACGCCCGCCGCCCCCGAGGGCGGACGACTCGCCGGAAAGACGATCCTGATGTCGGGCGGCAGCCGCGGCATCGGGCTCGCGATCGCGCTGCGTGCGGCGCGTGAGGGCGCGAACATCGCGCTCATGGCGAAGACCGACACGCCGCATCCGAAGCTCGAGGGCACCGTGCACACGGCGGCCGAGGCGATCCGTGCGGCCGGCGGGCAGGCGCTGCCGATCGTCGGCGACGTGCGCAACGACGGTGACGTCACCGAGGCCGTGTTCACGACGCAGGGCGAGTTCGGCGGCATCGACATCGTGGTCAACAACGCCTCCGTCATCGACCTGTCGCGATCGCTCGACCTGTCGGCGAAGAAGTACGACCTCATGCAGGACGTCAACGTGCGCGGCACCTTCATGCTCTCGCGGGCAGCGGTGCCGATCCTGAAGGAGGCCGCGAACCCGCACATCATCTCGCTCTCGCCGCCGCTGAACCTCACGCCGCAGTGGCTCGGTGCGCACACGGGCTACACGCTCGCGAAGTACGGCATGACGATGGCGACGCTGGGCATCGCGGCGGAGTTCGCCGAGTTCGGCATCGCGGCGAACACGCTGTGGCCGCGCACGACGATCGCGACGGCGGCCGTGCAGTTCGCGCTCGGCGGCGACGAGATGATGCGGGTCAGCCGCACCCCCGAGATCTACGCCGACGCGGCGTTCGAGGTCATGCTGCAGCCCGCCCGCTCGTACACGGGCCAGACGCTCATCGTCGAGGACGTGCTCGAGGCGGCCGGGGTGACGGACTTCTCGGGCTACGCCGCCGTGCCGGGCACGCCCGATTCGGCGCTCTTCCCCGACATCTTCCTGTAGCCGCCCGCTCGCCGGCGAACCGTACCGATCGCGTCGAACCCGACGTCGTCGACGTGCGGTTCGACGGGGATGGTCGGGTTCGGTGAGTTCGGCCGCTCAGCCGACCAGGTCGAGCACGCGAAAGGCGTTCCATACGCCGTTGTCGCGCACGGTCGTCGTGACGTGGTCGGCGAGCGCCTTGAGGGTCGGTTCGGCGTTGCCCATCGCGACCGCCGTGCCGCACACCTCGAACATCTCGACGTCGTTCCAGCTGTCGCCCACGCCCACCGCGTCGCTCGCTTCGAGTCCGAGGTGCTCGAGCACGAGCTCGATCGCCGATCCCTTGTTCGTGCCGAGCATGCAGATCTCGCCGCTCGTGCCGCCCGGCAGCGGCATGCTGCCGTTCACGACATGGAACTCGTCGCCCAGCTCGCGGTCGAGCACCTCGACGGCGTCGTCGGCGAGGCTCACGAACACGGCCTTGGCGACGGTGTCGCGAGGCGCATCGGAGACGTCGCGGTAGGTGCGGTGCCCGATGCCGGCGAGCGAGTCCTCGGGCCCTTCGACGGCGGCGGCGCGCGCCGCGCGCACGCGTTCGCGCACGAGCGCCAGCATGCCGGGGCTCGCGAACACCTCGTCGTCGGTCTGCAGGAAGTAGTGGATGCCGCGTGCCTCGAACGACCCGACGAGCCGCGAGACGGATGCCGCGGGCATGAGCCGTGACACGATCTGCTCGTCGGCGACGTGGGCCGTCGCGCCGCCGTTGGTGATCGCGCCGTCGAAGCCGATCGCCCGGACGGCGGGGTGCAGGTCGCCGCGCGCGCGTCCGGTGCACAGGTAGACGAGGTGTCCGGCCTCGCGGGCGCCGCGGATCGCGGCGACGGTCGACGGAGCGACGTATTCGTCGTGGTCGATGATCGTCCCGTCGACGTCGATGAACACGATGCGGCCGGTGCGGTGAGGGGTCACGCCCCCATTCTCCCCCGCCCACCCCGCATCCCTTCTTACCGCGAGACTGCAACGGCGGGCCGAGACCGTGGGGTCTACCCGCAGTCTCGGCCCGCCGTTGCAGTCTCGAGGTCAATCGACGGCGGCCGAGGGGGACCGGCGACGACCGGCGGCGACCGACGGCGGTCGACGGGCGTCCAGGTGCGTCGCCTACGCTCGAGGGATGACGACTCAGCCCCCCGTGCGCTCGACGACCCCGCGGGACACCCCCGTGCGCTCGACGACACCGCGCGACACGACGCAGGTGCGACCGCGCACCGAGGGGTGGACGCAGAAGAAGGATGCCGCGGGCCGGCCCCTGCTGCAGTTCGCCTCTCCGAAGCGCGGCAAGCCGCCCGTGCACCTCGCCGACCTCACTCCCGAGCAGCGCGTCGAGAAGGTCGTCGAGCTCGGCCTGCCCGGCTTCCGCGCCAAGCAGCTCGAGAAGCACTATTTCACCCACGGCACGCACGACCCCGCCGAGATGACCGACCTGCCGGCATCCGGTCGCGAAGAGCTCGTGCACGGGATGCTGCCCCCGCTGCTCACCGAAGTGCGGCGCCTGCAGACCGACCGCGGCGACACGGTCAAGTTCCTGTGGAAGCTGCATGACGGCGCGCTCGTCGAGTCGGTGCTCATGCGCTATCCGGGCCGCATCACGCTGTGCGTGTCGAGCCAGGCCGGCTGCGGCATGAACTGCCCCTTCTGCGCGACGGGTCAGGCCGGGCTCACCCGCAACATGTCCGCCGCCGAGATCATCGAGCAGATCATCCGCGCGAACCGGCTCATCCGAGACGGCCGCCTCGGCCCGCGCGAGCACGCCGACGAGCGGGTCACCAACATCGTCTTCATGGGCATGGGCGAGCCCCTCGCCAACTACGCACGCGTCATGCAGGCCGTGCGCGTCATGGTCGACAAGAAGCACGGCCTGGGCATGAGTGCGCGCGGCATCACGATCTCGACCGTCGGCCTCGTGCCGGCCATCCGCAAGCTCGCCGACGAGAACATCCCCGTGACGTTCGCGCTGTCGCTGCACGCGCCCGACGATGAGCTGCGCGACGAGCTCATCCCGGTGAACTCGCGCTGGAAGGTCGACGAAGCCCTCGACGCCGCCCGCGCCTACTTCGACCGGACCGGACGCCGGGTGTCGATCGAGTACGCCCTCATCAAGGACATGAACGACCACGGCTGGCGCGCCGACCTGCTCGGCGACAAGCTCAACGAGCGCGGCCGCGGCTGGGTGCACGTCAACCCGATTCCGCTGAACCCGACGCCCGGCTCGGTGTGGACCTCGTCGACCCGCGCCGCGCAAGAGGAGTTCGTCCGCCGTCTCGAGGCGAAGGGCATCCCCACGACGCTGCGCGACACCCGCGGCAAAGAGATCGACGGCGCCTGCGGGCAGCTCGTCGCGACCGAGGAGGACCAGACGATCGCTGCGGCGACGCCCGCTGAAGCGTGACGATCCGGATGCCGCGGCATCCGTCCCGTCAACGGCGAAGCCCCCGGCCACCTCACGGTGCCGGGGGCTTCGCGTCGCGCTAGGACGACGTGAGCGAGGCGAGCAGTTCGCGGCGCTCGCGCTGCTCGTCGGGGTCGGGAACGGGAAGGGATGCCAGCAGTCGCTGCGTGTAGGCAGCCTTCGGTGCGTGCAGGATCTGCGCGTTCGGTCCCACGTCGACGAGCTTGCCGCGGTGGAGCACCCCGATGCGATCGGCGAGCAGGTCGACGACGGCGAGGTCGTGGCTGATGAACAGCGCCGCGAACTTGTACTCCCGCTGCAGCTCGGTGAACAGGTCCAGCACGCGGGCCTGCACCGACACGTCCAGGGCCGAGGTCGGCTCGTCGGCGATCAGCAGCTCGGGCTCGAGCGCGAGTCCGCGGGCCAGGCTCGCACGCTGACGCTGTCCTCCGGACAGCTCGTGCGGGTAGCGGTCGCCGTACGAACGCGGCAGCTGCACGGCCTCGAGGAGTTCGTCCACACGTGCCCGCGCGGCCTCGGGGTTGCGTGCGCGGCCGTGGATGACGAGCGGCTCGGCGACGCACTCCGCGATCGTCAGCAGCGGGTTGAAGCTGGACGCCGGGTCCTGGAAGACGAACCCGATCCGGCTGCGCAGCGGTTTGAACGTCCGCTCGCGGACACGGTACATCTCGGTGCCGAGCACCTTGAGCGAGCCGCCCGTGATCTTGGTGAGCCCGCCGATCGCGCGACCGGTCGTCGTCTTGCCCGAGCCCGATTCGCCGACGAGGCCGAGCACCTCACCGGGACGGATCTCGAACGAGATGCCGTCCACGGCGACGAACGGGGGCTTGCCCATGCGTCCGGGGAATTCGATCCGCATGTCCTCGGCCACGACGACCGGTTCGGCGGCAGGGTCGGGCACGAAGCGCTCGCGCTCGCTGACCTCGGCGGGACGGATGCGGGGGACGGCGGCCAGGAGCTTCTTGGTGTAGTCGGCCTTCGGCGCCGTGAACAGCTCGTGGACCGTGGCCTGCTCGACGACGTCGCCCTGGTACATCACCACGACGCGATCGGCGAGGTCGGCGACGACGCCCATGTTGTGCGTGATGAGCACGATCCCCGTGTTGAACTCGTCGCGGCAGCGACGCAGCAGATCGAGGATCTCCGCCTGCACGGTCACATCGAGCGCCGTCGTGGGCTCGTCGGCGACGATGAGGCCGGGGTCGAGCACGAGCGCCATCGCGATCACGACGCGCTGCTTCTGTCCGCCCGAGAACTGGTGCGGGTAGTAGTCGACGCGGGTGTCGGGATCGGGGATGCCGACGCGGCGCAGGATGTCGATCGCCTGACGGCGCGCTTCCTTCGAGCTCATGCGCGTGTGCGCGCGGAGGCCCTCGATGATCTGCCATCCCACCGTGTAGACCGGGTTGAGTGCGGTCGAGGGCTCCTGGAAGACCATCGCCACATCGGTGCCGCGGACGCTGCGCAGCGTCTGCTTGTCGGCGCCGAGGATCTCGGTGTTCGACGACCCGTCCTTGCTCGTGAGCACGACGGTGCCGTGAGCCGTCGCCGTCTCGGGCAGCAGCCCCAGGATCGTCTTGGCCGTGACCGACTTGCCCGAGCCCGACTCGCCGACGATGGCGACGACTTCGCCGCGCTCGACCGTCAGCGAGACGTCGTTGACGGCCTTGACGGCACCGGAGTCCGTGGCGAACGAGACGCCCAGGTTGGTGATGTCGACGACGCTGTTGCTCACGAGCGTTCTCCGATTCCGTGGTTTTCGAACGATTCGCCGTCTTCCAGGCCCTTGAGTCCACCGGGGCCCGCGGTCAGCTCGCCACCGGGGACGACCGAGGTCTCGGCGACGAGGCCGGCGGCCTTCGCGACGCGGCGGCGTCCGCGCAGACGCGGGTCGGCCAGGTCGTTGAGGCTCTCACCGACCAGCGTGATGCCGAGGACGACGAGCACGATGGCAAGACCCGGGAAGAGGGCCGTCCACCAGATGCCGCTCGTGACGTCGGACATCGCCTTGTTGAGGTCGTATCCCCACTCCGAGGCCGCCGTCGGCTCGATGCCGAAGCCGAGGAAGCCGAGGCCCGCGAGGGTCAGGATCGCCTCGGACGAGTTCAGCGTGATGATCAGCGGCAGCGTGCGGGTCGCGTTGCGCAGGACGTGACGGAACATGATGCGACGGTTCGAAGCCCCGAGCATCTTGGCCGACTCGACGTACGCCTCGGCCTTGATCCGGACGGTTTCTGCGCGGATGACCCTGAAGTACTGCGGGATGAAGACGACCGTGATCGAGATCGCCGCCGCCAGCACGCCGCCGATGAGGCTGGACTGCCCACCGGAGATCACGATCGACATGACGATGGCGAGCAGGAGCGAGGGGAACGCGTAGATGGCGTCGCAGACGACGACCAGGACGCGGTCGACCCAGCCGCCGAGGTAGCCGGAGACGAGCCCGAGGAGCACGCCGACGAAGATCGACAGTGCGACGGCGACGACGATCACCAGGAGCGCGGTCTGGGCACCCCAGATGACGCGCGACAGCACGTCGTAGCCGCCGACGGTCGTTCCGAGCAGGTGTTCGCCGGACGGCGGCTGCTGCGCACCGAAGACGCCGTCTTCACCGCGGCGCTGGTTGAAGCTGAACGGCGAGATGTACGGGGCCAGCAGTGCCGTCAGGATGAAGACGAACGTGATGACGAGGCCCGCGATGAGCATGCCGCGCTGCAGTCCGACCGACTGCCGCAGCTGGTGCACGACGGGGAGCCGGCTCAGCCACGACTGCTTCTGGATGGGCGGGAGGGTGACGGTGGTGGTGGTCGTCATGTCAGTACCTCACTCGCGGGTCGATGATCGCCGCGACGATGTCGACGAGGAAGTTGGTCAGGGCGACGATCACCGCGAGCAGCACGACGATGCCCTGCACGGCGACGAAGTCACGCGACTGGAGGAACTGGGCGAGCATGAACCCGAGCCCCTTCCACTCGAACGTCGTCTCGGTGAGGACGGCGCCACCCAGCAGGAGCGCGATCTGCATGCCGATGACGGTGATGATCGGGATGAGCGCCGGCCGGAAGGCATGTTTGCGTACGAGGCGGAACTCGCTCACGCCGCGCGAGCGGGCAGCATCCACGTAGTCGGTGGACAGCGTGCCGATCATGTTGGTGCGCACGAGGCGGAGGAAGACGCCGGCCGTGAGCAGACCGAGGGCGATCGCCGGCAGCACGGCGTGCGAGAGCACGTCCATGATGACGGCGGGGTTGCCGGTGCGGAAGGCGTCGATCGTGTAGAAGCCCGAGGAGTTGTCCAGGCGCATCATCTGCAGCTCCGCCCCCGTGGAGGCCCGGCCGGCGACCGGGAGCCACTTCAGCCACACGGCGAAGACGAGCTTGAGCAGGAGACCGGAGAAGAAGACGGGGGTGGCGTAGAAGAGGATCGCCGATACGCGCAGGATGGCGTCCTGGCCTCGGTCACGGTAGTAGGCAGCGACCGCGCCGAGCGGGATGCCGACGATCAGGGCCACGATGACGGAGAAGAAGACGAGTTCGAACGTCGCGGGACCGTAGGTGATGAGAACCTCGGCGACGGGGCGGTTCGTGGTCAGCGTCGTTCCGAGATCGAAACGCAGCAGCTGAGCGAGGTAGTCGACGTACTGCTGCCACAGCGGACGGTCGTAGCCGGCGGCCGCGATGAGTTCAGCGAGTTTGTCCGGGGGGAGGCGTCCGCCCTGAGCTGCGGTGATGGGGTCACCGGTCGTGCGCATGAGCACGAAGACGAGGGTGACGAGGATGAAGATCGTGGGGAAGATCAGCAGGAAGCGGATCAGGATGTAGCGCCACAGGCTGCCACCGGAGGAACGAGTCTTCTTCTGGCGTGTGCTCCGTGGAGACGCCGGCGCCTCTTGCGGGGTTGCCGTCGTGGTCATGGGGTCGGATCCTCGGGTCGGATGGGGCTGGCAAGAAAATGAGGAGGTGGTCCGACGTGGTCGGACCACCTCCTCTCAGACTGAACGCGGAGCGATCAGCCCTTGGTGATGACGCCGTAGCGGAACTTGAACGTCGGGTCGAGCGTGTTCTCGACGCCCGAGACGTCCGTGCCCGTGACCGCGTTCTGGCTGAACGCGATGTACGGGAGCGTGGACAGGTCGCCCGCGACGACTCCCTGGATCTCCTCGATGAGCGCGACGCGCTCGTCGGTGTCGACCGTCGAGCCCTGCTGCTTGAGCAGTGCGTCGACCTCGGCGTTGGAGTAGTGGTTCGCGAGGAAGTTGTCCGTCGCGAAGAACGGCGTCAGGTAGTTGTCCGAGTCGGCGTAGTCCGGGAACCAGCCGAGCTGGTAGATCGGGTACGCGTCCGCGACGCGGTCCTTCGAGTAGGTGACCCACTCGGTGGACTGGATGTTCGTCGTGAACAGACCGCTCGAGTCCAGGCTGTCCTTGATGACGGCGTACTCGTCACCCGACGAGGGGCCGTAGCGCTCAGCGACGTACTGGATGTTGAGCTCGACGGGCGTCGCGACACCGGCGGCCTCGAGGGCTGCCGTGGCCTTGTCGACGTCGGGTCCACCGTTGCCGTCGCCGTACGCGTCGCGCAGCGACACGGTGGCGCCGGGAACACCCTCGGGCAGGTACGAGTACAGGGGCTCGACCGTGCCCTTGTAGACCTGCTCGGCGATGGCCTCGCGGTCGATCACGTCGGCGATGGCCTGACGGACGGCGAGAGCCTTCGCCGGGTCAGCCTCGGGCGTCGTGGCGCCGTAGGGCATCGTGTTGAAGTTGAACACGAGGTAGCGGATCTCTCCACCGGGGCCGTCGACGACCTTGACGTTGTCGTTGCCGCGGAGGTCATCGATGTCGGTAGCCGACAGCGTGCGGTTCGCGACGTCGATGTTGCCTTCCTGGACGTCGAGCTTGAGGTTCGACGCGTCGGTGTAGTACTTGACGTTGACCTCGGAGGTGAGCGGTGCGCCCAGGAGGCCGTCGTAGCTGTCGTTCGCCTTGTACGAGATCAGGTTGTTGAAGTCGTAGCTCTCGATGACGTACTGACCGGCGAAGGGCTGCGCCGCGACGATGTCGTCGTCCGACAGTGCCTCGTCGGCCGGGAAGACCTCTTCGTCGACGATCGGGCCGGCGGGGCTCGAGAGCACCTGGGGCCAGGTCTGGTCGTTCTCGGACGTCAGCGTGAAGACGACCGTCAGGTCATCCGGAGCCTCGACCGACTCGAGCGCGCCCAGCAGGTACGACGGGCCGGTCTCGGATGCGATCGCCAGCTGGCGGTCGAACGAGAACTTGACGTCGGACGACGTCAGCTCGTTGCCGTTGGCGAAGGTCAGGCCCTCCTTGAGGGTGACCGTGTACTCGTTCGGCGCCGTGAACTCGGCCGACTCTGCGATGTCGGGCTTGACCTCGGCGTCGCCGGGGACGGAGTTCATGAGGAACGGGTAGATCTGGTTCATGACCGTGAAGGACCCGTTGTCGTAGGCGTTCGCGGGGTCGAGGGCCGTCACCTGCTCGGTCGTACCGATGATGATGGCCTCACCGCCCGTGGTGCCCTCGTCGGTGCCGTCGGACGTCGAGCCACCGGCACATCCGGCGAGAACGAGGGCGAATGCCGCCGCTCCACCGAGACCGATGACGATGCGACGACCAGTAGTCGTAGCGGTAGCCATGCTTCTCCTGTCTGCAAGGGTTCAGCGCTGAATGACGAGACCACAGAAGCAGCCTCGCGCTGTGTGACGTATCAGTCCTATCACAGCGATTTCTCGCGGTTTCGGACGTATGCGGAACCGTAACATCGCCCTCTCCGGACACCCGCTCAGAACAAGGGGGGGTAAATGCCGGTCTGCCGCGTAACGACGCGGAATTCGCGGGCATCGCCCGCACTCATCACTCTTTCCGAAGAGTACAGGCCACTTTTCCCGATCCCCACGCGCTATGAGTGCGTGACATGCTACAAGTCACAGGTGTGTGCCTTGCTGGGGGTAACGCTGCCCACGGGTGCCGAGGCGCATGCAACAAGAATCAGAGGAGTGATCTCTTGACATCACCACGCCGAATGCGTTCGCGCAGCTGGCGCACAGGGCTTGCCGCCACGGCTGCCCTGAGTGTCGTCATGACCGGTGCCATCGCCGGTCAGGCGGCCACTGCAGCGCCCGCCGACCCGATCATCGACCCGTCGGTGCTCGAGCCGGTCGACCCGCAGAACTGGGTCAACATGGACGATATGACGCACGCGGACTACGTCCCCGTGCCCAACACCGACTGGGCGAACGACACCGAAGGCAGCCAGCAGACCTTCAACGGTGCCATCGTCCTGCTCGACTTCCCGAACCAGCCCTTCGTCGTGACGCAGGAGCCGGAATCCGACGCGTTCAAGAACCCGACGGCCGGCTTCGAGCCCGTCGCTCGCGAGGACGTGCCGCAGTTCTACCTCGACCTGCTGAACACGCCGAGCGAGCTCAACAACGGCCAGACGCTCAACGACTACTGGATGGAGCAGTCCGGCGGTCGTCTGAGCGTGCAGATGGAGGCCTTCGGCCCCTACGAGATGCCCGGCAAGATCCACGAGTACGGTCTGAACGACAGCTTCAACCGTCCGAATGCGGCGTTCTGCCCGCAGGGAGACACGTGTAACAAGGTCATCCGCACCGACGCGAACCGTCTGTGGGCTGCCGACCTCGAGATCGCCGACCCGCTGACGCAGTTCGACCAGGTCTTCTACATCACGGCCGGCCAGGACGAGTCGTCGACGTGGGAAGAGTTCGGTCAGATGATGTTCGCCGCTCCCGAGGACGTGCCGGACGCATTCGGCCCGCCGCGTGACGAGAACGGCTTCGCGCCGGACCAGAACGGCAACAACATGGCCAACTGGGCCAAGACGCGCTACATCCCGTGGACGTCGTGGAAGGCAGCGATCAGCCACTGGCCGAACGCCAACTTCCCGACCGCGACGCGCGCCGGCAACTCGACGCAGGCTGAGTCGTCGGGCATGGGAACGTTCGCGCACGAGTTCGCGCACATCCTCGAGATCTCGGACAACTACGGAAACCCGTACGGCACGGACGCTGCAGACGGCGGCCCGCTCCGCGACACGTCCGGTCCGTTCGACATCATGGCCCGCGGTTCGTTCAACGGCCCCGGTGGCACGCACACGCGGTGGAACATCCCCTCGGTGCAGGGTGGATCCGGCCCCGCCGGCGTCGCGCTGCGCAACCGTCTGAACCTCGGCATCATCGGCGAGGACAACGTGCTGCAGACCTCGACGACCGAGATCGCCGCCAAGGGCTCGATCACGGCCAACCTGCTGACGCGTGCCGTCACGCACGAGGGTCGCCTCACGGGCATCAACCTCGCGCTCGACGGTGGCGACAAGTCCAACGGCACCTGCACGCGCCGCGCGCAGTGGGACTGCGACGGTGGTGGCTTCAACCACTACACGCTCGAAGTCATCGACCGCATGGGCACGGACTCGTACCAGCCCGACGCCGGCGTCATGATCTCGAAGACCAAGGTCGCCGACCGCAACCCGTTCCTCTGGACGATCGACGCCAACCCGCAGGACATCGACACGCTCGACTACATCCGTGGTGACGGCACGCCGATTCCGATCACGCGCGGTGACCAGCGCCAGCTGAACGACGCCCTCTTCCACGCCGGGGTCAACTCCGGTTCGGAGTACGAGTACGTCGACGAGTACAACGGCCTGCACTTCTACATCGAAGAGATGCGTCGCGACGAAGACGGCCTCCTCGAGTACGACGTGGCCGTCCGCTCGATCGGCAACGCCGGTCCGCAGCAGCGTGGCGTGAGCCTCGCTCAGCCGGCGCTCACGGCGGGTAAGGAAGCCGTCGAGCAGGGTCAGATCGCGCAGTGCGTCGTTCCGCTGACGAACACGGGCGCCGCTGTCGAGGATGCCGCTGCCAACAGCGACATCTACCGCATCTCGACGACGGTCGCGGGTGAGGGCTGGAACGTCCACACCCCGAGCGCCATCGTGACGGCGACGGCCGGCGAGACGGTCGATGTGCCCGTCTACGCCTACCGCGACGGTGCAGGCACGCAGGGTGCTCGCATCTCGATCACGGCCACGTCCGAGAACAACTCGGCCGCGACGTCGACCGTCGAGTGCGTCATCGACACGCAGCGTCCCGAGACGAACCTCGTCTCGCCGTCGTACGTCGGCCCGCACGACGAGCTCGTCATCGAGCTCGAGGCGACCGATGACACGGGCCTCAAGACGATCGTCGCGAACGTCTACCAGGACGGTCGGATCGTCAAGGGCACGCAGACGAACGTGGACGGCGCCACCTCGGCGACGCACACGTCGACCGTGAGCCTGCCCGACGGCGCCTACACGCTCCGTTACAACGCGCACGACATCGCGGGGAACATCTCCGAGACGAAGAACTACGCCTTCACCATCGGTGAAGCCGTGACGGCAGAGACGACCGCTCGCACGCTCGCGGGCAAGGTCTACCTGTCGGTGTCGGCGACGAACAACGCGACGGTGCCTGCGGACATCGAGATCACCACTGCTTACGGCAGCAAGACGTTCACCAACGTCGCGCCCGGCAAGACGGTGTCGGTCTCGGTGAACTCGCGCCTGGCCTCGGTGCCGGCCGGAGAGGCGACGGTCACCTCGACCCTCGACTTCGATGGTCAGATCGTCGTCAAGACGGCGACGGCTCCGTACGCCGCGTACCCGGCGGGCTGATAACCCGCTAGCCGTCTTCGGGGTGGGGTGCGATCGCACCCCACCCCGGAGCGGTACCCGCGCTCGGCGCGATAGCCGAACGCGGGAACAGATCTCTATCCGAAGAAGCCGGCCCTCACCCGAGGGTCGGAATTCCGCTCAAAGAAGAGGAAACAATCCGCAATGAAGAAGATGACTGCCACCCGTGTGGGCGCGATGGCTTTCGGCACGCTGCTGCTGGCTTCGGCCGGTGCTGCTGTGGCCACCGCTGACGAGGTCGTCGATGACGGCTCGGTGAACATCAACGTCGAGGTCACCGACCGCTACCCCTCGGGCGTGCTCGCCATGAGCGTCGCCGCGAACGAGACCTCGCTCACCGAGCAGGATTCGGGCGACCCGCTGGTCCGCGAGTTCACCGGCACCCTGCCCACCGTGACCGTCACCGACACCCGCGCCGTCGTGCCCGACGCCGAGTGGTTCGTGCTCGGCACCGCCAGCGCGTTCACCTCCGGCACGAACACGATCGGCTCGGAGCACCTCGGCTGGTCGCCTCAGGTCACCGGTGACACCGATGGTGTCGTCCAGCCCGGTGGGGACGTCGATGGCGTGCTCGACGGTGACGTGGGACTCGTCGACGCCGAACTGCTCTACGTCAACACCGACCAGGGCGAGACCTACGACCAGGGCGCATGGTCGGCCACCGCCGACCTGACCCTCAAGGTCGCCGCGTCTGCTGCCGCCACCGGCAGCTACACCTCGGTGATGACGCTGTCGCTCTTCGAGTAAACCGTTTCACGCGAGAGGCCGTGCCCGCGGGTGCGGCCTCTCCGCGTGGATCCGATGACATCCTGAAGGACCGAGGCACGAAGGAACGATGGTGATGAGGCGAACGACGGCCGCGATCGTGGGGGCGCTCATGGTGCTCCCGCTGCTGGCAGCATGCTCCGGCGGCTCCGGCGACCCTGACCGGCCGCTGCAGGTCGCCGTCGGCGACGGCTCGCTGCGGGCCGTCGGCGACGATTGCGCCGGAACGGCCCCCTACCGGCACATCCACGCGGGTGCAGAGGTCGTGCTGACGGATGCCGCGGGCAACGAGGCGTTCCGAGCCACGCTCGCGCCCGGCACTGCGAGCGAGGCGAGCGACATCGACTTCGAGCAGACTCCCCGCATCCCCACGATCTGCGTCTTCACGCTCGATGCGGGCGATCTGGCCGGCGATGAGACCTACGATGTCGTGATCGGCGACAAGGCACACGGCTCGTTCACCTACCGCCCCGAGGCCGAGGGCATCCCCACGATCCTCATTCCCGAACCCGCCACGAAGGGCACGCCATGAAGCGGCGACTGACATTCCTCGCCGCCGGGGCGGCGCTCGCGCTCGCCCTGACGGGCTGCACCTCGACCTCGACGCTCGGCGGCGCCGACGCGCTCCCGGCGGGCACCGGCTCGTCGCAGGCGACGGCCCCCGAGGCGGTTCCCGCACCGTCGTTCACGGCCGCCCTCGCCGACGGCACCGAAATCGACTCCGC
This sequence comes from Microbacterium sp. NPDC055357, assembly GCF_053644835.1. Lineage (NCBI taxonomy): Bacteria > Bacillati > Actinomycetota > Actinomycetes > Micrococcales > Microbacteriaceae > Microbacterium > Microbacterium sp. NPDC055357. Next base: position 76,438 of record NZ_JBSHLZ010000008.1, on the reverse strand, counting down.
CGACCTGTTCACGGGCCGAGTCACCCTCGTGCAGTTCATGGCGAGCTGGTGCACGCAGTGCGTCGGCCAGGCGGAGCTGCTCACCGAGACGGCCGCGGATCTCGGCGATGACGTGCACGTCGTCTTCGTGTCGTCCGACAAGGACGACGAGGCGCTGCAGCAGTTCCTGCGCGACAATGCCGACGACGTCCCCGTCGTCATGGACGCGGACGGTCAGCTCTTCCACCGCTACGCCGTCGTCGAGCCGCCCGTGACGGCCGTGCTCGACTCGACGGGCGGCATCGTGCGCATGTGGCCCGGCGGCGCGACCGCCGAGCAGCTCGACGACGAGCTCGACGCCCTCCTGAAGTAGCGGCTCAGCGGCCGTTCTTCGGCGCCGCCGAGACGTCGATGCGCTCCTGCGCGCCGAGCGAGGACCACTCGCTCGTGACGCCCTTCGCCGCGTGCTCCGACGCGCGCACGGCGCGCTCGTCGGCCCACGCGTTGAGCACGTGACCGGAGTGGCCGCGCACGTGCTCGAGGACGACGTCGGGCAGGCCCGCCGTGCGGCGCGCATCACGCGCCACGATGAGCCGCTCGAGCAGGTCGACGTTCTTCGTCGGAGCCCCGCTAGACGTCTTCCAGCCGCGGCGACGGTGCCCGTCCATCCAGGTCGAGTAGGTGTCGATCGCGTAGCGGGAGTCGGCCTGCACGACGAGGTTCGCGACGTCGCGATGATCCTCGATGGCCTTGAGCAGGCCCAAGAGCTCGCCGATGTTGTTCGTGCCGACCGGCAACGAGCCGGCGGCCCAGTGGCCGTCCTCGCCGACCCACGCCCAGCCGGCGGGGCCGGGGTTGCCCTTGCAGGCGCCGTCGGTGGCCACGATGTAGCGGGATGCGTCGGTCACTCGGGCAAGGCTACCCGGCCCTCGCGGCGCCTCCGGCACGCGGGCTCTAGGCTGAACGCCGACGAGACAGAGAGGCGGCCGACATGCCGGCATCCGCGACGCGTTCCCGAATCGCGCTGATCGGATGCTGCCTCGTGCAGTTCGTCCTGAACCTCAACGGCTCCATCGTCAACAGTGCACTGCCGGCCATCCAGCACGACTTCTCGGTCGGACTCACGACGCTGCAGTGGGTTGTGAGCGCCTACATCGTGACGCTCGCCGGGCTGCTCACGGCACTCGGATCGCTGTCGGATCGGGTGGGCCGCCGGCGGACGCTGCTCGCGGGAGCCGCCGTTCTCGCGGCGGGGTCGATCCTGTGCGCACTGAGCGGCGACGCCCTGATGCTCATCGCGGGGCGCGTCGTGCAGGCGGTCGGAGCGGCGGCGCTGTCGGCGGCGGGACTGGCCGCGGCGTCGGGGATCTACACCGACCGCAAGGCGCGGGGCGCCGCCGTCGCGTGGTGGGCCGGCGTCGGCACGGTCGCCCTCGTCGCCGGTCCCGCGCTCGGCGGCGTCATCGTCGGCGCGGCGGGCTGGCGTGCCGTCTTCTGGCTGTCGGTCGGACTGTGCGCCGTCGCGGCCGTGCTCATCGTCACGACGCTCGCCGAGTCGCGCGCGACCGCCCCGGGTCGCTTCGACGTCGTCGGACAGGTGCTCGTCTCGACGCTCCTCGTCGCCGTGTCGGTCGCGCTCATCGAGGGTCCGCGGCAGGGGTGGGGGAGCGCGATCGTCGTCGGCGCGGGCGCTGTCGCGATGATCGCCCTCGTGGCGCTCGTGCTGCACGTGCGACGTGCCGCGAACCCGATCATCCCGCCCGCCCTCTTCGCCAACGTGCCCTTCGTGGCGGCATCGGCCAGCGCGCTCCTCGGCTTCGCCACGGCGGGGGCGATGTTCTTCGCGCTGCCGCTGTACCTGCAGTCCGTGCGCGGGCTGTCGCCGGTCGACGCGGCGTTCACGATGCTGCCGCTGGCCGGCGCCGCGCTCATCGCCGCGATCGTGTCGGGGTGGATCGTCGATCGAGGGCGCAGCCGCTTCGACCTCGTGCTGGCCGGGTGCCTGCTCGCGCTCGGCGCGCTCGGCATCGCCCTGGGCTCGGGGTCGCTTCCGACGCTCATCGCGGCGTCGGTTGCGTTCGGCGCGGGCTACGGCCTGCTGGGCGATCCGTTGAGCGTCTCGGCACTGTCGGCCCTCCCCGAGGCCGAGGCGGGGCTCGCGTCGGCCCTCTTCTCGACGGGAAAGCAGTTCGGACAGCTGCTGGGCATCGCCCTCGTGGGCATCGTGCTGGGCTCGGCTGCGGGAGACCTCGCACCGCACTTCGAGCGCAGCGGCTCGGAACTGTGGATCCTCCTCGCGGTGTGCGGAGTGGGTGTCGCGGCGGTGAACCTCTTCGTGCGCCCCCGCCACGCGGCCGCCGGCGCCGCGGCATCCTGAGCTTTTGTATACGCTCTGCGCGGCGCGAGGGGCTCAACTGGTCTTCCGGGTGCCGTTTGTATACACTGGCGGAAGGAAAGGGGGCGACGATGCGAGCCAGTGACCGCGCGTACGCAACCCTTCTCGACGAGATCCAGTCGGGCGTGCTCGCCCCCGGCACCGTGCTCGGCGAGGTCGATCAGGCTGCACGTCTCGGTGTCAGCCGCACGCCGCTGCGCGAAGCGCTGGGGCGCCTCGCCGCCGACGGGCTCGTCGCGCAGCAGTCGCCCCGCGTCACGGTCGTGACCGACATCGACGCCGACGACATCCTCGAACTCTTCGAGGTCCGCCGCGCGCTGGAAGAGACCGCCGCCCGTCTCGCCGCGAGACGGGGGGATGCCGCCGCCTTCGCCGCCCTCGCCGATGAGTTCTCGCACGCGAGCCTGCGCGCAGAGGACGGCCGCGACGCGTATTACGCGCTCATCCGCCGTTTCGACGAGACGCTGGACGCCTCGGTCGCCAACGACTATCTGACCTCCGCGCTCCGGACGATCCGCACCCACCTCGTGCGCGTCCGACGGCTTGCGCGGGACAACCCGGCGAGGCTCGCGGCATCCGTCGAAGAGCACCGCCTGATCGCCTCGGCCATCGCGTCGGGCGACGCCGAACTCGCTGCGCATGCGACGCACGTGCACCTGCACAATGCGCTCGCGACCATCCTCGATGCCTCGATCGGCACGACGACCGCGGGGATACCCGTCATCGCGGTCGCCGAATCGGCCTGAGCATCGCGTTCCCGAAAGGCACATCATGACCGTCACCCACCACCTCCGCGTCCACCGCAGCGAAGAGAACCTCGCGCGCGAAGACCAGCTGGCCTGGCACATCGCCGAGGTCGCCACCGACCCCGTCGAGGTCGACGCCGACGTCGTCGACATGATCATCAACCGCGTCATCGACAACGCCGCGGTCGCCGCCGCGTCGCTCACGCGCCGCCCCGTGAGCGCGGCCCGCCAGCAGGCGCTCGACCACGCCGTGTCGGTCTCGGGCGACGGGGCGACCATCTTCGGCTGCTCGCTCGAGCGTCGCACGTCGCCCGAGTGGGCGGCGTGGGCCAACGGTGTGGCCGTGCGCGAACTCGACTACCACGACACCTTCCTCGCGGCCGACTACTCGCACCCCGGCGACAACATCCCGCCGATCGTCGCCGTCGCCCAGCACGTCGGCTCCGACGGCGCCGCTCTCGTGCGCGGCCTCGCGACCGGCTACGAGATCCAGATCGACCTCGTGCGTGCCATCTGCCTGCACAAGCACAAGATCGACCATGTCGCCCACCTCGGCCCGTCGGCCGCCGCCGGCATCGGCACGCTCCTCGGCCTCGACGTCGAGACGATCTACCAGGCCGTCGGCCAGGCCCTCCACACGACGACGGCGACCCGCCAGTCGCGCAAGGGCGAGATCTCGACGTGGAAGGCCCACGCCCCCGCGTTCGCCGGCAAGCTCGCCGTCGAGGCGGTCGACCGCGCGATGCGCGGCGAGACCTCGCCGTCGCCCATCTACGAAGGCGAAGACGGTGTCGTCGCGTGGATGCTCGACGGACCCGACGCGTCGTACGACGTGCCGCTGCCCGCTGCGGGCGAGGCCAAGCGCGGCATCCTCGATTCGTACACGAAGGAGCACTCGGCCGAGTACCAGGCGCAGGCGTGGATCGACCTCGCGCGCAAGCTGAACGGCGCGCACCCCGAGGCGACCGACCCGGCGAACGTCGAGTCGATCGTGCTGCACACGTCGCACCACACGCACTACGTCATCGGCTCGGGCGCGAACGACCCGCAGAAGTACGACCCGACGGCGTCGCGCGAGACGCTCGACCACTCGATCCCGTACATCTTCGCCGTCGCACTGCAGGACGGCGGCTGGCACCACGTCGACTCGTACGCTCCCGAGCGCGCGGGCCGCGAGGACACCGTGGCGCTGTGGCACAAGGTCACGACGGCCGAGGACGCCGAGTGGACGCGCCGCTACCACTCGGACGACCCGAACGAGAAGGCCTTCGGCGGCCGCGTCGTCATCACCCTGACCGACGGCACCGTGATTGAGGACGAGATCGCCGTCGCCGACGCGCACCCGCTCGGCGCCCGGCCGTTCGCCCGTGCCGACTACGTGCGCAAGTTCCGGATCCTCGCCGAGCCCGTGCTCGACGCGGCCGAGATCGAGCGCTTCCTCGACCTCGCCGAGCGCCTGCCCGAGCTGACGCCGGCCGAGGTGCAGCAGCTCACGATCGTCGCGAAGCCCGGCATCCTGGCTTCGGCGCCCGCTCCCAAGGGCCTCTTCTGATGCGCGTCCTCCCGCTCGCCGGCTCGCCCGCCAGCTCGCGCGCCGCGCACCGCGCCCCGTCTGTTGACTTGCGCCTTGTGCGCGACGCGCGCGGCGTGTCGTCGGCATTGGGCGCAAGTCGACGTTCTGGTCTGGTCGCGCGCAGGTGGGCCCCCCGGGTCGCCGACTTGCGCTTTGTGCCCGGCGCGCGCGGCGTGTCGTCGGCATTGGGCGCAAGTCAACGGGCGGGAGGGGGGCGCTGATGCTGTACTCGACCGTGAACGCCGCCGAGAAGCGGCGGGCGTTCCGCGAGCGGCTCGCGACGGGGGAGCTGCTGCGGTTCCCCGGCGCGTTCAACCCGCTCAGCGCCCGGCTCATCGAGCGCAAGGGCTTCGAGGGCGTCTACATCTCGGGCGCCGTGCTCTCGGCCGACCTCGGCCTGCCCGACATCGGCCTGACGACGCTCACCGAGGTCGCCGCGCGCGGACAGCAGATCGCGCGCATGACGGACCTGCCGGCGATCATCGACGCCGACACGGGCTTCGGCGAGCCGATGAACGTCGCGCGCACGATCCAGACGCTCGAAGACGCGGGCTTGGCGGGCACGCACATCGAAGACCAGATCAACCCCAAGCGGTGCGGCCACCTCGACGGCAAGTCCGTCGTCGACGAGGACACCGCGATCAAGCGCATCCGCGCCGCCGCCGACGCGCGGCGCGACCCGAACTTCCTCATCATGGCGCGCACCGACATCGCCGCGGTCGACGGGGTGGATGCCGCGATCGACCGCGCGAAGGCGCTCGTCGACGCGGGGGCCGATGCGATCTTCCCCGAGGCGATGCGCTCGCTCGAGGAGTTCGCGGCGATCCGCGGCGCCGTCGACGTGCCGATCCTCGCGAACATGACGGAGTTCGGCAAGAGCGACCTGTTCTCGGTCGACCAGCTGCGCGATGTCGGGGTGAACATCGTGATCTGGCCCGTGTCACTCCTGCGCATCGCCATGGGTGCGGCATCCCGTGCTCTCGATACGCTCACGGACGAGGGGCATCTCACGTCGAAGCTCGGCGAGATGCAGCACCGCGCCGACCTCTACGAGCTGATCGACTACGAGCAGTACAACCATTTCGACACGAACGTCTTCAACTTCCAGATCAGTAAGGACTGAAATGACCGACATCAAGAAGGGCCTTGCCGGAGTCGTCGTCGACTACACGGCGGTCTCGAAGGTCAACCCCGAGACGAACTCCCTGCTGTACCGCGGGTACCCCGTCCAGGAGCTCGCCGCGACACAGCCCTTCGAGGCGGTCGCGTACCTGCTGTGGCACGGCGAACTGCCGTCCGACGTCGAGCTGGCACAGCTGCGGGCCGTCGAGCGCGAGTACCGGGCGCTGCACCCCGACGTGCGTGCCGTCATCGACCGCGTGCCGCTGGATGCCCACCCCATGGACGAGCTGCGCACGGCGGTCTCGCTGATCGGTGCGCGCGACCTCGCCGGCACGGGATCGGTGCTGGACGCGTCGGGCAATCCCGACGAGAACCTGGCCCGCAGCATCCGTCTGTTCGCTGCTCTTCCCGCCATCGTGGCCTACGGTCAGCGCCGCCGGCGCGGGCAGGAGCCGGTGCCGCCGCGCGATGACCTGGACTACGCCGCCAACTTCCTGTGGATGACGTTCGGCGAAGACGTCGACGACGTCGTGATCGACGCGTTCAACCGCTCGATGATCCTGTATGCCGAGCACTCGTTCAACGCCTCGACGTTCACGAGCCGCGTCATCGCCTCGACGCTGTCCGACCTCTATTCGGCCGTCGTCGGTGCGATCGGCGCGCTCAAGGGACCGCTGCACGGCGGGGCGAACGAGGCCGTGCTGCACATCTTCGACGAGATCGGCGAGGCCGGCAACGTCGGCGCGTGGCTCGATGCGGCACTCGCCGAGAAGCGCAAGATCATGGGCTTCGGGCACCGCGTCTACAAGCGCGGCGACTCGCGCGTGCCGACGATGAAGGCGGCGCTAGACACGCTCGTCGAGCACTATGACCGCCCCGACGTCGAGGCGCTCTACGACGAGCTCGAATCCGAGTTCGTCTCGCGCAAGGGCATCTACCCCAACCTCGACTACCCGTCGGGGCCGGCCTACAACCTGATGGGCTTCGACACGCTGACCTTCACGCCGCTGTTCGTCGCGGCGCGCGTCACGGGGTGGACGGCGCACGTCCTCGAGCAGCTCGCCTCCAACGCGCTCATCCGGCCGCTGTCGGAGTACAACGGCCCGGAGGAGCGTCACATCGAGGGCTACGTTCCGGATGCCGCGATGCTCGCTGCCGCCGAGCGTGCCGAGGAGTCCGCGGGATGACGCGCGACAAGGTCGTCATCCTCGGCGGCGCGCGAACGCCCGTCGGGTCGTTCGGCGGTGCGCTGAAGGACGTCGACGCGTACGAGCTCGGTGCGGCCGCTGTCACCGAGGCGCTGACGCGCTCCGGCGTCGACGGGTCCGAGGTCGGCGAGGTCGTGATGGGCAACATCTCGCAGGTGGGGCCCGACGCGTACAACGCGCGCCGGGTCGCGCTCGCGGCGGGGCTGTCGTCTCGGGTGCCGGCCTTCAACGTCAACCGGCTGTGCGGCTCGGGCCTGCAGGCGATCTGGTCGGGCGCGCAGGAGCTGTTGTGGGGCGGGGTCGACGTCGTCGTCGCCGGTGGCGACGAGTCGATGTCGCGGACGCCGTTCCTCGACTTCAACGCCCGCGGCAACACGCGTTTGGGCGACCGCAAGCTGCTCGACGGCACGATCGCGATCCTGACCGACCCGTTCAGCAAGAAGCACATGGGCGTCACGGCCGAGAACGTCGCCGACAAGTACGGCATCTCGCGGGCCGAGCAGGACGAGTTCGCGCTCGAATCCCAGCGACGGGCATCGACGGATGCTGCGCGCGCGGCCTTCGCGGAAGAGATCGTCGCCGTGTCATCCGGGGGCCGGCGGCCGGTCGAGGTCTCGACCGATGAGCACCCGCGTCCGGAGACGACTCTCGAGACGCTCGCGGGGCTCAAGCCCGTGTTCCAGGAGGGCGGGTCGGTCACGGCCGGCAACGCGTCGGGCATCAATGACGGCGCGGCGGCGACGGTGCTGATGCGTTCGTCGGACATCCGCGCCCGGGGCCTGTCGGGTCTCGCGACGATCGAGGCGGTCGTCACGGCCGGGAACGAGCCCGAGCTGATGGGCTACGCACCCGTGTTCGCGCTTCAGCGGCTGTGGGAGCAGACGGGCCTGTCGCCTTCGGATGTCGACGTGTTCGAGCTGAACGAGGCGTTCGCGTCGCAGGCGGTCGCGGTGATCCGCGACGGCGGTCTGGATGCGTCTCGGGTGAATCCATATGGCGGCGCGATCGCGCTCGGGCACCCCGTGGGTGCGACCGGCGCGATCCTCACGGTGCGCGCGGCGCTCGATCTGCACCGCCGCGACCTGGAGTACGCCGTCGTCACGATGTGCATCGGCGGCGGGCAGGCGCTCGCGGCGCTGATTCGGCGCTGGGAGGCGTAGAACGTCTCGGGGTCGTGAGGCTCGGCAGCATCCTGTGCTCGATGCCGAGCCTCACGGTCAGCCCGGGTAGGTGACGCGGCCGTTCGAGTCGATCACGGCTCCGGCCGTCAGAGTCGCCGGCGTGATCTTCGCGCCGATGATGTGCCGTACCTCATCGCCGGCGGCGAGCACATGATCGGCGACGATGCGGCGGTGGCAGCGCCACCACACCGCCTCGGAGCACATGATCGCGGTGGGTCGCTCGAGGGACCAGGCGCGCAGCTGCTCGAGCGCGTCGTGGAATTCGTCTGTGAGAGCCCAATCGGCGTAGTTGTGGAAGCTGCGGTTCTGCCAGAACGCATTGACCTCGCGCGGCACGTCCTTCGAGGCCGATCGCCGGCCCGTGAGCGCCTTGGCCCAGTCGTAGCCGATGCTCGCCGTTTCGAGTCGCTTCGTCAGTGGGTCCTGGTCGAAGTGCGGATGCGCCCGTGATCCGGGCAATCGGCGGATGTCGACGAGCAGTTCCACACCGGCACCCTCGAGCACCCCGATGAACTCGTCGGAGGACAGATCGGAATGTCCCACGGTGAACAGCGGCGGTGTCGCGGCCTGAGCCATGCGGCCAGGGTAGCTGTGCTCGCGGCGCCGAGCATGACAGTGTCAGATCGACCAGTGCATGCCGCCATCCACGCTGAACATGTCACCAGTGATGTATGCGGCGGCGCCTGATGTGAGGAACGCGACGAGCGCCGCCGCCTCCTCGGGAGTGCCGAAGCGCCCGGCGGGAATGCGGCGGCGGATGAAGTCCTGCTTTGCCTCGCCTTCGGGCATCGCACGCCGTAGCTGTTCGCTGTCGATGCGTCCTGGGGCGATGCAGTTGACGGTCACACCATCGGCCGCCACGTCGCGAGAGAGTGCTTTGGACCACAGGATGCAGGCGGCGACGGCTGCCTGCGCAGCTGAGATCACGAGTGGCTCGAGCAAACCGACGAAGTTCACAACGCGACCGCGGCCGCTCGTGCGCAGCATCGGTAGGACGGCTTCGGTGAGGCGTCGCTTCGAATGGAAGTTCAGTTCGAACTGGCGCTGCCAGATCTCTTCCGTGAGCACGGTGCCGGGCTGTTCTGCGGCGCCGGCTACGTTGACCAGTGCGTCAAGCCGGCCGAAATGTTCGCGCACCTCGGTCGCGACCTCGGCGGCCGAATCAGGCTCGACGAGATCAGCCTCGACGACGAGAGGGCGGTGACCTCCGGACCGCTCGATCTCGTCAGCGAGTTCGCGCAAGGCTTCGCCGCGCCGCGCGCATAGAGCGAGGTGCGCGCCCTCGGTGGCGAGGAGGGTCGCTGTCGCACGGCCGATGCCCGCGCTCGCTCCCGTCACCAGCGCGATCGAATCGTTCAACTGCAGGTCCATTGATACTCCCTGCCCAGAAGGCTACTGTCCGATCGCAGGCGTGTCGAGCAAGCGCTTGATAAAGACGGTCCGATCGCTTGACAGTCCAGGGGCGGAGTGACATACACTGGGCTCGTTGACATCGAAGTCAAGCGAGCGCTTGATTCAGACATGACCCGAAACGGCGCACACGAAAGAGGGCCTTCGTGCAACTCCTGATTCAGCAGCTGATGAATGGCCTGGCGCTCGGCTCGATCTACGCCATCTTCGCCATCGGCTTCTCTCTGATCCTGGCACGCATGGGCATCCTGAACGTCGCGCACGGAACGTTCGCGACGTGGGGCGCCCTGTCTTCGTACTGGCTCGTCGCCGAAGTCGGCGTGAACTTCTGGGTCGCACTGCTCGTGGGCGTCCTCTTCGCCGGCGCTCTCGGCGTGGCATCCGACGTTCTGGCCTTCGAGCCGCTGCGCAAGCGCAGAGCGGGTACGTTCGCCCCCATCATCGCGAGCATCGGCATTTGGATCGTCCTCCTCGCCGTCGCCGAGGCATTCGCCGGCCCGTCGGCGACGAGCTACCCCGCTGGCTCGGTGCAGACCGAGGCGTTCCGCATCGGCGGCTTCGTGATCCTCCCGGCCCAGCTGTACAGCGTCATCGCGCTCGTCATCGTCGTCACCGGCGTCCACGTCCTTCTGACGCGCACGCGCTTCGGCGCCGCCGTGCGCGCTGTCTCGGCCGACACCCCGTCGGCGACGATCGTCGGCGTCAACTCGCGCAACACGCTCATCGCGGTCGCCTTCCTCGCCGGCGCGATCGCGGGTCTCGCGGGCGTCCTCGCCGCACTCTCCGACAACAACGTGTCGTTCAGCCTCGGCGAAGCGCTGCTGCTGAAGGGCTTCGCTGCCGTCGTCGTGGGCGGCTGGGGTGACATCCGCGGCGCCGCGATCGCCGGCCTCGCGATCGGCGTCCTCGAGGTCATGAGCGCGCAGTACATTTCGTCCGGATTCCGCGACGCCATCACCTTCGGCGTCCTACTGCTGGTGCTCGTCGCGTGGCCGCGTGGCATCTTCCGCGAACGTCAATTCGTCCGAGCCTGACTGGGAGCCCGACTTGTGAGTATTACAGCCTGGTTGACCACCCTGCAGTTCGCGGGGGTCAGCGCACTCTTCGCCCTCGCCATCTACGCCTCGCTATGGACCGGTGTCCTGAGCCTCGCTCCGGTGTTCTTCGGCGCGTTCACAGCCTTCACGTTCGCCTATCTCGTCGGCTCTCTGGGTCTTCCCGCCGTCGTGGGATTCGTCTTGTGCATCGTCGTCGGCGCGATCGTCGGTGCGATCACAGCGCTCCTACTCATCCGGCTCGACAGCCACTACCTGGCGATGGCGACGATCGCGATGGTGCTGATCGGCCGTGTCATCATCCTCAACGTGCCCGAGCTCACGGGCGGCGCGACAGGAACCCGCGTACCTGGTGAGCTGGGCTCGTGGCTTTGGCTCATCGGCGTCCTCGTCGTCGCCGGCTTCATCATGTGGCGCCTCGGCGCCTCGCGATTCGGTCTCGCCGCCGACGCCGTGCGCGAAGATCCCGCGGTCGCCGAGACGCTCGGCATCTCGCCGCGCCGCGTGCAGTTCATCGGCATGGTCATCTCGGGCGCCCTCGGCGGGGCGGCGGGAGTACTGCAAGCGAGCTTCCTGCAGTACATCGGCCCGGACACGTTCTATACGCACCTCGGCTTCGTGAGCCTCGCCGCTGTCGTCCTCGGCGGTGCGTTCTACTGGCTCGGTCCGATCGTCGGCGCGATCGTCTTCACGATCCTGCCCGAGATCCTGCGTGGACCGATGGGTGATTTCGACCGGGTCGTGACGGGTGTCCTGCTCGTCGTCATCATCATCTACCTGCCCCGCGGGCTGGTCGACATGCGACGGATGCGGCTGCTCCGAGCGCGCTGGGACAGTCGCAGGGCCAAGAAAACCGGCGCCGGGTCCGCAGAGTCGAACTCGCAGGAGCAGATCACGGCAGGGGCGACGTCATGACCGATCCGCAGAATCCGGTCGCGTCGAGCGAAGAGCTCGCCGTCGACATCGTCGACCTGACGAAGACCTTCGGTGGCCTCAAAGCCGTCGCCGACGTCACGATCAAGGTGCCGAAGCAGCGCGTGCACGGCATCCTCGGTCCCAACGGCGCCGGCAAGACGACGGTGCTCAACATGATCAGCGGCTTCGTCCGCGCCGATGCGGGCCACGTGCGGGTCTTCGGCGAGGATGTCACCCACATGCAGCCGTTCAACATCGCGCGGCTCGGCGTCGCGCGCACTTACCAGAACATCCGGCTCTTCCCGGGTCTGAGCGTCATCGAGACGGTCATCGCGGGCGCCTACATGCAGCGTTCCTCGACGATCGCCGGCGCGATCCTGATGAGCCCCGCCGAGCGTCGAGAGCGCAAGGCGGTCCGCGAGCGCGCCGCCGAACTGCTCGACATGGTCGGCTGCACGGCTCCCCACTCGACGCTCGCCGAAACGCTCTCCTACGGCGATCAGCGCCGCGTCGAGATCGCCCGCGCCCTCGCGACGAACCCGCGGATCCTGCTCCTCGACGAGCCGACCGCCGGAATGAACGACGCCGAGTCCGAGCAGGTGGGCCAGCTGCTGGTCCGGCTCAAAGAACTCGGCCACACCCTCATCCTGATCGAGCACAACATGCGTCTGGTCGAAGAGTTCTGCGAGTCGGTCTCGGTCATGAACTCTGGCGTGCTGCTCGCCGAGGGGGCACCGACCTGGTGCCTGGAACAGGACGATGTGAAGGAGGCCTACTTTGGCAAACGATCCGATGCTGCGCGTATCGCGACTCTCCGCCGGGTACGGCGCGATTCCGGCGGTTCGTGAGGTCGACATCGAGGTCGCTCAGGGCACACTCGTCGCTCTGATCGGCTCGAACGGCGCCGGCAAGACAACGACGCTCAACACGATCGCGGGGCTGCACAAGCAGTCCGGCGGTACCGTGACGGTGGGTGGCAAGAACATCACAGGATGGCCGTGCCACCGCGTCGTCCGCTCCGGTGTCGCGCTCGTCGCCGAGGGGCGCCGTGTCGCTCCGCCGCTGACGGTTCTTGAGAACCTCGAGCTGTCATCGTTCAGCGGGCGTGGTACGCGCGCCGAACGCAAGGATGAGCTGGACCGGGTCTTCGAGCTCTTCCCGCGTCTGGCCGAGCGTCGCAACCAGTTCGCCGCCTCGCTGAGCGGTGGCGAGCAGCAGATGCTGGCCTTCGGTCGCGCCCTCATGACGATGCCGCAGGTGCTGCTGCTCGATGAGCCGTCGATGGGCCTCGCGCCGTCGATCGTCGACCTGCTCTTCCAGACGATCGAGACGCTGCACCGAAGCGGCTCGACAATCCTGCTCGTCGAGCAGAATGCCGAGCTCGCGCTCGAGGTGAGTGACGAGGTGTATGTCATGCAGCGCGGCCGGATCGTCTCGCACGGCACACCCGGCGAGGTGCGCGGCAGCACCGAGGTGATGGCGGCGCTCTTCGGCTGAACCCTGCCCGGCGTGCGGTGCAGAGACAAGGAATGTGAATCAATGACCGACATCAGTCTGAACGGCCGCGTGGCGATCGTCACCGGAGCAGCCCGCGGTCTCGGGCGTGAACACGCGCTCGCCCTCGCTTCGCGGGGTGCCTCGGTCGTCGTGAACGATCGCGGGGGCGCACTCGACGGCAGCGCCGGTGGTACGTCCCCCGCTCAGGAGGTCGTCGACGAGATCGTCGCGGCCGGTGGCTCCGCAGTCGCCGACACGAACGACGTCAGCACCCTCGAGGGCGCGACGAAGATCGTCGAGCTCGCGACCTCGACCTATGGTCGCCTCGACATCCTCATCAACAACGCCGGCATCCTGCGGGACAAGTCGTTCGCCAAGATGACGACCGAGGAATGGGACCCCGTGCTCGCCGTGCATCTCGGTGGGACCGTCTGGATGAGCAAGGCCGCGTGGCCGGTCATGGTCGCGCAGGGACACGGCCGCATCGTCAACACGACGTCGGCAGCCGGTCTCTTCGGCAACTTCGGCCAGGCCAACTACGGCGCCGCGAAGGCGGCGATCTGGGGCACCACCAAGACGCTCGCGATCGAGGGCGCCCGCCATGGCATCCAGGTCAACGCGATCGAGCCCGGAGCGCGCACCCGCATGACCGAGAGCCTGCTCGGCGAGTACGCCGACCGCCTCGACCCGAGTCTCGTCGCCCCGGTCGTCGTCTGGCTGAGCGCCGACGAGTGCACGACGACGGGTGAGGCGTACAACGTCGGCGGCGGCCGTGTCGCGCGCGTCGTGATCGCCCAGACGCCCGGCTACTTCTCGCGCTCGCTGAGCCCCGAAGAAGTGCGCGACAATTGGGACGCGCTGAACGACGCCTCGAGTGCGCAGATCATGGAGACGTTCCAGCAGGAGTTCGAGCTTCTGGTCGGGATGCTGGGCGCCGAGGCGGCTGCGCAGGCCTGACGGCACCCGCTGCGGTCACGCCCGCTGGTCCCGTCGGCTCCAGTTTCACTCGTAGGCGCCCGATGCAGGTGCCGGTGCATGGGCTTTCATCGGGCGGGGCATACGAACATCGCCATGTCGGATCGAGACGCAGATTGCCGCAAGCTGGTCGGATCGCGTGCTGGACCAATAGATCACCGGTTTCCGTGCGCCTCGAAGCGCACCGACTTCCCAGCGCGCTGCGAGCAAAGAAGGCAATGATCGGCGAGGCTAGCTGCATGTCGAACGAGAAGTTCCCGCCTCTCCCGGAAAGCGTGGTGATAGCGATCGCCGATGCTCTGGGCGATACGAGCATCGGACTCACGGGGTCGGAGATCGGCCGGGTGCTGGCACAGCTGCGACTTGAGGATCCTGGTCCTGACGTGACTAAGCGCCATCGGCTTGCGACGGCGTTGATCAACCAGCAGCGCAAGGACGACGCCGGCAACTGCGTCATCCGTTTTGTGAGCGAGACGATGGCGATCGGTCGCTATCTCGGAAGACAGGAGCGGTTTGAAGAGCTGCGTGCTGCTGTAGATCCGGCATTGTCATTGGCCGGCTTTCGCATACGAGATGACGGCCGGATCGGGCGGTTGTCGAGGAAGGCAACGACATTCGATGAAGTTGCAGCGCTCACCGGTCGGTTGCTCGCCGAGTCGAAGCGTCGTGGCGTGCATGACCAAGTGCTCGTGTACTGCAGGGAAGAGTTGATCCGAGAGTCAACATTCCACGCCGTCTCAGAAGCGGTGAAGGGGGCGTGCGATCGACTGCGTGGAATGACCGGGCTCACCCTAGATGGTTCCGAACTGGTCGACGGCTGCTTCTCGTCGTCTCAGGGTCGTCCGCTGGTGACAATCAATGATTGGGAGACCAAGTCGGAGTCGAGTGAGCACAGCGGGTTCGCGAACCTCCTTCGAGGCGTAATTGGGACGTTCCGCAATCCGACCGCGCACTCGCCCAGAGTGGCATGGCCTGTGAGTGAGACGGACGCTCTCGACGTGTTCTCCACGCTGTCATACATCCACCGACGTCTCGACTCTGTGCGGATCCGGCTAGCCTGAACCCGGCCCCTACCGGACTCGCCCGACGGGTGTACGCCACACGCGAGGACCGAGCAGCGCACCCCGCAGCGCCGGTCTCAGCCGTCGGGCCGGGCATGCACATTCTCGGGGAGTGAAGGCGACGTCAACTAGGGCAAGCTAAGCCGGCTCCCGCCAAAGAGAGTCCGAGCCGCGGGAACGCCCACTCGTACACTTCACGCGTCTGACCGTGATGCCAGTCAGCCGTGATTCGGTCCACTCGGACCCCGTAGACCGCGTACCCATCGAACAGGCCCGAGATGGCCGGAGACGGCCCAGCCGCTATGAACGGCGTGGTTGCGAGATGGGAGAATTGATGCAGAGTCGAATCAATGGTGACGTGAGATGGCAACCCTACGTCTTTTGAGAGCCAAGTATGAGAGTGCTCGCCCGTAAAGCACCACTCGATGGTCCAGAGCTCGTCATAGCGCTGGCGAAGGGTCGCCGCGATGGCGAAAGATGCGACCGAGCAGGATCCGGAAGGAAAGTTTCGCAACCAAATGTTGCTGTCTCGATCCGGGTATTCGAGGAGAGTGGAGGTCACTTCGTGCGTAGTCTGCGTCCAGCGGCCGACGTCCGACTCGTCGGGAGGTGGCGGAACTGGGTCTGAGATCACAGTCGATGTTACGGCTCTACGGACGCTATCGGCGCGCCGATGGTTCGTTGGCGTATCCGCCGCTGTCACCGCCGTGCGAGCTGTCGCGTCAGCGCGTCGATCACGGTCGGCAGGGCAGGCTTGTCGAACCCGTCGTGAGCGAGCCCGAGCCGGTGGGCTAGCTGCTCGCCGTTCTCCGCGCGGCCGTCATCGTGTCGATTTCTCTCTTCGACTCTCAGCAGGCCGAACCAGTCGAGCGTCTTGCGCGCTGAAGAGAAGACGTCTCGGTGGATGCCGTAGTTCTGCAGTCGGATGTGGGGATCCATGACGAGCAGTCCTTGGTCCCACCACCCGTCTCTCGCGCACGCCACCATGAGGAGGATGGCGATCTCGGAGTCCTCGAGGAGGTGTAGCCACCCGTTGGTGATTAATCCGCTGGGAATGGTGAAAGTCGACTCGGCCTTCGATGGCACGCGGTACTCCTGCGGTTCCCCGACCGCGTCGACGCCGCGTTCATCGAGGAGGACGAACTTCTCGAAGCGGTTTCGCTCGCTCGGCGCGCCTGGAACATCGACGAGCCCCGCTTCCGCGAGAGCGATCAGCGCGTTCCGTACGCTGCGTGTTCGCTTGTCGCGCGCCGTCAGGTAGACACCATGGCGATTGCTGTTGGTCGCGTCCGTGACGATCAGGTCGGCCCAGCCGCGCGCAGTCCGGTGACCGCCTACCTCGAAACCGAACTCGACCAACCTCGCCTTGACTCCCGGCCTACGCGCGGTCTGCACGAGGGCGAGCAACGTCAACACAAACCGAAGCGCCGCCCCGCGGCTCGTCATGAGGCGCGTCGCCGGGGGGCGCAGCTCGCGGGGCGGAGCCTTGCGGTCGGAGGCGATCGGGTCGGCGGCCCCGTCGCGGAACGCGAAGCCCGTGCGGAGCGTGAGACCGGCGGAAGGCAGCTCACCGCGCATCGACGAGTAGACGTGATCGATCGCGACGCTGTGTCCGGGCCTCGCTAGCCGTTCCAACCTCGATTCAAACTTCGGACGCTCTTTCGCTGTCGGCGACCGCGAGAAGTCAACGGAAATGGCCAGGCGCATCATCTCCTACGTCGAATCAGTCTGAACGTCTTAACCGGCCAGAAACCTCTCAACATGTCTCAGTGTCAAGGTAGGTTCCTGGCCGGTTAAAGCGTCATCCAAGCATACCTCCAGAACTCCTCGCACTGTGAATTACTTGATGAACGAGAACATCAAGTCCAGCGCGAAGGAGGTGCATGCCGATGGGAACGAAGGCCGCAACCAGCACAATTCAGGGCCACAAGATCGGCATGTGGACTGCTATCTCCGGCGCCGTCGAGGCCGGATGGGGACCCACGTCGCGTCTCCTGGCTGTCCTCCTGCTTCGGGGTGTAGTGCTGGTCTGCGTTGCTGTCGCAGTCGGCCGCGGGGACCTCGCCGCGATGATCGCGAATTTCCTCGGCGGTTAGCGGCGTCTGACATCCACGGGCATTGTTGCGATATCCAAGACCCCGGAAAGTTGTCACCGTCGCGCTCCTGGTTCATAGTCAGGCGCGTGACGAAGCGTCGCTAGTCTTCGTCGGAGTCCTCGAGGTCCTCCGGCAGCATCTCTGCGTACTCGTCCTTGATGAAGGCAAGCCCCTCCGCGAGCGACGGATCGATCTCCAGCGACCGGGTGACGAAGTCCAACCGCCGCTTGTTCTCGTCGATGATGTCTCGCCAGCGTCGAACGTACGCGCGCACGAGCGGGCGTCCGGGCTTCTTGTTGGGCTCGAAGATGAGTCCCATCTCTCGCCCCTTCTTCTTAAACGAGTTCTCGATCACTTCGTCGTAGTCCGTCACGACCAAGATGAAGTCCCACACCGCGCGCTCGCTTGCGAACGCCGCGTTCGACAGCACCACGTTGACGTAATCCTCGACCTGGTCGCGTTCGGTGCGCCCGGCAGTGATGTCGGGCGCCTTCAGTTCAACGACGAGGTGGCGGATACGGTCGTGCTCCTGGGACTTGGCGGCCAAATGCAGGTCGACGCGGCCGCTCTTGCCGTTCCATCGCTTGACGGGTTCGACCTCGCCGCCCGGGAGACCTTCGAGTTTCAGATGCGTGCGCAGCACCTGGGTGAGGCCGCGCTCGCTATTCATGAAGTGATATTCCTCGCCGAAGATCCAGAGTTCGTTCTCCAGGATCTTGTGAAGGTGGTCTCGCTCACCAACCTTGCCGGAATCCAAGGGGTCGAACAGCAGGTGGTCGAGGCCGGCCAGGAACTTGCTGCGGCTCGTCACGAGGTTGGCGCTGCGGATGACGCCGGCGAGTGTCGTGTCCCGAAGGAGTTTGGTGAGCGCCTGCCGGTCCTGTTCGCCAAGAGCGACGTACTCGCTGACCAGAAGTGCCAAGTTCTCCGGATCGGTCTTGAGGGCGTCACGCAGCAGGTTGAGTGTCAGCTGCGCGCCGTCTTTGCGCTTCGGGATCTGCGGCACGAGGGCGCTGGAGACAATATCGAAGACGGCCCGTTCGGCCTTGTCGGCCTCGGTCGTGGGCTCTTCCGTATATGGGTAGATGCCCTTGGACTTCCACTCGTCGATCTGGTCGCGACGCCGCGAGCGGCGGCGGGCGGCGAAGTGGTCGCGGACCGCGGTTTTGGTGGCGCGCCAGACGGCGCCAGCCGGGTCCGGCGCCATGTCGCCGAGACCGAGGACCGACAGCGAGTCGTCATCGAAGCCGGGCCAGGTCACATAGGCGGAGAAGGTGGCCTGACTCTCCAGCTCGGTCCCTGAGGCCTCAACCACGAACCGCTCGGCATCCTCGCCGAAGTAGACAGCCCGATGCTTGCCGGTGCGCCACTCGATGATCCGGATCGAGATGCTGACGGACGGGTCGCTGTCGAGCACCGCGGTCGTCGAGGTGTCGTCGAGCATCTCGTCCGCGGGATCCAGGAACGCGCCTTCGAACGCGATCGAAAGCTGCTCGTCGTTGAGCAGAACAGGCGCGAAGTGCGAGGTCAGCGTCGCGAGCGCGGTATCGCTCGTCAGGGAATTGAGCGCCCGATCCTGTTCGTTTGTGGCCACGACCACGGTTCCCGTCGCCGTCGCGGCCGAAGGCTCGATCTCCCACCGAAACGGCTCCTCCCGCTCCTTGGCGCCTTCGATGACGACGTGCTCCCATTCCCCCGTGGCATTGATACTCGCGCTATCCCAGGTCACCCGTGACCCGAGCGCGAACGCGCGCAGGCGTCCCTCACCGAGCTTGCCGTGCAGGCCACGCTTGTCGTTCTTTGAGCGCGTCGCCAGCGCCTTCCATGATCCGCCGATACGCCCGAAGGTGGACTCCACCTCATCGGAGGTGATGCCGTGGCCATCGTCCGCGACGCTCACCTCTTCGATTGCATCAAGCGTCGAGCGGGTCAGGGTGACGCGCACGTTGTCGGCTTCGGCGTCGATAGCGTTCCAAATCAGCTCGACAACCGCCCGGACGGGATCACGTTCGCGGGCAAGCCGCGTCACTAGATCACCGCCGGCCGAAAGGGGTAGGTCTCTCACGAGACTCACTGTAGGGGCAGAGATCATGACGCCACGGGAGCATCAGTCCGGGAATGGCGGCTCATCGCCCCACATGCCCGACGCCGCGCGGTTGGCACCGCCGCTGACTGCGCGGTTCGCCGCAGTTGACGGACCAGCGATCCGCGCGGAGTGCGTCGAGCGATAGGCGACGCGGTCGCCGACGATCGTGCCCGCGTAGCGCCCCGAGGGATCGAAGACGTAGCCGCCTTTGATCCGACCGACACACGATCCTGATCGCGCAAACAAGCGGTCACCGACACATCGAAGCGGTCGACCATTCTTGGTGTAGAGGTTGGTCACTTCGTCAGTGTCGAACCCACCACCGACATCCGCCGTGCACCGGCACTCTTTCTGACACTCACCGGCCGGAGGCGGCAAGGCGCACGCGAGATTCGATACTGCGAAGAACTCAGTGCACGATCGACGCTCCGCACTCGTGCACTGCCCGCAGGGGGATCGGTCAGCGCGCGCGTTGCACTGGGTGCGCTGGATCGCCCTCCCCGCGGACGCCGCCGACGAAGATCCCGGGCGGATAGGCGTCGAGGCCGCGATCATCGAGGAAATCGATGTCGTGCACGAAGGTCCGCTCGCTGATGCGCCAGTCGCCGCCGCGCAGCGTGAACACGTCAAGATAGCGCCCGTGCAGGTGTTCGACCCGTCGCCCGTTCTCGTCCACGACCTCATGCAGCGCGAGCACGTCGGACTCGACGACGACCGTCTCAGCGTCGGTCCAGTCGAACGTCGACGGCCCGAGCAGGTGCACGGTCGAGCGGGTGCGGGCGACGAGACGCGCGAGAGCGTCAGCCAGGTGCGCCGAGGCGACACCGTCCCACGTGCCGTGGTGATCGACGCCGTGCGGGTGGTAGGCCCGCAACGCCCGTGCGGCATCACCCCGGTCGACGCCGCGGCAGTACTCCAGGAGCGCGCGACGGATGGCGTCCTCAGCGAGGAGCCGTTCGATGCTCGAGGTGGTCGCCACGAAGCGTCAGAGACCGACGATCTCGGCGAAGCGCCGCATGTCGCTCTCGTAGTTCTCGTCGCCGATGCGGGGTGAGACCACGACTTCGTCGATGCCGAGCCGCATCACCTGGTCGATGTAGGCGCGGTCGTGCTCCCAGTCCTGCTCGGTCTTGCCCTTGCTGCGCCGGCCGACCTTGAGCGAGAGCTCCGACATCTGCCGACCCGCGGCGTCCATGAGAGTCGACAGCCGCTCGATGAAGATCTCGATATCCTCCGGCGTGCGGCTGTAGCCGGCCCACCCGTCGCCGAACTCCACGATGCGCCGCAGCGACGCGTCGCTGTTTCCTCCGACAATGATCGGCAGGCGGGTCTGCGCGGGCTTGGGGAAGCAGTACAGCGGGGGGAAGTCGACGAACTCACCGGAGAAGCTGGTCAGCTCCTCGGGCGACCACAACGCGCGCATCGCCGCGAGATACTCGTCCATGCGGGCGCCTCGACGGCTGAACGGCACGTCGAGGGCCGAGTATTCCTCTTCCGACCATCCGACGCCCACGCCGAACTCGAAGCGGCCGTCGCTCAGCTGGTCGACGCTCGCGACCTGGCGGGCCGTGATGATGGGGTTGCGCTGCGGCACGACGAAGACGTACGTGCCGATGCGCAGGGTCTTCGTCGCGGCCGCGATGCTCGAAGCCAGCACGAGCGGGTCGATGACCCCCAGCATCCGGTGCACTTCTTCGGCCCCGCCGGATTCGTACGGGTACTGAGAGGTGTACTCGGGGAAGAACACGACGTGTTCGGGCAGCCACACCGAGTTGTAGCCGATCTCTTCGATCAGTTGCGCGGCGTCGTTCGCCCAGGATCCCGAACGGGGCCCTGTGCCGGTGAAGATCTCGCTGATGCCGAGTTTCATGTGTCCACCTTCGTCTGTTCGATGCGGTCTGCGAGCTGTTCCTTCAAGACGTGCTTCATGACCTTCATGCCGGCGTTGCGAGGCAACTGCTCGACGAGGAAGATGTGCACCGGCTTCTTGTAACCGGCCAGCTGGCCACGCGCGAACGTGCGGATGTCGTCGACCGTCACGGTCGACCCTGACGCGAGCACGAGCGCGCACGACACGGCCTCGCCCCATCTCTCGTCCGGGAGCCCGAAGACGGCCGCGTCGATGATCTCCTCCATGAGGAGCAGGACGCGCTCGACCTCGGCGGCGTAGACGTTCGCCCCGCCGCTGAGGATGAGGTCCTGCCCGCGGCCGGTGAGGTAGTAGTAATCGTTCTCGTCGCGGTAGCCGAGGTCGCCGGTGAAGTACTCGCCGTCGCACAGGACGGCTGCCGTCTTCTCGGGCGCGTCGTGGTAGCCCGAGAACATCGTGTCCGCCGAGATCACCAGCTCGCCGATCTCTCCGGGGCCGAGGGTGTTGCGATCGGCATCGACGACGCGCATCGATGACGTCGGCAGGGGCCGACCGACCGATTCGAAGATGTGCTCCGGCCCGCCCGTGCGATAGTCGCTGCGGTTCGTGATCGTGATCGGGCCGATGACCTCGGTCATGCCGTACGTCTCGACGAGGCGGTCGCCGATGACGCCGACGAGCTTCTCGGCATACTCGGGAGGCAGAGGTCCGCCCGAGTGCAGCACGGTCTGCAGCGTGTCGAGCACGCCGGGGTGCAGCCGGATGGCCTCGAGCAGGCCCGGGATGAGCGGCGTGAGCCCCAGCGCGAACGTCGAGCCGTGCTCGACGATGTGCCTGCCCAGCTCATCGGGGGTCGCGCCGGGGATGAACGACACCGTCCCACCCGTGTAGAAGTGCGGGAAGATGACACCCCACAGCCCTGACACGAACGACCAGCCGCCCGCGAAGGCCGCGTGGCCCCGCAGCGGCAGGCGGTAGGCGAACGGCACGAGCTTGATGCAGTTCACGACGGCACGGTGGCTCACGAGCACCCCCTTGGGGAACCCGGTCGTGCCGCTCGTGTAGCCGATGAGCGCCGTATCCTCGGGCTCCGCTGCGATCGGCAGGGGGCCGGCGGATGCTGCCGCGAGAGCCTCGTCGAATGATTCCGCGCCGTCCGGGGGAGCGGCCCCCGTCGACAGCCACGCACGCAGCTGCCCGTGGCAGCTGATCCCCGCGGCGATCTCGGACGCCGTGTCGGTATGGATGAGCGCGACGGCGCCCGAATCCGAGAGGACGTAGTCGACCTCGGCCGAGGTGAGCCGGTCGTTGACGTGGACAGCCGTATAGCCGCCGAGCGCGAGGCCCACGTACACCTCGAGCGACTCGACGCGGTTGCCGAGCAGGGCGGCGACGTGCGAGCCCGCCGGGACGCCGCGGTCCCGCAGAGCGTGCGCGAGCCGCCAGCCGCGCTCGATCACTTCGCCGAACGTCCTCTGCTTTCCGCAGGATTCGATCGCGACGTTGTTGTTGAAGCGGTGGCCCGCGTGGGCGAAGAGCTCACCGAGAGTGGCACTCATGCGAATTCCTTGAGGTCGAACAGGCGGATGGCGTTGTCGGCGAGGAAGAACCCCAGTTCCTCCTCGGACAAAACGGGTGCGGAGCCCTCGTAGGGTGCCGCGAGATCGCGCACCTGCGCGATCCAGTTCTCGAGTTCGGCGCCGTCGGGATCATGCTTGGTGCCGCGCATGATGTCGGACCCGAACACGAGGCGGTGCGCGCCGAGCTGGTCGCGCATGAGCTTGACGCGGTGCCGGAACTCACGGTAGTCCCGAGTCGCGACTCGCTGCCAGAGCGACAGCTCGAGGTAAGCGTGCTGCCAGCCCGTCGCGCAATCCAGGGCCTCGGCCCACCACGCTTCGATGCCCGCGTGAGCGAACGAGACGCGCAGGGTCGGATGCTTCGCGAGAACCGCCGCAACTGCGCCGGGCCGTGAGCGGATCACCTGGAGGGGATCGCCGCCCAGCGGGCTGCAGTGAATGACCGCGGGCAGATCGCGTTCGACGAGCGCCCGGAAGAGCCAGTCGAACGCGGGGTCGGTGAGATCCCAGCCGGCGGCCGGGTAGAGCTTGACTCCGCGGCAGTGCGGATGCGATACGACCTCGTCGAAGAGGGTGCGCGCTTCGGGATGCCGCGGGTCGATTCCCGCGGCGAAGAACAGCCGTCCCTCGCGTTCGGTGCAGAGCTGCTCGTAGCGCGCATTGAGCTGTGCGATCGGCAGATGTTCGCCGACCGGTGCACCGACGATCGTCCAGTCGACGACGGGGACGAGCCCGGCGGCGACACCTGCGCGATCGAACGCGCGGATCGTGAGCTCGGCGTCGGGATCGCTCTGCCCGGTCGCGACGTGAGGGAGGATGTCGCGCGGGTCGCGCTCGGGGAGCCGGCGTCCCGCGCCCTGGCGGGCCCATGCGAGCCGGAGGCCCTCGGGCAGCCAGGATGCGTCCCACACGTGCATGTGGGCGTCGATGACGAGGTCGTCCGCCACGGTCAGCCCTTTCCGAGGATGTGCACGCTTGAGGCGGCCGTGAGCCAGTCCACGACGCCTCCGCCGATCTGCACGAGGGCACGGTCGGCTTTGTCCAGCTGCAGTTCGCCGGCCTCGCCGCGCAGCTGTGCGACGACGTCGTGCACCTGCGCGAGACCACTGGCGCCGAGGGCGTGTCCACGGCCGACGAGACCACCCGAGCGGTTGACGGGCAACGCGCCCCCCGCTGCTGTCACGCCGTCCATCGCCCAACGCTGCTCGTCGCCGGGCGCGCACAGACCTGTGTCGGTCCACGCCATCAGTTCATACGCGACCGATGCGTCGTGCACTTCGGCGAGATCCATGTCCTCGGGGCTGAGACCGGCTTGCTCATAGGCGGCGATCGCCGACGCCTCGACGGCGTTGGGAGCGTCCGGCTCGTCACGCGGGGGCCGCGTCGCCATCCGCGAGGCGAGTATCGGCACCGAGCGGGCCGCCTTCACGACATCCGGCCGGCTCGTCACGACGACAGCGGCGGCGCCGTCGCTCACGGGCGAGCTCATGAGCACCGTGAGCGGCTCGACGACGACGCGCGCGTTGAGCACGTCTTCCGGCGTGCCGCCGAAGCGGCGGTGCGCGAAGGGATTCAGCCGTGCAGCTTCGAGCGAGCGCGACGTGACGCGCGCGAGGCCTTCCATCGTGACGCCTCGGTCATCGAACAGCGTCGATGCGAGTTTCGCCTGGCGGTCGACGAAGGGGCTGCGCTCCTGCCCTGCGCCGTCGCCGGTCGCGAAGCCCTGCTCGACGTCCATGCCGGCGGCGTATGCGCTGAACGTGCGCTGCTTGTCCTCGTGGTTCGCCTTCTCGACGCCCAGTGCGAGCACCGTGTCGTACATGCCCGAGGCGACGGCCATCCAGGCCAGGTGCAGGGCGTTCCCGCCCGACGCGCACGCGTTCTCGACGTTGTGGATGGGGATGCCGGCGAGCCCGAGCGGATACACCGTCACCTCGCCGCGGATGCATTCCTGACCCGTGATGAGCCCAGCGAGGGCGTTCGAGAAGAACAGCGCCTGCACGTCCTTGACGCCGATCTGCGCGTCCGCAAGGGCGGACTCGACAGCGACGCGGGCCATGTCCTTCATCGACAGATCGAGGAACTTCCCGAACGGGTGCATTCCGACGCCGCTCACGACGACTTGACTGTTCACGCTGACTCCTTCGTCTTACGTCTCACGTCACCGCGGCGGGATCGGCCACGCGGCGCTCACGCCGCCGTCGACGATCAGGCTCTGGCCCGTGATGTACCCGGCGTCGTCGCTCGCGAGGAAGGCCACGGCCGACGCGGCCTCTTCCGGCGTGCCCTCGCGTCGCATCGGCACGACGGCGGCGCGCGCGTCCGAGCCGTCGGCACCGAACTCGCGCCGCACGAGCGCGGAGTTGATATTGCCGAGCACGACGGCATTGGAGCGGATGCCGCGGTCGGCATAGCGCACCGCGACGTGACGCATGACGGCGAGCTGTGCCGCCTTCGTGGCTTCGTAGGACAGTGAACGGCGGCTGCTCAGCACGCCCGCGGTCGACCCGACGAAGACGAACGCCCCGCGCTCCTGCTCGAGCATCGTGGGCAGCGCTTCCTGCGCCGTGATCCAGTGCGAGCGCACGTTGACGTCGTCGGCGAACTCCCAGTCCTCGAGGGACTGCACCTTGAGCGGCTCGCGCCCCGACACCCCCACGTTGCAGACGACGATGTCGAGAGCCCCCGTGAGGTCGAGCGCGGCGGCGACCGCCGCTCGGCAGGAGGCCGGGTCTGCGGCATCCACATCGACGGCGAGGCCCGGACCATTGAGGTGCTCGACGGTCGTCTGGGCGCGCTCGAGGACCTTGTCGCCCACGACGACCGTCGCCCCTTCGGCGCTCAAGCGCATCGCGATGGCGCGGCCGTTGCCGATCGCGATCGCCTCACCGGGGCGGGCGGGGCCGTCACTGCCGCCGCCGAGCACGTAGGCGACGCGGCCCGCGAGGCGGCCCGTGGTCATCGGTCAGCCCTTTCCAGGCAGAGGCTCATCGGCATCATCGGCAGTCCTTCGCGGCGTCGTCGGCGGTGATCCGACTGTAGAGCAAGTGCTTGATCTACGCAACGCGCCGGCGTGCCCGCGGGGGTTGCGGAACCGCGGAATTCTGTGGTTTTCTCGTGATAAATCAAGCGATTGCTCTACGGATTGGCAACGATGACTTCCTCCACGCACGCGACCCTCGACGTCGCCCTCTCCTTCATGAGCGCGCTCGACGCCAATGATGCCGAGGGCGTGCGCGCGTGGATGGCTCCGGGGGCCACGTGGTGGGTCGACACGGGACTCGACCGGGCGAGCGGTGTCTTCGGCGTCGACCCGGGTGAGCACCGTCCGTGGCCGCTGCACGGAGAAATGGACGCGCAGGTCAAGTGCGACGGCCTCGCGGGCGTGCGCGAGCGCTTTCCCGGCGGCGTCCGGCAGATCGTGCGCCGCTCGTTCGCGAGCGGGCCGTTCGCGGTTCTCGAGGTCGCAGGCGACGGCCTCTACCGGGGTGAGCGGCCGTACCGCAACAGGTACTGCTTCGTCATCGAGGTGGCGGACGGCCTCGTGCGCTCGGTGCGCGAGTACCTCGATACGCGCCACGCGGCCGACGTCTTCGACGGCCGCCACCTCGACCGGCGGTCCGAGGCGGCGCATCCGCCTGCGGCCGTGATCACGCCGCGCGGTGCCCCCGGCCGGGCGGCACTCGCTCTTCTCGAGGCGATCTCAACGGGCGATCAGGACGCCTTCTTCACGCTCTTCGCCCCGGATGCCACATGGTGGGCGGACGGTGGGCGGGACCGCCGCTGGTCCGATGTCGAGGGGCCCGTCGACCGCGACCCGGACCTGCTCGTCGTCGGGCGCGTGCTCGTGTCCCAGCGCGGTGGGCGGATCTCGCAGTTGCCGGCGGGCTACGTCGACGGCCTGCGCGTGCGTGCGCACCGACTCATCGAAGGAGACGCCGGCCTCGTGTGCGTCGAGGCGATCGGCGAGGGCACGCGGCGCGCGAACGGTCGCCGCTATCAGAACCGGTACGCGTTCGTCCTCGCAGTGCGGGATGACGGGCTCATCGACGAGGTGCGCGAGTACTGCGACACGCAGCACGCGTTCGATGTCTACGAGCTGCCGCTCTGACGGGACGGCTCAGCCCACGTCGGCGCGTGCGTAGCGTTCGAATCGTTCCGGCAGGGCGTCGGAGGCGACCGTGCTCGCGCCCGCCGTGCGCACCTTGCGGGCAGCGATCCGCCAGCGCTCGCCGTCGTCGACGAGCTCGTCTTCGTAGCATCCCCAGATATGGAAGTGCACGTCGCCGGTGTCGTGGAACGCGTAGACATAGCTGATCGTCGAGGCCCTCTGATCGTCGAGGCGCAGGTAGTTGATCGTCGACACGTGGTGGCTCGTCGCGAGGTACTTGCCCGTCGCCGCGATGAAGAGCGCGCGCAGCGACTCGCGGCCCGACGTCACGTTGCCATGCCCGTAGTCGAACGTCGCATCGGTCGTGAAGAGGTCCGCGAGCAGGTCGATGTCGCGGCGATCGACTCCGCGGCTGTAGGCGTGCAGGGTGTCCGCGATCTCGGCGCGGGCGACCAGGTCTGCGGGCGTGAGCCTCGTCATCGGGACTCCTTCGGAGTGTCGTCGTGGAAGCGCGAGAGGATCTCGCGCAGTCGGTCGGGATCGTCGACGGGCCAGCCGTAGTACGACGAGATCCGGTCGACGCGTCCGCCGAAGCGCGCACGGCAGAGGTCGGGCATCTCGTCGGGCGTTCCCGTCAGCGCGATCGCGTCGAGGAGCGGCTCGTCGATGAGGTCGGCCATCACGGACCAGCGGCCGTCGCGGGACAGCCGCTGGAGCTCGGGCTGCAGCTCGTCGTAGCCGACGCTCTCGAGCACGGCGGCGTAGGCGGGGGTCGACGCGTAGAACGCGATCTGCTCGCGCGTCTTGCGCGCGGTCTCGGCGATCTGCTCCTCGGTGTCGCCCATGATGAGGAAGAGCGGTACGTACAGCTCGAGGGCATCGCGCGTGCGCCCCGAGGCGGCGAGGCCGCGCTCGACGGCGGGCAGCGTCACACCGTCGAGATAGGCCGTCGTCGTCATGCCGTGGAGCAGCAGACCGTCGCACAACTCGGCGCCGAGGGCGGTCATGCGCTCGCCGACCGCCGCGATCATGAGCGGGATGCGGTGGTCGTGATGCGGAGGCGTGAAGACCGGCGTCATGAGGGTGTGCTGGTAGATGTCGCCGCGGTAGTCGAGCTTCGACCCGTCGCGCCACGACGTGAAGATCGCGTCGAGGGCGAGCAGGTAGTCGCGCATGCGCGCGATCGGCGACGACCAGGGCATCGAGAACCGGCGCTCGATGTGCGGCTGGATCTGGCTGCCGAGGCCCAGGATGAAGCGGCCCCCCGACGTTGCGGCGAGGTCCCACGCGGCGTACGCCGTCGACATGGGGTTGCGGGCGAACGCGACGGCGATCGCTGTGCCGACCGTGAGCCGGGAAGTCTGCAGAAGTGCCGCCTGCGACTGCAGGAACGAATCGGTCACGCTCTCGCTGGCCCACACGGCGTCGAATCCCTGACGCTCCGCGGCCGACGCGATCGGCCCGCATTCGGCGCCCGTCGCGCCGATCATGCCCATGTCGATCTTCATCGTGCGTCCTTCGGAAGGTTCAGGACCCGCTCGCCGACGGCGTTCTTCAGGATCTCGTCGGTGCCGCCTCCCACGCGCAGGCCCGGCAGTCCGAGCGTGAGCTCGGACCAGGCATACGTGCCCCACGCGCCGGTGTCGGCGACGTGCGCCGCGCCGAGGATGTCGGCGGAGATGTCGCTGATCTGCGTGAGCAGGTCGGTCGTGAGGAGCTTCGTCAGGGCCAACTCGGGGCCCGGCGTGCCGTCTGACCGGAGCATGCGCTCGGTCGTGAGCCGAGCGGCCCACGCGCGGACGACGACGTCGGCGACGGCGTCGCGTGTGCGCTCGTCCAGCGGTGCCGACGACGTGCGGGCGAGGTCGACGAGCCGATCGACGAGCGTCGCATCGACGCCCACCTCGCGGCCGATCGCCGAGCGCTCGTTGAGCAGCGACGTCACGACGACCGACCACCCGCCGTTGACCTCGCCCACGCGCGCCGTGTCGGGCACGAACACGTCGGTCAGGAACACTTCGTCGAACGACGCGCCTCCCGTCAGCTGGCGGATGGGGCGGATCTCGACGCCCGGTGCGCGCATGTCCACGAGGAAGGTCGTGAGGCCCGCGTGCTTCGACGTCGTCGGGTCGGTCCGTGCGATGCACAGGCCCAGGTCGCTGAAGTGGGCGCCCGAGCTCCATACCTTCTGGCCCGAGAGGAGCCAGCCGTCGCCCGAGCGCTCCGCGCGCGTCGACAGGCCCGCGAGGTCGGAACCCGCGCCCGGCTCACTGTAGAGCTGGCACGCGATGACGTCCGCCGTGCGCAGGCGGGGGAGCAGGTCGTCGCGCTGGGCGTCGGTGCCGTGCGCGAGCAGGGTGGGGGACAGCGTCGAGACGCTGAAGCGCAGGTACCCGTCGTCGGGCAGCACGTACTCGCTCTCGATGTCGCGCAGCAGGGCCCCGAACGACGAGGGCAGCTCGCGTCCGCCGTACTCGGTCGGGCCGTCGACCCACGCGAGGCCGCGCTCGGCGAGATGCGCACGGTAGCGGCGCAGCTCGGCCAGTTCTTCGGCTTCGCCCTCGGATCGCTCCGCGACGACCGACACGCGATCATCGCCTGGCCCCGACGCGGTGTCGGACGTCCGGCGCTCGGCGAACGCATCGAGCGCCGCGGCGACCTCTTCTCGGAACTGCGCCTCGCTCACGCTCGTCATCGTCCTCCTTCGGCCGACCCGTTCCGACGTCGGTTGCGTCGGCGGTGACTGACTTCGTACACTAGCAAAGCAAGTGCTTGATTTAAACTGTCAGCCGGCGAAAGGACGTGCCGTGGTCGGCATCGAGACCTACAGTGCCTATGTGCCCGCGCCGCGGCTCGACCTGGCGGATGCCGCGCGTGTGCTCGGTATCCGCGCGAAGGGCACTCGCCCCGTCGCCTCGTACGACGAGGACACCACGACC
The DNA here is from genome assembly GCF_053644835.1 of Microbacterium sp. NPDC055357. Taxonomy (NCBI): domain Bacteria; kingdom Bacillati; phylum Actinomycetota; class Actinomycetes; order Micrococcales; family Microbacteriaceae; genus Microbacterium; species Microbacterium sp. NPDC055357. The sequence continues at coordinate 46,639 of NZ_JBSHLZ010000008.1, read as the reverse complement.
CTGGCGGTCGAGGCGACGCGCCGCGCCCTGAACGGTGCAACCGGCATCGACACGCTCTGGTTCGCGACGAGTCGTCCCGCGTATGAAGAGAAGTCCAACGCCGCGACCGTCGCCGTCGCGTCCGGCCTCGGCGAGGATGCCGCGGCCTATGACGTCGGCGGCGCGCTGCGCGGCGGTGCCGGCGCCTTGCGGGCGGGTCTCGCGTCGGGTTCCTCCGTCGTCTCGATGAGTGACATCCGCTACGGCCTGCCCGGATCGGCCGATGAATCCTCGGGTGCCGACGGTGCGGCGGCATTCGTCATCGGGTCCGATCCCGTCGCCGAGCTCATCGGTCAGGCATCCGTCACGAGCGAGTTCCTCGATCGCTGGCGCGGGCCGGGCGAGGCGCGCACGCGCACGTGGGAGGAGCGCTTCGCGGTCGACGAGTACGTGCCGCTCATCGAGCGCGCGCTCACCGAGGCCCTCAACCGCGCGGGCCTCGACCGCGACGGCGCCGACCACGTCATCATCAGCACACCCCATGCGCGCGCCGCGGGCGTCGTCCGTCGCGGATTTCGCCCCGAGCAGCTGGCCTCGGGTGACGCCGGCGGGCTCGGGTACGTCGGTGCGGCCGACTTCGCCGTGCGGCTCGCCGCCGTCTTCGATGTCGCGACAGCGGGGCAGACCGTGCTCGTCGCGCACGGCGCCGACGGCGCCGACGCCTTCGTCTTCCGGATGACGGCGAAGCATGCGCCGCCGCAGTCCGGGGGGCTCGCGCACGCGATGTCGGGTGGCTACTCGATCGGCTACGGAGACTTCCTCTCTTGGCGGGGCCTCCTGCCGCGCGAGCCCGCGCGCCGCCCCGACGTGCGTCCGCCCGTGCCCCCGGCTTCGCGCCGTACCGCGGCCTGGAAGTTCGGCTTCGTCGCGGGTGAGTGCACGTCGTGCGGCTACCGCAACATGCCGCCGCGCCGCGTCTGCCTCAAGTGCTCCGCGACGGACGGATTCACCCCGGTCTCGATGGTCGACGTGCCCGGCCGCGTCGCGACGTTCACCGACGACTGGCTCTCGGAGTCCATCCAGCTGCCGGCCAAGGTCGTCGCGGTCGACTTCGAGGGAGGCGGACGCTTCGAGTGCGAGATGACGGATGCCGTCGGCCGTTCGTTCGAGATCGGCGACAAGGTCCGTCCGACGTTCCGTCTCGCGAGCATCGGCGCGAACGGCGTACGCAATTATGTGTGGAAGGTCCGCCCGCACGAGGAGGAGGTCGGCTGATGGGAACGCATGCACTGAAGAACCCGGTGGCGATCGTCGGAATGGCGTGCACCGCCTTCGGCGAGCACTGGGACCGGGGCGTCGACGACCTCCTGGTCGAGGCCACGCACGGCGCGCTCGCGTCCGCGGGCGGTCTCGACGTGCAGGACGTCGACGCCTTCTGGCTCGGCTCGATGATCTCCGGGGTATCCGGGCTCACGCTCACGCGTCCGCTGAACATCTCGCACAAGCCCGTCACGCGCGTCGAGAACATGTGCGCAACGGGATCGGAGACGTTCCGAAACGCGTGCTTCGCGGTGTCCTCCGGTGCCTATGACATCGTCATGGCAGTCGGCGGCGAGAAGCTGAAGGATGCCGGCTATTCGGGCCTCGAGATGCCGAGCGTGCCCAACGACGGGACCCCGGCCGTGCTGAGCGCCCCGGCCATGTACTCCATGATCGTTCCCGCCTACGCGCGCCGGTACGGCGTCTCGGAGGAGCAGATCAAGGAGGCGATGACGCACATCGCGTGGAAGAACCACGCGAACGGCGCCCTCAATCCGCGCGCGCAGTTCCGCAAGGCCGTCTCGAAAGAGACGATCGCCGCGGCTCCCGCCCTCGCGGGCAACCTCAGCGTCTTCGACTGCTCGGGGGTCGCCGACGGCGCCGCCGCCGCCGTCATCGTCCGGGCGGAGGACGCCTACAAATACACCGACCGGCCCCTCTTCATCCACGCGCTCGCGCACGACGCGGGATCGGGCACGGGTCGCTTCGACAGCGACTACGACTACTCCGACCTGTCCGAGGCCGCCGTTTCAGCGCAGCGCGCGTACGCGCAGGCGGGCATCACCGATCCGGCATCCCAGATCTCACTCGCCGAGGTGCACGACTGTTTCACGCCGACCGAGCTCGTGCTGATGGAGGAACTCGGCTTCTCGGAGCGCGGCCGCGCGTGGAGCGACGTGCTCGAGGGGCGCTACGACCGCGACGGCGCGCTGCCGGTCAACGTCGACGGCGGCCTCAAGAGCTTCGGGCACCCCGTCGGTGCAAGCGGCCTGCGGATGCTGTACGAGATGTGGCTGCAGTTCCGCGGCGAGGCGGGCGAGCGGCAGGTCGCCGATCCGCGGTTCGGCCTCATCCAGAACCAGGGCGGAAGCCCCGGTGACCTGGTGAGTCTGGTTACGATCGTGTCGGGTCAGCCGTGATGCTCCGCGCGGCCCGTACGGTCTGCGGGCACCGCTTCGGTAGGATTCCCCCGAATCCGGAGCCGTCCCAGAGGGGGAACGCACAGTGACAACCACCACCAGGCGCAGGTCGGCGGGCTCTCCCGCCGGCGTCGCTCGCAAAGAGGTCATCCTGCGCGCCGCCGCGAAGGTGTTCGCCAGCAACGGCTTCTCGTCCGCGACCGTCCGCGATGTCGCGGACGAAGCCGACATGCTCTCGGGAAGTCTCTACTACTACTTCGACTCGAAGGAGTCGATCGTCGAGCAAGTGCTCGTGGAGTACCTCGACAAGCAGATCCGCGCCTATGAGCGCGCCCTGGAAGAGACCGAAGGAGCGGTGCCGCGGCTCGAGAAGTTGCTCGCCGAAGCACTGCGCGGCACGGTGACGCACCGCGAACACCTCACGATTCTGCAGAACGACTGGCAGTACGTGCGGCCGATGACCGAGATCCACGACCGGCAGATGCAGGTCGAGAAGATCTGGCTCCGCACGATCCAAGAGGGTATCGACGGGGGTGCGCTGCGCAGCGATATCGGCGCACGCATGGTCTACCGCACGATCATGGGAGCGGTGCAGGCGGTGATCCGATGGTTCGATCCGCGGGGCAGCGCGAGCATCGACGACATCATCGCCATCCAGACCGCGATCCTGCTCGACGGCGTCCGCGCCCCGAGCTGATCAGGGCGCGGCTGCAACGGCCCGAGCCCTGTCCGGGTAAAAGCAAGCGCTTGTTCAATGAAGAGGAGCCTTTCCGGTGTTCGCACCCCTCAGTCCCGAGATCAGTCCTGTGTTCGCGCGGTTCATGGACGACCGCAGTCCATGGGAGGTCAGCCGCGCGAGCGGTGACGCCCGCCCACCCCTGTGGGACGCGCTCGTCGAGGAGATCGGTGCCGCGAGCCTCCTCGTCGACGAGGACCTGAGCGGGCAGGGGGCGTCGATGACCGAGCTTGCCGCGGCCGTCGCCGAGGCCGCGCGCGTGGGATGGTCGGGGCCGCTCACGGCGACGGCGGGCGTCGCCGTGTCGCTCCTTCGGCTGCTCGACCCGGAAGACGGGTCCGCTCTGCAGCGGGCGATCGCCGAAGAGGGCGTCGTCGCCGTCGTCGCGTTCCACGAGGACGACCGCGGCGCGTCGCTCGATATCGAGACCCGCGCGAGCGGTGCGAGCGACGGGGTCCGCGTCACGGGCCGCAAGACGTTCGTCGACAGCGGCATGCACGCGGATGCGTTCCTCGTGGCGGCGATAGACGCCGAAGGGCGCCCGTCCGTCGTCGTCGTCGATGCGGATGCCGCGGGCCTGACGCGCACCGCGATGGAATCGGTCGACCCGGGACGCGGGCTCGCGACGCTCGACCTCGCCGACGCCGCCGCGCGCGTCCTCGCGACCGGCGACGCCGTGACCGACGCGCTCGCCGAGGCGTGGCGCGTCGGCGGGCTCCTCACGAGTGTCGACCTGCTCGCCTCCGCGATGCGCGCGTTCTCGCTCGCGCGCGACTACTCCCTCGTGCGCGAGCAGTTCGGACGCACGATCGCGTCGTTCCAGAGCATCAAACACAAGCTCGTCGACATGTACGGCGACCTGCAGACCGCCTACAGTGCCGTCGCGGCCGCCGTCGCGACCGATCCCTCTGACAAGGAATGGGCCTTCGCGGTCTCGGCTGCCAAAACCCGGGCCGGCGACGCCGCGATGCAGGTGCTGCGCGAGTCGATCCAGGTTCACGGCGGGATCGGGTTCACGTGGGAGCACGAGATCTCGCATCACTTCCGTCGCGTCGTCGCATCGCGTGCCCTGTACGGCACCCCCACCGCCCATCGCGCGCTCGTCGCGACCCTGAGCGGTCTCTGACCGCATCCACCCGTCCTGGTGCGTGGTGCACCCGACTCGCCAATGGAGGCGACCATGTCGCTCGACCCCACTCGTCTCGGCTTCCGCACGGAGCCGGCGACCGTCCGCTGGACCACTCGTGAATCGCTGCTCTACGCGCTCGCCGTCGGCGCCGGACAAGCCGATCCCGCCGAGGAGCTCGCCTTCACGACCGAGAACACCGATGGCACGCCGCAGCAGGTCATCCCGAGCTTCGCCGTCGTGCTCGGATTCGTGAGTGGAATGCCCGACGTCGGCACGTACGACCCGACCCGCGCTGTCCAGGCCGAGCAGTCCTTCGAACTCGCGGGGCCGCTCCCCTCGGAGGGGCGCGCCCGCGTCACGACGACGATCACCGAGATGTGGGACAAGGATCCGCACGCGATCGTCTGGACCGAGACGGAGCTGCGCGACGAGGAGACCGATGCTCTCCTTGCCCGCAGCCGCACCGGCGCCTTCCTCGGCGGCGCCGGCGGCTTCGGGGGCGAGCGCGGCCCGAGCGTCGCGTGGTCGGCACCCGACGCGCGGCCCGATGTCGATGTGCCGTTCACCCCTCGCCCCGACCAGGCGCTGCTCTACCGTCTGACGGGGGACCGCAACCCGCTGCACTCGGATCCGTCGTTCGCGGCCCGGGGTGGTTTCGAACGGCCGATCCTGCATGGCATGTGCACGTACGGATTCGCCGCCCGACTCATCGTGAACGAGCTGTGCGGGAGAGACGTCGCGCCGTTCCAGGCGATGTCCGGCCGATTCGTGCGACCCGTTCTCCCGGGCGACCCGCTGCGCCTGCGCGCGTGGCGCACTGCCGCGGGCGCCGCGTTCCAGGTGGTCACGAGCGATGGAGAGCTCGTCATCGACCGCGGCGAGGTCAGGCTCACCCCGACGACGGCGTCGGGGCTTGAAGAGAAGGAGGGCACGTCATGACGAATCGGATACGTGGTGCTGCGTTTCTCGCTGTGAGCGCGCTGGCGCTCGCGGGGTGCGCGGCCGGCGATGACGGAGGCGAGGCGGGAGAGGCCACGGTCTACAAGGTCTCGGCGCCGCTGGTGCAATCCGGACCCGGTGCGTTCGCCGGAATCCCGGTCGCCCAGGGAATTGAGCTGGCGATCGACGAGATCAACGACTCCGGCTTCCTCGGTGACGGTTCGACGATCGATCTAGAGTTCTTCGACACGGCGGGCGACCCCGCGAAGGCGATCGCGGGCTACAAGGAAGCCGAAGCCTCGGGCGCTGTCGGAGTGCTGTGCTGCACGCTCGGCGGCGAAGCCGGGGCGCTGCTGCCTCTGCTGCAGGAAGGCACGGTGCCGGGCGTCGTCACTGTCTCGATCCTCGACGGGCTCGCCGATCCGCCGCACCTGTTCCGGCCGTTCGAGGTGCCATCGAGCGCGGGCGGCGTCTACGACGAGTTCCTCGATGCCGTCTTCGGCGATGCCGAGTATGCGACAGCTGTCATGGTCGTCAATAGCGACAACGACGCGATGGTGCAGGATGCCGCCGTCTACGCCGACGGACTGGAGCGCAACGACGTCGAATTGCGGCAGACGGTCGAGGTGCCGGTCGCTGAGACGTCGTACATCGGCCCGGCCACGCAGATCATCGACCTCGACCCCGACGTCGTCGTGGCGAGCACGATCGGCTCGTCGACCGCCAATCTCGCCAAGGCCCTACGTGAGCTGGGGTACGACAAGCCCATCGTCTCGAACGTCGGCGCTGACAGTCGTGCGGCCTACGACGCGTCGGCCGGTGCCATGGTCGGCACGATCTTCCCGACGCCCTTCCAGGCGCTCTACCCCGTGAACGACCTCGCGGCCGACTTCGCCGTCGCGTATGAAGACTCCTTCGGTACTGCGCCCGACATGTTCGCGGCTCAGGGCTACACCGCCGCATGGCTTCTCGCCACCGGCATCCGTGATGCAGGGTCTGACAACCCGGTCGCCGTGGGCGAGGCCCTCGCCGCGATCTCAGAGCAGGAGAGCGTGTACGGCTCGCTCTCGTACGCCGGCGGGCAGGCGACAGTCGCCGAGGCGGCGTTGCATCTCGTCTGGGGCGCCGACGGCGCGCTCTCTCGACTCGGCGAGTGAGTCCCGTGGTCGGTCGGGAGGGATTCCCGCCCGACCACGACTTGCCCGTTGCGCCTTCTGGTCCGCTATGTCAAAATCAAGTGCTTGCTTCACATGCTCATGAACAACCCGAAGAAGGGACGATGATGTCTCCCACCACTACCCCCCGCCGACTGCGGACGCGAGCCGCGATCGCCACGATCGCCGCTGCCGCACTGATCGGACTCGCCGGATGTGCCTCCGGTGACCAGCCCTCAGACGAAGGCGCGGCCACAGAGTACGTCGTCGGCTTCCCGGCGATCCTGTCCGGACCGGCGGCGTTCGCCGGTGTCCCGATCGCTGACGGGGCGAAGCTCGCCGTCAAGGAGATCAACGAGAGCGGATTCCTCGGCGAGGGCTCCACGATCGACCTCCGCATCGACGACATCAAGGGCGATCCGGCGCAGGCTATCGCGATCTTCAACCAGTACGCCGCCGACGGTGCCTCCGGCATCCTGTGCTGTGGCCTGTCGTCCGAGGCCGGCGCTCTCGCGCCCGTCATCGAAGACGCGCAGACCCCCGCGATCGTCACCTCCGCGATCCTCGCAGGTCTCGCGAACCCGCCGTACGTCTACCGCCCCGTCATCCTCCCCGCCGAAGAGGGCGGTATGTATGACCAATTCGTCGACGCGGTCGTTCCCGGTGAAGGCATCGAGACCGCCGTCATCGTCGTGACGGCGGACAACGACGGCATGGTCGGCGACGCCAAGGTGTGGGCGGCCGCGCTGGAGCGTAATGGCGTCGACATCGTCAAGACGATCGAGACATCGGCAGCCGACACGAACTATACGCAGGCCGCGACCGAGATCGAGGCGCTCAACCCTGACGCCGTCATCGGCGCGACACTCGGCACCCCGACGGCGCTGCTGGCGAAGTCGATGCGCGAGCGCGGCTACGACAAGCCGCTCCTGACGACATACGGTGTCGACAGCGAAGAGCTCTTCACGACGTCCGGCGGCGGGCTCGAGGGCACGATCTTCATGTCACCCTTCCACGCGGGCTTCAACACCAACGACACCGCCGTCTCGTTCGTCGAGTCCTATGAGGCCGAGTATGGCGAGGTCCCCGACATGTACGGGGCCCAGGGCTACACCGCGATGTGGCTGCTCGCCGAGGGTATCAAGGCCGCCGGCAGCGCGGACCCGCAGAAGGTTGCCGAGGCGCTTGAGCAGATCACGGAGCAGGATTCGGTCTACGGCCCGCTGACCTACAGCGGCGGCCAGGCGAGTCTCGACGCTCCGGGCCTCTACCTCGAGTGGACCGGCGACGGCACCCTCACGGAGTGGAACAGCTGAAAGTGACGACGGGGATGTCGCCGGACACCGGTGTCGCGTGCAGTTTCCGGCCCGATGGCGGCGCGTCGCTCGCCGACTCCCTCCGGGAGGCGGTCCGCGCAGCAGAAGACTGCGCGGTCGCCTCCTGGTGGGGGCCGGGTGATCGCGAGGCGCTCGCCGACCGGTCGCACGAGCCGACGCTCGGGCTCCACGTCGTCGCGGGCGCGAGCAGCGCCCTGCGGCTCGTGGTCTCCGGCGACATCCCCTCCCTCTACAGCGCGCCCGTGCGTGCGAAGCAGATCGCGACGCTCGACTGGTTCAGCGGCGGCCGGGTCGAGCACGGCATCGACCTCGCACCTCCGCCTGGGGCACTGATCGACGAGACCCGGCCGGGCGCCCAGGACCACGTCGGACAGGTCATCGACCAGACGGCCGCGATGCACGCGCTGTGGACGAGCCGCCGTGCGACGCACTCCGGCCCCCACATCTCTTTTGAAGGGGCCATCTCGCTGCCCAAGCCCGCGGAGGACCGCATCCCCGTGACGCACCTGCGCGCGACGACGGCCGACCGACTGTCGCGGTACATCGCGGTCAACGGTGCACCGCAGGGGTGGATCGTGTGGTCGGCCGATCCCGACGACGTCGCTCGGGGCCGCGCGGTTCTCGACGAGGTGCTCGGCAGTGCGGCGAACGACGTCCGCCTGACGTGGGTCGTGCCGGCGGCACAGCGCCTGACGCGCGAGGCGGCGGAAGGACTTGGCGTCCGCGAGGTCGTGTCCTACTTCGACCGCATCCCCACTCCCGGTGAGATCGAGAAGGCGGTGGCCTGACATGGTGGCACTGACGGCAGCGGGGCGACCCGTGCAGATCGGACTCGTCGACCTCTTCGACGGATCGCCCGAGCGCGACGCCGGTTTCATCCGCTCCTTCGCGCAGACGGCCGAAGACCTCAACTTCACGGGGATCTGGCTGCCCGAGCACATCCTCTTCTTCGACCAGTACGCGTCGGCATACCCCTATCCCTCCGCGCCGTCGGCGGCGAACCCCGACACCGCCGAAGTGCACAACAAGACGGTCGACGGCAAGCCGCGCGTCGAGGCGTCGGCCGATCAGGGTCTGCTCGATGTCTTCCAGACCGCCGTGCACGTGTGCCAGGCGACGACGCGTCTGCGCTTCGGCACGTCGGTCATGCTGCTGCCCCTGCGCAACCCCCGCATGATCGTGCGCGAGCTCATGACGGTCGGCGAGCTGACGGGCGATCGCCTCGACCTCGGCGTCGGGGTCGGCTGGTCGTCCGAAGAGCTCGAGGCGTGCGAGACCGACTTCACGACGCGCGGCAAGCGCTGCGAGCAGATGATGATCGACATGCAGGCCCTGTGGCACGACGACGAGATGGCGTATCCCGTTTCGTCGGTGCCCTTCCCGCGGATGCTCGTCGGCGGCCACTCTCCGGCGGCGATCCGCCGCGCGGCGCAGGTCGCGACCGGCTGGTACCCGTGGAACCTCACGATGCCGGAGTTCGCGCAGCACTACGAGACGTACAGCACCCGCCTGCAGGCGAGTGGCCGCGACCGCGCCGACCAGCGGGTCGTCGCGGGACTGCGCTTCAGCGGCGACCTCGACGCCCTCCCCGCGATCGTCGAGGGATATGCGCGACTCGGCGCCGACGCCGTCAACGTCTCCCTGCGCACCGACACCCGAGCCTTCGCCGACCAGCTCTCGGCGGTTTCTGACATCCTGGAGCTTGCAGCATGACCGCAGACGACGCCGGCATCGACGACTTCCGTCAGGAGGTGCGCACCTGGCTCACCGCGAACGTGCCCGCCGAGCCGCTCGACCCGTGGACGGAGCGCGCGGGATTCGACCAGCACCGCGAGTGGGAGCGCGTGCTCTTCGAGGGCGGCTATGCCGCGATCGACTGGCCGTCGCAGTACGGCGGTCGGGATGCGGGTCTCAAACGCTCGATCGTCTTCGGCGAGGAGTACTACCGCGCCGGTGCGCCCGAGCGGATCAACATGGGCGGGCTCTACCTGCTCGGTCCCGTGCTCATGCAGCACGGCACGCCCGAGCAGTGCGCCCGCTGGATCCCCGACATCCTCAGCTGCCGCACGATCTGGTGCCAGGGTTTCAGTGAGCCGGAGTCCGGCTCCGACCTGGCGTCGCTGCGCACGCGCGCCGAGCGCGACGGCGACGAGTTCGTCGTCAACGGGCAGAAGATCTGGACCTCGATGGGCGGATTCGCTGACTGGATCTTCGCGCTCGTCCGCACGGACTCCGCTGCTGCGCGCAAGCACGACGGCATCACCTTCCTGTGCATCGACCTGCGCTCGCCGGGCGTCGAGGTCCGACCGCTCACGATGGTCGACGGCACGCAGGGTTTCGCCGAGATCTTCTTCACCGATGTACGCGTGCCCGTCGAGAACGTCGTGGGCGAGGTCGGCGGCGGGTGGGCCGTCGCGATGTCGACGCTCGGGTTCGAGCGCGGCGCCGTGTTCGGCGACCACGCCAAGTACTCGAAAGACGTCGCGAACCTCGCGCGCCTCGTGCGTGCGCGGGGTGCCGAGGACGACGGTGCTGTGCTCGACGACCTCGGCCGCGTGCTCGTCGAGACCGAGGTCTACCGCTCGAACGTCTACCGGCTCGCCGAGCTCGCAGAATCGGGCGTGGACCTCACCGCGACGGCGAGCATCAACAAGATCTTCTGGACCGAGATGCAGTTCGATATCTTCGACGCGGGGCTGCGCCTGCTCGACGAGGATGCCGCGGTGATCGGCGACCCCGCCGCCATCCCCGGCGCCGACGACCGCACGCGCCGCGCGTGGGCGGACTGGCACCACCGCTATTGGTACGCCCGTGCCGCCATGATCTTCGGCGGCACGAACGAGGTCCAGCGCAACATCATCAGCGAGCGCGTGCTCGGACTGCCCATGGAGAGCCGGAGATGATCGACACCGTCCTCGACCCCGACCACCGCGAGCTCCTCGAGTTGTGCGAATCCATCCTCGACCGCTCCTGCACGATCGAGCACCTGCGCGCACTCCTCGATCGCGGCGAGGCCCACTCGAGCGAGCTATGGGCGACGCTCGCCGACGCGGGGCTCGTGTCGGCGCTCATCGACGACGCACACGGCGGACTGGGCCTCGACCCCGCCTTCCTCTCGGGTGTGCTCTTCGCTCTGGGGCGTCATGCCGTGCCGGAGCCGTTCCTCGAGACGGCCGTCGTGGCAGCATCCGTTCTCGGAGACTCGGATTGGGCAGACGCCGGCGCGTGGCTCGAGCGGATCGCCGCGGGCGACGCGATGGTCGCGGTCCGCCTCGATGGGGCGGCGCACGTCGCGTTCGCGACCGACGCCGACCTGCTGATCGAGATCGACGCCGATGACGCGGTGCGTGCCTTCACGGCCGATCAGCTGACCGTGGCGGATGCTGCCGCCCTCGACCCCCTGCGTCCGCTGTCGACCGTCCAGACCGGCGGAACGGGCATCGACCTCGCGGTGCCCGTCGAGCGTGTGCGCCGCGCCCGCGCGCTCGCCGTCGCAGGGGCCGCGTGCCTTCTCGCGGGAGCTTCGCGCCGCCTGCTCGACCTGACCGTCGAGTACGTCGGGATGCGCAAGCAGTTCGATCGCCCCGTCGGGTCGTTCCAGGCCGTCAAGCACAAGATCGCCGACGTCGCCGTGCGCGTCGACATGGCGACCTCGGCGGCGCTGTCGGCCTTCGATGGCGTCGACGGTCCCGATGCCGTGCGTCGCGCCGCCGCCGCGAAGGCGTACGCCGGCGACGCCGGACACGCTGCGAACGTGCAGAGTCTGCAGCTGCACGGCGGGATCGGCTTCACGTGGGAGTACGAGCTGCAGATCTGGCTCAAGCGCGTCATGAGCCTGTCCGCCGCGTACGGCACGACGCGACAGCTGCGTCGCGAGCTCGCGCGGCAGCTGCTGGCCGAGCTGGACGAGGCATGACCGAGCTGGGCTTCTGGCGCCTCGCGGCGGAAGATCCGGCCGCGCGGGCCGTCGTGTGCACGGACGGCCGGGTCGTCTCGAGGGGCGAGCTCCTCGCGCTCAGCAACGGCATCGCGCACCTCCTGCGGGAGCGCGGAGCAGAGCGAGGCGACCGCGTCGTCGGCGTCGTCGCGAACGAGCCGCTCGCGCTCGCGCTGGCGCTCGCGTGCCAGCAGTCGGGCGTCTACTACGTGCCCGTCAACACGGCGCTCACGGCGGGCGAGATCGCGTACATCATCGGTGACGCGGCACCCATCGCCCTCTTCACGTCGTCCGCGTACGCCGGCGTCGTCGCGTCGGCTGTGGACGAGAGTGGGCTCGATCCGGAGGGCTGCTTCTCGTTCGGCGCCGATCCCGGGTTCCGCGAGCTCTCTGTCGTTCTCGCGGGCCTTCCCGACAGCACACCGCCCGATCGCACGCCGGGCGCCTTCCTCGGATACACGTCCGGCACGACGGGTCGACCCAAGGGCGTCGCGCGCGCCCTCGCGAGTGGCGACCCCGACGACGTCTTCACCGCCGGCGCCCAGTGGCAGCTCGGCATGTTCGGCATCGAGCCGCTCGACGCGGGCGTGCATCTGGTCACGTCGCCCCTCAGCCACACGGCGGTGAGCGGGCTGGCGGTGACCTCGCTGCACTTCGGTCACGCCGTCGTCCTGATGGATCGCTTCGACGCCCAGACGGCGCTGCGGCTCATCCAGGATGAGCGCGTCACGACGACGCACATGGTCCCGACGCAACTGCACCGTCTGCTGCGTCTGCCCGATGACGTGCGGGCACGCCACGACGTCGGCTCGATGCGCAACCTCGTGCACGGCGCCGGTCCGTGCCCCGAGAGCGTCAAGCGCGCCGTCATCGAGTGGTTCGGCCCGGTCGTCTGGGAGTACTACGGTGCGACGGAGGCGGCGGGCACGGCGATCAGCAGTCCCGAGTGGCTCGAGCGGCCAGGCAGCGTCGGCCGCCCTCAGCCGGGGGCCGACGTGCAGATCCTCGACGATGACCGCCGGCCCGTGCCCGCGGGCCAGTCGGGGGCCGTGTTCCTCCGCATGGGCGCGCACGCCTTCGTCTACCGCGGGGACCCCGACAAGACCGAGGCCACGCGGCACGGTGACTACGTGACGGTGGGTGACATCGGTTGCCTCGATGAGGCGGGCTACCTGTTCCTGCACGCGCGCGTGTCCGAAGTGATCGTCTCGGGAGGCGTCAACATCTATCCCGCCGAGATCGAGGCGGCCCTGCTCGAGCACCCCGACGTGCGCGACGTCGGCGTCGTCGGCCTGCCCGATCCCGAGTGGGGCGAGAAGGTCTGCGCCGTCGTCGAAGCCGTACCGGGTTCGCCGCTCGAGACCGCGCCGACCGAGACCGCCGATGCCGTCCTGCAGTTCCTCACGACACGGCTCGCCCGCTACAAGGTGCCGCGCCGCATCGATGTCGTCCCGGCGCTGCCGCGCGGTGAGAACGGCAAGCTCCGCAAGCACCTCATCCCCGACCTGATCGCGAAATGACTTGCCCATGAAACCCGTCGCCACCCCGACTCCCGACACACAGGCCTGGTTCGATGCGATCGACGAGGGCCGTCTGACGGTGCCGCGCTGCCTGTCCTGCGCGTCGTTCTTCCTCTACCCGCGCAGCTCGTGCCCCCGCTGCGGACACCGCGAGATCGAGCTTGTCGATGCCGCGGGCACCGGCCGGCTGCGCTCGTTCGTCGTGAACCACCGCGGACCGCAGGGATTCGAGCCGCCCTACGCGCTCGGCGTCGTCGAGCTCGCCGAGGGACCCCGCATGCTCGCGGGCGTCATCGCCGAGCGACCCGATGAGGTGCCCGTCGGCGCCGCCGTGCGCGCCGTCTTCGAGCAGCGCGGCGATCGTCGCGTCGTGTACTTCCAGCCCGAAGGGACCACCGCATGAACCTCCGTGGCGCTGTCGCGATCGTCGGCGCGGCCGAGACGACCGATCTCGGCCGCATCCCTGACAAGTCGGCTGTCGAACTGCACGTGGATGCTGCGCTGAACGCCCTGGCGGACTGCGGGCTCACCCCCGCCGACGTCGACGGCATCGCGTCGGCGGGCGAGATGCCGAACGACATCGCCGACTACCTCGGCATCGTGCCACAGTACCTCGACGGCACGAACGTCGGCGGATCCTCGTTCATGCTGCACGTGCGGCACGCGATGGCGGCGATCGCATCGGGCCTGTGCGACACCGTGCTCGTGACGCACGGCGAGTCGGGACGCTCCCGCGTCGGGATGCTGCCCTGGGCACCCGCACCGCAGTCGCCCATGGGGCAGTTCGAGGTCCCGTACGGTCCGGTCGGCGCGCCGTCGCTCTTTCCCATCGGCGTGCGCGAGTACATGGCGACCTACGGCATGACACGCGAGCAGCTGGCCCTCGTGCCGGTCATCCAGCGCGAGTGGGCGGCGATGAACCCGCGCGCGAAGCTGCGCGACCCCATCACGGTCGACGACGTCTTCGCGTCGCCCGTCATCGCCGATCCCGTGCACCTGCTGCACTGCTGCCTCGTGACCGACGGCGGGGGAGCGCTCGTGCTCACCTCGGCTGAGCGGGCGCGTGACCTCGCGTCGACGCCGGTCTACGTGCTGGGCGCGGGCGAGTCGAGTGAATCCTCGACAGTCGCGGGGCTCGAGAGCCTCACGTCATCGCGCGCGATCCGGGTCGGCGGCAAACGCGCCTTCGCACAGGCGGGCATCCGGCACGACGACGTCGACCACCTCATGATCTACGACGCCTTCGCGCACGTGCCGCTCTACGGCCTGGAAGACCTCGGCTTCGTCGGCCGCGGCGAGGCGCCGGCGTTCGTGGCGGACCGTAACACCGCGCCGGGCGGACGGCTCCCACTGAACACCAACGGTGGAGGACTGTCGTATACCCACACCGGAATGTACGGCATGTTCGCGATCCAGGAATCGGTCCGGCAGATCCGCGGTATGGCTCCTGCGCAGGTTCCGGGTGTCGACGTCAGCGTCGCGACGGGTGTCGGCGGCATGTTCATGAGCTCCGGCACGCTCGTGCTCGGTAGCGCCGCGACGCTGTAGTGCTCAGCTGAGGACCGAGCCGTGGGCGAGGTCGGCGACCCACGAGGCGAAGCGCCACCCGTCCTCGGTGCGGACGAAGTCGCCTGTGTACGTGCCCACGACGATGTGGTTGCCGTCGTCGCGACGGTAGAACGCCGTGCCCTTGAAGACGCCGGCGGCGGTGTCGCCGTCGATGCGGATGTCGCTGTTGGTGAACGTGTGCAGGATCCAGGGCATCGAGGTCTGCAAGCGCACGAACTGGGCGCGCACCTCGTCGCGTCCGCGGCACGCGGGGCGCCGCGGATTGATGCGGTAGACGCCGTCCGGCGTCCACAGATCGGCCAGCGCATCGGGGTCGGCATGGCTCGGACCCGCCCACCCGCCGTCACACAGCGTGTGGTAGCGCACGGCGAGCTCTTCGATCGCGCGCACGTCTTCGAGTTCGCGCACGCGCGCGTCGAGCGCCGCGAGGCGATCCAGGAGCTCGCTCACGCGGCATCCTCGGGAAGACAGCGGACGAGAGCCGTGCGCACGGCCCGACAGACGAGGACACCGTCCTGATTGCGGCCGCGGTGCTCGAGCGTCACGATGCCCTGCCCCGGGCGCGACGATGAGAGCCGCTTCTCCCCGATCTCGGTCTCGCAGTAGAGGGTGTCGCCGATGAAGACGGGCGCGGGAAAATCGATCCCCTGGAAGCCGAGGTTCGCGATCGTCGTCTTCATCGTGACGTCGGGTCCCCCGACGCTGCACACGATCGAGAGTGTCAGCATGCTGTTGACCAGTCGCTGGCCGAACTCCGATTCGGCGGCGGCGACGGCGTCCATGTGCATCGGCTGGCTGTTGAGGGTCATGCTCGAGAAGAACACGTTGTCCGCCTCGGTGATCGTGCGGCCCGGGTCGTGCCGGTAGATGTCGCCCGTGATCATCTCTTCGTAGTAGCGGCCGCGCCGCGTGTGCACCGTCATTGCGGTCTCCTTCTGCAGGGTTTGTCAGGCCTCGGTGGCGCCGAGGGCCTGCACGACGCGCGACGTCGACCGTCGCCCGAGTTTTTCGGACATCCACCGGCTCGTCTCGGCGAGGGTGGTGACATCGACGCCGCTGTCGATCCCGAGGCCGTCGAGCATCCAGACGAGGTCCTCTGTCGCGAGGTTGCCGGCGGCTCCGGGAGCGTACGGACAGCCGCCGAGACCGCCCGCCGAGGCGTCGAACGTGCGGATGCCGGTCTGCAGAGCGGCATACGAGTTCGCGAGCGCCTGCCCGTACGTGTCATGGAAGTGCACGGCGAGGTCGCCGACGCCGAGCCCCGCGTCCTGGAAGGCCTCGATGAGATCGTGCACGCGTCCCGGCGTCGCGAGGCCGAGCGTGTCGCCGATCGACAACTGAGACGCACCGAGGTCGAACAGCCGGCGGCCGACGTCGACGACCTGCGCGATCGGCACGGTGCCCTCCCACGGGTCGCCGAAGCACATCGACACGTACGCCCGTACGTCCATGCCCGCCTCGCGAGCGCGCAAGACGGTGGGGGCGAACATGTCGAACTGCTCGTCGATCGAGCGGTTGAGGTTCTTTTGCGCGAAGGATTCCGTTGCGCTGCCGAAGATCGCGATGTGCCGGACGCCCGCGTCGATTGCGCGGTCGAGTCCGCGTTCGTTCGGGACGAGGACCGGGTAGTCGATGGCGCCCGCAAGGTCGATCCCCGCGAGCACGGCTTCGGCATCGGCGAGCTGGGGCACCCAGCGCGGATGCACGAAGCTCGTCGCCTCGATCGTGGTGAGACCCGCGGCGACGAGCCGATGGATGAAGGCGATCTTGTCGTCGGTCGTCACGATCGCGGATTCGTTCTGCAGGCCGTCGCGTGCGCCGACCTCGTAGATGACCACGGAAGCGGGGAGTGTCGTCATGCGGGTTCCTTCGTCTCGTCAGATCTGCGACCGCACGATCGCAACCGGCTCCCCGAGCAGCTGCGGGTAGTAGCGAGCGACGTGGTCGGCCATCGCCTGGAGGTGCGTGCGCATCGCCGCGGCCGCGCCGTCGGCATCGCCGGCGACGATCGCGCGCAAGATCTTGCGGTGCGCGGCTTCGGCGAGATTTAGGGAGTTCGCGGGATAGCGCACCCCGGCGTCGTGCCCGTCGGCGATCATGCTGAGGATGTCCCACATGAGCGCGAGCAGACGGTTGTCGGCGATCTCGGCGATCATGCTGTGGAACTCGCGGTTGCGCACGCGCCACTCCTCACCGCCCTCGTCGAGACCTTCGAGCGCGTCGTTGGCCCGCTGCAAGCGCTCGGCGTCGTCGGGTGTGCAGCGCGCGGCGGCGGATGCCGCGAGGGTGGGTTCGATCAGTAGTCGCGCCTCGAGGATCTCGCGCAGGCCGATGTCGCTCGTGCGCATCAGCACGGACAGCGGGCGCGCGATCGTCTCGCGCCGGGGGTGGGCGACGAACGCGCCGCCGCCGGAGCCGACACGCGTCTCGACGATGCCCTCCGCCTCGAGGATGCGCAGCGCTTCGCGGATCGACGCGCGGCCGGCTTGGTACTGCGTCGCCATGTCGGCCTCGACCGGCAGGCGGTCACCCGGTCGCAGTCCCGCGCTCACGATGCCGTCCGAGATCGCCTCGGCGAGCACGACGGGCTTGCGCGGGCGTGCGCGGCGGGGGCTGCGTTCGGCGGCGGGCGCGACTACGTCGGACATCGTCAGTACGAGCGGGGTAGGCCGAGAGTGTGCTCGGAGATGTAGTTGAGGACCATCTGCTGCGGCACGGGGACACTCTTCATGAGGCGCGCCTCGGCCCAGTATCGCCCGAGGTCGTACTCCTTGGCGTAGGCGTAGCCGCCGAGCGTCTGCATCGCGCAGTCGGCGGCGAAGAACGCAGCATCCGACGCGAGGAACTTGGCGGAGTTCGCCTGCTCGCCGCACGGCAGGCCCTGGTCGTAGCGCCATGACGCCTCGCGTACCGCGAGCTCGGCGGCTTTGAGTCGCATATGGGCTTCGGCGAGCGGAAACGAGATGCCCTGGTTCTTGCCGATCGGGCGGCCGAACACGACGCGCTCCTTCGCGTACTTCGTCGCCTGCGCGAGCGCGGCTCGGCCGATGCCGATCGCCTCGCCGGCGATCAGGATGCGCTCGGGGTTGAGCCCATCGAGTAGGTAGGTGAATCCGCGGCCTTCCTCGCCGAGCAGGTCGGTCGCGGGCACGCGCAGGCCGTCGAAGCGCACTTCGCACGATCCCACGGCGTTGCGCACCATCTTGTCGATTTCGGTCACCTGGACGCCCGGGGCCTTCAGATCGGCGAAGAACAGGGTCATCCCGCGGGTGCGCTTGTCGACCTGGTCGAGCGGCGTCGTGCGGGTGAGGAGCAGGACGCGGTCGGCGATGTGCGCCTTCGTGATCCACACCTTCTGGCCATGGACGACGTACTCGTCGCCGTCGCGCACAGCGCGCGTCGTGATGGACGGCGTGTCCGTGCCGGCATCCGGCTCGGTGACGCCGAAGGCGACGTGCAGCTCTCCTGACGCCACGAGGGGGAGGTATGTCTCCTTCATCTCCTGCGTGCCGTGCTTGGCGACCGGATTCATGCCGAAGATGGAGAGGTGCAGGGCGCTCGCGCCATTCATGGCGGCGCCCGAGGCGGCGACCTCTTCGAGGACGATGGAGGCCTCGGTGATACCGCCACCGCCACCGCCGAACTCTTCGGGGATGGAGATGCCGACCCAGCCGGCCGCAGCCATCGCGTTGTAGAAGTCCCACGGGAACTCGTGCTGGTCGTCGCAGCGACGCCAATATTCGGGGCCGAAACCATCGCAGATGCCTCGGACGGCCTGGCGGATGTCGCGCAGGTGTTCGGGTTCTTCGAAGTCCACGAAATCTCCTCGTCGAAATATACGGATATTAAATCCGCGAACATTCTAGCAACGGTGTTGCCAGAGCAGTCAAGCCTCTAATATGCGGATATATGGATGCTGTGCAGCTTGAATACCTGACCGCCGACGATGCTGTCCGCGACCTCGCGCCTGGAACGAGACTGGCCGCGGGAAACGCGTGCGGCACGCCGCTCACGCTCTTGCGCGCGCTGGGGCGACGCTCGGCTGAGGCGGGAAGCGTGACTCTCACGCTCGGCATCACCCTCGGCGATCCCCAGCTGCGCCCGGCCGTCCTCGCGGGATCGCTGTCGGTGCGCAGCTGGCACGTGCACGGAGAGATCCGGGCGATGCGCCGCGAGGGGCTCGTCGAGTATGCGCCGCTCCGACTCGTCGATGTGCCTCGACTCGTCCTGGCCGAGGCCGACGTCGCCCTCATCCGCGTGAGCCGCCCTGACTCCGAGGGCTTCTGCAACGTCGGACCGTCCGCCAGCTATACACGCGACGCCGTGACGCTCGCGGGGCTCGTGATCGCCGAGGTCGCCGACGACGTCCCGCACACGCGCGGAGACACCCGCATCCACGTCACGGAGATCGACCGGTTCGTCGAGTCCGACGTCCCGATGCCGCTCACTGAGACGATCGATCCCTCGCCCGCGGCCGCCGCCGTGGCACGCCACGTCGCCGGGATCATCGCCGACGGCTCGACGGTGCAACTCGGCATCGGCGCGATCGGCGATGCCGTCGCGATCGAGCTCTCGCGCGTCGGCGCCGAGCGGTCGCTGCGCCTGCACGGCATGATCTCCGACCCCACGCGGCCCCTCATCGAGGCGATCGCCGCCGCCGGCGGCGCCCCCGTGCAGACCGTTGAGATCCTCGGTTCTCGCGAGCTCATGGAGTGGGCCGACGACAATCCCGCCATCGAGATGCATGACTCGCAGCGCATCCATCACCCCGCGGCGATCGCTGGCATCCCCTCGTTCGTCTCGGTCAACTCCGCGGTCGCGGTCGACCTGTCGGGTCAGGTTGTCTCCGAGACGGTGCGGGGCGGCGTCATCTCGGGCGTGGGCGGCAGCGCCGACTTCGCGGAGGGGGCGCACCTGTCCCCGGGTGGCATGCGTGTCATCGCGCTCGCCGCCACGACGGCGCGCGGTCACTCGACGATCGTCGCGGCGCACGGACCCGGTGACCTCGTCACGGCACCGCACCACAGCGTTGATGTCGTGGTGACCGAGCACGGTGTCGCGTGGCTGCGCGGCGCGACACAGCTCGAGCGCCGGGCCGCGCTGATCGCGGTCGCCGCGCCCGAGCATCGCGCGGCGCTCGAGGCGTCGGCCTAGCCGCTCGCGCATCGTCGTCGGGCGTCAGCGGCTCGCGACGACGGGCGCGCGCTCGACCTCGAAGCTCGGATACCCGTTCTCGGTCTCCTCCGCGAGGCGACGGCGGAAGCGGGGGCCGCCACCGAGGTAGACCATGGCTCGCGGCGCGTCGTCGCGGTCGAGGTTCTTGTTGTGGCCGTTGAACCAGGACCGAGTCTTCGACATGAGCAGCTTCGCGTTGATCTCGTGCACGTGCGCGGTCCACTCGGCCTCGGCCTCGGCCCTTGCCTCGACGCGGACGACGCCATCGGATTGGATGACCGTGGCGAACGCCGTCATCCAGTTCACGACGTCCTCGATCCCGCGCGGGAAGTTGGCCGACGCCGACCCAGACTGGGGGCCGGCGAGGATGAACAGGTTCGGAAAGCCTGTCACCTGAACTCCCAGGCAGGTGACAGGTCCGGCGCTCCATTTGTCACGAAGGCGCAATCCGTCGATGCCGACGATCTCGATCCTGTCGAAGGGCCCCGTGACGGCATCGAATCCTGTTGCGTACACGATGACGTCTACATCGATGGGTGGGCGGTCGACGTCGTCGCCGAAACGCATTCCGCCCGGGATGATCTCGGTGATCGGCGTCGACTTCAGGTCGATGAGCTCGACGTTGTCGCGATTGAACACTTCGTAATAGCCCGATTCGCCGGCGACTCGCTTCGTGCCGAAGCCGTGGTCCTTGGGGATGAGCGTCTCGGCGATGCGCGGGTCGCGCACCCGCTCACGGATGCGCTCGGCGATGAACTCGGACAGTTCGGCGTTGGGGGCTTCCTTCATCATGGTGTCGCGGTAGTTGCCCATGTACATCCCGGCGCCCGACCCGTTGTACAGCTCGTGCCAGCGCGCGACGCGCTCCTCGCGGGTGACGTCCGTGCTCAGTTCGCGGCTCGGCCGGTGGATGAACCCCGCGGGGGTCTCGCTGCACCACTGGAAGATCTCGTCGTAGCGCGATCGCAGGTCGGCCATCTCCTCGGCCGAGATCGGGCTGTTCCCGAGCGGCGCACACCAGTTGGCGCCGCGCTGCAGGACGAAGAGCTGCTCGACGTGCGGTGCGATATCGGTGATGACCTGTACTCCGCTCGCCCCCGTGCCGATGACGGCGACGCGCTTGCCCGTCACATCGAGGTCTTCGGGCCAGTCGAACGTGTGCACGGCGACGCCGTCGAACGAGTCCATGCCCTCGATGCGGGGATAGGTGGGGGCGGAGAGGATGCCGATCGCCGAGAGGACGAACCGCGCCTTGATCGTGCGCCCGTCGGCGAAGCCCACGACCCACAGCAGCTCGTCTTCGTGCCACTGCATCGAGGTGACCGACATGCTGTACCGGATGTGCGGGCGGAGGTCGAACTTGTCGGCGAAGTAGTTGAGGTACGACAGAGTCTCGGGCTGCGCTGCGAACCGCTCGGACCAGTCCCATTCCTGGAGCATCTCGTCCGAGAAGGAGTACTGATAGGTGTACGACTCGGAGTCGAAGCGGCATCCCGGGTAGCGGTTCATGTACCACGTGCCGCCGAGGTCGGCGTTGGCGTCCACGAGCAGCACATCGACGTCCATGTCGACGAGCTTCTGCAGCTGGCACAGCCCGCAGACGCCGGCTCCGACGATCAGGTACTCGACGAAGTCCGGCATCGTTGCGGCATCCCTCGCACGGTTCATGTGTCCTCCATAAATCAAGCGCTTGCTCAAATGTTAGCATGAGGGATGCCGCGAGCAATGGTCGCTTCGTGGCTGCGCAACGCCAGGAGGCCGCGATGATCGCCAACCTGCCCGTGCTCAAGACGTTCGTCGCCGTCATGGACCACGGATCCGTCGTCGGCGCAGCTCGCGCGCTCGGCTACTCGTCTGCTGCGGTTTCCCGCCAGATGAGCTGGTTGCAACGGCGGCTCGGGGTGCGCCTGTTCGTTCCGGAAGGCCGTTCGATCAAGCCGACCGCGGAGGCCCTCGAATTCGTAGAGCGCTGCCGGGAGATCGTCGATGAGCTGCGCCGGTTCGAGGCATATGCGAGCGGCTTCGCGTCAGGTCGGGTCGTCTCCCCGCGAGTGACAGGTCGACCGCCTATTTACTAGGTCTTCCATGTAAAGTGATCACCGTGCCGCAGCCGGCACACGATCTGACGCCGAAACGACGCACAACGTCTCCTTCGGCTCTGCAGGAAGGAGACGTCGATGTCCACGACCAGCATGACGAGCACGCTCACCGCCGATGAGCGGGCGGCGATCCTCGACGCGGTACGCGAGTTCGCGCAGACCGAGCTCGCCCCGCACGCTCTCGACTGGGACGAGCGGTCGCACTTTCCGCGCGAGGTCCTGCACAAAGCCGGCGACTTGGGCCTCGGCGGCATCTACGTGCGCGAAGACGTCGGCGGTGCGGGTCTGGGCCGCGCCGAGGCGGTCGAGATCTTCGAGGCGCTCGCGTACGGCGACCCGACGATGGCCGCGTACATGACGATCCACAACATGGTCGCCTGGATGATCGACACCTACGGCGACGACGCCCAGCGCACCGAGTGGCTGCCGCGGTTGACGACGATGGGCGACCTGGGCGCCTACTGCCTCACCGAGCCCGGCGCCGGCTCCGACGCCGCCGCGATCACGACGAGCGCCATCCGGGACGGCGACGAGTTCGTGCTGACGGGTGTCAAGCAGTTCATCTCGGGTGCCGGCGCGGCATCCGTCTACATCGTCATGGCCCGCACGGGTGAGCCGGGAGCGCGCGGCGTCACCGCCTTCCTCGTCCCGAGCGACGCGGCCGGCCTGTCGTTCGGTGCCAACGAGAAGAAGATGGGCTGGAAGGCGCAGCCGACGCGCCAGGTCATCCTCGACGAGGTGCGGATTCCCGCCGCGAACGTCCTCGGCGACGAGGGGCAGGGCTTCCGCATCGCGATGTCCGCCCTCAACGGCGGACGCATCAACATCGCGGCCTGCTCGCTCGGCGGCGCCCAGTGGGCGCTCGATCAGGCGATCCGCTACGTCAACGAGCGCTTCACGTTCGGCGAGCCCCTCGCCGAGAAGCAGAGCGTGATGTTCACCCTCGCCGACATGGCGACCGAGCTGCGCGCCGCGCGCGCCCTCGTGCGCGACGCCGCGGCGGCCCTCGATGCCCAGGCTCCCGACGTGGCGATGCAGTGCGCCATGGCCAAGCGCTACGCGACGGATGCCGGTTTCGACATCGCCAACCGTGCCCTCCAGTTGCACGGGGGCTACGGCTACCTGCAGGACTACGGCATCGAGAAGGTCGTGCGCGATCTGCGCGTGCACCAGATCCTCGAGGGCACCAACGAGATCATGCGCGTCATCATCGGCCGCGAGGTGCTGCGGCAGCAGTGAGCGAGGTCAGGCGTCGTCGCTGAGGATGCGCGCCACCGCGCGATCGAGCTCGTCCTCACCCTGCAGCAGCCGGATGCTCTCCATGAGCTCGAGCAGGGGCTCCTGCATGACGGCGAGCACGTCGAGGTTTTCATCGACCGCGTTGAGCATGAACACGAGCCCTCCCGCGATCCCGACGGTCCGGATGCTGCCCGCGACACTGTCGTCGGGGTCTCCGCCGACATCGGCGAGCCGGATCGTCGCGGCGGACTGCAAGACTTCGCCGAACGGCACCGAGGTGTGACGCGTGACCTGCACGGGCGTGGGTGAATCGAGCCCGAGCACCGCGAGTTCGGGGAGCGCGGGCGTCGTGGCATCCTGCTCGAAGACGCTGAGATATGCCACGCCCATCGCCCGTCCGTCGAGTGGCGCGAACCACAGCGCCTGATCGACCTGCGGGGGCCTTTCGGAGGCGACGCTCAGCGCCATCGCCTCGAACACCGCGCGGCTCTCGGCGTCATCGGGCACGGCGGCCGCCGCGAGCTGGGTGGCCCAGGCCGCGGCATCCTCCCACTGCAGGTAGGGGAACCCGGGCGGGATGCCCAGCCAGTCGTTCTCGTCGAGCTCGATGACGTACTCGGTCATGTGCGCTCCCCCCACGCGAACGTGCCGATGATGCCGTGGCCGAGGCTCTCGAGGGCGCGCGTGAATTCGCTGTCACGATCTTCGGCGAGCATCGTCACGGCGAAGATCAGGTGCAGCCCCGCCGTCGGCTCGCCCTCGTCGGGCCGTGGAATGACGTAGTGGATCGTCGTCGATCCCGCTTCATCGGATCCTTCGAGGGTGTTCTGCCGCTCGATCCAGCGGTACCACCGCGCACCGTCCACCTCGACCAGTTCGGGCGTCTGTCCGGTCGCGAGCCCCGTGACGGCCCGGTCCAGGGTCGACCCGGTCGTGACCTGCACGGGCACGACCGTGAGCGATGCCGGCACCGTGAGGTCGCCGGGCACGGCGACGGGCAGATGCACTCCGACCGCGCGTCGCCGGCGCAGGCCCTCGAACATGCGGTGCACGTGCTGGCGGATCGCCATCACGACGTCGGCGCGGCCGGCTTCGCGTGCCCCGGCGGTCGCGAGGGCGGTGAGTGCCTTCTCGCTCTCGAGGTCGGGCCGGAACTCCTGCCAGCCCGGAGGGAACAGCATCGAGAACCGGATGCCGCGTGCCACCTGATCGCTCACAGCTCTCGTCCTGTCATGCCCGCTGCCGCGCGCCGGGCGGCGACGTCGGCAAGATCGGCTTCGAGTGTCTCACGATGCCGGCGGCTGTGCTGAGCGCGGCGCCGCAGAGCGACGGCCTCTTCGAAGAACGGATCCTCGGGTGCTTCCGGGACCGGCGACGGCGGCAGGGTCGCGCGCCGCACGATGAGCACGATGAGCGCGACGACGACGACGGGCACGGCGAGCCAGTGCCAGCCGATCGTGCGGTCGCCGTCGGTGAACGGGCTCGGCTCGGAGTAGGCCAGGGCGAAGAAGATCGGCAGCAGCAGGAAGACCGTCGCAGTGAAGAGGATCGTGTTGCTGACCAGCGGAGCGTGGCGGCGATCGACGAGCGGCCAGATCAGGATCGCGGTGAGCAGCGGCAGGAAGCCGACCAGGATCGTGAGCCACGACGGCAGGGGGATGAACGGGAACGTGACGTCGGACTCCCACACGGTCGAGCCGGACGTGAGATCGGGGATGCCCGAGGCGAGGAAGTTCACGATCGTGATGACGATGAACAGCAGCGAAACGAGGAGGCCGATCGTCATGGGCAGCCAGAAGAGGCCGAGCCGCTTCTCGCGCCGACGGTCGGCCTCGTCGACGAACTCGTAGGCGAATGGTCGGGAACGCGCGCTCATTGCGCGAATGCTCCTCGGAACGAGTCATAGCGCTCGGAGATGCTGGATCCGATGAAGTCGCTGTTCGCGACCCACGTTCCCGCGAACTCGACCCGGCTTGCGATCTGCGCGAACGAACTCGGCCCCTGGCCGGCGACGGCGCCGCTGCGCGCCCACGCGGCGGCGGCGTTGCCGACCGTGCCCTCGTTGCGCAGCAGGAAGTTCGAGAAGCTCGTGACGGAGTTGTGCCCGCCGCGGAACGCGTTCATGATCGGGCGGTCGATGAAGAAGTCGCGCATCGAGAACTGGCCCAGCAGACTGTTGCTGCGCACCCACGACCGAGCACCGTACCAGGTGTTCCGCGCGAAGTTCCAGGTGTTCTGGCCGGCGGCACCGACTCGCGAGAACAGTCCGCCCGACATGGGCGAGTACCCGAACCGGGGGAACGTCGAGCGCACCGACTGGCGCAGCACGGTGCGACCGCTCGAGAACAGCGCCGATGTGCCGCGCAGACCCGCGAGACCGCCGCGCATCCCCTGGATGAGCGGCCTCGCGAACGGGATGATCCCGATGATCGACATCGTCAGATCGAGCCAGTTCCCTCGACCCTTGGCGAACTTGAGCAGGTTGATCGTGAGCATGACCAGACCCACGACGGCGCCGATCGCGGCGATCGCGAGGGCGATGGGACCCGTCACGAACAGCGCCACGACGGCGAGCCCCACGGCGATCCAGCCGAGCACGGGCAGCAGGTCCTCACCCCACGCGTCGTTGTTGTCGGCCGCGTCGAAGGCGTCCTCGATGCCGTTGACGGCTTTGTCGTACGCGTCCGACCACGTCGAGAACGACCGGTCGAAGCTTCCCCACAGCGTCTCGAGGTTGCCCTCGGCGGTCTCTGTCGCCGAGCGCGCCGTCGTCTGAGCCGTGAGCGCCTGCTGCTTCTGGGCGTCGGTGACCTCGTCTTCCCACGGCATCTGCCACGCGTGGTCGCGCACGAGGGCCTCGGCCTCGCGCTCTTCCTGGCGCTTGGTCTGCACGGTGGTGTGCGCCGATTCGATCTTCGGGATGAGCGGGTGGATCACTTCCTGCGCGGTCTCGAGCTTGCGGGCGTACGTGGTCAGCGTGATGCCGGTCCGGCTGTACCGGGTCGCCGCCTTGCTCAGCTCGGGGTGCGTCTCGCCCGCGGCCTCGCGCACGGCGTCGACGGACTCGGCGATCTGCCGGGTGCCCTCGCTGATCAGACGCAACTGTGTCACGGTGCGCCGCATGACGCGCGCGGCATCCTTCAGATCGGTCGCGTACCGGTCGATGTCGGACGGAGTGCCCTCGAGACGGCGCAGCACATTGTGCTGGGGTGAGGTGAGAGTCACCGGTGTGCTTCCTTACCGTGGCTGATGGAGCGCGGGATCGTTGTCGGCGCCGTTGGACTGCATCGCGGCTGCGGCTTCGGCATCCCAGTTGCGCCAGCCGTCGATGACGTCCTGCAGGTGCTTGCGGATCTGATCGAGGTTCTCTTTCAGATCGTCGCGGGTGTTGTTCCAGTCGTTCTCGAAGTCGGCGGCGCGTCCGCGCAGCGATCCGCGGCCGTCCGGTCGGCCGATGGCCTCTTGGATGCCGCCGGACACGGTCGTCGCCTCGTCGAACTCCGCGATCGAGGCGTCGAGGTTGGCGACGACCTCGTCGAGTTCCTGCATGTTCAGATAGATGTCGGGCACAACCGGCCTCCCTCCGCGCGCGTCGCCGACTCAGCCGGTCAGTTGCCGGCGAGTGCCTGGTCGGTGTCCTTGATGGCCTGCATCATCTTGCGCAGCGACTCGCCCATGTCGCTGATGCCCTCGATGGCCTTCTCCAGACCCGTCGTCAGCTCGTTGTAGCCCTCGCCGAACTTGCCCGACGCGTGCTCGGTCTTGAAGTCATCGCCCAGGAGGCGATCGACGTCGGCCTTGAGGCGACGCAGCACGTCGCCGATCTCCTCGCGACCGGTCTCGAGCTTGCCCGCCATCGAATCCATCTCGCCATAAGAAGCCTTGAAATCAGCCATGATCCACCCCTTGGTCTCTAGGTCCGGGCGTTTCCCCGGTCGACACACAGGCTAACCGAGGCTGGGGTCGACGCCCCATGGGGAGGATTACCCACCCACCTCATTCCGTGCGACATGATCGGATGAGGACATCCGATGGAGGACACCATGAGCGAGTACGACACGATCATCGTCGAGACGCGAGGACGCGTCGGCTGGATCACGCTGAACCGACCCGAGGCGCTCAATGCGCTCAACACCCAGGTGTGCCGCGAGGTCGTGGCCGCAGCATCCGCGTTCGATGCCGACACCGGGATCGGGGCGATCGTGCTGACGGGTTCGGAACGCGCATTCGCGGCGGGCGCGGACATCAAAGAGATGGAGTCGATGTCCGGGCTCGACATGCTCATCGGCGACCACTTCGGCGGCTGGGCCGACTTCGCCGCCGTGCGCACGCCCGTCATCGCGGCCGTGTCGGGCTTCGCGCTCGGCGGGGGCTGCGAACTGGCGATGATGTGCGACATCATCCTCGCCGCCGACACGGCGAAGTTCGGGCAGCCCGAGATCAACCTCGGCGTCATCCCCGGCATGGGCGGATCGCAGCGCCTGGAGCGCGCGGTCGGCTACTACAAGGCCGCCGACCTCATCCTCTCGGGACGCATGATGGGCGCCGACGAGGCCGAGCGCTCCGGCCTCGCCTCGCGCGTCGTGCCCGCCGCAGACCTGCTCGACGAAGCGTCGAAGCTGGCTGAGACCATCGCGTCGAAATCGCTGCCGTCGCTGTACGCCGCGAAGGCGGTGCTGGATGCCGCGCTCGAAACGCCGCTCGCCGAGGGCCTGCGTCTGGAGAAGCACGTCTTCTCGTCGCTGTTCGACACCGAGGACCAGCGCGAAGGCATGTCGGCGTTCCGCGAGAAGCGCTCGCCGGACTTCCGCCACCGCTGATCCGCGGGCTCCTGCTCGGTCCCTGAGCCTGCCGAAGGGTGGTCCCTGACCTCGCGCGGTCCCTGAGCTTGTCGAAGGGTGGTCCGTCTCTCCGCTCGGTCCCTGAGCTTGCCGAAGGGTGGTCCCTGAGCTTGTCGAAGGGTCGCGATGCGCTGCTCCCGCTCAGCATGCCCCCGCGACGGCCTGCGGCCGCCGCTCCCGCCAGACCCGATGCCAGCTTCGCGGGAGCAGCGCATCGCTCCGCCCGCGCGGGGCTGAGTCCCGATCCCTGAGCCTGCCGAAGGGTGGCCCTTGAGCTGGTCGAAGGGGCGTTCGTCTCGCGACGCTTCGGCAAGCTCAGCGACCGGGGTGGGGGAGTGTGCGTGCGGGGCGACGCTTCGGCAAGCTCAGCGACCGGGGTGGGGGCGTGTGGGTGCGGGGCGACGCTTCGGCGACCGAAGCTCGGCGACCGAAGCTCGGCGACCGAAGCTCAGGGGTGGGGGAGCGGGCGTGCGTGCGGGGCGACGCTTCGACAGGCTCAGCGACCGTGGGCCGGCGACCGGGGGGTGACGCTTCGGCAAGCTCAGCGACCGGGAGGGCAGCGCGGGGCGACGCGGTCAGAGGGGTTCGGGCATCGGGCGGGGATCGGTGAAGTCGCCCGAGGCCTTGCGCAGGCGGGCGATGATGCGCACGAGCTCGGCCGTGTCGTCGTCGCCGAGGCCGGGGCTCTCGAACACCGACGTGTTGAGCGCCGCCGTCGCGCGCTCGACGAGCTCGCGACCTGAGGCGGTCAGCACGAGCATCGCGGCGCGCCCATCCTCGGGATGCGGCTCGCGTTCGGCGAAGCCGTCGCGCACGAGCCGATCGACGGTGTTCGTCACGCTCGTGGGGTGCACCTGCAACCGCGCGATGGCGCTGGCCATCGGCATCCGTCCTTCGCGCGTGAAGGCGAGAAGACGCAGCATCTCATAACGGGCGAACGACAGACCGAAGGGCTTCAGCGTCGTGTGGATGCGCGCCAGCATGAGCTGCTGCGCGCGCATGATGCTCGTCACGGCGGACATGCCGGCAGCGGCATCCGTCCATCCGTGCGAGATCCACTGGCGCTTGGCTTCGGCGATCGGGTCGACCGGCAGCGGTCCGCGTCTGGCCATGGGTGCTCCTCCTGCCTCCACGGTACCGTCGTGCGGATCGAACCTCGAACGACGCGCAATGTATACACACGGGCACATTGTCGGCGTCGATGCCGGCATATTGCCCTCGATTGGATACGAAGAAAATGCGCGGATAGACTCACCGCAGGTGTGAGGAGTGTGTTCGATGAAGATCGTCGTCCTGGTCAAGGAAGTGCCGGACACCTATGGTGACCGCAAGCTGAGTCTCGAGACGGGTTTGGCAGATCGTGCCGCGTCCGAGGCGGTTCTCGATGAAATCGGTGAGCGCTCGCTCGAGGTCGCGTTGTCGTATGCCGACAAGAATGCGGACACCGAGGTGGTCGTGCTGTCGATGGCGCCGCAGTCGGCGCAGGCCACGGTGCGCAAGGGGCTCGCGATGGGTGCGGCCTCTGCCGTGCAGGTCGTCGATGAGGAACTGCTCGGTGCGGATATGGGGCTGACGGCTGAGGTTCTCGCCGCGGCGTTGAAGAAGGTCGGGTTCGACCTGGTCGTCGCGGGCAACCAGTCCACGGACGGTTCGGGCGGGATGGTGCCGGCGATGATCGCCGAGTTGCTCGATGCTCCCGCCGCGCTGAACCTCTCGTCGGTCGAGATCAGCGAGAGCTCGGTGTCGGGTGTTCGCGCGACGGATGCCGGCACGGTCGAGGTGTCGGCGACGTTCCCGGCGGTCATCTCGATCACCGAGGCGTTGCCGGACGCACGGTTCCCGAACTTCAAGGGCATCATGGCGGCGAAGAAGAAGCCGTTCGAGACGCTGTCGCTGGCCGACCTCGGTGTCGAGGCGCTCGCCGCGGACGTGTCGCGGTCGATCGTGGTCGGCCTGAGTGAGAAGCCGCCGCGTGAGGCGGGGGTCAAGATCGTCGATGAGGGCGATGCGGGCGAGAAGCTCGCGGAGTTCCTCGCGCAGAACCGACTGGTGTGAGGAACTGAGATGACGTTTGCTGCGGATTCGATTCTGGTCTTTCTCGACACGATGCCCTCGGGCGAGCTGGCGAAGTCGTCGGCGGGACTGCTCGGTGCGGCATCCGAGGTGGGCACGCCGGTCGCTCTGGTGATCGGTGATGACAAGCTCGCGCAGGATGCTGCCGCGCTCGGGGCGGCAGCGGTGCTCGTGGCATCCGGTGACCGGGTCGACGCGCTCGCGGCGGCTGCCGCTCGTGTGCAGCCCGATGCGGTGCTGCTGTCGCACTCGGTCGAAGGTCGTGAGGCCGCCGCCCGGTTCGGGGCGCGCACCCGCGCCGGCATCGCGGCGGACGCCATCGGCGTCGGCCGTGATGACGAGGGCGTCGTGGCGCGGCATTCGGTGTACGGCGGTGCGTACAACGTGGACTCGACGGCGACGTTCGGTGCCCCCGTGATCACGATCCGCCAGGGTGCCGTGGACACGCGCGCCGAGGCGGTCGCCTCGCCCGTCGTCGAGACGCTCGAGGTTGCGGCATCCGGTCGTGCGTCGGCGACGTTCGGCGAGCTGCAGGAAGCTGTCGTGGCGTCGTCGCGCCCGGAACTGCGCGGTGCGGCCAAGGTCGTCTCGGGTGGTCGGGGTCTGGGCTCGGAAGAGAAGTTCGAGCTCGTCAACGACCTCGCCGATGCGCTCGGCGCTGCCGTGGGAGCATCCCGCGCGGCGGTCGATGCCGGCTACGTGCCGCAGTCGTTCCAGGTGGGTCAGACGGGTGTGTCGGTGGCCCCGCAGCTGTATGTCGCTCTGGGCATCTCGGGTGCGATCCAGCACAAAGCGGGCATGCAGACGGCCAAGACGATCGTCGCGATCAACAAGGACGCGGATGCGCCGATCTTCGAGATCGCGGACTTCGGTGTCGTGGGCGATCTGTTCACGGTCGTGCCGCAGCTGATCGCGGCCCTCGAGGCGAAGAAGAAGGCGTAACCCGTGGCGACTTTCGGGCGCACGATTCGTCGCGGCCTCCCGCGGCGACCCGGCGGAGACCCTTGGCCTCCCGCCGGCGAAGCACCGGTCGAGGTTGCGGCGCCGGCTGCGGCGCCCGAGGCTGAGGCGCCCGAGGCTGAGGCGCCCGCGGCTGAGTTGCCTCATTCTGCTGCTCCGGCTGGTGCCGAAGAGCAGTCTGCGACACATGAACCGCGGCCAGCGGATGCTGCGGCGCTGACTCCGACGGCAGGTGCAGCGCCCACCGTGCGCCGCGGACTGCCGCGCGTGGCCGGCGGCGAGCCCTGGCCGCCCGCATCCTTCGCCCCCGCCGGAACTGCCGCCCCGGCTGCGACAGCCCCGGCGCACGCCGCTCCTCCTGCGAGTGCGGATGCCGCAGCCCCGGCCCCGGCCCCGGCCCCGGCCCCGACGAGCCAACCGGCGACAGCGGCAGCGACCGCTCCGACCGCGGCCGGTCCGACCGCAGCGACTCCGGCTGCGGTAGCGACCCCGGCGGCAGCCGGCGGCACATCGCACGCCGTGCGGCGCGGATTGCCGCGCGTGGCCGGCGGCGAGCCGTGGCCTCCCGCGGACTACACCGCCGTCACCTCGGTGGAAGCGCCGGCGGTGCCCGCGCCCGAAACCACCGCACCCGAAACCACCGCGCCCGAAACCACCGCGGCGGCGACCGAGGCGCAGACTCCCGCGCCGGTTCCCGCCGGCGAGGTCGCGGTCGCGGCATCCGTTCGCGACACCTCCACGCCGCTGCCGTTCACGCGCACGGTGTGGCAGGGTGCGGCGGGGCGGGAGTTCGAGCGGCAGCGCCGCTCGGGCGTCGTCGCGACCGCGCCCGAACCCGAGCGCATCGGCCCGTTCACGCGCGGTCAGTGGGTCGGTGCGGTGCTCGTCGCCGGTGCGGGCCTGCTGTTCGCCGCGGCGATGGCCGTCGTCGCGGTGCGGTGGCTGCTGTCGCTGGAGCCGCTGCAGGACTTCCTCACGACCTATCCGGGCGAATACCACCTGCCCGAGGGTGCGCCCGTCGGTTTCCCGGCGTGGCTGGGGTGGCAGCACTTCTTCAACGTGTTCCTCATCGTGCTGATCATCCGATCGGGGCTTCGGGTGCGCACCGAGAAGCGGCCCACCGCGTTCTGGTCACCGCGTACGAACAGCAAGCGCAAGATCAGTCTGACCCTCTGGTTCCACCAGTCGCTGGACATCCTGTGGGTGCTCAACGGTGCGATCTTCATCGTGCTGCTGTTCGTGACGGGGCAGTGGATGCGGATCATCCCGACCAGCTGGGACGTTTTCCCCAACGCGCTCTCGGCCATCCTGCAGTACATCTCGCTGGACTGGCCGACCGAGAACGGGTGGGTCAACTACAACAGCGTGCAGCAGCTGGCGTACTTCACGACCGTGTTCCTCGCCGCACCGCTGGCGATCATCACCGGCGTGCGGATGTCGGGCATCTGGCCCAAGGACGCCAAGACCCTCAACCGCCTCTACCCCGTCGAGTGGGCGCGCGCGGTGCACTTCCCGGTGATGCTCTACTTCGTCGTGTTCATCGCGATCCACGTGTTCCTCGTGTTCGCGACCGGGGCGCTGCGCAACCTCAACCACATGTATGCCGCGCAGGGCTCGACCGACCCGAGCGTCTACGCCGAGAACTGGGCCGGGTTCTGGTTCTTCGTCGCCTCGATGGTCGTCATCGCGGTCGCCTGGGTCGCCGCACGCCCGCTCGTGCTCGCCCCGATCGCCCGTATCTTCGGCAAGGTCAGCTCGCGCTGATGGCCGCCGACGCGTTGCCGGTCATGACGCGGACGAGCGCGCTCACGACCCGGGTCCTCGCGCCCAACGCGGGGCCGATGACCCTCGACGGGACGAACACGTATGTGCTGCGCGCCCCCGGGGCCACCGGCGCCGTCGTGGTCGACCCGGGTCCGCTCGACGACGACCACCTCGCGAGGATCACGGCAGAGGGCCCGGTCGAGCTCATCCTGCTCACCCACCACCACATCGACCACGTCGAGGCCGCTCCCGAGCTCGCGCGCCGGACGGGTGCCCCCGTGCGCGCGTGGGATGCGTCCCTGTGCGCGGATGCCGCCCCTCTGCAGCCCGGCGAGCAGCTCGAGGCCGCCGGCATCCGGATCGACGTGATGCACACGCCCGGCCACACCGCGGACTCGGTGTGCCTGCGGCTGCCCGATGACGCGACGCTCGACGGCGCGGCGACCGCATCGGTGCTGACGGGGGACACGATCCTCGGGCGAGGCACGACGATCATCGCGCCGCCCGACGGATCGCTCGGCGCCTACCTGGCGTCGCTGGAAACCCTGCAGCGCACGGGCGCCGACACCCTCGCGCTCCCCGCGCACGGCCCTGTCCTGCCTGACCTCGCGGCCATCGCCCGTCGCTACCTGGCGCACCGGCGCCTGCGCCTGGAAGAGGTGCAGGCGGCACTGGCAGACCTCGGGATCCCCGCTTCGACGGACGACGACACGGTCTCGGCCGTCACCGACCGGGTCTATCCGCAGATCGCCCCCGATGTGCGCTTCGCCGCCGAGGCCTCGACCTTCGCGCAGCTCGCCTACCTCGCCGGCTGAGACCTCAGACGGATGCCGCGCCCGCGGCGAACCCTTCGGCATAGGCCTCGTCGGCGCCGAGGCGGAACATGTCGCGCTCGAGCGGGCGCACGATCGAGCGCGCACCCGGAAGATCGAGCGGACCCACGAGGTCGGCGCGACCGCGCACGACGGCGACGGGAAGCCGTGACGCCTTGCCCTTGACGAGGTCGGTCGCCGCGGCGAGTTCGTCGGCGACGCACGGCTGCGTGACGACGAGCTCGCGGCCCTCGGCGTCGGTCTGCCCGCGCAGATCCTCGAAGACGTGCACGCCGGCGGCACCGATCGCGGCATCGGTCTGCCCTTCGCGCCATGCGCGACCGAGCGTGTCGGTGATGATGACCCCGACGCGGGCGCCGAGTCGGGTGCGCAGACCCTCGGCGAGGACTCGCGCCGAGGCATCCGGATCGACCGGCAGCAGCAGCACGGTGCCTTCGGGAGTGTTCGACGCGTCCACGCCGGCGGCTGCCGAGACGATGCCGAGGTGGTTCTGCACGATGCGCGTGCGGTGGCCGGACGGCGTCGCACGCGTGGCGACCGTGCGGACGGTCTCTGCCGTGATGGCGTCTTCGCGGTCGTCGGCCGGGATGATGCGTCCTTCGGCCTTGGAGACGATCTTCGACGTCACAACGACGATGTCACCGTCGGCGAGCGTGTCGCCCGCGGCATCCTCGATCACTGTGACGAGGTCCGTGCCTGACGTGATCTCGGGAATGCCCGCGAGGGCCCAGACCTGCAGCACCGTGGGTCAGCGGACGAACCGCACCTCGGTGAGCGTCTCACCGAGGAACGGCTCGGTGTGCGCCGCGCCGTCGAGGGCGAAGCCGTTGCGCGCGTAGAACCGGTGCGCCCGCGGGTTGTCTTCGGCGACCCATA
The DNA here is from genome assembly GCF_053644835.1 of Microbacterium sp. NPDC055357. Classification (NCBI taxonomy): domain Bacteria; kingdom Bacillati; phylum Actinomycetota; class Actinomycetes; order Micrococcales; family Microbacteriaceae; genus Microbacterium; species Microbacterium sp. NPDC055357. Next base: position 12,020 of record NZ_JBSHLZ010000008.1, on the reverse strand, counting down.
GGTACAGCGGCTCGTCCTTCGCGATGACGGAGTCGAAGAGCTTCTGGCCGATGCCGGTGCTGTGGAAAGCGCTCAGCAGGTAGATGAAGTAGAGCTCGCGGAACGCGGGGGCGTCCTTGTCGCGGGCGGGCCCGGAACCGGCGAAGCCCACGATCTCACCGTCGACGAGCGCGGCGGTCATCGTGAACTCGGGGCCCTGTGCGGCCCAGTGCGTCCACAGTTCCGCCATCCGTCGGGGCGAGATCTTCTCGAGGTTCGCCTTGCTGATGAGGTGGTCGTAAGTCTCGTGCCAGCACGTGGCGTGGACGCGACCGAGTGCTTCGGCGTCGACGTCGCGAACCGGACGGACAACGACGTCTGTCTGGATTTCGGCTTCCATGGCCAGACTCTACGCTGGCCGCGCGAGGACGCGAAATCGGCTGTCGCCGGGGATGATGCCACGCCGATGTCCGGGTGCGGACTGTGGGAAACCTGCAACCGAATCGGCTGATCGGGGGCCGATGGCTACCATCGCTCTTCGTGAATGTGATGTGGCGCACCCTGCTGACGATCTGGCGCGCGAAGCGGCACGTGCGCCGGCACGGTCTGACCGATCCGCGCGCCGTCGGCCGAGTCCGTGTGCGGACGCTGCCCACCGACCTGGATCTGCTCGGGCACATGAACAACGGCCGGTACCCGTCGCTGTTCGACCTCGGCCGGTTCGACCTGCTCGTGCGCACCGGCATGTGGGACCTGCTGCGCGAGAAGCGCTGGTACGCCGTCGTGGCGAGCTCGACGATCACGTTCCGCAAGTCCCTCGAGCTGTGGCAGCGGTTCACGGTCGAATCACGCCTGCTCGGCCACGACGAGAAGTCGACGTACCTCGTGCATCGGGCCGTCGTCGACGGTGAGATCTACGCCGAGATGATCGTGCGCGCGCGGTTCCTGCGCCGCGGTGGCGGGATCGTGCCGCTCGAGGAGCTATTCCAGGCGCTGCACAAGCCCGACGACCTGCCCGGCCTCGAACCGTGGGTCACCGATTGGGCGGCGGCGTCGGTGCTGCCCTCGACGAAGGCACCCGCCCCGAGCATCTGGCGCTGATCGGGTCCGACGCGTGCCGGAGGCCGACGCAGGCGGTGCGGGCCTTAGGCGTCGCCCGGCTGCGTCGGCGTGAACGGCTGGTCCGCCGTGCGCGCCGCGGTCTCGATGTACGCGTCGCGCAGCGCACGGCGCACGGCACGGATGTGCGGATGCGCCGTCGACGAGGAGCGCAACGACGTGAACACCTCGCGCGTGGGCGCCCCGGGGAGGTCGACGAGCTTCACGGGCGAGGCGGGCTCGGCCCACAGCAGGTCGGGCAGCACGCCGACGGCGTACCCGGCCGTGATGAGCCGCACGTGCGACACGAGGTCGGGCAGCTCGAAGCGCACTTCGGGCTCGAATCCCATGGCGCGGCACTGCTGCACGGCCCACTGCCGCGCGGCCGTGCCGGTGGGCTCCATGACCCACACGCGATCGCGGAGGTCCGCCAGCGAGGTCGCGGGGTCATCGGGCGGAAGCGCGATGCGCACGGGGTCGATGCCGAGGACATCGCGCTCGAGCCCGGACCGGTGCTCGCGCGTGTGCCCGGGGTACTGCTCGGCCACGACGAGGTCGAAGCCACGGGCCTCGAGCTCGAACAGCCCCTCTTCGGGCGGCACCTGGGCCATGTCGATCCGCAGCGCCGGCTCGCGCTCGGCGACGATCCGCAAGAGCGTCGGGGCGAGCGAGAGGGCGGCGGTCTGCATGATCGCGATGCGCACGGGCGCGATGCCCGGCTCGATCGTCTCGAGCTCGGCGCGGATCTGCTCCTCGAGATCGAGCGCCCGTGCGGCGTGCGCGGCGAGGGCTCTGCCCTGCTCGGTCAGGCGCACGCGGCGCCCCTCCGGAACGATGAGACGCACCCCCGCGTCGCGCTCCAGGAGCGCGAGCTGCTGAGAGATCGTCGACGGGCTGTACGACAACGCTTCGGCCACGGCCGCCAGCGTTCCGCGCAGCGATAACTCATGCAGCATCCGCAAGCGTCGAAGCTCGAACATGGCCCCCACCATTCGTGGCACTTCTAGAACGGTATTGATTATAGATGGCCACTTTTCCCAACGGGTCGGATGCCGCAAAGTTGAGGGGTTGATGCCCGTGTACCGGGCGTGGTACCCCCTGCCCTCCGGGAGTTGAAAGATAGTGAGCACCGACGTGACGATCGATATCGCGGCTGAGTCCATCGCCCTTGCCCAGCGATGGGTGGAGGAAGCCGCTCAAGCGGATGTCGATCCGGCTGCGGAGCGCCTGGCGGGGGTGCTCAAGGACCCGAACGGACTGCCGTTCACCCTCGGCTTCGTCGACGGCGTCATGCGCCCCGAGAGCCTGACGGCCGCGGCGACGAACCTGAAGCGCGTCGCTCCGCTCGTGCCGGGCTTCCTGCCCTGGTACCTGCGCTCGGCCGTGCAGCTCGGCGGCGCCGTGGCGCCGGTCCTGCCGTCGCCCGTCGTGCCGATCGCGCGGCGCGTGCTGCGCGAGATGGTCGGGCACCTCATCATCGACGCGCGCCCCGAGAAGCTCGGCCCCGCGATCGCGAAGATCCGCGAGTCCGGCGCGCGCCTGAACATCAACCTGCTCGGCGAGGCCGTGCTCGGCGAAACCGAGGCGCTGCGCCGCCTCGAGGGCATCCACGAGCTCATCCGCCGCCCCGACGTCGACTACGTGTCGGTCAAGGTGTCGGCGATCGTGAGCCACATCTCGATGTGGGCGTTCGATGACGTCGTCGACCTGGTCGTCGAGCGCCTCATGCCGCTGTACTTCACGGCCGCCTCCAACGGCACGTTCATCAACCTCGACATGGAGGAGTACCGCGACCTGCACCTGACGATCGCGGTCTACAAGCGGATCCTCGAGCACGCCGAGCTCACCTCGCTCGAGACCGGCATCGTGCTGCAGGCCTACCTGCCCGATGCCGCGCCGGCGCTGCGCGACCTCACCCAGTGGGCGCAGCAGCGGGTCGCCGCCGGTGGCGCGCCGATCAAGGTGCGTCTGGTCAAGGGCGCGAACCTCGCCATGGAGCACGTCGATGCGGCCGTGCACGGCTGGTCGCTCGCGACCTACAACACCAAGGTCGACTCCGACGCCAACTACATCCGCTGCCTCGACGAGGCGCTGCACCCCGAGAACACCGCCGCCGTGCGGATCGGCGTCGCCGGCCACAACCTCTTCGACATCGCGTACGCGTGGCTGCTCGCCGGCCAGCGCGGCGTGCGGGACGGCATCGACTTCGAGATGCTGCTCGGCATGGCCCAGGGCCAGGTCCAGGCCGTGACGCGCGACGTCGGGCCCGTCCTGCTCTATGTCCCGGTCGTGCGCCCCGACGAGTTCGACGTCGCGATCAGCTACCTCGTGCGCCGCCTGGAAGAGGGCGCATCCCAGGAGAACTTCCTCTCGGCGGCGTTCGACCTCGCCGACGACGCGACGATGTTCCAGCGCGAGCAGGACCGCTTCACGGCCTCGCTCGCCCGCGCCGTCGACCCGACCCTGGCGATCGGTCCCAACCGCACGCAGAATCGCACGCTCGAGTCGGCCGCCGGCCTCACTCGTGCGGGCGCGCGGGCACTGCGCCGCGAGAACGCCGCCGAAGAGGAAGGCCTCACGCAGGCCGTGCTCGGCATCGCACGCACCGCCGCGCCCGAGCCCGCCGACACGGCGCCGATCGAGCCCACCGCCGAATCGCAGATGTTCGCCGGTGACGCCTACGTCGAGACCGCCGTCTACGCGTCGCGCGAATCGGGCCAGCCCTCCGCCGGCGCCCCGGGCTTCGACAACGCCCCCGACAGCGACCCGGCCCTCGAGGTCAACCGCGACTGGGCGAACGACATCCTCGGCCGCGTCGAGCAGTCGGACGCCGGCGTCGAGACCATCCAGGCCGCGCGCGTCGACGACGCCGACGTGCTCGAGAAGATCGTCACCGATGCCCGCGACGCCGCCGCGGCGTGGGGCGCCAAGCCCGCCGCCGAGCGTGCCGCCGTGCTGCAGGCCGCCGCGCGCGAGCTCGAGGCCCGCCGTGGCGACCTGATCGAGGTCGCGGCATCCGAGACCGGCAAGGTCTTCGCCGAGGGCGACGTCGAGGTGAGCGAGGCGGTCGACTTCGCCAACTACTACGCCGCGACGGCGCGCGAGCTCGACAGCGTCAGCGGCGCCGTGTTCGTGCCCGAACGACTCACCGTCGTCACGCCCCCGTGGAACTTCCCCGTCGCCATCCCGGCCGGTGGCGTGCTCGCCGCCCTCGCGGCCGGTTCGGCCGTCGTGTTCAAGCCCGCGCCCCAGGCGCGCCGCTGCGCGGCCGTCGTCACCGAGGCGCTGTGGAAGGCGGGCGTGCCCCGCGAAGTGCTCGCGCTCGTCGACATCGACGAAGGTGACCTCGGTCGCCGTCTGCTGTCGCACCCCGACGTCGACCGCGTCATCCTCACGGGTGCGTGGGAGACGGCGGCGCTGTTCCGCTCGTGGCGCCCCGAACTGCCGCTCCTGGCCGAGACCAGTGGCAAGAACGCCATGATCATCATGCCGTCGGCCGACCTCGACCTCGCGGCGGGCGACCTCGTCAAGAGCGCGTTCGGCCACGCGGGCCAGAAGTGCTCGGCCGCGTCGCTCGCGATCCTCGTGGGTCCCGTCGCGCGCTCCAAGCGCTTCGCCCGTCAGGTCGTCGACGCGACCCGGTCGCTGCGCGTGGGCGTGCCCACCGACCCGATGAGCGAGATGGGTCCCGTCGTCGAGGCGCCGCACGGCAAGCTGCAGTGGGCGCTGACGACGCTCGACGAGGGTGAGCAGTGGCTCGTCAAGCCCGAGCGCATCACGGTCGAGGGTGCGGATGCCGCCAAGTACGAGGGCCGCTTCTGGACCCCCGGCGTGCGCACGGGCGTGCGCGCCGGTTCGCGGTTCCACCGCGAGGAGTTCTTCGGCCCCGTCATGGGCATCATGCACGCGAGTTCGCTCAGCGAAGCCATCGAGATGCAGAACGCCGTCGCGTACGGACTGACGGCGGGCCTGTATACGCAGAACCCCGAAGACCTCGCGACGTGGCTCGATCGCGTCGAGGCGGGAAACCTGTACGTCAACCGCGGCATCACCGGCGCCATCGTGCAGCGCCAGCCGTTCGGCGGCTGGAAGCGCTCCTCGGTCGGCGCCGGCACGAAGGCCGGTGGCCCGAACTATCTGATCGGCCTCGGCTCGTGGCGTGCGTCGGCGGGTGCGTCGACGTCGGCGACCCTGCACCTGCGCGGGCTCGACACACGCATCACCTCGGTCATCGAGGCGGCTCAGCCGTCGCTCGGCTACGAGGAGTTCGAGTGGCTGCGCCGCGGCGCGCTGTCGGACGCCATCGCGTGGGACCGCGAGTTCGGCCAGGTCAAGGACGTCTCGCGCCTCGGCGTCGAGCGCAACCTGTTCCGCTACCGTCCGGCGCCGGGCGTCACGGTCCGCGCCACGGGGGATGCCACGTGGCAGGCGCTGCTGCGCGTCGTCGTCGCGGGCATCCGCGCCGGCGCCCCGTTCACGGTCTCCACGCCCGTGGGTCTGCCCCCGGCCGTGCGCCGCGTCCTGTCGGACGTGGGCGTCACGGTGTGGGTCGAGTCCGACGCGGAGTGGACCGCGCGCATCGCCGCGTCGCTCAAGGGCGCGGAGCCCGTCGAGCGCGTGCGTCTCGTCGGCTCGCCCGAGGCCATCGCCGAGGTGCGTCACGCCGTCGCCGAGGCGACGGGCGGCAACCCCGATGTCGCGGTCTACCACGACGAGGTCACGACGGCCGGACGCCTCGAGCTGCTGCCGTTCCTGCGCGAGCAGTCGATCACCATCACGGCGCACCGGTTCGGCAACCCCGACCCGTGGTCGGAAGACGTCATCTGACGCATCTGACCGCGTGCGCGGCATCCGGGAAGAGAAAGAAGTTATCTTTCTGGACGCCGCGCACGGCAGCGGTCACGATGGGTGGAGGGGGACGACTGCGCCGCCGGACTCGGGTTTCGTGCGGCTCGTCCGAAGTGGGGTCAGCGACCCCGGCCGTCCGCGTGATCGCGCATCGGCCGGGGTCCGCTCTCAGTCCTCGTCGACCGGCACCGTGAAGGCGGAGACCAGGCCCAGGATCGAGATGCCGAAGAGCGTCCACTCGCCCGGAGGGGCCTCGGCGCCCTCGGGGATGTCGTAGTTCGGATGGTCCAGGCCCTCGGCCGCACGCACGGCGAAGCCCTCGCCCAGCGCTGCCATCGCCTCGGCGAAGTCGAGGATCGTGAACGGCGTCCGCAGACGTCGTCCGAAGCGGCGCAGAAGCTCGGCGTAGAACACGGCGAACGACTCGACGGACTCGCGATGACGCTCGGCGCTCGCTTCGCGCAGCTCGGGCCAGGACCCCGCCGCCGTGCGCAGCGCGAGCGCCGTGATGAAGGCATGCGAATCGCGTGATCCCGGCTCGAGGTGGAACCTCGACGCGTAGGTGACGTGGTCCAGGGCCGCGGCGCGCACGACGTCGTCCATCGTCCCGTCGTCGGCGAGCACGTCGCGGATCGCGCTCGACGCGCTCGCGACGGGTCCCGCGAATCTCAGCCGGACCATCTCGACCGCGAGTTCGCGGTGGAATTCGTCCTGATCGGCCCAGATACGATAGGCGGCGCCGGACGTGAGCTCGACCGAGCGCAGCACCTCTTGCAGGCGGATGTGCTGCACACCCGCCGTCGCGCCACGCTCCAGCAGCAGGTGAAGAGCGGCGTCCAGAATGAGGCGGCGGGTGTCCTCGGCGGATCGGCGAGCCATGCTGATCAGGATCTCAGTCCGCGAGCCCGGGTGTCGATCCGCTCATCGGATCGGATCCTCGTGAAGGTCGCGCACGTGGTAGAACTCCTGGTCCCACAGCAGGTAGACCAGCCACGCGGGCAGATAGTAGGCCGACTGCAGGTAGTCCGCCTGGGACGCGTGGATCGCCCAGCCCTCGTGCTTCTTTCCGACCTCGGCCGACATGGCGAACTCGGGGTCCGGCTGGTTCGCGACGACCAGGGCGCCCTGCTCGCCGCCGAACAGCGACAGCGCCGTGGTGGGGCTGATCGTGTAGACGAGCTGATCGGGTCCCCGGTAGGGGCCGTCTTCATCGGCGAGCTGCGCGATGGCGAGCTCGGTGGCCCGGCCCATCTGCATGTGGTCCTTGTGGCCGGTCGCGCCGCTGGCCGGCCAGAAGCCGACGACGACGTCGGGCTTCACGCGCTTCATGGTCGTCACGAGCCGGTCGACGAGCTCCTGCTCCGATACCCCGGGCACTCCTCCGTCAGGGTAGTCCCACACCTCGTGCTCGTCGACGCCGAGGTTGAAGCTGTTCTTGAGCGCCTCTGCGGTGCGCACGATGCCGAGGTCATCCTGCCGTGCGACGACGGGCACCTGGTGCCCGGCCTCGCCGGCGGTCGCGGTGACCATCGCGGTGTACGCGCCGTCGCGGTCCTTCGCCCGCCAGAACAGGCCGTTGACGGTCTGCTCGTCATCCGGATGCGCGAAGACGCCCAGCACGCGTTCGCCGCCGATCTCGCCGATCACCGAGTCGACGCCTTTCGCCGTGGGCATGTGGAAGAGGCTGCGCCCGGCCCAGTAGCCGCCGACGAGGGCGACGACGAGCACGGCGGCGACGACGATGAGCGCGATCCAGCGCTTGCGCATGAGAACTCCGGTGTTCGGGCAGCCGTCGGCTGTGACGGTCGAAGAATCCTAAACCGAAAGCCGACGGCGAACCGCTGTGTCAATTTTTCTTGACATCACCGCACGGGCGGTCGTACGCTCACCCTGTCAAACATTCTTTACACGTCGAGGGATGCACCATGGTCTACGAAGAGCGCAATGCCTGGGCGGGACTCATCGTCACGGTCGTCACGATGACCGCCTACGTCATCATCGTGCTGCAGCAGGCGGGCGGGGGTGCACTGACCGATGTCGAGTGGTGGCCCATCATGCTCTGGACGATCGGCGGCGGCATCGTCGGCACGATCGTGCTGAGCATCCTGTGGGGTCTGCTCGCGGGCCTGCGGGGTCCCGACGGCGTCGGCCGGTCCGACGTGCGCGATCGGGACATCGCGCGCATGGGTTCGCGCGTCGGTCAGTCGTTCCTCGTCATCGCGGGACTCGGCGTCATCGTCCTGTGCGCTCTCGAGGCAGACCGGTTCTGGATCGCGAACGCGATGTTCTTCGGCTTCGCCCTGTCCGCCTTCGTCGGCGGCGTCGCGAGCGTCATCGCCTACCGCCGCGGACTTCTCTGATGGTGAAGCCGACGAAGGTCACGAACGTCATCCGCGTCCTGCGGGAACGGGCCGGGATGACGCAGGCCGAGCTCGCCGGACGCATCGGAGTCACCCGCCAGACGCTCATCGCGATCGAACAGGGTCGCTATTCGCCGACGCTCGAGCTCGCGTTCCAGCTCTCGCGCGTCTTCGGCCTCGGCATCGACGATGTCTTCCAGTACCCGGAGGGGTGACATGAGCGCGACGATGACGGCGTGGGTGCAGCGTCGATACGGCTCGGCGGATGTCGTCGCCCGTGCGGACGTCGATGTTCCCGAGCCGGGGCGGGGCGACGTGCTCGTGGACGTCGTCGCGACGGCGCTGAACGCCGGCGACGTGCACATCATGCGGGGGGAGCCCCTGCTCGTCCGGCCCTTCTTCGGGCTGCGGGCGCCGCGCGTCGCGGTGCGCGGTATGGACGTCGCCGGCCGCGTCGTCACCGTCGGAGAGGGAGTGACGCGGTTCGCGCCGGGCGATCGCGTCGTCGGCGAGCTGCCGGGAGGCGGGCTCGCCGAGTCCGCCGTCGCGCCGGCGGACCGGCTCGTGCCCGTGCCCGACGACGTATCGATGACGGATGCCGCGACGCTGCCGGTTGCGGGAGGCACCGCGTGGCAGGCGCTCGAACACGCGGGCGTCGGGCGCGGTGACCGCGTCCTCGTGATCGGTGCGTCCGGCGGAGTGGGCACCTTCGCGGTGCAGCTCGCCGTCGCGCGCGGGGCCGAAGTGTGGGCGCTGTGCGGAGCGCGCAGTCGCGCTCTCGTCTCGTCGATCGGCGCCGCACGCACCTTCGACTACCGAGTCGTGCAGCCGGGAGGGCCTGAGCTCGGGCGCGGCTTCGACGCCGTCCTCGACATCGCCGGGACCGCTCCGCTGCGTGCTCTTCAGGACCTCGTGCGCGACGGCGGCTCGGTCGTGCTCGTGTCCGGTGACGGCGGACGCCTGCTCGGTCCGATCGGCCGGATCGCCGCGGCATCCGCTCGTTCGGTCGGTTCCCGGCGATCGCTGCGGCCCCTCACGGCGGTCGCGAAGCCCGACGTGCTGCACACCCTCGTCGGCCTCGTCGGCGCGGGGCGGATCACGCCGGTGGTCGAATGCACGTGGCCGCTGTCGGACGCGCGCAGCGCCCTCGCGCACGTCGAAGCCGGTCGCACGGTCGGCAAGGTCGTCGTGCGCGCGCACTGAGAAGACCGTCCTCGGCTCGGTCCGGAGGGCGTCGCGTGCGAGAATGGATGCGGCGTGCCCGTGTCGCTTCCCCGCCTGCTGCTCCTGGATGAGCGCCGGATCGGGGCCGGCGGGCCCGTGGACAGCGTCCGCCGAACCTTCGCGAGGAGCTTCATGTCTACGCCGAACACCGTCCCCGACGACATCGTGACCACGACCCGCATCCAGCAGCATCGCACGTATCTCATGTGCCGACCCGAGCACTTCACGGTCAGCTACACGATCAATCCCTGGATGGAGCCCACCAGACCCACCGATACGGCGCTCGCCGTGCGGCAGTGGCAGGCGCTCTACGACACCTACGTCTCGCTCGGTCACGATGTGCACCTGATCGATCCCGTGCCGGGGCTTCCCGACATGGTCTACACGGCCAACGGCGGCTTCGTCGTGGGCGGTGTCGCGTACGGCGCGAAGTTCCGCTTCGCCGAGCGGGTGCCCGAGGCGCCCGCGTTCATGGACTGGTTCCGCGCGAACGGCTTCGACGTCGTCGAGCCGCGCGAAGTGAACGAGGGGGAGGGCGACTTCCTGCTCGTGGGGGACACGATCCTCGCCGGGTCGGGCTTCCGTTCGACCGACGACAGTCACCGCGAGCTGTCGGAGCTCTTCGGCAAGGAGGTCGTCTCACTCGGCCTCGTCGACCCGCGCTTCTACCACCTCGACACGGCGCTCGCCGTGCTCGACCCCGTCGAGGGTGAAGGAGGCGTCGAGCGCGCCACCATCGCGTATCTGCCGCACGCGTTCGATGAGCGCTCGCAGCGGGTGCTCGCCGAGCGCTACCCCGATGCGATCCGGGTGTCCGACGAGGACGGCGCCGTCTTCGGGTTGAACTCGGCCAGCGACGGCCGCAACGTCATCATCTCGCCGCGCGCGACGGGTTTCGAAGCGCAGCTGCGCGCCAGGGGATACCACCCCGTGCTCGTGGACCTGTCCGAGCTGCTGCTCGGCGGCGGCGGCATCAAGTGCTGCACGCTCGAACTGCGACGCTGAGGGGGAGCCATGACCACCGAGATCTTCTCGACGGATGCTGCGACAGCGGCCATCATCGCCGCTGAGGCCGAGCACGTCGCACACAACTACGAACCGCTTCCCGTCGTCATCGCGCGCGGCGAGGGCGCGTGGGTCACCGACGTCGAGGGCAAGAGGTACCTCGACCTGCTGTCGGCCTATTCGGCGCTCAACTTCGGGCACGGGCATCCGGCGCTGCTGGCCGCGGCGCGCGAGCAGCTCGAACGGCTGACGCTCACGAGCCGCGCCTACCACAACGACCGGCTCGGGCTCTTCGCCGCGGCGCTGGCCGAACTCGCCGGCAAAGACATGGTGCTGCCCATGAACACGGGCGCCGAAGCCGTCGAGACCGGCATCAAGGTCGCGCGCGCGTGGGGCGAGCGCGTCAAGGGCATCGCGCCGGATGCGGCGGAGATCATCGTCGCGCACGGCAACTTCCACGGCCGCACGACGACGATCGTCGGCTTCAGCGACGACCCCGTGGCGCGCGCCGGGTTCGGGCCGTTCGCCCCCGGGTTCGTGCACGCGCCGTTCGGCGACGCCGCCGCGCTCGAAGCGGCGATCACCCCGAACACGGCGGCCGTGCTGATCGAGCCCATCCAGGGCGAGGCGGGCGTCATCGTGCCGCCCGAGGGCTACCTGCGGCAAGTGCGCGAGATCTGCACCCGGCGCGGCGTGCTGTTCATCGCCGACGAGATCCAGTCGGGGCTCGGCCGCGTCGGCACGACGTTCGCGTGCGACCGCGAACAGGTCGTGCCCGACGTCTATCTGCTCGGCAAGGCGCTGGGTGGCGGCATCCTGCCCCTGTCGGCCGTCGTCGCCGATCGCGACGTGCTGGGGGTCATCCGGCCCGGTGAGCACGGGTCGACCTTCGGCGGCAATCCGCTCGCTGCGGCGATCGGGCTGCGGGTCGTCGAGATGCTGCAGTCGGGCGAGTTCCAATCGCGGGCACTCGCGCTCGGCGAGCACCTCGAGCACAAGCTCACGGCTCTCATCGGCCACGGCGTCACGGCGGTGCGCCGCGCGGGACTGTGGGCGGGAGTGGACATCGACCCCGCCGTCGGCACGGGTCGCGAGATCGCCGAACGGCTGCTCGCGCGGGGTGTGCTCGCGAAAGACACCCACGGACAGACGGTGCGCTTCGCGCCGCCGCTGGTCGTGCGGGCCACCGAGCTCGACTGGGCGGTCGAACAGTTGCGGGTCGGGCTCGGCGCGTGAGCGTCGATTTTGACAGTCACGCAGAAACCCATAGACTCAACAAGTTGCCCGGCGGATCGGCGAGAAGCTGAACGTCCGGAGCAGATCCAGCTTCGTGAAGTCGTCGATGATCGCTGTGCCCGACATCTTGTCGGGAACGCGGATTTGACAGAAGCGAAGCGACACATAAGATAGTGAAGTTGCCCTGCGGGCGGAGCTGAGAGGCCGAGTAGCAGGAGCATCCGATCCTTGAGAACTCAACAGCGTGCACTTGTCAAATGCCAAATTACC
>NZ_JBSHLZ010000007.1:119594-128185 GCF_053644835.1 Microbacterium sp. NPDC055357 | reverse complement strand
ACTGGGACGGTTGACCCCCATCGAGTTCGAGACCATCATGAACACGACCGTCGCACTGGCGGCGTGACTAGGAACTGTCACCTCACCGTGCAGCAGTCCCGTTTTCGTCCGCTGCTCGGAGACTCGGACGAGACTGGCCGACTCGTCGGAGAGATCGTCGAGCAGATTGGGGTACGGCGCCGTCGCGGGGACGTCGCCGTAGTCAGCCCGCATTGCGCAACTCGAACTTCTGCACCTTTCCGGTCGCCGTGCGGGGCAGTTCCTCGACGATCCTCACAGCATCCGGGACCTTGAAGCCGGCAAGCCGACCGCGAACGTGGTCGAGGAGCTCACCTACCTGCACCGACAGGCCGGGCCTTGCCACGACGTACGCGAGCGGACGCTCCCCCCAGCGCTCGTGGGGAATGCCGATGACGGCGACGTCGAGCACGGCCGGGAATGAGAGGATCGCGTTCTCCACCTCGATGGTGGAGATGTTCTCTCCGCCCGAGATGATGATGTCCTTCGCGCGGTCCTTCAGCTCGACGTAGCCGTCGGGGTGCATGACGCCGAGGTCACCGCTGTGGAACCACCCTCCCGCGAATGCCGCCGCGGTCGCGTCGTCGTCGTGGAAGTAGCCCAGCATGACATTGTTGCCGCGCAGCACGATTTCGCCGACGGTGACCCCGTCACGGGGGACATCGTTCATGTCCTCGTCGACGATGCGTGGGGCATCGGCCTGGATCATCGCCACGCCCTGCCGGGCCACGCGGTCGGCGCGGTCGGCGGCGGGCAGCTCGTCCCACGCCGGCTGGTGCTCGTTGATGGTGAACGGTCCATAGACCTCGGTGAGCCCGTAGACGTGCACGACGTCGAAGTTCAGTCGTTCGAGCAGCTCGATGATCGTGGGGGAGGGGGCGGAGCCCGCGGTCGTGATGCGGACTCGCCGGTCGAGGGGATGCGCCTGGTCGGCGTTGGCGATCGTGGAGCACACCGTCGGCGACCCGCACAGGTTGGTCACGGCGTGCTCGTCGATGGCATCCCAGACCGCCTGGGGGCGTACGGCGCGTAGGCAGACGTGGGTGGCGGCGGCGGCGGTGACCGCCCACGGCGTGCACCATCCGTTGCAGTGGAACATCGGAAGCGTCCACAGGTAGGTGCTGTCTCGGCCGAAGCCGTTGTGGATCAGCTCGCCCAGAGCGTTCAAGTATGCGCCGCGGTGGGAGTACATCACGCCCTTGGGGCGCCCTGTCGTGCCGGAGGTGTAGTTGATGGAAATGGTCTCCAGTTCGTCGCAGACCTCCCATGACAGCGACTCGGGGTCGCCGTGGGTGGCGCTGTCGACGAACGCCGTGAAGCTCGTCGCACCCTCAGGGACGAGCGCTCCGAACTCCGGATCGGCGATCGAGATGATCTCCGGCGGCGCAGTGAGCGCTTCGGCCGCCGCTTCCGCCGTCGCCAGCAGTTCGGCGTCGACGAACAAGAGCTTGGCTCCCGAGTGCTCCAGGATGTACCCGATCTCCGCAGCTGACAGGCGGGAGTTGAGTGTGACGAGCACACCGCGCGCCAGCGGGACGGCGAAGTGCGCGATGAGTGTCTCGGGGATGTTCGGTGCCAGGAACGCCACACGGTCGCCGGGATGGATCCTCGCGCGGATGGCCGTTGCCAGAGACTCGGCGTCCGCACGGAACGCGGCGTAGTCCCAGCGCCGGGCGCCGTACACAATCGCCTCCTTGGTCGGGAACACCTCCGCCGAGCGCCGCAGGAATGACAGCGGGGTCAGCGGTGTGTAGTTGACGGCTGCGGAGGTTTCCGTGGTGTGTGCGGACATCGTCGTCGTCCTCATCATCGTGATCGAGCAGGCTGCATCCGAGGTTCACGCGTGCGCCCGACATTCGCAAGCAAACCCGTACTTTGGTAGGTGCTCCTGCGGTCGGTCAGGGGATGAGGCCCGCTGCTTTCGCGGACAGCACTGCCTGGAGCCGAGACCGGGCCCCCACCTTGCGCATCACCGACGACACGTGGCCTTTCACCGTGGTCTCCCGCAGATTGAGCCGCTGCGCGATCTCGGCGTTGCGCATGCCCGTCGCCACCAACGCGATGACATCCAGCTCGCGCACGGTCAGGTGAGGGTCAACGGAAGGGAGAACGTCCTGGTGTGCCGGGGACTCGCCGTCGGCGTCGCCGCGGTCCCGCTGCTGCGCGACGAGCTGCGCGACGCGATGATCGACCTCGTCCCGCACGGAGATCTCCCAACTCATCCGCTGCGCCGCAGCGACCAGGACGTCCAGTGCCTTGGCGCCGATCTGCGTGGGGATGCGGAAGCCGCCGTACAAGATCGCCCGCACGCGCGAGCAGACGACGACGGGCGCCGACGCGAGAGTCACGATGTGTTCGGCCGCGACCTCGCGCTCGTAGCGGTGGGTGATCGATCTCGCCTGTCGGTAGTCTGTGGTGTACCTCAGCGACCGGGTCGCCATGACCTTGCCGCCCAGGCCCTCACCGGCCTGGATCCCCAGGCCGTGGATGCTCCGCCCGATCGTGTTCGAGTAAGCGCTCAGTGGCGCGAACTGGGAGTCGACGAGGCCGCCGAAGCCGAGCTCGAACCCGCCCCGCGCGGTCGTCCAGTCGACGGCATCCGCCATCAGCTGAGCATCACGCGACTGCGTCGTCACCTCCCGCATGCAAGCGAGAGTAGCCGATGCGACCCGGCTCACTGGTTCTCGAAGAGGGCGACGCGCAGTTCTTGGCATAGTTCGCCGAGGGCCTGCGGAACGGCCTTGCTGATACGGGGGAACGCCATGAACCCGTGAGGCATGCCGACATAGGTCGTCGTGCGGACGGGGACCCCGGCCTTCCGGAGGGCGGCGGCGTACCGTAAGCCGTCGTCCCTGAGCGGGTCGTGCTCCGCGACCTGGATCAAGGCCGGCGGCAGATCAGCGAAGTCCGCGGCCAACAGGGGGGATGCGTACGGGTCCCGCGGGTCCTGGTCGGCCAGGTAGTGACCCCGGAAGGCAAGGAGGTCCGCCTTCGTGAGGATCGGGGCGTCCGCGTTCTCGTCGATCGACGGACTTGCGAGCGTCAGATCCGTCACCGGGTAGATCAGCCCCTGCAACGCGATGGACGGACCAGACCGGTCGCGTGCCATCAGCGCTACGACGGCGGCCAGGTTTCCGCCGGCGCTGTCCCCGACGACTGCGAGGCGGGAGGCGTCCACGCCCAGTTCAGACCCCCGGCCGACGAGGTCGACGATGGCGTGATACGAGTCGTCGGCAGCGGCCGGCCAACGCGCTCCAGGCGCGAGTCGGTAGTCGAGCGAGGCCACCACGGCTTGCACGCCACTGGCGATGCTGCTCCCGAGCCAGTCGTAGGTGTCGAGAGACCCGGATGTCCACCCGCCCCCGTGGATGAGCACGACGAGCGGGGGAGTGCCCTGAAGACTGGTCGGGCGGTAGACGCGCACCGCGATCGGACCGTCGCCGCCCGCCGCGGTCGTGTCTCGGACCGAGACGCCCTTGACCAGACCGCCCAGCAGCAGGTCCGTGAGGGGGTTATGGCCGATCACCCGGCGCTGGTCTGCGAGGATCTGCTCCTCGGAGCGCCTCGTCACTGAGGTCCTTCTGAGCAGGCGGCCCAACATCTTCGTTCGCCGATCGAGTGCGACCATGACTTCTCCTCGCCTTTTGGCAATCGATCGTAGAGCCCTGGGCTACCCGAGACGATCAGACGGTACGAAAGAACTACAACGGCCGATTCATGCCCGCGGAAGGCGTTCGTCCGGGTCGTGGGATCTTCGTCGAGCCGAGGCCGACGAGCAGGTGCGCGTCTTCAGGTCGCGGGGTCATCGCGCCGTCCATCGCGGCCACTGGCGACAGCGACGGATTCGCGGTGCGTCATTCCGGTCATCCGCATGAGGTCGACGAGCGCCGAACGTGCCGAGACCAGCAGCACCCGCACCGCCGTCGTCGTGTCGTCGCGCAGCTGGGCGGTGATGGCACGGCCGACGTCCCGCAGTTCGCTCTGCAGCGCCAACGTCGCCTGCGGGTCGGCCGCCGCCGTCGCCCACTGGCCGACACCCCGGACGACCCGGGCGAGTGCGGCCACACGGATCGCAGCATCCGTCGCATCCTCGTCGTTGCGATGAACGGCACGCGCTGCTCGCGCGAGGGAGACCAGCGCCGAGGTCAGTGCGAACCACTCGTCGCGCACCCGCACGGCGCGGACACGAAGATGCGCGCTCTTCCGCCCGCGCCTGCCCAAGCGAACGCTCTCGCGCGATGCTCTCACCGCGTCGTCGAGTTCGGCCACCGCTCCTGTCGCTTTGAAGACCTCCGCGACGAGCGCGTCGAGATCGGCGCCGGGTCTGCTCAGCCCCGCCGAAACTCTCTCGAGCGTGTCGGCGAGCTCATCCGTGGCGGCTGACACGGTGCTCACCAGCAGCCGGTCGCCGCGGAAGGCCGCGACCACGGCGATGAGGAGCGCGACCGCTCCGCCCACCAGCGCGTCCGCGATGCGCAGGAACGGGGGCGCCTGGGTGATCGGCGTGAGCACCAGGGTCACAACGGCTGCGACCGCGGCCTGGTTCGTGAAGAGCGCCGTGGCGCGCACGGCGACGGCTGCACCCATCGCCACCGCGACCGTGACCCCGAGCAGGACCGCGACGGGAAGATCGAGCAGAGCCACGAGCTCGCCGGCGATCACTCCCACCAAGACACCGCCGAGGACCTCGAGTGAGCGCTGCACCCGCTGCCCGCCGCTGAGACCGACGCAGATGACGGCGGCGATCGGCGCGAAGAAGGCGTTCTCGGTGCCGAAGAGCGCCGACGCAAGGGCATAGGCGAGCGCCGCGGCGACGGCGGCCGCGATGACCGACCCGCCGTGACGACGGACGCGCACGACCACCCCAGCCAGTCCCGGTCCTCGTCGATTCACGGCGAAACTTCACCCGTCGTGCGGGAATCCGAGGGTGGTGGTGCTGGCCAATGCGGCCTGCCTCGTATCGAACCTCGTCAGCTGAGCGACGATCGGGCGGTCGCTCGAGACGACGAGCCCATACGGCACACCGAGGGGAATCGCGTGCGGGTCGATCAGATCATTGATCCGCACATGGCACACGCGTCGTGCCGCCACGGTGAGGCGGTACGGTCCCGACGGCCCGTCGTCCTCGAAGTAGACCGTCGCCTCGATGCTCGCATCGACGCCGCCGGTGTTGAGGAGGCAGAGCTCGTCTCGGCTCGTGAACTCGGGCTCCGATCCGGTCGAGCCCACGGGCATGTAACCGCCGGAGAAGACCCAGGTGCGAGATCCGAGGGCATTCATGCGTCCTCCTCGAACAGCGTGCGCAGATAATCGTTCATGAAGACTCCGTCGGGGTCGAGCCGGCGTCGGATGCGTTGGAATTCGTCCCACTCCGGATACATGCGACGCAGATCGCTCGCCGTGCGCGTGTGCTTCTTGCCCCAGTGCGGTCGACCGCCGAAGTCGAGGAACATCGGCTCCATGTCGGAGAAGTAGTCGTCGTGGTCGAGCACGGAATTCTGCAGGAGCGCGATGGTCACGGTCGGCCCCGTGTTGCAATTGCTCAACATGGCGTCGTCCCCGGCAACCGTGCGCACGAGCACCCGCCAGCCGACGTGCTGCCGGTGACGCTCGATGACTCGCTGCCGCACAGCGCGGAAGACCTCCATGCCGCGCTCCAGCGGAAACATGTACTCCATCTCGTCGAACCGCAGTTCACGTCGGTTGGTGATGATGCGGTGACTCGGGCCGATCTCGTTCGCCTTGCGCTCGCGCATCGGCACGTCGATGAGATCGAGGTGACCCGGCAGGTCCATGAACCGCAGCTTGACCTCGTCGCGTCGCGGATACCAGTAGAAGTCCATGTGCCGGCTCGTCCTGGTGAGCTGATCGAACTCGTCGATCGCCCAGTCCGTGCCGGCGATGACGTTGCGCCGATGCAGGTCATACGCGTGGAGCACCCGCAACGTGAGCGACGTGAACATGCCGAGCGACCCGAGGGAGACCTGCGCCGCTCGAGTCATCGCGTCGGTCCCGTCGGTGCCGGCCTCGACGCCGAAGGGCACGAGGTCGCCGGTCCCGGTCACGAGGCGGCCGCCGACGACGGTCGAAGAGACGTTTCCGAGTCCCAGGCCCGTCCCATGCGTTCCCGTCCCGACCGCGCCGGCGATCGTCTGGTACGCGACGTCGCCGAGGTTCTCCATGGCCATCCCGACGTCCTCGAGCAGGCCCCCGAGGTCCTCGAGGGTTGTGCCCGCCCCCACCGACGCGGTCATCGCCGTGACGTCATGGGAGTCGAGCCCGGTGAAGCGACCGAAGTCGACCAGCGTGTCACGCGTCTGGACGAGCGGAGTCGACGAGTGCCCGGACCCCACCGGACGAACGCAGAGCCGGCGTGCGCGCGCATCGGCGACGAGACGCCGGAGGTGCTTCTCGCCTTTCGGTCGTGCTCGTCTCTCGTAGGCGAATTCGACGCTCTCCGACCAATTGCGGAATCGCTCAGCCATGGGCCTCCTCATCTCCACACTGCACCGACGGCGCGGCCGCAGCACCGGGTTGACAAGGGGACATCATCTTCGAACGAGGAACGGTCAGGTTCCCGAGCCGGTGCGGCCGCGTCGGGGTCAGACGTCGAGTTCGCCCACGATCTCGCCGAACAGTTCACCCGTCTTGCGGAATCCGAGGCGAAGGTAGAACTGCTCCGGCCCGTCGGGCCCCGGCTCCCACAAGACGGTGATCTTCTCGATGCCCCGCCGACGTGCTTCGGAGGCCACCTGCTCGACGGCGAATCGGCCGATGCCCCGGCGCTTCGCCTCGTCAGCGACGTTGAGGCGCCACACTCCCGCGCGGAACGCCTCGATTTCGTGGTCCGGATCCCAATTGGCCATGACGAACCCGACGATGTCGTCGTTGTCGGCGATGAGTCGCGGCCACGCGGTGGGCGTGACGTACGCCTCGGCGATCGAGTAGACGACGGGGGCGACATTCGCCTTCTCGCCGACTGCCGGAGGGATGCGGAGTGCGGCGGCCAGGTTCTCAGCGCTGAGTTCGATGAGCTCGAGGTTCATGACGGCACGGTAGCGCCGGCATCCGACATGCGAATCGTGCAGGATCTCGCCGGGAACACGGAAGGTCGGGACGATGCGTCCCGACCTTCCGTCTGCGGCGGCTTACTTGAAGGCGTCCTTGACGTCTTCGCCGGCCTTCTTCAGGCCCGCCTTCGCCTGATCCATGTGGCCTTCGGCCTCGAGGCCCTTGTCGTCGGTGGCCTTGCCGACGCCTTCCTTGGCCTTGCCCTTCATGTCTTCAGCCGCATTCGAGATCTTGTCGTCCAGACCCATGGTGTCTCCTTCGTCTCGGACAGCGCGGGGATCTCCTCGCGTGTGGATCCATCGCACACCGTCAGCGCAAAGGCGTCCAAGGGGTTGACGCTCCCACCTCCGTGTGCAAAGTTCGCGGCCCCTTTCTCCCGCGAGACCGCATCGGGCCTCCCGCGAGACCGCATCGGGCCGCCGAAACCGTGGGTATTACCCGCAGTCTCGGCCTCCCGACGCAGTCTCGGCGTCATGGGGTCGTGCGGTGGGCGGGAGTGATACGGGTGGGCGGGAGTGTAGTCCGGCCCGTCGTGAAGGGCGAGTGCCTGTCCCGCGGCATCCGCGGTGCCTAGCCTGGCAGCATCCATCGCACGAAGGGAGATCTGTCATGGCACGGTTCGAGAACAAGGTGGCCCTCGTCACGGGGTCGGGTTCGGGTATCGGCAGAGCGGTCGTCGATCTGCTGCTCGCCGACGGAGCCCGGGTCGTCGGCGCCGACCTCAAGCCGGGCGATGAGGCCGAGAACTACGTTCCGGCGGTGTGCGACGTGACGAAGGAAGCCGATGTCGAAGCAGCGGTGGCGACGGCCATCGACCGATTCGGTCGTCTCGACGCCGCCTTCAACGTGGCCGGGGCGTCGCGCGCGGGAATGATCGTCGACCAGTCCGAGGAGGACTGGGACTTCACCGTCGACCTCGTCCTCAAGGGAGTGTTCCTCTCGGTCAAGCACGAAGCCCGGGCGATGACCGACGGCGGTGCGATCGTCAACGTCGCGAGCCTCAACGCGCACGTGCCGATGTGGTTCGGTGCGGCGTACGCATCCGGCAAGGCGGGAGCCGAGATGCTGACGAAGTCGGCGGCGCTCGAGCTCGGTGGACGAGGCATCCGTGTCAACGCGGTGCTTCCCGGGCTCGTCGAGACTCCGCTCACGAACTCGATGACCGAGAACCCCGCCCTGATGGAGGACTTCCGCAACAGCATCGTGCTCACCCGCGCCGCCGACCCGGTCGAGATCGCGAAGCCCATGCTCTTCCTCGCGAGCGACGATGCGTCGTACATCACGGGCACTTCGCTCGTCGTCGACGGTGGGTGGGAGATCACCGGCTACCCGAACCTCGCGAAGCACATGGGGTCCGCGCCCGGGGAATGACCCTCGCGCGTGACCCCGTGAGACTGCATCGGGGCGCCGAGACCCGGGGTAACCCCCTCAATCTCCGCGCCCCAACGCAGCCCCGGGGCCAAGGGCGGGTAAGGGGCGGGAGGGGAGAGGGGGAGGGGAGA
>NZ_JBSHLZ010000007.1:76437-119584 GCF_053644835.1 Microbacterium sp. NPDC055357 | reverse complement strand
CGAGAAACATGGGTTTTCCGCCCCCGGGAACCCACCCCCCCGCCCCCCCCCTGGAGACTCCCCTGGGCCCCCCACCTTGTGGCCACCCCCCCCCTTCTCGCCCCCCCGATGCAGTCTCGGCGTCAATGGCGTGCATAGGCTGGGAGGGGCAGGGCGAGAGGGAGGAGCGGACATGATGCATCCGCAGAGCGGTGAGGTCGTCGACGACAGTGCGAGGCCGTGGCTGTCCGCGTACGCCGACGGGGTCCCCGCCGACATCGCCCCCGTCACAGAGACGCTCGTCGACCTGCTCGACGCCTCGGTCGCCCGGTTCGGCAAGAGGGACGCCCTGGAGTACTTCGGCGCGCGCACGACGTACGCCGACCTCGGCGAGCAGGTCGACCGCGCGGCATCCGGTCTTCGTTCGTTGGGAGTGAAACCCGGCGACCGGGTCGCCCTCGTGCTGCCGAACTGCCCGCAGCACGTCGTCGCGTTCTACGCCGTGCTGCGCCTGGGGGCCATCGTCGTCGAGCACAACCCGCTGTACACGCCGCGCGAGCTGCGCCACCAGTTCGAGGTGCACGGCGCTGTCGTCGCGATCGTGTGGGACAAGGTCGCCGATGTCATCGCCGCCCTGCCCGACGACGCCCGCCCCGCGAAGATCGTCGCCGTCCGGCTCACCGACGCCATGCCGCGCGTCAAGCGTGTGGCCCTGCGGCTCCCGCTCGCTCGAGCGCGCGCATCGCGGGAGCGGCTCACCGCGCGGCCGACCGCGAAGGGGATCATTCCGTGGACGCGGGTGACGAAAGCGCGGCGGATCTCACGCCGCATCCCTCGTCCGCAGCTGGGGGACACGGCGCTGCTCCAGCTCACGAGCGGCACGACGGGTCATCCGAAGGCGGCGATCCTCTCGCACGCGAACCTGCGCTCGAACGCCGCGCAGGGGCGTGCGTGGCTGCCCGGTCTGCACGAGGGCGAAGAGGTCGTCTACGCGGTCCTGCCGCTCTTCCACGCGTACGGCCTCACGCTGTGCCTCACCTTCGCGATGTCGATCGGGGCGAAGGTGGTGCTCTTCCCGACCTTCGACGTCGATCTCGTCATCGCCGCGGCCCGCACGTCGCCGCCCACATTCCTGCCGGCGGTGCCGCCGATCTATGACGCCCTCTCGCGCGCGAGCGCGCAGCGGCGGATCGATCTGCGCAGCGTGCGGTTCGCGATCTCGGGCGCGATGAGCCTGCCCGTGCCCACCGTGACCCGCTGGGAGGAGGCGACCGGCGGACTACTGGTCGAGGGCTACGGGATGACCGAGACCTCACCTGTCGCTCTCGGGAACCCGGTCGGACCGTCGCGGCGGCCCGGGACCGTCGGTGTGCCGTTCCCGAGCACCCACATCCGCATCGTCGACCCGGACGACCCCGCGAGCGAGCGTGGTCCCGGCGAGGTCGGCGAGCTGCTCCTGCGCGGGCCCCAGGTCTTCCAGGGGTACTGGAATCAGCCGGCCGAGACCGCGGCCGTCCTGCTGCCGGGAGGCTGGCTGCGCACGGGTGACGTCGTGACGATGTCGGAGGACGGCTTCGTCACGGTCGTCGACCGCGTGAAAGAGCTCATCATCACCGGCGGGTTCAACGTCAGCCCCACCGAGGTCGAGCAGACGCTCCTGCTCCACCCCGATGTGGAGGGCGCGGCGGTCGTCGGCCTGCCCCGCTCCGCCGGCGGCGAAGACGTCGCGGCGGCGGTCGTGATGAAGCCGGGCACGGTCTTCGACTCCCGCGCGCTCCGCGACTTCTGCCGCGCGCACGTGACGGCCTACAAGGTGCCCAAGCGCATCGTCGAGGTCGATGACCTGCCGCGTTCGCAGATCGGCAAGGTGCTGCGCCGCGTCGTCCGAGACGACATGCTCGCGCGAACGGACTGAGGCGCGCGCGTCGCCACGTCAGGGCTGAGCGAGCAGGCGTTCCACGTCGCTGCGGTCGGGATACGACGACTGCGCACCCGGATGCTGCACCGCGATGGCCGACATCGCGGTGGCGAAGCGGACCGCGTCGGCAAGGTTCGCACCACGGGCCAGCTCGCACGCTGTCGCACCGACGAACGCGTCGCCCGCTCCCGTCGTGTCCACCGCGCGCACGACGTGAGCCGGGATCGAACGCAGCCCGTCGCCATCGGCGACGAGCGCACCCGCCGCTCCGAGCGTGATGACGACCGAACGTGCACCGGCCTCGAGCAGACCGAGAGCGAGACCCGCGGTGTCGAGCGTTCCGTCGCCCAGGACGATGCCCGCCTCGTGTTCGTTGACGATGAGCGGATCGCACCAGCGCAGCACGTCCTGGTCGAGCCTCCGGGCGGGAGCAGCGTTGAGCACGATCCGCACGCGGGCCGTTCCGGCGAGCTCGAGCGCGTAGGAGACGGTGTCTTCGGGGATCTCCATGCTCACGACGAGCACGGATGCTGCGCGGATGGCTTCGGCGGCAGCATCCACCATCGCACGATCCACCTCGCGGTTCTCGCCGGGCGAGACGACGATCGAGTTCTCGCCGTCGGGGGTGAGCAGGATGAGCGCCGTGCCGGTCGCCCCGTCGCCCACACCCGCCGCCGTGGTGTCCACGCCGGCTTCGGCGAGGCGCGTGCGCAGAAGGCGGCCGTGATCGTCGTCGCCGACGCGCCCGATGAAGGCGGTGTCCGCGCCTGCCCGCGCGGCGGCGGCGGCCTGGTTGGCGCCTTTGCCGCCGGGATGCACGCGCAGATCCGAGCCGAGCAGCGTCTCGCCGGCGCCCGGCCGTCGCGCGACCTCGACCACGAGGTCCGCGTTGGCGCTTCCCAGGACGACGACGCTGCTGTCGGACATGTTCTCTACCTCTTCGCTCGGCGGCGCCGGGCTCGACGGCATCGTACGCCGCGAGGGGCGCGATGACGTCGTCCTCGGCGACATCGGGCAGCACGCGGCGGTTCGGTGTCCGACCCGCCGAGCGGCGGGCCGGTGAGGATTCGTGGCAGAGTCGGGGGGACCGAGACCGCGATGGAGAGGCGATGTGCAGATGAGCGACGAATCGATGGAGTTCGGCGAGATCGGCGTGTGGAGAGGGTCCCGCGTGCTCGATTCCCCGCTCGCCCGCGGTATCGAGCAGCTCGGATACCGCACCCTCTGGGTCGGCGGCTCGCCTGCCGGAGACCTCGACGACGTCGAAGCCCTCATCGCCGCCACCGAGAGCATCGTCGTCGCCACGGGCGTCGTCAACATCTGGCACGCCGACGCGACCGAGGTCGCCGCGTCGTACCACCGCATCGAGGAGAACCACCCCGGCCGGTTCGTGCTGGGCATCGGCAGCGGGCACCGCGAAGCCGACGCCGCGCGCACGCGCCCGCTCGCGGCGATGCGGGACTACCTCGACGTGCTGGATGCCGAGGGGGTGCCGGCCGACCGCCGCCTCCTCGCCGCCCTCGGCCCGAAGACCCTGCAGCTCTCCGCCGAAAGGTCCCTCGGCGCGCACCCCTATCTCACCACCCCCGCGCACACGCGCTTCGCGCGCGAGGCCCTGGGGCCGGACGCCTTCCTCGCGCCGGAGCAGATGTTCATCGCGACCGACGACCCCGAGGCTGCACGCAAGATCGCGCGCGGCACGCTGCGCAGCTACCTGAAGATGTCGAACTACGCCGACATGCTCGTGAAGTTCGACTTCGATCGCGCACAGCTCGAGGGCGAAGCAGACGACGCCGTCATCGACGCGCTCACGCCGTGGGGCGCGCCCGAGACGATCGCATCTGCCGTCCGGGCGCACCTCGATGCGGGCGCCGACCACGTGTGCATCCAGTCGCTGCCCATGCGCGAGGATCCGCTGGGTGCACTCGAGACGATGGCCGACGCGCTCGGCATCACGCCCGGCTGATGGAGCACGCCGGACGCCTCCCCGAGGAGGCCCCCGATCCGCGGATCGAGCGTGAGGAGATGCTGAAGCGCATGCCGATCCCCGTGCTCGTGTTCGCGCCGCAACCGGCTGTGGGACACGCCGACATCGGCGTCGGCACGGGCACCGACGCGGCGGGACTCCAAACCATGACGGCGAGCGTCACATCGACGCTGTGGCGCAACCCCGACGACAAGGACGACCCGGTCAACCTCGCCGATCTCGACGACGCGACCCGTCGCTCGATCGACGAGGTGCCGCCGTGGCCGCGGCCGCGCTGGCTGATCGAGCAGGTCGAGCGGATGCGGTATCGCACGCTCTGGGAAGCGGTCCAGACGACCTGGTACCGCGAAGCATCCGAGTTCACGACCCTCGGGTACCTGCTCGTGCAGCACGCGAACCACATCCTGATGAACCAGTTCCGAGAAGAGCACGCCGTCGGGCTGCACGACTGGGGCTCACCCGCCCTGACGTCGGAGCGGGTCATCCGGCGCGGCGTCGACGTCGTGATCGACGGCGAGATCGTCGTCGGCGCCGAGATCGACACCGACCCCTTCGTCTATGCGATCGGCGCCGAGCTCGCCAACGGGGGAGTGTTCACCGCCGTCATCCCGCGCGAGGACCTTCCCTACCTCGATCTCGCGTTCGCGACGCGGGCCGGTTAGGGCTCGTCGAGGAACCGCTGCCAGCCGTCGGCGTCGGCGTGCTCGAAGACGAGGTTCGTCTCGGTGTGGGCGACCGCGGGATGCCCCGTGAGGTAGGTGAGCACGAACTCGCGCAGTTCGCCCGCGTCGCGCGCGAGCACGTGCAGCAGGAAGTCGTCTGCGCCGGCCATGTGGAACAGCCGCACGACGCCGGGAAGCCCCGTCGCGGCACGCCGGAAGGCCTCGATCTCGGTGCGGGCGTGCTTCACGAGGCGCACGGCGATGAGCGCCTGCACGGTCGCGCCGAGCCGGTCGGTGTCGAACTCGACGCGGTAGCCCTTGATGACGCCCTGCGACTGCAGACGGCGCAGCCGCAGCGACACGGTGGACTCCGCGATGCCCAGTTCTGCGGCCAGCGCTGCGCCCGATGCGCGAGCGTTGTCGCTCAGGGCGCGCAGTAGCGCCCGATCGGTCGGATCGAGGTCGAAGGACCGTGACACCGCGGCATCCTCTCGGTTCGTGTTTCGCAGGATCTGCGATGATTTCTGTAATTGTAGGCGGTGCTTCATTACGACTTGAGGATGCCGCGAGAATCTGCTGTCCTGAACCTCATGCAACCCGAGCGCCATCGGTGGGAGACGCGTGCTGTGCACGGCGGTATGGCCGGCCTCCGCGAAGCCGGTTCCCACGTCCCGACCATCGACTTGTCCACGACCAATCCGCTGCCCGACGTCGAAGTCGGAGGCCTGTCCTACGAGGAGCTCGCGACAGGTCACGACCTCGGCCCCGGGCGCAGCGCCGTCTATCAGCGGCTCTGGCAGCCCGGCGTCGCGCGGTTCGAAGAGGCGCTCGCCGATCTCGAGGGCGCCGAGGGCGCCGTCGCGTTCGCGAGCGGCATGGCCGCGCTGACGGCGTGTCTCATCGCGACCGTCTCGGCGGGCAAGCCGCACGTCGTCGCGGTCCGTCCGCTCTACGGCGGCACCGACCACGTGCTCCAGAGCGGCCTGCTGGGCACCGAGGTGACGTGGTCGGCACCCGGCGACGTGGCCGCGCACATCCGTCCCGAGACGGGGCTGGTCATCATCGAGACGCCCGCCAACCCCACGCTGGAACTGCTCGACATCGCCGCCGTCGTCGCGGCGGCGGGCGACGTGCCGGTACTCGTGGACAACACGTTCGCGACCCCCGTGCTGCAGCGTCCCATCGAGCACGGCGCGACGCTCGTCATGCACAGCGCGACGAAGTACCTCGGCGGGCACGGCGACGCCATGGGCGGCGTCGTCGCGGGTCCGACCGCGTGGGTCGAGCGGCTCCGCCAGGTGCGCGCCCTGACGGGCGGCATCCTGCACCCCATGGGCGCCTACCTGCTGCATCGCGGTCTGCGCACCCTCGCCGTGCGCGTTCGCGCGCAGCAGGAGACCGCTCAGGCCCTCGCCGAGCGCATGAGCGCGCACGACGCGGTCGCACGCGTGTTCTACCCCGGCCTGCCGGGCCAGGACCCGCAGGGTCTGCTCGGCCGCCAGCTGGCCGGCGCCGGTTCGATCATCGCGATCGAGCTCGCGGGCGGCTATGTCGCCGCGGCGCGCTTCACCGAGGCGTGCGAGCTCGTGACTCACGCCGTGTCGCTGGGCGGCGTCGACTCCCTCGTGCAGCACCCGGCCTCGCTGACCCATCGACCTGTCGTGGGCGACGCGAAGCCCGGCGCGGGCATCGTGCGACTGTCGATCGGTCTCGAGCACGTCGATGACCTCACCGCGGATGTGCTCGCGGCGCTCGACGCCGCCGACGCGCCGGCCGAACGCGTCGTGATCGCCGACGAAGGGCTCGTGGGTCAGAGCTGACGTCTCGCGCAGCATCCGTCCGAGCGGGATGATGGGGGGATGCTGCGCATTCCTGACGTGACCCTCAACGACGGCACCCGCTTTCCCGAGCTCGGACTCGGCACGTACGGGCTCGAGGGTGACGAGGGTGTGGAGGCCATGGTCGCCGCCATCGGGAGCGGCTACCGGCTGCTCGACACGGCCGTGAACTACGGCAACGAGAGCGACGTCGGTGAGGCGGTGCGCCGCAGCGGCGTCGACCGCGACGACCTCGTGATCACCTCGAAACTGCCCGGCCGGCACCACGGCTTCGACGAGGCCATCGCGAGTGTGGAGGGCTCGATCGACGCGCTCGGGCTCGAGCGCATCGATCTGCACCTCATCCACTGGCCGAACCCGAGCATCGGAAAGTGGCTGGACACGTGGCGCGGCCTCATCGAAGCGCGCGAGCGCGGGCTCGTGCGGTCGATCGGCGTCTCGAACTTCACGATCACGATGATCGAGCGGCTCATCGCCGAGACCGGCGTCACGCCCGTCGTCAACCAGATCGAGCTGCACCCGTACTTTCCGCAGGCGACGTTGCGCGCGTTCCACGCCGAGCACGGCATCCGCACCGAGAGCTGGAGCCCGCTGGCGCGGCGCACCGAACTGCTCGGCGAACAGGTCATCGCCGACATCGCCGCCGTGCGGGGGGTGTCACCGACGCAGGTCGTGCTGCGCTGGCACATCGAACTCGGCTCGACGCCCATCCCGAAGTCGAGCGATCCCGACCGTCAGCGCGAGAACGCCGACGTCTTCGGGTTCTCGCTCGACGAGGCCGACATCGCGGCGATCTCCGGGCTCGAGCGAGGACGGCTGTGGGACGGCGACCCCGACCGGCACGAAGAGATGTGATTCACGCGTCGGGGAGTGCGTCGAGCCACTCCGCGAAGGTCTGACGGCCGCGTACGGCATCGGGGCCGGCCAGCAGCGCACCGCTGCGCTGGGCCCGGCCCATCGCTCCGGGAAGGCTGAGGGGCGGCATCCACCCGCGGTGCCCGATCGCCCGTGCATACGCGCGCATCATGTCGGCGAGGCTCTCTTCGCGCGGTCCGCCGAGGTCCATCGCGCGGCCGGCGGGTCCTTCCTGGGCGCGGCTGACGAGGTGCTCGGCGACTTCGCGCGCGGCGATCGGCTGCGTGCGCGCACGCAGAGCGAAGCGCAGCGGCCCGGCTGCGGCGCGCACGTACATCTGCGCCGCGAACTCGTGGAACTGCGTCGCGCGCTGGATGGTCCAGGGCACGGGGCCGGCCGCGACGAGGCGTTCCTGTGCGAGCTTGCCGGCGTAATAGCCCTCGGGCGCGGCATCCGCACCCACGATCGACAGCGCGATGTGATGGGCGACGCCCGCGGCGCGCTCGGCGGCGAGCAGCGACCGCGTGGCACCGGCGAAGAACGAGATCGACTCGTCGGCCCTGAGGGTCGTGACGTTCGACACGTCGATGACGGCGTCGACTCCGACCAGGGCGCGGGGCAGTCCGGCTCCGGAGAGCAGCTCCACGCTGCGGCTGCGCGCCAGCAGGACCGTGTCGTGCCCGCG
Source organism: Microbacterium sp. NPDC055357 (assembly GCF_053644835.1). Taxonomy (NCBI): domain Bacteria; kingdom Bacillati; phylum Actinomycetota; class Actinomycetes; order Micrococcales; family Microbacteriaceae; genus Microbacterium; species Microbacterium sp. NPDC055357. Next base: position 111,660 of record NZ_JBSHLZ010000007.1, on the reverse strand, counting down.
CTCGCGGGCGACGTCGACGACGTGCCCGCCGGTGAGCCCCGTGCCGCCGGCCACCGCGATCCGCATCCGTCCTCCCCGTCTCGTCGCCCCCCCCCGGCGGCCCCAGCTTACGACCGCGAGACTGCAACGGCGCGCCGAGACCGTGGGTAGACCCCGCAGTCTCGGCGCGCCGTTGCGGTCTCGCGGTCAAGGAGGGTCACTCCCACAGCACGACGCGGCGGCCGGCGATCGCCTCGACGCGCACGGGGGTGTCGTAGAGCGCTGCGAGGCATTCCTCGGTGAGGACCTCGTGCACCGGGCCATGCCGCACGACGCGTCCGTCGCGCATCGCGACGATGTCGTCGGCGAACTGCGCCGCGACGTTGATGTCGTGCAGCACCACGACGATCGTCATGTCGCGCTGCGCGCCCTGTTCGCGCAGCAGCTTCATGAGGCTCACCGCGTGCCGGGGGTCGAGGTTGTTGAGCGGCTCGTCGAGCAGCAGGTGATCGGTGTCCTGCGCCATCGCCATCGCGACGAAGGCCCGCTGCCGCTGGCCGCCCGACAGCTCGTCGAGGAATCGCGTGCGCACGGCCCCGAGGTCGAGCAGGGCGAGGGCGTGCTCGATGCGCTCGCGATCCTTCGGCGTGCGTCCCGATCCGCCGTGCGGAAAACGGCCGTACGACACGAGGTCCTCGACGCTGAGCCGGATCGCCAGATGATTGTCCTGCCGCAGGATCGCCAGACGCCGCGCGATCTCCCGCGTGCCCGTCGTGGACACGTCGAGACCGTCGACGGTGATCGTGCCTGCCGTCGCACCGATGAGGCGTCCGACCGCAGAGAGCAGCGTCGACTTGCCCGCGCCGTTCGGTCCGATGATGGCCGTGACGCCGCGGCCGATGTCGAGGGTCACGTCGTCGACGGCGACGAGGGTGCCGTGGCGCTTCGCCACGGAGTCGATCCGGATCATGTCATCGGGCCCTTCCGGTCAAGACGAGGACGATGAAGAACAGCCCGCCGACGAACTCGATGACCACCGGCAGCTCGGTCGCGAAGCCCAGCACGCGGGCGAGCAGGAACTGACCCCCGACGAGCGCGATCGCGCCGATCGCGACGGCGGCGGGGATGCTGCGCCGGTGCCGATGCCCGACGATGCCGTAGGCGAGGTTCGCGACGATGAGCCCGAAGAACGTCACAGGACCCACGAGAGCGGTGGATGCCGCGACGAGGGCGGCGATCACGACGATGACGTGCATCACGATGCGCCGGTGCTCCACGCCCAGTGAGATCGCCCGTGCCTCGCCCAGCGAGAGCACGTCCAGCGCCCGACGGATCGGCCACAGCGACGCGATCGCGATTGCGACGAGCGCACCCGTGGGAAGGAGCAGCTCCCGGTTGATCGAGGTGAAGCTCGCGAAAGCGAGGTTCTGCACGATCGCGAAGGTGTCCGGATCGAGCAGACGCTGCAAGAACGACGTGACCGAGCGGAACAGCACGCCCAGCACGAGACCCGCGAGCACGATCACGTGCAGGTCGAGGCGGCGCCGCTGAAAGAGCCACCAGTACAGCAGCACGATCGACCCCGCCATGAGGACGAGCTCGACGGTCCACGACGCGAGCGGTGGAGCCGACACCAGGAGGGCGGGACCGATCGCGAACGCGACGAGCACCTGGATCGCCATGAAGACGGCGTCGAAGCCCATGATGCCGGGGGTGAGGATGCGGTTGGCCGTGATCGTCTGGAACAGCACGGTCGCGACGCCGATCGCAGCGGCGGCGATCACCATTCCGATGACGGTGCGTGAGCGCAGGTCCAGCGCATACTGCCACGCACCGGGAAGGCCCGTGAACAGGAACAGCGCGATCGCGGCGATCGCGACGACGATCAGGGCGGCGAGACGCACGGCCGGGGAGCGATAGGCCGACGCGATGCGGTCGGTGCGGACGAGAGTCGTCATCGGCGGGCACCTGCCCCCGCAGCGGGAGTTCGAGAACGGTGCGGGCGCGCCGCATCCGACGGCTGGGCGGTGCCCAGCAGCATCCACAAGAAGACGACCCCGCCGATGACGCCCATCACGATCGAGATCGGCAGCTCATAGGGGAACCGCACGACCCGACCGATGATGTCGCACAGCAGCACGAGCGCGGCCCCGAGGAGGGCGACGACCGGGACGGATCGGCGCATGTTGTCGCCGACGAGACGGCTGACGATGTTCGGCGCGATGAGCCCGAGAAAGGGGATCGCGCCCGTGATGACGACCATGACGCCCGTCACGATCGCGATGATGCCGACGCCGAGCCCCATGACGGCTCGCGTGTCGAGGCCGAGCCCGCGCGCGGTGTCCTCGCCGAGCCCCGCGACGGTGAAGCGGTCCGCGGCGATCCAGGCGATGAGGGCGGCCGCCGCCGCGACGTAGAGCATCTCGTAGCGGCCTCGCATGACGCCGGAGAAGTCGCCGATGCCCCAGCTCATGAGTTCCTGCAGCACGTCGGACCGGTACGCGATGAAGGTCGTGACCGCGCCGATGACGCCGGCATAGAGGATGCCGACGATCGGCACGAGCACGCTCGAATGCGACGGGATCCGGCGGGCGAGGGCGAGGAACCCGACCACGCCGACCAGGGCACCGGCCGCGGCGATCACGGCCTTGACCCCCAGAGGCAGGCCGGGGGCGGCGAGAAGGAGCAGCAGGAGCGCGAAGCTCGCGGCATCCGTCGCTCCCGTCGTGCTCGGCTCGACGAACCGGTTGCGCGTGAGCAGCTGCATGATCAGGCCCGTCACCGCGAAGGCGATGCCGGCGAGGATGAGGGCGAGCGTGCGGGGCACGCGGCTCGCGACCAGGATGAAGACGTCGAGCTCGGCCACGCCGATGAACAGCGAGACCGTCGCGAGGGCGATCACCGTGACCACCCCCGCGACGATCAGCGACGTCGGGGAGAACCGTTTCAGAGGTCTGCGCTCCCGGTTCGCCGTCGTGGGATCACGCGTCAGCCCGTGATCGCGTCGTGCACCGTCGTGAGGACGTTGTCGATCGCGGTGAGGCCGTTGATGACGATGTAGAGCTCGTTGCCCGGCAGTTGCACGATGCGCCCCTCCTGGGCGGCCGTCGTGCGATCGACGATCTCGTTGTCGAGCGTCTCGGTCGCGGTGCTCTCGCCGCCGGTCGCGGCGCCGCGGTCGAAGGCGAGGATCCAGTCGGGGTTCGCCGTCAGGATGAACTCGTTCGTCACGGTGTCGCCGTGCGACGAACCGTCGGCGCCGGGAAGGTCGGCGGCGACGACCGCGGGGGTGAACCCGAGCGAATCGAAGAAGTAGCCGAAGCGCGAGCCCTCGCCGAAGGCGCCGTACTCGCCGCCCGAGATCGACAGCACGAGCGCCGTGCCCGAGACTTCCGCGCGGATGGCGGCGAGCAGATCCTCGATGTCGGCGGTGAGCTCGGCGACCTCGTCCTCGCGGCCGAAGATCTCGCCGAGCTGACCCGCACGGGCCAGCCCCGCCTCGACGTCGAACGTGCCGCCGGACGTGCCGGTGAGGTCGATCGTCGTCGCGATCTGCGAGAGCTCGTCGTACTGGCTCGTGCTGCGGGCCGCCGTGATGATCAGCTCCGGCGCGAGCTGGGCGACGGCTTCGAAGTCGGGCTCGAAGAGCGAACCGACCTTGGGCAGATCGGCGTACTCCGCCAGGTAGTCGGGCAGGGTCGCGTCCGGGATGCCGACGACGGCGTCTCCTGCCCCGATCGCGTGCAGGGTGTCGAGCGACGCGATGTCGAACGTCACGACGGATGCCGGTTCCCGGGGCACCACGACGGAGTCGCGCGCCGCGTCGCCGTCTTCTCGCCAGACCGTTTCGCCGTCTTCCTCGACCTGGATGAGGGTGGGCCTGGCGTTCTCGACGAGGATCGTCGCGGCAGCATCCGAGGGGGTGTCTTCTTCGGCGGTGGCGGACGGTGAGGCGCAGGCGGTCACGGTCAGGGCGAGAGCGGCAAGGCCCGCGAGCGGCCACAGCGTTCGAGTGCGATGAGTCATGTAGGTAAGGCTAACCTTAACTCGTGCATTCGGAAATCCACGCCGTAACATCGCGCCCGGTCCGGGCGCGGCGTCAGGCGAGCGTCAGCTCAGAGGCGAGCGCCGTCGTCGTCGCGGTTCTCGATGCCAACCTCGCGACCGCGCCAGGACTCGTACGCGATGAGCCAGCCGATCGACACGGCCGCGGCCAGCAGCAGACCGAGCCACACATTGCCCCACACCATGCCGAACAGGATGCCGAGCGCGAACACCAGCGCGGTTCCGAAAGCCCATCCGGTGTGGCCGCGCTGCCAGCCAGGTCGTCGATTCGCCATGGTGCCCAGCCTAGGGGCACACGGCGCTCAGGACCGTTCGGGACCCGCGGACGCCCACCCGACCGCATCGTCGAGGGCCGCGACGCGGAAGAACCGCAGCTCGCACGGGAAGAGGAAGGCGATCGCGTGGATCACTTCGCCGACGATCGTGTGGTCGGTCACGAGGGCGATGCGCCCCCAGGCGCGCGCGGGTCTGCTCTCGAGCTCGGCATCCTGCCACAGCGCGCCGAGGGAGTAGCGGTCGAACTCTTCGCCGAGCACGAAGACGACGTTGACCTTCGCATCGTGCGCGATCGCCGCATCGATCGCGGGATCGACGACGTTCCGGTAATCGGAGGCTTCGACCGTGCCGACGGCGCGGAAGCCCAGAACGCCGGCGGGGAGGTCGGGGAGTGACTCGATCATGACGTCATCCTCGCGCGCCGGGGGCGCGAGCACCAGAGCCCGGGTTCAGCGGGCGCGGTGGTCTTCGGGGTGCAGGCGCGGTCCTCGCCGCGGCTCGTGTGCGCCGCTCACCCTGATCAGCCGGATGACCCGCTGCCGCTGCCCCGGCCACGCCGCGAGCAGCTCGAGCATGCCGTCGTCGTCGACGCGGTGGCCGGTCAGGGCGAAGCCGACCTCGTGCGCCAGATGGTAGTCGAAGACGCTCACGGCGTCGGGGTCTCCGAAGGCCCGGATGCGCGTCTCGGCGCTCGTCCACAGTCCGACGCCGCGCACCGCGGTCAAGACGCGATCGCGCTCATCGCTCGTCTCGGCCGCCGTCGCGGCCCGCACGACGGACTCACCGCGGCGTGCCGCCTCGACGACGGCCCGCGACTGCGGCGGCTCCAGACCCGCGCGATGCCACGTCCACGAGGGGATGCGCCGCCACTGATCGATCGTGGGCGGCGCGAACATCGGACGCGGCGTGGGTCCGGGAGCGCGCTCGCCGTGCCACGTGACGATGCGTCGCCACCCGCCGAAGGCCTGCAGGCCCGTGACCTTCTGCTCGAAGATCGCGCTCGCCAGGGCGTCGAAGACGAGGTCGGTGCGGCCCAGACGCAGACCGGGATGCCGGCGGTGCGCATCCGCGATGAGGGGATGCTGCGCCGCATCGAACCCGCGAGGGTCATCTCGCGCGCCGCACAGCGCCGGCAGCTGCTCGATCGCCCACTCGGCGCCACGGCCCCACGCGGCACCGCGGACGGCCCCGTCGGATGACTGGCGCAGCGCGAGCGTCGCGATCCCCGCGGGGGTGCGGGCCGCACGCCAGATGACGTGGCCCGCCGTCGTCATGGTCGGGTCGTTCGCGCCGTGACGCTGGTGCAGCACGGTGCGCCGCAGGTCGAGAGGGTGCGCGGGGCGGTACTCGGTCTCGATCGGGCGTGACGACGAAGACTGCGGCTCGACGAGGGGCCGACGGGCACCCGCCGGCAGGCCGCGCACGGCGGCGGCGTGCGCCCAGCGTCGCGCGGGCGCGCGGTTCGCGGAGGATGTCGTCACGCCTTCACACTACGTCGCCTCTCCGACGTAGGGATCAGACGCGGTCGGGCGACGGCGTGCCGTGGCCGAAGCGGATGACGACATCGGCGTGGCGGTCGAAGCGGTATCCGACTCCCCGCACCGTGCGGACGATGTCCTCGTATCGGCCGAGCTTCGCGCGCAGGCGGCGCACGTGCACGTCGATCGTGCGTTCGCCGGGGATCTCGTCCTCGGTCGCGGTGCGCCACAGCGACGAGACGAGTTCGGCTCGCTCGATCGTGCGGCCCTCGCGCAGCACGAGATACTGCAGCAGCTCGAGCTCCTTGAAGGTGAACGCGGCCGACTCGCCGTCGATCAGCACGCGCTTGCGCGAGATGTCGACGACGACGCCGCCGGGCGCGTTCTCGTCGTCTTCGGGCTCCTCCGGCGTCGCGCGGGCGAGGGCGGAGGGCTCGTGCAGTGCACGGCGCACGACATCGACATCCCGGCCGCCCGCGCCCGTGGGGGCGAGCGCGACCGTCGCGTACGTCTCGGCGCTGGGTGCGAGGTCGGCGAGCGTGCGGCGCAGGGCGTCGACCAGCACGCCGAGCGAGACGCCCGACGCGTCGACCTGAGCCTCGTCGAAGCCGACATAGAGGGCGAAGCCGCGGGGCGTTGTGCCCTCGGGCAGATGGCGCACCGGGGCGGGCGCGGGCGCGGCCGGAGCAGCAGCGGGTGCGGCCGCGGGACGAACGATCGCGACGGGCGACGTGACGGCGCGGAGGTGGCGGGGCTGCGAGACGGCGGGGCGTTCGAGGAGAGCGGTGTTCGACATGATGATGAGGGTCCTTGCGGAAGCGAACCCGAGCGGGTTCCACGTGCGGCGATGAGCCCCGGAGGGGGCGGGTGCGCGGCATCCGGATCCAGGATCCGAAGCGGCGGGAGACTCGCGGCCGGCGCGCGTTCAGAGCGGGCGGCGGCGGTCTGCAGCGATCAGCGCGTCAGCGGCACATTCGACAACACAGAGCAACGCGGCCGGGCATCATCATCCCGGCAGTCCCGTTCGCCTTCCAGGCGGACAGAGAGCGTGCGTTGTCAGACATGACGCCGATTATGACCGAACGTGTCGCAATGCGTCAAATCGCTCGGTGAGCGCGCCGCCCGGATGGTCGGATGACGCAGAGTGCTCAACGCCGGGAACCGGCGTCGGTGACCGCCCCCGGCACGGCGTGCGGGGGATAGCCTGACGGCATGACTGAGCTGCGCTTCTCGCATGAACCGGATGCCTCGCGGTACACGCTGCACCGCGGCGACGATCTCGTCAGTGTGCTCGACTACAACGACGACGGTCGCTCGGTCGCGATGACGCGCGCCTACACCGTCCCGACGTTCCGCGGACACGGGTACGCGGCGATCATCGTCGACCGTGCCGTAGCGGCGCTCGAGGAGAGCGGCGACCGCACCGTCATCCCCGTGTGCTGGTACGTCGCCGATTGGTTCGCGGCGAACCCCGATCGCGCGGCGATCGTCGAGCCGCGCCATCGGGCATGATGCTCGACATGGAGGACCTCTTCACGACCGTCGCGGTCGTGTTCGAGGTGATCGGCGCGCTCGCGATGGTGGTCGGCTTCGTGATCGCCATCGTGCTGGGAATCCGCTCCCTCGCGCGTCGTGAGGGCGGCGGGACGGCGTTCCAGGTGCTGCGCACGACCCTCGGATCGGCGATCCTGCTGGGCCTGGAGGTGCTCGTCGCGGCCGACCTCATCCGCACGATCACCTCGAAGCCCTCGATCGAGGACGCCTTCATCCTCGGGCTCATCGTGCTCATCCGCACCGTGCTGTCGATGTCGATCCAGATCGAGATCGAAGGGGTGCTGCCGTGGCGGCGCGCTCTGCTCACGAGCGGCGGGCAGCTGCTCGGCGAGGCGGTCGCCCGAGACCGCGCCGCGTCGCGGGACGCAGCGGCGACGGATGCCGCGACGCGGGGTCGCGACGCCTAGTCACGCTTGTCCGACGCTGTCAACGGGGTGCGCCGCATCGCCGCGGCGCGCGACGCTGGTGGGGACGAAAGGAGTCCGCGATGGACCGCGATCTTCCCGAGGGCGTCGACGATGCTGATGCGCCGGCCGGCCGCGAGCCGATCACCGACGGCGCCGCGAGCGATCAGAACGCCGCCGTCGAGGGATCGCCCGATCTCGTGGACGACACGTCCGCGACCGAGGCCGGTCTGCTGACCGACGCCGCCGCGCCGCCCGACGATCCCGTTGCGGGCGAGCGCGTGCGTCGCAATGCCGACCCGGACCTCAGCGCGGACCGAGGAGAGGAACCATGATGAGCACGACGGGCAACGAATTCGAGCAGCCGGGGATCAACCTCCCGGACCGCAAAGACGCCGACGGCGCCGAAGCGACACCGGCCGAAGGCGAGCCGACGCGCGAGGACGTGCCGCCGCAGAACGAGCCGACGCACACCGCCGTCGGTGTCGGCGTGGTGTCCGAGGGCGCCGACCACCACGGTCAGGACGGCACGCGCGACACCCTGACGGCAGGGGAGGCGCAGCGCGAGGGAGGCGCACTGGGCAGCGAGCAGACGCAGAACCTGCCGGCCATGGACCAGAACAACGCGTCCGAGGTCGAGAAGGTGGCGGGCATCCTCGCGCAGACGCGGTCCGACGTCTCGCAGCCGCCGCGCGAGCGCGTCGTCGAGGTGCTCCACCAGCGCCTCGAGCAGGCCGGCATCGCGCTCCCGGACGCCGAGGTCGAAGAGCTCGCGGATCAGATCACGACGGGCGACGCCTGACGATCAGCCGACGAAGCCGAGGATGAGGGCGGCCGAGGGCGCGGCATCCCGGATCATCGTCTCGTGACCGTGCCCTTCGACCTCGGCGAGCCGCCCGTCGGGGAGCGCGCGGACGACCTCTTCGCACCAGGAGCGAGGCGCGACGACGTCGTGCTCGCCGCGGATGACGAGGGTCGGCGCAGCGACGGCGGGGAAGACGTCTTCGGGTCGGTGCTGCAGCATCGCGCGGAACTTCATGCGCAGCCGCGGTCCGGCCCGGACGTATTCGCGCGCACCCACCGCGATCACCTTGGGGCTTTCGACGGCGATGTCGCGCACGAGCCGCCACAGCTGCCGCAGCGGCGTGCGGGCGGCCGGATCGCACGCCGGCCCGAGCAGTACGACACGGTCGACCAGACCCGGATGCCGCGCCGCCAGCTCGACGGCGATCTGCGCCCCCATGGAGTGGCCGGCGACGACGACCGGCGAATCGGATGAGGCCCGCACGAAGGCTGCGAGCAGGTCGGCCGTGCGCTGGATCGTGAGGATGCGGACGGGCTCGGGCGCCTCGCCGTAGCCGGGCAGGTCGACCGCGACGACGGGGGCGACGTCGCTCAGCAGCTCAGCGAGATCGCCGAAGACGCTGCGCCCCATGCCGATGCCGTGGACGAGCAGGAAGGCGGGGCGACGCTCGCCGGCCGCGGGCCCCTCGTGCTCTTCGGCGATGAGGGTCGCGCCGGCGTACGTGAAGGATTCCGTGCGCGGCATATGTGAAGCGTAGCCACAACGGTGTCCGAACGCGCCGCCGGGCTCAGGGGCGATGTCGGAGGGGTCGCCTACCGTCGAGACATGCGCATCCTGCACACCTCGGACTGGCACATCGGCCGGTCGTTCCACGGGAACTCGACGCTCGAGGCCCTCGGCGGCGTGCTGACCACTCTCACCGACCAGGTGCGTGAGCACGGCGTCGACGTCGTCATCGTCGCGGGCGACGTCTTCGACTCCGCCGTGCCGGCGGCGGCGTGCTATTCGCTGCTCTCCGACACGCTGCGCGGTCTCGCCGACGCGGGCGCGCGCGTCATCGTCACCAGCGGCAACCACGACTCCGCCGCGCGACTGGGATTCCAATCCGCGCTGCTGCGCGACGACATCCGGGTCGTGACCGATCCGCGCACGGTGGGTGCGCCCATCACGATCGACGACGCGCACGGGCCCGTCCACTTCTACGGCATCCCGTACCTCGAACCCGCGCTCGTGCGCTCGGTCTGGCCCGACGTCGGGATCCGCTCGCAGGCGCAGGCGGTCGCACACGCCATGTCGCTCGTGCACGCCGACCTCGCCGAGCGCGGAGGTCGCTCGGTCGCGATCTCGCACTGCTTCGCGGCGGGAGTCGAGGCGACACCGGGGGTCGAGCGGGACATCCAGCAGGGCGGACTCGACGTCGTACCGTTGTCCACCTTCGACGGCCCCGACTACATGGCGCTCGGGCACATCCACGGGCGCCAGCAGCTCTCCGAACGCGTGCGCTACGCCGGCGCGCCGCTGCACTACAGCTTCGGCGAGTGCGACAAGCCGCGCGGGTCGTGGCTCATCGACCTCGACGCCGACGGCCTGACCGGTGCGGAGTGGATCGCGCTTCCCGTGCCGCGCCGACTCGTTCGCCTCGTCGCCCCGCTCGACGAGCTGCTCTCCTCCGACGCGTTCACGGTGCACGAAGACGCCTGGGTCGATGCGCAGTACACCGACGCCGCTCCCCAGCGCGATCCCATGCGGCGCCTGCAGCAGCGGTTCCCGTTCTGCGCCAAGGTGACGCACGCGCCGACCGAGCGGCACACCGCCGGCCAGGACACCTACGCCGCCCGCGTGCGCGCGGCGCGCACCGACGACGAGCTGATCGACGCATTCCTCGCGCACGTGCGCAACGGCGTCGGCGCGACTCCGCGCGAAGCCGAGATCGTGCGCGACGTGCTCGCCGCGCACGCGTCGGCGGTCCCCGGCGACGAACGGCCCAAGGTCACGACATGAAGCTGCACCGTATCGACCTCGAAGGGTTCGGGCCGTTCCGCGACCGTCAGACGGTCGACTTCGACGCGTTCGACGCCGACGGGCTGTTCCTCATCACGGGGCGCACGGGCGCGGGCAAGTCGAGCATCCTCGACGGCGTCTGCTATGCGCTCTACGGCACGGCGCCCCGGTACGACGGCGGCGACCGCGGGCTGCGCAGCGACCACGCCGAACCCGATGAGGCGACGATGGTGCGCCTCGAGTTCACCGCGGCGGGGCGTCGCTGGCGTGTCACGCGCGCGCCCGAATACGAGCGGCCGAAGGCACGCGCCGCGGGCACGACGGTGCAGAAGTCGACCGTGCTCGTCGAAGAGCTCGCAGACGAGGTGTGGCACGGCCGCGCGACGAAGTACCGCGAAGCCGCCGAGATCCTCGACGAGATCCTCGGGCTCACGCGCGACCAGTTCCAGCAGGTGATCCTGCTCGCACAGAACCGGTTCGCCGAGTTCCTCCTGGCCAAGAACGACGAACGGCAGGCGCTGCTGCGCACGCTGTTCGGATCGCTGCGCTACGAGGAGTACGAGCGCGAGGTCGACCGCCTGCGCCGCGACGCGCGCGCCGCGCTCGAGGGCGACAGCGCCACGCTCGACGCGCTTCTCGTGCACGCCGAGGCTCTCGTGCGCGACAACGCGCTCGACGGAGCACCCGCCGAACCCGACGACGAGGCGACGACGACGGCGGCGCAGCGGGTCGAAGCGGTGTACCGGGCCGTGCCACGCGCCCGATACCGCGCAGAGGGCTCGGGTCGGCGGCGCGACGACGCCCAGGCCGCGCACGACGCCGCCCTCACGCACTACAGCGCGCAGAAGGCCCTGCGCGAACGCCAGGAGCGACGCCTCGCGTCGCGGCGCGCGCTCGCCGCACTCGAAGAGCGCGCGCCGCAGATCGACGCCGACCGCGTCCGACTCGAGCGGTCGGCGGCGGCCGAAGCGCTGCGTTCGCCCCTCGGCGCCGCGGAACGGGCCACCGCCGCGGTCGCACGCGCCGTCGAGCGCGAAGCACGCGCACGGGCGACGTGGGTCGAGCGGGTCGGCGCCGACACCGCAGCCGCCACCGAGCCCGACGACGCCGCGGCGCTCGCCGCTGTCGTCGATGAGCTCTCCGGAGATCTCGCGATCTGGGCCGCAGCCGCCGAGCACGAGTCCGCTGTGCCGGCGCTCGCCGACGCCGTGCGCCTCGCCGACACCGCGATCGACGGCCTCCGCGACGAGACGGAGCAGCTCCGTGAGGTCGCTGCGCGGCGAGCGACCAGACTCGCCGAGCTCGAGCCCGAGATCCGGGCGCTCGAGGCTGCGGCTCCCGCCGTCGAGCCCGCCCGCGACACCCTCGCAACGGTCACGACGCGCCTCGAGGCGGGGCGTGAAGCGGAGCGGCTCGCACCGCTGGCACACGCGGCCGAAGCCGAGCACCTCGAGGCGACGCGGTCGCTCGAACAGCGCACAGCCGCCGTTCGAGCTCTGCTCCAGCGCCGACTCGACGGCTACGCGGGTGAGCTGGCGGCCGCGCTCGTCGACGACGAGCCATGCGCCGTCTGCGGGGCGATCGAGCACCCGCATCCTGCCGTCCCGGCCGGCGATCCGGTCACCAACGAAGCGGTCGCCGAAGGCGAAGCGGCCGTCGAGCTCGCGTCCGCGACGGCGACGGCCGCGTCCGCCGCCGCCCGTGCAGCGCGTGCCGCCCACCACGACGCGCTCGCCCGTGCGGGCGGAAGCTCCGTGGTCGACCTCGAGGCCGCCCACCGCGTCGCCGAGGAACGACTGGCCGCCGCAGAAGCTGCGGCGACGACGATCGCGACGCTGGCGGCCGAGGTGCGCGAACTGCGTGAGATAGAGGCGGCGATGGGCGACGAGCAGGCCGCGCTGGCGGCCCGGCTCGCGGCGGCGAAGGAAGACCGCGCCGCGCGGGCCGAACGGCTCACGGCGGCGACCCGGGCCGTCGCCGCCGCACGCGGGGACCACCCTTCGGTCGCGGCGCGCATCGACGAGGCGACCCGCGTGCGCGACGCGGCCCGGGCCCTCACGCTGGCGATCGACGATCGGCTGCGGGCCGAGCAGGCGGCCGCCGACGCGCAGCGCGACCTCGAGGAGCGTCTGGCCGAATCGACCTTCGACGACGCGGCATCCGTCGGCACGGCGCTCCTCGACACCGCCGTGCGCGAGCGGCTCGCTTCCGACCTGCACCGTCACGACGTCGACGTCGCGACCGAGCGCGAACGGCTGCTGGCGCTCGAGACCGAGCTGGCCGGCGCGCCCGACGAACCGGTCGATCTCGCGCCGGTCGCCGAGGCGGCATCCCTCGCGCGCGAAGCGTGGAACAGCGCCGTCACCGAAGCGGCGCGCGACACCGAAGTCGCCGCACGGCTCGCCGAGGCGGCCGAGCGGGCGACGCGGGCCCACGCGGCATCCGCCGAGCGCGAAGCCGAGCACGAGATCATCGCGGGGCTCGCGGACGCACTCGCGGGCCGCACCGACACCCGCATGGACCTCGAGACCTTCGTGCTCGCCGCTGAGCTCGAGCAGATCGTCGACGCCGCCAACCTGCGGCTCGAGGTCATGTCGTCGGGGCGATATCGGCTCGAGCACTCCGACGCCGTCGGCCGGCACCGCGCGGCGTCCGGCCTCGGGCTCGCGGTGTTCGACTCCTACACGAGCCAATCCCGGCCCACGACGTCGCTGTCGGGGGGCGAGACGTTCCTCGCGTCGCTCGCACTCGCGCTCGGCCTCGCCGAGGTCGTCACCGCGCGCAGCGGCGGTGTGCGGCTGGACACGCTCTTCATCGATGAGGGCTTCGGCTCCCTCGACGACGAGACGCTCGAGCTGGCCATGCGCACGCTCGACGAGCTCCGTCAGGGCGGACGCACGGTGGGGCTGATCAGCCACGTCGCCGCGATGAAGGAGCAGCTGCCCGCGCAACTGCGGGTCGAGGCGACGCCGCAGGGGCCGAGCATCATCCTGCAGGACAGCGCGGTCCCGGCGGCGTGAACGCCGAAGGCGGCACCCGGGATCGGATGCCGCCTTCGAACTGCCCGCGGGTCAGCCGGCGAGGTGCTTCTGCGCCGCGGTGAGCACGGTGTCGATCAGGCGCGTCGCCTGCTCCTCGGTGAAAAGCCCGCCCGTGGCGGTCGAGAACGACGAGATCATCGCGTCGCGAGCGGCGTCGCCGCCCATGAGGGTCGTCTCGCCGAGGGTGATGAGGATCTCGTCCGAGAAGGCGGCGTCGATCATCTCCTGGGTCACACCCGGCTCCGCCTCCTGCATGATCTCGGTGAGCACGGGTCGCACCTCGGCGATGTATGCCGCCTCGCCGGTGCCGGACACGCCGTCGCCGGCATCCGTGTCCGTGTCGGTGCCGTCGGTGGAGGCGTCGTCATCGGTGGAGGGCGCCTCGGACGCGGTCGCAGCCGGGGGTGCCGGCTCGAACGTGCCGCCCGAATCCGAGGCCGACAGACCGATGAGCAGCAGCGACCACACGAGCGCTCCGACCCAGGCGGCGCCACCGAGGACCGAGACGATGATCGCGCCGATGCCCAGGCCCTTGCCGCCCTGCTTCTTGTTCGCCAGCGCCACGATGCCGAGCACCAGGCCGACCAGCAGCAGGACGCCGCCGATGATCGCGAGCGCGAACGACACCCACAGCAGCGGGATGAACGCGATGAGCACGAGGACGAGACCGGCGATCGCCGTGCCGAGCGCGGCCCAGGCCAGGCGCTTCGGGCGCGTGTCGGGCCCAGCCGGCGCGCCGTGTGCGGGCGGCTGGCCGTACGCGGGCGGCTGCCCGTATGCGGCACCGGGCTGGCCGTAGACGGGCGGGGCGGACGGCGCCTGCCCGTAGCCGCCGGCGGCCGGGTACGCCTCGGTGGGCTGCGCATCGCCGGGGGTGTATCCGGGGTAGGCCTGCGTGGGGGCCTCATCACCGGCCGGGTAGGCCTCGGGGGCGCGGTCGTCGCCCGTGGGCTGCGACGGGTCAGTGGGGTTCGACATGGGTCCTCGATCTGAGTCGTGGTCGTGCAGGGGTCGCCACCGGATCGTCATCGCGAGCGGAGCGACAGCGCTGAAGTACCTAGGCTAGTCGTTATGAGCAAGGGGACAGGCTGGACAATCCTCGGCGTGATCGTCGCCGTGGTCATCGCGTGGGTGATCGTGAACGTGCTGTTCTCGGTGCTGTGGTTCATCGGCAAGCTCGTGGTCGTCGCCGTCGTCGCGCTCATCGTCTTCCTCGCCCTGCGCGCCGCGTTCTCGCGTCGCGACTGAACCCACGACCGCGAGACCGCAACGGCGCGCCGAAACTGCGGGGTCCACCCACGGTCTCGCCGTGCCGTTGCAGTCTCGCGGTCGGGGTCAGGCGCCGAGTACGGCGTCTGACCCCACGACAGGGTCAGACGCCGTACTCGGCGCGGATGAGGTCGCGCAGCTGCACGCTGCAGGCGGCGACCGTCTCGCGCCAGTCGGTGCGGGCATCGTCCTGCGCTCGGTCGGACACCGACTTCAGCACGCGGATGGGCACGCCGAACTGCTGCGCGACCCAGATGTAGGCGTACACCTCCATGTCGACGAGGCTCGCTCCGAGGGGCCGGATCGACTCGAGCGCGACGGCGTCGTCGACGAACGAGTCGCCGGTCGCGATCGTGAGGCCGTCGCGGCCGAGGTCGACGCGCGCGGGGAGCGAGACGTGTTCGCCGACGATGCCGTCGAAGCTCGCGACATCGTGCTGCACGGCCGCGGTCACCTCGTACACGGTCGACTCGAGGCGCGGATCGATCGCACCCGCCGTGCCGACCACGACGATCTCGTCGTAGTCGTTCGCATCGAGCGCACGCGTCAGGGCGAAGGTCGCCATCATCTTGCCCGGTCCGGTCACGAGCCGGTCGAAGCCGGGGAGCTCAGCGGGAAAGGCGACGAGTTCGGCGTCCAGCGCCGCGACGAGGAGTTTCACCCGTCCATTGTCCCCCGCACGGGCGACTAGCCTGGACGCGATGTCGACTCCCTCCCCGTCGCAGCCCGCGACGGCCTCGATCCCGCTGTCCTCCGCGGCCCGCTGGCGCGCGTTCTGGATCTGCGTCTCGGTCGCCGCGATCACGATCCTCGACCTGACGAAGGTCAACGTCGCACTCCCGTCGATCGGCGAGGTCCTCGACGCCAACTCCACCGAGCTGCAGCTGGTCGTCTCGGGCTTCGTGCTCACGTTCGGACTCGCGCTCGTGCCGTTCGGCCGGCTCGGCGATCAGCGCTCGCGCCGCATGCTCTTCGTCATCGGACTCTCGCTGTACACCCTGACGAGCATCATGTGCGCGCTCGCGCCGAACGCGACGATCCTGCTCATCGCCCGACTCGCGCAGGGCGTCGCCGCCGGCATCCAGATGCCGCAGGTGCTGGGCATGGCGCAAGAGCTCTTCCAGGGCAAGGAGCGCGGCCGCGCCTTCGGCCTCTTCGGCGCGACGATCGGTCTCGCGACGGCCTTCGGGCCGACCCTCGGCGGCTTGCTGATCGCGATCGGCGGTCCCGAGGACGGCTGGCGGCTCACGTTCTGGATGAACGTGCCGCTCTGCCTCATCGCGATCGCGCTCGTGTTGTGGATGCTGCCGGCCACGCGAACCCGTTCGGCCAGGAGCGTGCGGCTCGATCCCGTCGGCCTCGTGCTGTTCGCGGCATCCGTCATCTGCTTCATGTGGCCGTTCCTCTTCACGACGGGCGCCCCCGAGGACGACCCGGCCCGCTGGTGGCTGCTCGTCGGCTTCGTGCTGTTCACGGCCGCCTTCATCGCGTGGGAACGCCGCTACTCCGCGAAGGGCGGCACGCCGCTCGTGCCGCTGCCGCTGTTCGGCATCACGTCGTACCGCAACGGGACGCTGCTGCAGACGGCGTACTTCACGGCGATGCCGGCCATGTTCCTCACGACGACGCTCTTCCTGCAGTTGGGGCTCGGGGTCGAACCGGTGTATGCCGGCATGGTGTCGATCGGCTTCGCGCTCGCGAGCGCCGTGACGTCGTGGATCGGCGGCAACCTCGTCAACCGGTTCGGCCGGCCGATCGTGCTGTGGGGACTCATCGCGATGCTCTTGAGCGCGGGCGGTCTCGTGCTCACGGCCCTGTTCGCCGACCCGCTCTGGACGCCGTACATCATGGCGGCCGTCATGATCGTCGGCGGTGCCGGCGGCGGATTCGTGATCGCGCCCAACCAGACGCTCACGCTCGCCGATGTGCCCGTGTCGCAGGGTGGCGTGGCCGGCTCGGTCGGACAGCTCGGCCAGCGCATCGGCACGGCGGTCGGCATGGCCGTCGCCCTGTCGCTCTTCTACGCGACGATCTACCGCGAGACCGGGATGCACGATGACCTCGTGGTCTACCAGGATGCCTACGCGTACGCCATGATCTCGATCGCGGTGTTCCTGGGCCTGGCGTTCCTCGTCTCGATCCTCGATCTCACCGACCGCCGCCGCGCCGGCAGAGGCGGCCGCGCGCGGCACTGAGCTCAGCCGAGCGCGATCGGATCGACCACCGTCCCGCGCTGATCTCGTCGCCAGCGCTCGCGGGAGACCCGGAACTCGGCCCGTGTCGTGAAGCGGTACCGATACGCCACGACCCGCACGGAGCGGGGCCGTGCGCCGGCGAAGGGATCGCGCGCGAGAAGTCGCAGCGTCGACTCGTCGGCTTCGAGCAGCCGCACGAGGAACACGGCGAACCAGTCCTCGAGCGACCTGCCCAGCGGCAGGAACCACATCAGCCAGTCGAGCCGCAGATGGTACGGCGCGACCCACGGCGGCACGCGGCGCAGGTCCTGCGGCTTGCCCTTGAAGGCGTACTCGCGCCAGTCGACGCCGTCGAGCGTGCCCTCGACGACGTATTCGATGCGCGTCGTGGTCACGGTGCCGAAGGCGCCGTACGCGTTGGCGAGCTGCCAGCGGTTGAAGCTCGCGTTCATGAGCTGCCGCGACGCGGCGAGGTTGCGCACAGCCGGCCAGCTGATCACGACGTAGAGCGCCCCGACGGCGCACGTCGTGACGAGCCAGACCAGCGGCATCCCGTCGATCAGCCAGGGAGCGTCCGTCACCGCACGCGCGCTGGTCGGCAGCCCGATCGCCGAGAACGCGATGACGATCGTGGCCCAGTTCAGCCAGGCGAAATTGCCCGTCGCGACGAGCCACAGCTGAGTCACGATGACGATGCACCCCGCCACGGCGCCGACGACGGCGGGCCAGGCCGCATCGATCCACAGGCCGAGGATCGGCGTGAAGAGCAGCCACGGCACGACGAGCTGGGCGATGTGGTTGCCGACGACCTCGAGTTTGTGGAACCAGCGGGGGAGGAGGTGGGCCTGGCGGCTGAGCGGCCCGGGCATGGGCTGCGTCTCGTGGTGGTAGGTCAGCGCCGTGAGGTCGCGCCACTCCCGCCCTCCGCGGATCTTGATGAGCCCCGCCCCGAACTCGAGACGGAACAGCAGCCACCAGAACAGGACGATGACGACGACGGGCGGCGGCTGGGAATCCGAGCCGAGGAAGGCCGCGAGGAACCCCGCTTCGAGCAGCAGCATCTCCCAGCCGAAGCCGTAGAAGGTCTGCCCGATGCTGACGATCGACATGTACCCGATCCACAGCGCGAGGAAGCACACCATCGGCACCCAGGGCGGCCCCCATTGCGGGATGCCGCACACGAGCGCCGCCGCGATCAGGAGGCACACCGTGCACAGGGCGACCAGACGCCGATCCGTGTACCGCCATCGCCGGAAGATCGTCGGGCGCAGCAGGCGCGCTCCGCGCGGTGAGGACCGCGCCCACTCCAGCAGCTCGGGCGCGGGCAGCAGGCCGCGCTCGCCCAGCAGCGGGCGGAACTGATTCAGCGTCGAGACGAAGGCGATGAGGTACAGCGCGGCGATGCCCCGCTGCAGCACCTGCCGCGCGATCTCGAAGTCGACCGCCGCGAACCCGTCCATCGGTCCATGATCGGCCCCTCGTGCCGCGGGACACGAGGGCTGGACAGGGGTCAGACGAGTCGGTAGCCGACCCCGCGCACCGTCTCGATGCGATCCGACCCGAGCTTCTGCCGCAAGTACCCGACGTAGACGTCGACGACGTTCGAGCCGGGGTCGAAGTCGAATCCCCACACGCGGCTGAGCAGCTGCTCGCGGCTGAGCACCTGGCCGGCGTTGCGCACGAGCTCTTCGAAGAGGGCGAACTCGCGGGCCGAGAGCTCGACGGCCGCGCCGCCGACGTGCGCGAGCCGGGTCCGCACGTCGAGGACGAGGTCGCGGTGCGAGAGGTCGATCGATGCGCCGGCGGAATCCCGGCGCATGCGCAGGCGGATCCGCGCGACGAGCTCGTCGAAGCGGAAGGGCTTGCCGAGGTAGTCGTCGGCACCGCCCTCGAGCCCGGCGACCGTGTCGGCGAGCTCGACGCGCGCCGTGAGCATGATGACAGGCATCGTCGACCCCGAGCCGCGGATGTTCTCGAGCACCTCGAAGCCGTCCATGCCGGGCAGGTTGACGTCGAGCACGAGCAGATCGAACTCGCCGCTGAGCGCGAGGTCGAGCGCCTGCGGACCCGTCGGTGCGACGCGGGTCGCGAAGCCCGCGGCGCGGAGCCCCTTGTCGATGAAGCCCGAGATCCGCGATTCGTCATCGGCGATCAGAATGGATGCCACGTCAGTCCTCTACGTCGACAGCGGGTGGGAGCGTCGCGGGTCGCGGTGGAAGCGGCGGGCGCGGCGGGATGGGCCCGTGCGCCGCGGCGGCGGCACGCACGAGGGGCAGGGCAATGACGAACCGGGCGCCGCCCCCCGCGGCGTCGGCGACGCGCACCGATCCGCCGTGCGCGCGGGCGATGACCTGCACGATGTGAAGACCCAGACCGCTGCCCGAGCGCTCATGGGCGTCCGCGCCGCGGTGGAAGCGGTCGAACACGTGCGGCTTCGCGTCGTCGGCGACGCCCGGGCCGTGGTCGCGCACCGAGATCTCGAGGGCGTCGCCGGCGACGCGGCTCGCGATCTCCATCCGCCCGCCACCGTGGGTGACGGCGTTCTGGGCGAGCTGCAGCACCGCCTGCGTCACGCGCGCGGCATCCAGAGCTGTGACGACCTGGGCGATGTCGCCGGCGATCACGTCGCTGCCCTCGATGCCCTGCGCCTTGCGCAGGATCTGCTGCACGAGATCGGCGGCGTCCGTCGGTGCCAGGCGCACGGGCGACGGCCCGTGCAGTGCCGCGTCGGCGGCGAGGTCCTGCACGAGGCGGCTCATGCGCTCCAGTTCGTCGACGACGAGGTCGCGCGTCGCGCGCACGTCGGATGCATCGTCGGGATCGACGACCTCGAGGTGGCCGCGCACGATCGTGATGGGGGTCTTCAACTCGTGCCCGACATCGCTCAGCAGGCGCCGCTGCGAGTCGAGCGCCTCGTCGAGCCGGTCGAGCATGTCGTTCATCGTCTGCGCGAGCTCGGACACGTCGTCACGGCCGACGATCGGCAGCCGCTCGGTCAGCGACTGGGCCGACACGCGCTCGGCCGTCTCGCGCATCTGCCGCAGCGGTCGCAGCAGCCGCGTCGTGACGAGCACGCCGACGACGGCGATGACGACGAGGGTCACCAGCGACGCGATGAGGAACACCCGCGCGGCGCTGTTGATCTCGGCGAGCTCGGCGTCGATGTCGTACGCGATGACGAAACCGGCCGTCGCCGTGGCATCCCCGTCGATCGTCACGGGCACCGCGAGGTAGCGCCACGCGACATCGTCGCCCGTGTAGGTGCCGATCACCGGTTCGGACTCGGGCGCCGTCTTCAGGATGTGCGGCACGAAGCCGGGCGCGCTCTGCAGATCGACGTCGAGACTGATCCCGGGCACGAGCGCCGGGGCGCCGTCGACGAGACCGATGACGCCCGTGTTGTCATCGGGTGCCGTGCGCTGCACGATGGTCGTGAGCGCCTGCTCGGCGGAGTCCCACGTGCCGGAGTCGTCCGCACCCTGCTCGACGAGGAACCGCGCGGACTCGAGGTTGGCGGCGAGCAGCTCGTCGATCTGGCTCAGGATGCGCTCGCGCTCTTCGAGATAAACCACGAAGCCGACCGAGAGCAGGCCGATCGCCGCCACGAGGGTCATCACGGCGATGAGCCGCGTGCGCACCGAGACGACGGGCACACGGAGCAGGGACCCCCGCGATCCGCCCTCACCCATGCTGTTCAGTATCGCGTGCGGCACGAGCGGCGGGCGCCAGTGTAAGAGAGATCTCATCCCGTTGCGGCCGCACCCGTGCTGGGATCGAGGGATGGACATCGACCCTCCCGAGCGCGCGCTGCTCGTCGACGCGCTCGACCTCGCTCCCGACGCGCGCGTCACGCTGCTGAGCCGTGAGCCGCTCGGGCGAGGAGCGGTCGCGGGCTTCGACGTCGCGGTAGACGACGAGACGGTGACCTACTTCGTCGACACGTCGCGCCGCGCCGTCGCGCGCGAGACGGGCATGGTCGCCGGCAGCCTGGACGATCCGGACGTGCGGGTGTGGGTGCATCCCGCGGATCCGCACCTGCCGGCGTTCGCCGCCGTCGCGTTCGCGCACGCCGCCGAATCGCTGCTCGCCCGGCTGGGGACCGCGGCGACGGGGCTGCCCGAGCTCGTCGTCTATCGCGCGGGGCGGCGGGGCGTGCTGCGGATCCCGACGACGGAGGGGCCCGCGTGGGTCAAGGCCGTGCCCCCCAGCCGCATCGCGGCGATCGTCGAGGCGCACACGGTGCTCGCGGCGGCGGGGATCCCCGTGCCCGCCGTGCGCGGCTGGTCCGAAGACGGCGTCATCGTGTGGGACGCCGCGCACGGCACCCCCGCCCCGGATGCCGCGTGGTCGCCCGTGACGCTGCTCGACGCCGTCGACGACCTGCGGGCCCGCTTCGCGGCCGCGCCGCTGCGTCAGCCCGCGCGCACGCGACTCGACCGCCGCCTGGACTGGTACGACGAGCGCCTGCACGCCGTGCTGCCCGACGCGCAGGCCGCGATCGCCGCCGACATCGCCCGGCGCGCGCGCGAGATGTGGCCCGATGAAGCGCTGACGGTCATCCACGGAGACCTGCACTTCGGACAGCTCTTCCTCGGCGAGGGCGACGTCGTGACGGGCGTCATCGACGTCGACACGGCGGGGGAAGGAGCCGCGAGCGACGACACGGCGGCGTTCCTCGCGCACGCCGTGGCCAGCGCGCTCCTCACCCCGGCTCCGCGCGACGCGCGCGTGTGGGAGCTCGCCCGTCACGGGTTCGAGCGGTGGGACGGGCCCGCGCTGCGCGCCCGCGCGGCGACGCACCTGCTCGGTCACGCGCTCGGGGCGGCCGAGGCCGGCGACGACGACCGTGCAGCGCGGATGCTGCGGGTTGCGGCATCCGTTTCTCGAGGCGATGCAGAGGCGCTCGGCGCAACGTAAGAGGCGTCTCATGTCCGGCTTCGAGGCCGCTTACCCCGGCCTTGCAGACTGGAGATGCCCCGGCGGGGTCCGACCCCCCGCCGGACCGAAAGGAAGAGAGACATGATGAACAAGAAGAAGAAGTGGATCACGTACGGTGTCGCCGGCGCCCTGGGCCTCTCGCTCGTGGGTGGAGCCGCCGCCGCGACGGCGGCCAACATGGACCTGCGCACGGGTGACGGCTCGGTCGTCCCCGGTGGGCCCGTCGTCGGCTCGTCGGGTAACGTGCTCGACCGCGACACCGTGAAGATGCGCGCGACGGACACGTCCGCCTCGGTCATCTCGACCCCGTCGGTGAACTCGGCCCCCAGCCGCCCCTCGCCCGTCTCGGTCGTCAGCGCGCCGTCGCCCGTGGCCCCCGCCCCGGCTCCCGCACCGGTGGACTCGCCGCCGTCGCCGGCATCGGTCCCGTCGCCGGATTCCCCGCCGTCGCCGGCCTCGGTCGCTTCGGCCGGCTCGGACTGACGTCTGGATCGACGGGCGGCACCTCCTCGGGGGCGCCGCCCGTCTTCGTGTCTTCCGGGGGCGGCGCGACCACGCCAAGATGAAGGGGCGGCACCGCCGCACGAAGCTGCAGGAAGAAGGGCGAACCGATGGAATCCGTTCTGCTGGACACCCCCGCCGGAATCTCGGCTCGTCTGGGGTGGGACCCCCGGATGAGCGAGCACGACCGCAAGCGCGCGCTCGCGAAGGAGCTCGTCGCGGCGCGCCTCGGCGTCGAAGAGAAGGACGTGCGCATCGAGCGCGAGGCGCCGAAGACCTTCGGCTTCCACACCCAGCTCATCGCCGTCGTCGACGGGCAGGAGGTGCCGCTGCGGATCCGCAACGCCAACGCC
The DNA here is from genome assembly GCF_053644835.1 of Microbacterium sp. NPDC055357. Taxonomy (NCBI): domain Bacteria; kingdom Bacillati; phylum Actinomycetota; class Actinomycetes; order Micrococcales; family Microbacteriaceae; genus Microbacterium; species Microbacterium sp. NPDC055357. The sequence goes on along the minus strand of NZ_JBSHLZ010000007.1, from coordinate 88,801 downwards.
CGCGCGGCGTCGCTGGTCACGGTCTCCGAGCCGGATGTCGTCGTCGGGATCGACCTGCGCGACGCGCACCCCGACGAGGTCGAGCTCAACACGATGAAGCGGCACTCGCACCTGCTCGACGAGAGTGATCACGCCGCGCTGCTCGCGCACTGGACGCGGGTGCAGGCCGTGCGCGACGCCGACGGACGCGGCACGCGGGTCGCCGGCGAGCACGTGCGGCTGAACTCGGCGCACACGAAGGGCTGGGTGCCCGATCGTCGGGCGCAGTACGACCTCGCCGACCTCTCGCGCGACGGCTGGATCATCACTCTCGCCTACGCCACCCCCGCGTGACCGCGAGACTGCAACGGGCCGCCGAGACTGCGGGTGAACCCCGCTCGTTCGGCGCGCCGTTGCAGTCTCGCGGTCAAGGTCTCGCGGTCGGGAACGGCCGGGGGAGGGATGCCGCGGGGCGGCGGCGACCGCCGCTCAGGCGGGGCGCGCCGAGGCCGGCAGCGCGGCGTCGAGCTCGGCGAGCCAGACGCGCGCATTGCCGTCCGACGGTGCACGCCAGTCGCCGCGCGGCGACAGCGAGCCCGCGGGTGAGACCTTGGGTCCGTTCGGGATCGCCGAGCGCTTGAACTGCGCGAACGCGAAGTACCGCTGCAGGAAGACCCGCAGCCAGGTCGCGACGGTCGGCAGGTCGTAGGCATAGCGGTCGGCCTCGGGGAAACCAGGAGGCCAGGCCCCGGCATCCGGATCGTTCCACGCGTGCGACGCGAGGAAAGCGATCTTCGACGGGCGCATCCCGAACCGCAGCACGTGGAACAGCGCGAAGTCGTGCAGCGCGTACGGACCGATGCGGTCCTCGGTCGACTGCAGCTTGCCGTCCTGCCCCGCCGGCACGAGCTCGGGCGAGATCTCGGTGTCGAGCACGGACTGCAGCACATCGGCCGCGGCGTCGTCGACGCCCTCGCGGTGCGAGATGACCCAGCGGATCACGTGCTGGATGAGCGTCTTCGGCACGCCCGCGTTGACGGCGTAGTGGCTCATGTGGTCGCCCACACCGTAGGTCGCCCAGCCCAGCGCGAGCTCCGACAGATCGGACGTGCCGATCACCATGCCGTTGTTCTGGTTCGCCAGACGGAAGAGGAAGTCGGTGCGCACCCCGGCCTGCACGTTCTCGAACGTCACGTCGTACACGGGCTCACCACCGGCGAACGGATGCCGGATGCCCTGCAGGATCTCGGTGGCGGCGGGCCGGATGTCGATCGTCTCGATCGACGCGCCGACCGCCTCGGCGAGAGCGACCGCATTGGACTTCGTGTGCTCGCTCGTCGCGAACCCCGGCATCGTGTAGGCGAGGATGTCGCTGCGCGGGCGCCCCATCCGGTCCATCGCGCGCGCCACGACGAGCAGGGCGTGCGTCGAGTCGAGGCCGCCCGAGACGCCGATGACGGGCTTCGGGTCGCCGATCGCGCGCAGGCGCTGCACGAGCCCGGACACCTGGATGTTGAACGCCTCGTAGCAGTCCTGCGCGAGCCGCGCGGCGTCGTCCGGAACGAACGGGAACCGGTCGAGCGGCCGGCGCAGGCCGATGTCCTCGTGCGGCGGCTCGAGCAGCGTCTCGATGTGCAGGAACTCCGCCCCCGTCGCCACCCGGTTGTCGTCGAAGGTTCCCTGGCGCAAGCGGTCCTGGCGCAGCCGATCGAGGTCGACGTCTGCGACGCTGCGCCGCGCGCCGTCGGGGAAGCGCTCGGTCTCGGCCAGCAGCATCCCGCCCTCGTAGATCATCGTCTGCCCGTCCCACGAGACGTCGTTCGTCGATTCGCCCTGGCCCGCAGCGGCGTAGACGTATGCCGCGAGGCACCGCAGCGACTGCGACTGGCACAGTGCCCGGCGCTCGTCGGCGCGCGCGATCGTGATGGGACTGCCGCTGAGGTTCACCAGCACCGTCGCACCGGCCAGGGCGGCCTTGGACGACGGCGGGATCGGCACCCAGACGTCTTCGCACACTTCGGCGTGCAGCACGAGGCCCGGCACATCCTGCACGTCGAACAGCAGGTTCGTGCCGATGACGGTCTCGATCTCGCCGATGCGGATGCCCTCGCCCGACCACGGCTCGCCCGGCGCGTACCAGCGGCGCTCGTAGAACTCGCGGTAGGTCGGCAGGTAGGACTTGGGGGCGACGCCGAGCACAGCGCCGCGGTGGATGACGACGGCGCAGTTGTAGAGGCGGTTGCCGTGCCGCAGCGGCGCTCCGACCACGAGGACGGGCAGGAGGTCTTCGGATGCCGCCGTGATCCGCTCGATCGCGGTGTCGACGGCGTCCAGCAGCGCATCCTGCATCACGAGGTCTTCGATCGCGTAGCCGGTGAGGCACAGCTCGGGGAAGACGGCGACGGCGACCGACTCGTCGTGGCACGCACGGGCTTCGGCGAGGACGGCGTCGGCGTTGGCCACGGGGTCGGCGATCGCAACGGGGATCGTGCAGGCGGCGACGCGGGCGAAGCCGTGACGGTAGGCGCTCTCGAACGGCAGGCTCATCGCTCCAGTGTGGCACCGCGGCTGCGGGTGCGGCGAGGGGGAGCCGGGCGGGTTGCAGGAAGGGGCGCGACCTGTGATGCTTCGCGCCCGCGACACGCCGACCCGGGATGTGCTTCCTGCAGATCGCACGCGGCGGGGGGTCTGAGGGCGCGGTTAGGGTCGTGGAGGAAGGGGAGACATGCGCTATATCGAGGGTGAGAGCCGGATCGTCTGGAGTGCGAGCGATCTGAAGGCGGCGGCCGAGTGCGAGTTCGCCTGGGCCCGCGCGATCGACGCGAAGCTCGGGCGCATCGCCGCCGTCGACGAGCCCGAAGACGAGACGCTCAAGCGCGCCGGCCGCCTCGGCACGGCGCACGAGCGGCGTGTGCTCGCGGACTACATCGAGCAGTTCGGCAGCGAGCGGGTCATCGAGATCCCCGAGACGAGATCGACGGATGCGGCGGGGCTCGCGCACGCCGTCGCCCTGACCGACGCGGCGCTCGCCTCCGATGCCGCCGTCGTGTATCAGGCCGCGTTCGCCACCGACGAGTTCGTGGGCTTCGCCGACTTCCTCGTGCGCGACCCTTCGGCGGGCTCAGGGACCGCGTTGGGCTCAGGGGGCGCGGTGGGTTCAGGGAGCGCGTTGGGTGCAATCGCTGAGGGCGAGGGCGAGGGATCAGGGAGCGGTCCCGGCGGGGCGTGGATCGTGCAGGATACGAAGCTCGCGCGACGCGCGCGGGTCACCGCGCTCATGCAGCTCGCGGCCTACGTCGACCAGCTCGACCGGTTGGGCGTTCCGCGCGGCGACCGCGTCGAACTGCTGCTCGGCGACGGCACGACCAGCGCGCACGAGATCGACGACCTGCTCCCCGTCTTCCGGCTGCGCCGCGCCCGGCTCGCGGCCCTCATCGCCGACCGGCGTGTCGACCTCGGCGCGGCGGGCGAACCCATCGCGTGGGGCGACGACCGCGGCGACCTGCGCGTCGTGGCGTGCGGGCGCTGCGCGACGTGCGACGCCGAGGTCGCGGCATCCCGTGATCTGCTGCTCGTCGCGGGCATCCGGCCGACCCAGCGCGAACGGCTGCGCACCGCCGGCATCATGACGATCGACGACCTCGCCGGCGCTCGCGTGCTGCCCGCGAGGATGAACGCCGACACGTTCCGGATGCTGCAGACCCAGGCCCGGCTGCAGCTCACGAGCCCCGCGGGCGGACTCGACGAAGTTCCGAGCGGCGGTGCACCGCCCGTGCCGACGTTCGAGGTGGTCGAGCCGAAGGCGATCGCGGGGCTGCCGCGTCCCGACGACGGTGATCTGTTCTTCGACTTCGAGGGCGACCCGCTCTACAGCGAAGAGGCCGACGGCGGCGCGCGACGGTGGGGGCTCGACTACCTCTTCGGCTGGGTCGACGACCGCGAGCAGTACACGGCGCTGTGGGCCCATTCGTTCGACGAGGAGAAACGTGCGCTCGAGACGTTCCTCGACATCATCGCGCTGCGCCGGGCGCAGTACCCGGGCATGCACATCTACCACTACGCTCCCTACGAGCCGACGCATCTGCTCGCGATGGCCGCGCGCTACGGCGTGCGCGAAGCCGACGTCGACCGTCTCCTGCGCGACGCGGTGTTCGTCGACCTGTATCCGATCGTGCGCCGCGCGCTGCGGGTCGGGTCGCGCTCCTACTCGATCAAGAAGCTCGAGCCGCTCTACATGGGCGACGAGGTGCGCACGAGCGATGTGCAGAAGGGCGACGATTCGATCGTCAAGTACGTCGAGGCCCGCGCGCTCGCGGACGAGGACGACGCCGCGGCGAATGCGATCCTCGACGACCTCGCCGACTACAACCGCTACGACTGCGTGTCGACGAGGCGCCTGCGCGACTGGCTCGTCGACCGGGCGCGCGAGGCGGGCCTTCGTCCGACGCCGAACCCCGAGCCCGACGAGCACGTGTACGAGCCCTCGCCGCGCGCTCTCGCGCTCACCCGATCGGCCACCGAGCATCCCGAGGATTCCCCCGAGGCCGTCGCGCTGCGCCTCGGTGCCGCCGCGATCGACTACTACCCGCGCGAAGTGAAGTCGTTCTGGGCGACGCACTTCCTGCGCCTGCGCGAACCGGTGTCGCTGTGGGAAGAGACGCGCGACGTCGTCGTGATCGACCCCGACCGGTGCCGGGTCGTCGACGATTGGCACGTCGCCGAGAGCGGCCGCGGCGCTGAGCGCCGCACTGTCGAGCTGCGCGGCGAGCTTGCACCCGGTACACGGCTGAGCGTGGGGTCGAACCCGTTCGCGCTCTACGACCTGCCCGCACCGTTCCCGTACGAGGCGATGCCGCGTTGGATCCATGCGACGCGCGCCGTCACGGTCGTCGAGGTGCTCGACGACGGCGTCGTGGTGCAAGAGACGGCGGTCGACGGTGTGACGTGGAGCGACCTGCCCCTCGCGCTCACGCCGGCTGCTCCGCCGCGGGCCGGGAACCAGCAGCTGGCGATCGACACGTGGGCCGACGCGATCAGTGCGGCCGCACCAGCGCTGCCCGAAGACCCCGCGACCGACATCCTGCTGCGACGGCCGCCGCGCGTCCTCGGGGGCGCTCTGCCGTCGTCGACGGCGGGCGACGTCGACACGATCGTGCGCGCTCTGCGCGGCCTCGACCGCAGCTACCTCGCCGTGCAGGGGCCGCCCGGCACCGGCAAGACCTATGTCGGATCGCACGTGGTCGCCCGCCTCGTGCGCGAGCACGGATGGAAGATCGGCGTCGTCGCGCAGTCCCACGCCGTCGTCGAGAACATGCTCGACCGCATCATCGACGCTGGAGCGCCGGCCGCGCAGGTCGGCAAGGCGCCGAAGAACCCCGAGACCCCTGTGGCGTTCACGGTCATCCCGAAGAACGGCGTCGCCGCGTTCGCCGCCGAGCACGCGGCATCCGGATTCGTCGTCGGCGGGACGGCGTGGGGCTTCGCGCACGAAGGTCGGATCCCGCGGGGCAGTCTCGACCTGCTCGTGATCGACGAGGCGGGGCAGTTCTCGCTGGCATCGACGATCGCCGTCTCGCTCGCGGCACCGCGGCTGCTGCTGCTGGGCGATCCGCAGCAGCTGCCGCAGGTGAGTCAGGGCACGCATCCCGAGCCCGTCGACACGTCGGCGCTCGGGTGGGTCATGGACGGATCCGACGTCATCCCCGCCGAGCTCGGCTACTTCCTCGCGCGCACGCGCCGCATGCGACCCGAGGTGGCCGCTCCCGTGTCGGTGCTGTCGTACGACGGCGAGCTCGCGGCGCATCCGGCCACCGCGATGCGGGTGCTGGAGGGAATCGAGCCCGGGGTGCACGCTGTGCCCGTGCGGCACCGCGGCAATGCGACGCAGTCGCCCGAAGAGGCCGAAGCGGTCGTGGACATCGTGCGCGATCTCGTCGGCCGCCAGTGGCGCGACATCCGGTTCGAAGAGGGCGACGGAGCCGCTCCGTGCGATCCGCGGCCGCTCGAGCAGCGCGACATCATCGTCGTGACGCCGTACAACGCGCAGCAGGTCATGGTCGAAGAGGCGCTTGCCGCGGCGGGCTTCGCCGAGGTTCCCGTCGGCACGGTCGACCGATTCCAAGGTCAGGAGGCCTCCGTCGCGATCATGTCGCTCGCGGCCTCGTCGGGGCGCGATGCTCCCCGCGGCGTCGACTTCCTCCTGCTGCGCAACCGCCTCAACGTCGCGATCTCACGCGCCATGCATACGGCCTACCTCGTGCATTCGCCCGAGCTGCTCGACGATCTGCCGCGGACGCCCGAGGGCGTCGCGCGGTTGAGCGCGTTCGCCCGGCTCGTCGGACGCGCCTGAGCGGCGACGCGTAGACTCGTCGAACACCGAGTCCCGACGGAGGTACCCGTGGCCGACGACGCCCCACGACAGTTCGAGATCGATCTTCCGCCCGAGCAGATCCCCGGTTCCTACGCCGATTTCGCGAACGTCTGGCACACGCCGACCGTCTTCGTGATGGACTTCCTGACTCTCGCCCAGCCCCCGCACGAAGAAGTCGATCAGGCGACGGGCGAGCGCCGGACGGTCGTGCCGGCGCGCGTCGTGGGCCGCATCCGGATCCCTCCCGAGCAGGTCTTCGAACTCGCGAAGGCGCTCACCCAGCAGCTGGAGTTCTGGGAGCAGGAGACGGGCAAGAGCCCGCCGACCGAGCCGGCGCGCTGAGTCAGACGGTGCCGTAGAGACGGTCGCCGGCGTCGCCGAGTCCGGGCACGATGTACGCCCGCTCGTCGAGTCGCTCGTCGACGGCGCCGAGCACGAGCGTGACGTCGCGCCCCTCGACCTGCTTCTCGATCGCCGCGAGTCCCTCGGGCGCCGCGAGGATGCAGATCGCGGTGACATCCTGCGCTCCGCGGTCGAAGAGGAACTCGATCGCCGCGCCGAGCGACCCGCCGGTCGCCAGCATGGGGTCGAGCACGAAGCACTGCCGGTCGCTCAGATCGTCGGGCAGGCGCTCGGCGTAGGTCGTCGGCTCGAGGGTCTCTTCATTGCGGGCCATGCCGAGAAAGCCCACTTCGGCCGTCGGCAGCAGCTTGACCATGCCCTCGAGCATGCCGAGTCCTGCGCGCAGGATGGGCACGACGAGCGGACGCGGCTCGCCGATCCTGACCCCCATCGTCGAGGTGACCGGCGTCTGGATCTCGATCGGCTCGACTCGAACGTTCCGGGTCGCCTCGTAGGCGAGCAGCGTCACGAGCTCTTCGGTCAGCTGACGGAAGACGGGCGAAGGAGTACGCGCGTCGCGCAGAACCGTGAGCTTGTGCGTGATGAGCGGATGATCGGCGACGTGCAGGCGCATAGGGCAAGGGTAGTCGCTGCGGTGCCGCCGCACCGTACGCTCGTGTCGTGACGTTCGACTCCATGGATGCCGCCGCGATGCGACGTGCGCTCGAGCTCGCCGCCGAGGCCGGAGCGGCGGGCGACGTGCCCGTCGGTGCCGTCGTGACGGATGCCGCGGGCACGGTCATCGGCGAAGGGCGAAACCTGCGCGAGGCGACGGGCGACCCCACGGCGCACGCCGAGATCGTCGCGCTGCGTCATGCCGCGGCATCCCTCGGCTCGTGGAACCTCGAGGGGTGCACGCTCGTCGTGACGCTCGAGCCCTGCGTCATGTGCGCCGGGGCGGTGCTGCAGTCCCGCATCCCGCGCCTCGTGTTCGGCGCCTGGGACGACAAGGCCGGCGCCGCCGGATCCATGTACGACCTCGTGCGGGACCGGCGCCTGCCGTACCGCGCCGAGGTCGTCGGCGGCGTCGCCGCAGAGGCGGCATCCGCTCTTCTGCGCACCTTCTTCGACGCCCGCCGCTGACGCCCCCGCCGCCCTTCCCTCCCGCGCCCGCGCCCGCGGTCCTCCGCCCCCCGCGCCCGTCTTCCCCTGTTGACTTGCGGCTTGTGCGTGCGGCGCGCGGCGTGTCGTCGGCACAATCCGCAAGTCAACGCAACGCGCATCGACGCAACGCGCATCGACGCAACGCGCATCGACGCGACGCGCGACGACGCGACGCGCGACGTCACCGCGCGCAACGCGCGACGAGGCGGCGGGGTGACGGGGTCAGCGGGGGAGGAGAGGCAGCACCTCTTCGCCGAGGAACGAGACGTGGTCGACGTCGCGCAGGTCCATGAGCTGGAAATGCACGCGCTCGGCGCCGAGGTCGCGCAGGCGAGCGACCTTCTCCGCGATCTCATCGGCGCCGCCGACGATGCCTCCACGCTCGCGTGCGGCTCCGACGGTCGTCCCCGCGTTGGCGGCGCGCCGTTCGAGGTCGGCGGACGTCGCACCCGCGAGGGTCGGCAGGGCGACCGACAGCTTGAGGGTCGCGGGGTCGCGATCGATGCGCTCGCACGCTGCGCGGACGCCGTCGAACTTCTCGGCGACGACGTCTTCGTGCTGGAAGCCGATGTTGAACTCCGTCGCGTAGCGCGCCGCGATCGCCGGGGTGCGACGAGGCCCGCCTCCGCCGACGATGACGGGCATGCGCTCCTGCACGGGCTTGGGTAGGGCGGGCGCGTTCACGAGCGTGTAGTGCTCGCCGTCGAACGAGAAGGTCTCTCCGGCCGGTGTCTCCCAGAGCCCCGTGATGACGGCGAGCTGCTCTTCGAAGGGACCAAACCGCTTCGCGGGGAACGGGATGCCGTAGGCGCGATGCTCGTCCTCGAACCATCCCGTGCCGAGGCCGAACTCGACCCGTCCGCCCGACATCGCGTCGACCTGTGCGACCTGGATCGCCAAGATCGCGGGTGCACGATGCGTCGCCGAGGAGACGAGCGTGCCGAGCCGGATCCGGCTCGTCTCGCGGGCGAGGCCGGCGAGCGTCGTCCACGCGTCGGTCGGCCCCGGCAGGGGATCGCCCGGGCCCATCCGCATGTAGTGGTCGGAACGGAAGAAGGCGTCGAAGCCGAGGCGCTCGGCGGTCTGCGCGAAGGCGAGCTGGTCGTCGTACGAGAATCCCTGCTGCGGCTCGGTGAAGATCGTGTACTCCATGCCGTCAGTCTGACAGCGCTCAATCGACCGAGCGGATGACGATCTCCTCCGTCGAGGGCTCCGCGCTGTCTCCGCGACGGTAGACATCGGGCTCGAGATAGATGACGCGCGCGGCCGGCACGGCGACGCGGATGCGCGCCTCGACGATGTCGATGTCGTGCGCCGCTTCGACGAGGGGCCTGTCGGACGGCAGGCCGATCTTCGCCGCCACGAGCAGTTCATCGGGACCGAGGTAGAGCGTCTTCATGTGGATGAGCCGCTCCACTTCGGGACCCGACTCGATCGCGGCGACGATGAGGTCGTGGTCGGTCTGTGTCGCACCCTCGCCGACGAGCAGGCTCTTCGTCTCGACGCCGAGGGTGATCGCGACAACGATGAGCAGCGTGCCGATCATGAGCGTGCCGATCGCGTCGAAGATCGGGTTGTGCGTGACGGCGGACAGCCCGACCCCGAGCAGGGCGAAGACGAGACCCGTGAGGGCGGCGATGTCTTCGAGGAGCACGACCGGAAGCTCGGGGGCCTTCGCGTGGCGGACGAACGACACCCAGGACTGCTCTTTCGGGCGCACCAGGTTGCTCTCGCGCACGGCTGTGCGCAACGAGAACGACTCGAGCCCGATCGCGATGACGAGGACGAGCAGGGGGACCCAGACGTGGTCGAGCTCGTGGGGATGAGTGATCTTCTGGACGCCTTCGTAGATCGAGAAGAGGCCTCCGACCGAGAAGAGGATGATCGCCACGACGAAGGCGTAGACGTACCGTTCGCGTCCGTGACCGAACGGGTGCTCGCGGTCGGCTGCGCGTTTCGCGCGACGCCCGCCGAGCAGGAGCAGCAGCTGATTGCCCGAGTCGGCGACGGAGTGGATCGCCTCGGCGAGCATCGAGGCCGAACCCGAGATGAACCACGCGATGAACTTGGCCGCGGCGATGCCGAGGTTGGCCAGGAACGCCGCGATGATGGCCTTCCCGCCACCGGACGCGCTCATGGCGGAAGCCTATGCCCGAGCGCCGTGCGGCGTCAGTCGGCCGAGCGCAGGATGATCGCTTCCGTGGGCGGTGCGGGGTTGGCCGGGATGCCCACATAGCCGATGCGCGTGAGCAGGGCGTGACGGAACTCGGCCGGGCGCTCGAGGTGCGGCGAGTGCCCGACACCCTCGAGATCGATCTCGGTGACATCCCCGCCTGCATCGGCGTACGCGCCGAGCACATCGCGCGTCTGCGACACCATCTCCTGAGCCGGCGCGATCTCTTCACCCGGCCAGTCGGCGAGGATGCCGAGCTGGCCCAGGTAGTTGACGTCGTAGAACGACGCGTCCGAGACGATCGCGTCCGCCGTGCCGTGGATCCACAGGATCGGCGGCTTGGACGCGAGATCGACGATGCCCGACACGTTGAAGTGCGCCGGCGTCATCGTGTTGAGCACGCCCAGCGGACCGGCCGCGAATCCCGGCCACGCGTCGCTCGGCACGCTGTCGCCGGGGTAGTTGCCCTCGGCTGTCGAGGTCGTGAGCATCGATTCGACCCAGACGTCTTCGTGGTCGGTGCGGTAGCCGGGTGCGACATAGCCCGAACGGAAGACGTTGCGCGGCGAGGTCTGCGCTTCATCGCTGCGGTCGCCCTCGGCGAGCCGCCGGATGAAGTCGGGGTTCGCGCCGCCGGCTCCGGTGCCCGCGTCGTCGTCGGTCAGGCGGGAGCCGTCGCGGCGCGTGCCGCCGAATCCATACGGCGAGACGGGTGCTTGCAGCGTGAGGCTGAGCACCGGGTGGTCGAGTGCGTACTGCATCACGACGCCCCCGCCCATCGACCAGCCGACGAGATGAGCCGTCGGGATCTCGAGGGCTTCCAGCGTCGAGCGGACGTCGTCGCTGAAGTCCCGCACACCGCGCGTCGCGTCGACGGGGGCGTGCTCGGTGCCGCCGAAGCCGCGCAGATCGATCGCGATGACTCGGAGGTCGCTCGGCAGATCCTGCATGATCTCCTGCCAGAACAGGCTCGAAGAGACGTTGCCGTGCACGAACACGACGGTCTGGTCGACCGGCGTCTTCGGATCGTCGCCCGCGCGCTCGAGGATGTTCACGTTCAGCCTCGGCGTTTCGATGACGCGCGAGGTGATGCCGTCGAAGAGGGTCATGAGCGTGCCTCCGGATGCTGACCGCGCGAGGGCGTCCCGGCCCCCGTCGTCCTTCGACTATATCCGGCGACCCGGTGCGGATCCGGGGTCGGGGCGCGGCATCCGGATCAGGTTCATAGGATGGCGGCATGGCAACAGATACGACTGTCCTCCCGCCCGTCGCGATCCTCGGTGCAGGTTCGATGGGCGGTGCGATCCTGCAGGGCGTCGTGCGTTCCGGGCTTGCCAGCAGCGTCGTCGCGACGAACCGCACGGCTGAGAAGGCCGCTGAACTCGCGGGCCTCGATGCCGTGACGAGCATCGCGCTCGCCGAGCAGCCGACGGGGAACACGGATGCCGCGGCCGCGGCCGACATCGTGCTGGTCGGTGTCAAGCCGGTCATGGTCCCCGATCTGCTGCGTGAGATCGCGCCGTCCCTGCGTCCGGGCACGATCGTGGTGAGCCTCGCGGCGGGTGTCACGATCGCGACGTTCGAGGCGCTCCTGGGGCCGTCGATCCCCGTGCTGCGGTCGATGCCGAACACCCCCGCCGTCGTCGGGCAGGCCGTCACGGGCCTCGCCGCCGGCACGACGGCTGCGGCCGGCGACGTCGCCGTCGTGCGCCGCCTGTTCGAGACGTGCGGCGCCGTGATCGAGGTCGCCGAGTCGCAGATCGACGCGCTCTCGACGATCTCGGGGTCGGGTCCGGCGTACGTCTTCCTGCTCATCGAGGAGCTCACCAAGGCCGCGCGCGGCAAGGGCTTCGACGAGGATCAGGCGCGACTCATGGCCGAGCAGACCTTCATCGGCGCGGCCGCGCTGCTCGCGGCATCCGGTGAAGACCCCGCCGAGCTGCGTCGCCGTGTCACGAGCCCCAAGGGCACGACCGAGCGCGCCGTCGGGGTTCTGCAGGCCGCGCGGCTCGACGTCGTCTTCGAGACGGCGACGGACGCCGCCCTCGCCCGCGCCCGCGAACTCGCCACCGGCGACTGACGCCCCGCGTCCCCGGGCGGCATCCGACCGCGAGACTGCACGGGAGCGGGGGGGGGGGGGGGGGGGTCCCCCCCCCCCCCCCGCCGCCGTCCACACCCCACCCCACCCCCCCCCACCCCACCCCCCCCCACACCCGCCCCCCCCTGCCCACCCCCCCCACCCCCCACCCCCACCCCCCCGGCCAACCCCGACCAAACCGCCAACAGGTCACCCAAAACCCCCGGCCACCGAAACTAAAACACCGAAACCAGACTGG
>NZ_JBSHLZ010000007.1:69547-76427 GCF_053644835.1 Microbacterium sp. NPDC055357 | reverse complement strand
TCCGGACCCGAAGCTTCATCCCCGTGTGGTTAACCCGCCCCTCCCGGGGCGCGCATCACCACTAGAACCTCCACGGGGACGAATGGGTGGGGGGGTTACCCCGCACTCTCGGCCCGCCGTTGCAGTCTCGCCGTCAGAAAGGGCGGCGGGTCAGCGGTCGAGGGAGGCGAAGCGCTCGATGTCGGAGTTCGTCCCCGACACGATGATGAGGTCGTGGTTGGTCACGACGGTGTCGGCCTCGGCGTAGCGGAAGGGCTTGCCGGGGCTCTTCACGCCCACGACGGTGACGCGGTACTTCGTGCGCACGCCCGATTCGTTGAGCCCGACGCCCCGGATGAACCGCGGCGGGTACATCTTGGCGAGCACGAAGTCGTCGTCGAAGCGGATGAAGTCGAGCATGCGGCCACTCACGAGGTGCGCGACGCGCTCTCCGGCCTCGCGTTCGGGGTAGACGACATGGTTCGCGCCGACGCGCGCGAGGATCTTGCCGTGCGACTGCGAGACCGCTTTCGCCCAGATCTGCGGGATCTTGAGGTCGACGAGGTTCGCCGTGATGAGCACGGACGCCTCGATCGACGTGCCGACCGCGACGACGGCGATCTGGAAGTCCTGCGCTCCGACCTGCGTCAGCGCGTCGATGTTGCGCGCGTCGGCCTGCACGGTGTGCGTGACCCGCTCGGACCACTTCTGCACGAGATCGAGGCTCGCGTCGATCGCGAGCACCTCGCGGTCGAGACGGTCGAGCTCACCCGCGCACGCGGCGCCGAAGCGCCCGAGCCCGATGACGAGGACAGGCGCATCGCTGCGGATCTTCTCAACCAACGATGGGCCTTTCCACGGGCAGCGAATATAGCTGCGAACGGGATGACGCGGCCACCGCCGCGGCGAGAGTCACTGTACCAACGCGGCCCATCAGGATCGTGATGGCCAGGACGTAACTCGCGGCGTCGGGCAGCTCGGCCGTGAGACCTGTCGACAGCCCGACCGTCGCGAAGCCCGAGATGACTTCGAACAGCACGTCGCCGAGGTCGGCCTTCGTGATCTGCGTGATGATGATCGTCGACAGCGCGACGATCGTGGCGCCCCACACGACGACCGAGAGCGCGACGCGCAGCACGTCGCTGGGGATCCTGCGGCCGAAGACCTGATTGGATGCGCGTCCCCTGGCCTCCGACCAGACGGCGAGGCCGATGACGGCGAGGGTCGTCACCTTGATGCCGCCCGCCGTCGAGGCGGATCCTCCGCCGACGAACATGAGCATGCACGCCATCAGCAGGCTGGACTGATTGAGCTCGCCGACGTCGAGCAGGGAGAAGCCCCCCGAACGGGTCATCGCGGAGAGGAAGAACGCCTGGAACGTCGTGTCGAACGCATCCTGCGGGCCGAGGGTCAGCAGGTTGTCGTACTCGAGGATGAGGAAGACGACACCGCCGGCGAAGAACAGCGCGACGGTCGTGATGAGCGTGAGCTTCGTGTGCAGCGACCACCGGCGCACGTGCCACAGGTGCTTGCGCAGCGTGTAGATGACCGGGAATCCGATCGAGCCGAGGAAGACCCCCGCCATGAGCGCCGTGAGGAAGACGTAGTCGTGCGCGAACGGCGCGAGACCCTCGGCGTTGGGCGTGAAGCCCGTGTTCGTGAACGCCATCGCCGCGAAGTACAGCGCTTCCCACGCGGCGGTGTGCCAGGGGATGCCGGCGAGCAGGAGCCCGGGATAGAGCAGGACCGCCACCACGGCCTCGATGATCAGCGTGGACAGCGCGACCGTCGCGAGCAGACTGCCGATCTGCCCGAGCTGAACGGTCTGCCCCTCGTTGACCGGACCGCCGTGGCTGCGCAGCGGGTTCGAATCGCTCGCCGCCATGAGCTTGGCGCGCAGGCCCAGCCGACGCGAGATGACCAGTCCCAGGATCGACGCGATCGTGAGCACGCCGAGCGCCCCGATCTGCACGCCGAGGAAGACCAGGACCTGACCGAACGGCGACCAGTGCGTGGCCATGTCGACCGTCGCGAGCCCCGTGACGCAGATCGTCGAGACGGCGGTGAAGAACGCGTCGGCGAAGGGGGTCACGCCGCCGTCGGCGGCGGCGACGGGCAGCGAGAACAGCCCCGTGAACAGCAGGATCAGCGCGACGTAGACGAGGATCGCGACCCGGGCGGGGGAGCGCTGCGTCAGATCGCGGAAGAACTCCATGACGTCGTGGCCCACCCGCTGGAGGACCGACCTGCCAGACGCGCGTCTCGCGTCCGCCATAGGCGTCCTCCTCGTCACCGTCCCACGGTAGGGCCTCATGGTACTCCGCGGAGCGCCCGGCTAATCTGAGCACATGGCGGACATCTTCGACGTGATCGCGGACGGTACCCGTCGCGACATCCTGCGACTCCTGCTCGACCGCTCCGCCGCGAGTGAGCGAGGCACGAGCGTGTCGCAGATCGTCCAGGAGCTCGGGGCGAGCCAGCCCACGGTCTCGAAGCACCTCAAGGTGCTGCGCGAGGCCCATCTCGTATCGGTGCGCGAAGAGGGTCAGCACCGGTTCTACAGCCTCGCGCCCGAACCACTCGACCAGATCGACGACTGGCTCATGCCGTTCCTGAGCGACGGCACCGACTACGGCCTCGCCGCTGCGTCGACTCTTCCCGAGTCCGCCGCGCACGCGGCGGACGTCGTCGGCCGGGCCGCGGCATCCGCTCGGTACGCCGTCGCGAACGCGCTCAAGAGGCTGCCCGGACGCTGACTCCCGCCGGCGCCCGGGCAGTCCCCGGTGCTCAGCGGCGGCCGGCCTTGCGGCGGAACAGCCAGGAGCCCCACGCGATCGAGACCGCGAGGATGACGGCGCACCAGCCCAGCGCCCACCACGCCGAATCGCCCATCGGCGTGCCCAGGAGCAGGCCCCGGATCGTCTCGATGACGGGCGTGACCGGCTGGTGCTGCGCGATCGGCTGCAGCCACGACGGCATCGTGTCGATCGGTGCGAAGGCGCTGGACAGGTAGGGCAGGAACAGGATGATGAAGCCGTAGCCGTTCGCGCCCTCGGGGCTGCCGGCGGCGAGTCCGATCGCGGCGAAGAGATAGGTGATCGTGAGGATGTAGAGGGCGATGACCGCGACGGCGCCGATCCAGCCCCACACGTCGGCCGTGGGGCGGAATCCCACCAGCAGCGCGACACCGATCACGATCCCCGTCGCCAGGAGGTTGCGCAGCAGGCTCGCCACGACGTGTCCGGTGAGGACCGCGCTGGCGCGCATGGGCATCGTGCGGAAGCGGTCGATGATCCCCGCCTTCATGTCGCCGGCGACGTAGACGGCCGTCGACGAGGCGCCGAAGCCCGCGCACGTCAGGACGATGCCGGGCACGACGTAGTCGACGTACCCGCCGGACGGGTCGATCGCGCCGCCGAACACGAACGTGAACAGCAGCATGAGCATGACCGGGAGCATGACCGCCATGAGGAGCGACTCGCCGTCGCGCAGCGAATGCCGGAGGCTGCGGCCGACGAAGACGCTCTCGGCGGTGAGTCCCGACACGCGCGGCCGCAGGGCGGGGGCGACGGTGGTCCGGGATGGGCCCGCGCCTCGCGACGCGTCAGCGGCGGGTGACGTCGGCGCGGGGATCATGCGAGCTCCTCGACGGGGCGCGCTGCGGCGCGACGCGCCTCGGGCGAGGTGAGGGTGAGGAAGACGTCGTCCAGGCTCGGACGACGCAGAGTCACGGTGCCGTCGACGCCCTGCTCGTCGAGGACGTCGAGAGCACGTCGCAGACCCGACACCGTGCCGTCCGTCGGGACTTCGCGGAGGAGGCCGCCGTGCGCGTCGTGCAGCTCGACGGTGTCACCGCCGATGCGCGCCTTCAGCTGCGCGGCCGTGCCGATCGCGACGACGCGTCCGCCATCGAGAACCGCGATGCGATCGGCGAGGTGGTCCGCCTCTTCGAGATACTGCGTCGTGAGGAAGACGGTCGTGCCGGCGTCGGCGAGGGATCGGATGACCTCCCACAGCTCGCGACGGCTGCGCGTGTCCAGACCCGTCGTCGGCTCGTCGAGGAACAGGACCTCGGGGGCTACGACGAAGCTCAGCGCGAGGTCGAGGCGACGGCGCATTCCGCCCGAGTAGGCGCCGACGCGCTTGCCCGCGGCATCCGTCAGGTCGAAGCGCTCGAGCAGTTCCGCCGCGCGTTCCCGCGCGCGGCGGGGCGCGAAGCCGGACAGGCGGGCGAGCATGACGAGGTTCTCGGTGCCGGTGAGCACGTCGTCGACGGCGGCTGCCTGGCCGGTGAGGCTGATGCGTCGTTTGACCTCGTCGGGCTGTCGGACGACATCGATGCCGATGACCGACGCGGTGCCCTCGTCGGGTTGCGCGAGGGTCGTGAGGATGTTGATCGTGGTCGTCTTGCCGGCGCCGTTGGGGCCGAGGAGGGCGAAGACTTCGCCGCGTTCGACCGTCAGGTCGAGGCCGTCCAGGACGCTCTGCCGGCGGAACGACTTGCGCAGGCCCCGGACCTCGATGGCGGGAGCGGGCATCGGATCGTTCATGGGAACCTCTCTGTATAGGGTGGAAACTGTTTACGACGGTAACTGTTTATGACGGTAACACACTGTTTACCGGCTAGACAGTCCTAGACTGAGCCCCATGACGGATGCCGCAGATCTCGAGCTTCCCCGCGGTGTCGCTCTCGCGTGGGGTATCGCCGCGAACCCGCAGCGCGGACCGAAGCGCGAGATGAGTGTCGAGCGGATCGTCGACGCCGCCGTCGAGATCGCCGACGCCGAGGGGTTGGGCGCCGTGTCGATGGCAGCCGTTGCCGCGCGTCTCGGATTCACGCCGATGTCGCTGTATCGCTACATCACCGCGAAGGACGACCTGATCCTGCTGATGCAGGAGGAGGCGACCGGGCTGCCGTCCGAAGCGGCGCGCACGGCCGGTGGCTGGCGTGAGCGGCTCACGGCGGTCTACCGCGAGCAGCTGCAGCGGTATCTGCAGCATCCGTGGATGCTCGACATCCCCATCAGCGGAGCACCGACGACGCCGAACAGCGCCGCGTGGATGGATGCCGGTCTCGAGGCGCTCGCCGGGACGCCGCTGTCACACGAAGAGCGGCTGGCGGCGCTGCTTCTCGTGACGGGGCACGCGCGGTGGGCGGGGACCGTCATCGCCGGCTATCTGCGCCGTCAGAACGAGATCGGTGTCGACGGCGACGCGATCACGGTGAAGGAGGACGCGCTCTATCGGGTGCTCATCACGGCGGACGCCTATCCTTCGCTGCGCGAAGCGATCGATGCCGGGGTGTTCCTCGACGACTCGGATCCGTTCGGCTTCGGGCTCGAGCGCAGCCTCGACGGTCTCGAGGCGCACATCGCGGCGGTCGCGGCGGGAGATGCCCCCGAGCGTGCGGCGTGGGTGGGCGTCGACGATGCCGACATCGAGGGGGACAAGAAGTTCCGCGACGCGCGCAAGGCTGCGCGCGACGCCGAGAAGGCACTGCGGGATGCCCGCAAGCTCGAGCGCCAGGTCGCACGCGATGCCCGCGAGCGGGTGGCGCGACAGCGGCGAAGCGACTGAGCACTCCCGTCCCAGCATTCACACGTGCCACGCGGGTTTACACGCGTATGCTCGTGACTCTAGAGTGTGCACATAACTGGGGATACATGGAGGAGGGGCGGCATGGCAGAACTGCCTGACGTGCGGTTCTTGACCGTCGCTGAGGTCGCAGAGTTGATGCGCGTGTCGAAGATGACGGTGTATCGGCTCGTGCACGCGGGAGAGCTTCCCGCTGTGCGCTTCGGCCGCAGCTATCGCGTGCCCGAATCCGCCGTGACCGCAGCTCTGCAGCGACCCATCGCCGACGTCGGGTAAGCTGTCACGAGGCATTTTTTCCGTATTGCCCGTTCCCGGGCGCAGACGACTCTGCGTCCAGACCCCGATCTAGTGAGGTTTCCGTGGGTTCTGTCATCAAGAAGCGCCGCAAGCGCATGGCGAAGAAGAAGCACCGCAAGCTGCTTCGCAAGACTCGCCACCAGCGCCGCAACAAGAAGTAAGCGGCATCCGACACCAAGCGCCCCCGGGCAGGCTCTCCGCCTGCCGAAGGGGCGCTTCGTGTCTTGCCGCCGACCGGAGGGAGACCCATGCAGACGATCGACGTGCATGAGCTGAAGGACCGCACCGACCGCCCGCTGATCGACGTCCGCGAGGCGTGGGAGTACGAGGCCGTTCGCGTCCCCGGCGCCATCAACCTGCCGATGTCCACGCTCGGCGGACGCCTCGACGAATTGCCCGCCGAGGGCTTCGACGTCATCTGCAAGTCGGGTGTGCGCTCGGGGCAGGCCGTCGAGGTGCTCGAGGCCCGCGGCTACGACGCCGCGAACGTCGAGGGCGGCACGGACGACTGGGTCGCGGCGGGATACCCCACCGAAGACGGACTGCGGTGACGACCCTCACCCTCATCGGCAAGCCCGACTGCCACCTGTGCGACGTCGCACGCGAGGTCATCGAGAACGTGCTGGCAGACCTGCCCGACGACGTCGCCGACGTGATCGAGGTCGAGGAGCGCTCGATCGTCGACGACGCCGCGCTGTACGCGCAGTGGTGGGAGAAGATCCCGGTCGTGCTCGTGGACGGCGACCTG
Organism: Microbacterium sp. NPDC055357; assembly: GCF_053644835.1. Taxonomy (NCBI): domain Bacteria; kingdom Bacillati; phylum Actinomycetota; class Actinomycetes; order Micrococcales; family Microbacteriaceae; genus Microbacterium; species Microbacterium sp. NPDC055357. The sequence continues at coordinate 69,808 of NZ_JBSHLZ010000007.1, read as the reverse complement.
CTGGGTCACTGGCGCATCGCGCCCGACCGTTTGCGCGCCGCCCTCACCCCCTGACCTCGCCCCCCGGACGTGCCCCGGCCCCCTGACCTCGCCCCCCGGACGTGCCCCGGCCCTCTGACGCGCCCCGCCGCGCAGCATCCCCGTATTGACCGCGAGACTGCAACGGGCTGTCGAGACAGCGGGTGAAGCCCCTTGTCTCTGCGCGCCGTTGCCGGCTCGCGGGAAGGGGTAGGGGGTGGGGGGGGGGCGTAGGGGGACGAG
>NZ_JBSHLZ010000007.1:19916-69537 GCF_053644835.1 Microbacterium sp. NPDC055357 | reverse complement strand
CCTCCCCCCCTCCCCCCCCCCCCCCACCCCCTCCCCCCTCCTCTCCTACCACCCCCACTTTTTCCCAGCCCCACGCGGCGCCCCCCCCTCCCCCCCCCCGCGCCGTTGCAGTCTCGCGGAACGGGTCAGGCGGTGAGGCGGGTGCGCAGGGCAGCGAGCTCGGCGTCGGTCAGGCCGCCGGACTGCAGGTACGCCGCCGAGCCGCCCTGCGCGTCGACCCACGCGAAGGCCTGCTCGATCGCGGCGGGGGGTGTCGCCGCGATGAGGTCGCGGATCTGGTCGGTCAGGGGGATCCCGAACTTCTCGACCATGGCATACATCTGCTGCGCCCACGGTCCCGCCAGGTTCTGCTGCGACGCGGCGTAGTCGGCGACGACGGCGGAGCGCTCCACGCCGACGGCATCGAGCACGAGCGCCGTGCTGACGCCCGTGCGGTCCTTGCCCGCCGTGCAGTGCACGAGCACGGCGGTCGGCGGGTCGACCGTCGCAGCGCCCACGAGGCGCGCGAGCTCCGCGAACGAGGGCGCGCCGTGCTGCAGCATGCTGATGTACATGTCGCCCAGGGCGGGGATCGCGGCGAGCATCTGCTGCATGGCCTGCGCCTTCGCGGCGGGGTCGCCCCCCTGCGCGACGGCCTGCAAGCCCTGCTGCGCGAGGCCCGTCACAGCGCCCTCGAGCAGGGGCAGCTCGACGACGTGGAACGACCTGCTCGTCGGCAGCCGGTCGGGCGCCATCTGCTGCTCGGTCGGCGTGCGGAAATCGACGATGACGCCGATGTCGCTCGCGGCGAGCTGCTCGAGCCCCTCGGGAGTGAGGGCGCTGAGAGCGTCGGATCGATAGAGGATGCCACCGGTCGACGTGCCGCCGCCGGTGAGCGGCATCCCGCCCGTGTCTCGGAAGTTGAAGGTGCCTGCCAGCGTCGTCGTCATGCGCTCAGCCTATTGAGCACGCGCCTCGATTCCGCCCTCGTCCAGGGTGAAACGGGGGTGAAACGGGGATGACTCGCGGCGGAACGGGCGTCAGGGTTCCAGGCGTGTCGGGCCCCGGAAGAGGTACGTCACTTCGCGGATCGAGTCCTGTCCGAGCAGCAGCATGAGCACGCGCGCGAGGCCCATGCCGAAGCCGCCGTGCGGCGGGGCGCCGTAGCGGAAGAAGTCGAAGTAGAACTCGAGGTGCTCGGGGTCGAGACCCTTCTCCTTCGCCTGCTCGATGAGCACGTCGACACGGTGCTCGCGCTGCGCGCCGGTCGTGATCTCGACGCCGTTGAAGAGCAGGTCGTACGACTTCGTGAGCCCCGTCTCTTCGTCGCGCATGTGGTAGAAAGCGCGGATCTCGGGGTGGTAGTCGGTGATGAAGACGAACTGGTGTCCGTAGGTCTCCTGGACGTATGCCGCGATCTGGCGCTCGCCCTCGGGGTCGAGGTCGCCGTCGGTGCGGGGGATCTCATAGCCGCGCGAGGCGACGATGTCGCGCGCCTCGGCGAGCGGGATGCGCGGGAACGGGATCGCCGGCACGGTGATCTCGAGTCCGAACAGCTGCTCGATCTCTTCGCCGTGCTTGTCCTTGACCGCCTGGATGGCGAACTGCAGGAGCTCCTCCTGCATGCGGGCGACGTCTTCGTGCGAGTCGATCCAGCTGATCTCGGCGTCCACCGACGTGAACTCCGTCGCGTGGCGCGACGTGAACGACGGGTCGGCGCGGAAGGCGGGCGCGACCTCGAAGATCTTGCCGAAGCCGGCGACCTGCGCCATCTGCTTGAAGAACTGCGGCGACTGCGCGAGGTACGCCGTCTGGTCGTCGAAGTACTCGAGGGCGAACAGTTCGGCGTTGGACTCCGACGCCGACGCCATGAGCTTCGGCGAGTGCACCTCGATGTAGTCGCGCTCGATCCAGTAGGTGCGGAAAGCGTGCTCGAGAGTCGTCTGCACGCGGAAGATCAGGTTGTTGCGGCGCTGGCGCAGGTCGAGAAAACGCCAGTCCATGCGCTTGTCCAGGCCGCTGTCGGCGGCGATGGGCGTCTCGGGCAGTGCCGCCGCCGAGATGTCGAGGGAGCCGATCTTGATCTCGACGCCGCCGAGCTTGACGCGTTCGTCGTGCTTGAGCTCGCCGTGCACTGTCAGGAAGCTGCCCGTCGCGAGGTTCGAGATCGTGTCGGTGAGCGCGAGCGCTGCCGCGTCCTGCGCGGTGCCGTCCTCGGCCGGGCGGGTCGCGGGATTGACCAGCTGCACGGCGCCGGTCTCGTCACGCAGGATGACGAATTGCACCTTCTTCTGATCGCGGACGGTCTCGACCCATCCGGACACCGAGACGGGCCCGCCTTCGCGGGCGTGGAGCTGGGAGACGAGAGTGCGTTCGGTCACGAGGGTTCAGTCTACGTGCGGGTACGTTCGAAGGATGCCGCCGCACTCGCCAGAAGAAGACGCCAGCACCGAGTCTTCGCGCTCCCGCGACCTCTCGCAGTCGGATGATCGTCCCACGGACGTCCCGCCCCTGCCCGTCGACACTCCCCGCCCGGATCGGCGGTTCCGGCCGGGCCACGTCATCCTCAACGTCATCCGCGGCGCGCTCATCGGTCTCGCCGAGCTCGTTCCCGGGATCTCCGGCGGCACCGTGGCCCTCATCACGGGGGTGTTCGAGCGTCTCATCGACGGGGCATCGCACGTCGTGTCGGCCTTCAAGCGTCTGATCGCCGGTCCTGACCGCGGCCGCGGCTTCATCGCCGAGATCCGCCGGGTGGACTGGTGGCTCGTCGTGCCCGTCCTGGCGGGGATGATCGCGATCGTCCTGACACTCGCCGGCCCGGTGGAAGCTCTCGTGAGCGGCAACGTCGAAGCCTCGCGCGGGCTGTTCTTCGGCCTCGTCGCCGTCAGCATCATCGTGCCGCTGCGACTCATCCCGAAGGAGGCCCGCGGTGCTGCGGCCCACGTCGGAGGCATCGTTCTCTTCGTCGTCGCCGCTGTGCTCGCCTTCGTCCTCGTCGGGCTCGCCGGTGCGGAGGCTGCGGTCGACCCGCCGCTGTGGGCCGTCGCGATCGCGGCCGCGATCGCGGTCTGCGCGCTCGTCGTGCCCGGCCTGTCCGGGTCGTTCTTCCTGCTCGCGGTCGGTCTCTACACGCCGACGCTGCGTGCCGTCGCCGAGCGCGACCTCGTCTACATCGGCATCTTCATGCTGGGTGCGATCGTGGGTCTGGTCAGCATCGTGCGCGTCGTCAAGTGGCTGCTCGACCGTCATCGTCGCCTGGCGCTGCTGGCGATGGCGGGACTGATGCTGGGATCCCTGCGCGCGCTGTGGCCGTGGCAGGCGACGGCGGGCGACTCCCATGGCGTGGGTGCGCTGCTGCTGCCGACCGACCCCATCGGTCTGCCGATCCTCCTCGCGGTGGTCGGCGCCGCAGCCGTCGTCGCCCTCTTGGTCGTCGAGCATCAGCTGCATCGCCGCACGTCGGCGCCGACTCGCGTGCCCAGCCTCGACATCGAGTGAGCGCGGGCGCCGACGACCCGCGCTCAGCGGCCCCACAGACGGCGCCCCCGTAGACTGGTCGGGTGCCCGCCGATCGCCTTCATCTCGTGCGCCACGGGGAGGTCCGCAATCCTCGCCGAGTGCTCTACGGTCGGCTTCCCGGATTCGGGTTGAGCGCCGACGGGCGAGGCATGGCGCGGCAGGCCGCCGAGTACGTCAGAAACCTCGAGCGCCCCGTCACGGCGCTCATCTGCTCGCCTCTGCAGCGCACGCGCGAGTCGGCCGAGCCGTTCACCGAGCTGTTCGGCATCGAACCCGTCATCGACGACCGCGTCATCGAGCCGACGAACGTCTTCGAGGGCAAGCGCATGACGCGGGCGCTGGCCAATCCGTGGAACTGGCGCCACCTGCGCAAGCCCGCCCTGCCCAGCTGGGGCGAAGCGTATGCCGAGGTCGTCGCCCGCATGGACGCCGCCATGACCGACGCGTGGAACGCCGCGCCCACCGGTGATGTCGTCATCGTCTCGCACCAGCTGCCCATCTGGATCTCGCACCTCGCTGTCGCGGGACTGCCCCTGCGCCACGACCCCCGGTCACGACGCTGTGCGCTGTCGAGCGTCACGTCGTTCGAGCTGGTGGACGGCACCTGGGCCGAAGTGTCGTACGCGGCGCCCGCGACGACGGCCGGTGCGATCGACGTGGGGGCGGTGTGATGCGCGATCTGCCGGCACGCCGACGCGGCCGACGGCTGCGAGCCGCGGCATCCGCTCTTCTGGCGCTGACGCTCACGGCGTCCTTGGCCGCGTGCACGCAGGACCCGCTCGCGGAGCAGTACCGCGAGGGCAGCAACAAGGGCTACATCTCGGGCGATTTCCGCGTCGACGAGATCCCCGTCGACGAGCGGACGGAGCCCATCGATTTCGAGGGTGTGCTCGACACGGGCGGCACGACGACATCGGACGACTACCGCGGCGACGTGCTCGTCGTGAACTTCTGGTACGCGGCGTGCGCGCCCTGCCGGGTCGAAGCGCCCGTGCTCGAAGCCGTGCACGAGGAGTTCCAGGTCGACGGGGTGAACTTCCTCGGCATCAACCTGTACGACGGCGCCGAGGCCTCGCGCGCGTTCGCCGACACGTACGGCGTCGGCTATCCGAGCGTCCTGACGACCGAAGACGGCTCGATCAAGCTCGCCTTCGCGGGGCAGACTCCGCTGAGCGCAGTGCCCGTCACCCTCGTGCTCGACCGCGAGGGTCGCGTCGCGGCACGGGTCATCGGCATCGTCGAAGAGGAATCGATCCTGCGGTCGCTCGTGCGCGACGCCATCGGAGAAGCGTGAACCCGGCCGCCGCCGTCGCCGACGGCTCGCTGCTCGTCGCCGTGCCGATCGCGATCCTCGCCGGTCTCATCTCGTTCCTCTCACCGTGCGTCCTGCCGCTCGTGCCGGGCTACCTCGGCTTCATCGCCGGCGCCGCCGCGCCGCGCCGCCCCCGCCCGACGCCTCGCGCCGAAGACGGCGCACTCCGGACGGCAACGGAGACCGAAGCGGATGCCGCACCCCCGCGCGGCCGACTGCTCGCGGGCGTGCTGCTGTTCATCGCGGGGTTCGCGGTCGTGTTCATGGCGCTGAACTTCTTCGCCGGCACGGTCGGGATCTTCTTCCTGCAGTACGCCGATGTCATCACGCGCATCCTGGGCGTCGTCGTGATCCTCCTCGGTCTCGTCTTCATCGGCGTGTTCGGATTCGCGCAGCGCATCGCGCGCCCGCAGGTGCGCGGGAACATCGGGCTCGTCGGGGCGCCGCTGCTCGGCCTCGCGCTCGGCATCGGCTGGGCGCCGTGCATCGGGCCGACGCTCGCCGTCATCCTGAACATGTCCTTCGACGCCGCGTCGGCCGGACGCGGAGCGCTCCTCGGGCTCGCGTACTCGCTCGGTCTCGGCATCCCGTTCGTGCTGCTCACGCTCGGGTTCGGCTGGGCGACGCGCTCGGTGTCGTTCCTGCGCCGCCACATCCGCACCGTCAACATCGTCGGCGGTGTCCTGCTGATCCTCGTCGGGCTGCTCATGGTGACGGGCGTGTGGTCGATGTGGATGGCTCAGCTACAGGGGGTGTTCCAGAGTGTCCCGACGATCCTCTGACGTGTCGGATTCGCCCGTCGAGGGCACGCTGCGCCCCGCCGATCACGCGGATGCCGCGTCGACCGACATCCAGCAGCCGTCGCTCGGCGTCGTCGGCTGGATGCGCTGGATCTGGCGGCAGCTGACCTCGATGCGCACGGCCCTCGTGCTGCTGCTGCTGCTCGCGATCGCCGCCGTGCCGGGCTCGCTCGTGCCGCAGCGCAGCGCCGACCCCAACGGCGTCACGCAGTACTACACCGACAATCCCGACCTCGCCCCGGTCCTTGACAACCTGAGCATGTTCGACGTGTACACGTCGCCCTGGTTCTCGGCGATCTACATCCTGCTGTTCGTCTCGCTCATCGGGTGCGTCATCCCGCGCACGAAGCACCACTGGAAGGCGATGCGCTCGCGCCCGCCGCGCACGCCCGCGCGGCTCGAGCGCCTCGCCGCGCACCGCGTGAGCACGGTCGACCTGGCTGCCGGTGCGGACGCCGCGGGTGCGGCATCCGTCGCCGTCGACCTCGCCGAAGAGCAGCTGCGCAAGAGCGGCTACCGCGTGCAGCGGTACGACACGCGCGGTGTGCCGTCGGTCTCGGCCGAACGAGGCTACCTGCGCGAGACGGGCAACCTCGTCTTCCACTCGTCTCTCGTCGGCGTGCTGCTGGCCGTCGGGATCGGGGGAGGCTTCACGTACACGGGACAGACCGTCATCATCGAGGGCCGCACCTTCGTCAACACCCTGCTGGACTACACCTCGTTCAACCCGGGACGCTTCGTCGACGCCGACGGCCTGACCCCCTACGCGCTCACGCTCGACCGGTTCGATGTGACCTACATCCCCTCGGGCGAGCAGGGCGGCGGTCAGGCCGGCGACTTCGTCGCGAACCTGACGGCGCAGCAGGTCGACGGCGACCCGCACCCCGTCGAAGTGCGGGTCAACCACCCGCTCGACATGGCCGGCGACCGCATCTACCTGATGGGCAACGGCTACGCCCCGGCCCTGACGATCCGCGACGCCGACGGCGAGGTCGTCTTCTCCGAGGCGGTGCCGTTCCTGCCGCAGGACGCCGCCATGACCTCGCTCGGCGTCATCAAGGTGCCCGACGGGCTGCCCGAGCAGATCGGCCTCGTCGGGTTCTTCTACCCGACGCAGGTGGAGCTGCTCTCGGGCGCCTTCACGTCGAGCTACCCCGCGCTGATCAACCCCGTCGTGACCCTCGAGGTCTACCAGGGAGACCTCGGCATCAACGACGGTGTCCCGCGGTCGGTGTACACGCTGGACACGTCCGAGATGGAGGAGCTCGCGGGGCGCACGAACGGCGACTCGATCGAGATCGCGCCGGGGGAGACCGTCGATCTTCCGGACGGCCTCGGCACGCTCACGTTCGAGAACGCCGCGCCCGAGGGCGCCGAAGGCTATGACGGGTCGGTGCAACGCTACGTGTCGCTGTCGATCCATCGCGACGCGTCGGCGACGTGGGTGCTCGTGTTTGCCGTCCTGGCGACGCTGGGTCTGCTCACGGCGCTGTTCGTGCCGCGCCGTCGCGTCTGGGTCAAGGTCCGTCCCGACGGTCAGACGCTGCGCATCGAGTACGCCGGTCTCGCGCGCGGCGAGGATCCGACCCTCACGACGGCGGTCGACGAGGTCGCCGAACGCCACTCCGCCGCGCTCGCACAGCGAGGCCCCGGCCGGGATGCGGCATCCGCGGCGCACGTAGACTGAGAGTCATGTCCGACGCCATGCTCAGCCTCGATTCGGTCTCGGTGCTCCTGGTCTGGACGGCCATCGCGATCTACGCTCTCGCGTTCATCGCCTACGCCGTCGACCTGGCACGCCGCTCGGCCTCGACCGTGGCATCGCACGATGCCGCACGCGAACTGGTGGGAGCGGGGTACGCCGGGTCCGGGCGCGCGTCGGCGACGGCGACCATCGAGGCGCCCGTGTCGCAGCGACCCCGCATGCTGTGGGCGCGCATCGGCACGTCGCTCACGGTGCTGGGCTTCCTCTTCCAGACGGCGGGCGCCGTGACGCGCGGCATCGCGGCCGAACGGGTGCCGTGGTCGAACATGTACGAGTTCGCGCTGACCGGCACGTGCCTCATCATCGGGGTGTACCTTGTCGCGCTGTTCCGGTACGACCTGCGCTTCCTCGGCACCTTCATCACGGGCCTCGTCGTCGTGCTGCTCGGAGGTGCGACCCTCGGGTTCTATGTCGAGGTCGTGCCGCTGATGGACCCGCTCAAGTCGGTCTGGCTCGTCATCCACGTCTTCGTCGCGTCGCTGGCGACGGCCCTGTTCGGCCTCGCCTTCGGCCTGTCGATCACGCAGCTGATGCAGGCGCGGCGCGAACGGCTCACGGCCGCTGCGGCGGCATCCGACGATCTCGGAAAGACCGGACCGGGGTTCCTGCGCACGCTGCCGAATGCCGACACGCTCGAGACGCTCGCCTACCGCTTCGCGATCCTCGGCTTCATCTTCTGGACGTTCACCCTCATCGCCGGCTCGATCTGGGCCAACGACGCGTGGGGCCGCTACTGGGGCTTCGACACGAAGGAAGTGTGGACCTTCGTCATCTGGGTGCTTTACGCGGGCTACATCCACGCGCGTGCGACGCGCGGCTGGCGCGGTACGCGGTCGGCGTGGCTGTCGATCATCGGCTTCACGGCCGTCGTGTTCAACTTCACGATCGTGAACATGTTCTTCAAGGGGCTGCACGCCTACTCCGGCCTGAGCTGACCCCCTCGGCTGTTCCCCGGCTGTTCCCCGGCTGTTCCCCGGTCGTTCGTCGAGCGGGTCGTTCGTCGAGCGGGTCGTTCGTTTGCCTCAGACTGTCGACGTCACTGGGCTGCAGCATCCATGTGAGGCAAGTGAACGAGCGGGAGTCCTGTTCATTTGCCTCGAACAGTCGGTGCATCGGGCACGCGGGAGCGATGTGGGGCAAACGAACTGATCGTGGAATGTCTGGGGCGAGCGGACTGATCGTGGAATGCCTGGGGCAAACGAACTGATCGTGGAATGTCTGGGGCGAGCGGACTGATCGTGGAATGCCTGGGGCAAACGAACTGATCGGGGGATGCCGCGGGCACGCGCGCCGTCGCGGCGGTCAGGCGATCGCGGGTGCGGCCTTCAGGAGCGCGCGAGCGCTCGTCGTGCGGCGGCGGGCGACGGCGAGGACCGTCGCACCGAAGGCCAGCACGGCCCAGACCAGGAGCCCGGCCCAGCCTGCGCCGAGCCCTTCGGCCGAGGTGAGCGCGGCGACCATGCCGTTGTATGCGGGGGCGGTCGGCAGCAGTGCGGCGATGCCCGACAGGGCACCGGGCACGGTCGAGACGACCCCGGTCGCGACGGCGAGCACGCCGACGAGAGCCGAGATCCAGCGTCCGGCTCCGCCGAACACGGCCACGAGCGCCTGGTTGACGGCGGCGAAGGCGATGCCCGCGACGACGGCGACGCCCGCGAACGCCCACCACTGACCCCAGTCGTACGAGGCGGCGAGCTGCACGACGCCCGCGACGAGGATGCCCTGCGCGGCGCCGAGCGCGGCCGCCGGAAGGAACGCCCGCAGCGCGAGCGTCGCCGACGACTCGCGAGCCGAGAGCGCCCGGCGCGAGACGGCCTGGAGGGCGATGAAGGTGCCCAGTCCGCCGAACCACAGCGCGAGCATCGCGAGCAGCGGGATCGCCGACGCGCCGAAGATCGATGTGCCCACCCCGTCGGCTCGGACGGGGTTCGCGACGACCTCGGCGAGGCTCGCCGCCTCGGCCTCGGTGTAGGTCGGAACCTCGTCGACCGTGGTCCCGAGCCCGGTCGCGAGCTCGTCGGTGCCGTCGGCGAGCTGCTGCACGCCGTCGGCGAGCGAGATCGCGCCGGTTCCCGCCTCGTCGATGCCGCCCGCGAGCTGCGAGGCGCCCGAGGCGAGCTGCCCCGCGCCTGCCGCCGACTGGTCGATGCCGCCGGCGAGCTGGGCGACGCCTCCGCCGAGCGAAGCGACGTTCGTCGAGATCGTGCGCAGCTGACCGGCGAGCTGGGCGGGCGCCTGCTGGGCGAGCTGCGCGAGACCGCCGGACGTGTACTGCGTGAGCGCGACAGCGCCGGGGTTCGCCTGCGTGCCGTCGCCGGTGAGGATCACGGATGCCGTGCCCGCGGACAGCGCGGCATCGGCGAGCTGCGCGCAGAACTCCGCGGACTGCGTGCACGAAGCCGCGAGGGTCTGCAGGCTCGCCGCCGCCTCGCCCGCGCTCGTCGCGGCCATTCCCGTCGCCGTGGCCGCGCCGTTCGCGACGCTCGTGAGTTCGGCCGGCACGATGCCCGTGGCCTCGAGCTCAGCCGCACCGGCATCGACACCGGCCGCCAGCCGGCTCGCGCCGGTCGCGGCGTCCCGGGCGCCGGTCCCGAGCTGCCCGAGCCCCTGCTGCAGTGCCGTCGCTCCCGACGCGAGTCCCGTCGCCCCGTCGGCGAGCTGCGGCATCCCGTCGGCGAGCTGGGACGCTCCGTCAGACGCCTGGGTCGCGCCGTCCGCGAGCTGCGTCGCACCCGACGCTGCGTCGCCGAGCTGGTCGCCGAGGGTCGTGAAGCCGAGCAGGACGTTCTCGAGATACACCGTCGAGAGCTGCTCTCCCATGACGGATGCCGCAGCCGAGGCCACCTGCGCCGTGATGGCGTCGTCGACGATGAGGCTGTCCGGGGGCGTCTGCACTTCGATCGTCGCTCGCTCGGGCGTCTCACCGGGGCGGGTCGAGGTCGCCGCGGCCGAGAAGTTCGACGGGATCGTGATGACGGCCGCGTACGTGCCGTCGGCGAGTCCCTCGCGGGCATCGTCGGCGTTCGAGATCGTCCAGGAGAGGTTCGAGGGCTGGTCGTCGGAGCCCTCGACGAGCCCCGCGGTCAGTTGCCGGCCGAGCGGCACGAGCTGGTCGTCGATCGTGACGGCCTGGTCCTCGTTCACGACGGCGGCCTGCAGCCCGTCGAGCCGCTCGACGGGGTTGTAGAGCGCCGCGACGAGGATGCCGCCGATGATGACGGGCAGCAGGAGCACGCCGAGCAGCGTGAGCCAGGTCACGGGGCGGCGCGAGCGAGCGCGTTCGATCGGGGCGTGGAGTGTCATGAGGTCACCTCTGCGGTCGCCGTGCGCGCTCCGGCACGCAGAGCGAGAGTGGTCAGGTCGGGCCGATGGGCGTCGGCGAGGAGGGCGAGGGCAGGACCCTCGGATCGTGCGGTCGCCACGACGGTGAGCGCCGTGCGGGCGGAGCCGGCGGCATCCCGCAGCAATGCCGCGACCTGGTCGCGCGCGGCGGCGTCGAGGGCGTCGAGCCCGTCGATGACGACCAGCTGCGTGCGTCCGCGCAGCGCGCGGCGGACCTCGCGCACGGGGTCGTCCGCGTCGGCGAGCAGTGCGACGCCGACGTGCGCGCGCACCCACGCGCCGCGGCCGGGCAGCAGATGGCCGGCGACGCGCAGGCGCCCGTCGCTCGGGGTGAGACGGCCCGCCACCGTGAGCGCGAAGGCTCGCGCCGCGCGCGGGTCGCCCGTGGCCAGCAGGGTCCCGCCGGGCTCGACGCGGAACGATGCGTCGTCGTACAGAACGACCTCGCCCGCCGTGCGGCCGGTCTCGGCGCGCACCGTGACGCGCTCGCCGACGACGGCAGCCGTCGTGGCGGGCTCGGGCCAGTCCGCGAGGGCGAGCTCGCGCTCGACCGCTTCGCCCTCGATGTCGAAGTGGGGCAGCAGCCGGTCGAGCCAGCGCGGCATCCACCAGGCCTTGTCGCCGAGCAGCGCCATGAGCGCCGGGATCAGGGTCATGCGCACGAGGAACGCGTCGACCGCGATGCCGACGGCGAGACCGAGCGCGATCGGTTTGATCGACGAGTCCCCTTCGGGCACGAATGCCGCGAAGACGGCGAACATGATGAGCGCCGCCGCGGTGACGACGCGTGCCGAGGCGGTGAACCCCGACCGCACCGCACCGACCGCGGTGAGCCGGTCGGCGCGACCCTTGCGGGCGCGCGAGGCGTGCACGTAGTCCTCGCGCATGCGCGAGACGAGGAACACCTGATAGTCCATCGCGAGGCCGAACAGCACGCCCATCAGGACGATCGGCATGAAGCTGATGACCGGGCCGACCCGGGCGACGTGCAGCAGGTCGGCGAACCAGCCCCATTCGAAGACGGCCGCGACGACGCCGAACGCGGCGAGCACGGACAGCAGGTACCCCAGGGTCGCGGTGAGCGGCACGGCGATCGAGCGGAAGACGATCATGAGCAGGATGAACGAAAGTCCGACGACGAAGATCCCGAACGGCAGGAGGGCCGCACCGAGACGGTCCGAGATGTCGATCGCGACGGCGGTGAAGCCCGTCACGGTCAGATCGATGCCGTATTCGTCGTAGAGGCGATCGGCCTCGGCGCGAATGTCGCGCACGAGCTGTGCGGTCTCGGGTGCATCGGGCGCCGTCTCGGGCACGACCTGGATGATGCCGGTGTCGGCCGTCTCGTTCGGGGTCGCCAGGGCGATCTCGGCGACGCCGGGCACCCGCTCGATCTCGGCGGCGAGATCCTCCATGAGCCCGAGGGGATCGGTCGACGTGACGATCGTGCCGGTCAGGATGAGCGGGCCGTTGAAGCCCGGCCCGAACTGCTCGGCCGTCAGGTCGTAGCTCTGCCGCGCCTGCGAGGCGGCCGGCTGCACGCCGGCGTTCGGCAGCGCGAGCGCGAGGCTTCCCGCGGGGATCGCGAGCACGCCGAGCCCGACGACGACGGCCACGGTCGTGATCACGGGATGCCGCGTCACCCCCGTGACCCAGCGGGTCGCGAATCCGCGGCGAGGCCGCGACGATCGGGCGGGTGCGCGGCGCGGCATCCGTCCCTTCACGCGACCCTTGACGAAGCCGAGCAGGGCGGGCGTGAGCGTGACCGCGACGGCGACCGAGATGGCGACGGCGACGGATGCGGCGATGCCCATCGTCGTGAGGAACGGGATGTTCGCGAAGCTCAAGCCCACGAGCGCGATGAGCACCGTGACACCGGCGAAGACGACGGCCGATCCCGCCGTGCCGGTCGCGCGGGCGACGGACTCCTCGGGATCCATGCCGCCGCGCACCTGGTCCTGATGTCGCGCGGCGATGAACAGGGCGTAGTCGATGCCGACCGCGAGTCCCAGCATGAGGGCCAGGAGCGGCGTCGTCGACGAGACCGAGGCGACGGCCGTGGCGAGCAGGATGAGGGCCATCGACAGGCCCACGCCCACGAGCGCCGTGGCGAGGGGGAGGCCCGCGACGAGGAAGGAGCGGAAGGTCACCATCAGCACGAGCAGCGCGATCAGCACGCCGACGAGCTCGGTGACGGTGAGGCCGGGCACCGACACCGAGAAGAGGTCTCCGCCCAGAGCCACCTCGGAGCCGGCGGGCAGGCCCTCCGCGAGCGCGTCGGCGACGTCGGTGAGCTGTGCCGTGGTCTCGGGTGAGACATCGGTGGCCTGGCCGTCGAACTGCAGGCGGATGATGGCGGCGCTCTCGTCGTCGTTCACGAGGCCCGAGATCATCTCGTCGAACGGATCGGTGACGCCGAGGATCTCGTCGATCGCGCCGAATTCGGTCACGGCGGCCGTGATCGCGTCGGCGTATGCGCCGTCGACGACCCGATCGCCGTCGGCGGCCACCACGACGAGCTGCGCGCTCGTGCCGCTCACCTGCGGGAAGGTGCGTTCGAGCTGCTCGAGGCCGGCTTGGGACTCGGTGCCCGGGATCGTGAAGGCGTTGTCGGTGCCCTTGCTGAACGCGAGCGCGCCACCGCCGGCGATGCCGAGCAGCAGGATCCAGGCGACGAGGACGCGCCAGGGGTGGCGGTACGACCAGCGGCCGAGCGAGTACAGAAGAGTCGACACAGCGTCTCCGGCTTCGTGGGTTCAGGCGGGGTGGATACAGTGCTGTATCGGATACACGAATGTATCGTAAGGTGTGCCGAGGCTCTCAAGCTGGGCGGCCCGTGTGAAGATGACCCGAGGAGGATGCGCATGAGCGATGTGACCGTCACGCGTCGCCGCGAGGCGACCCGGCAGAAGCTCCTCGACGCCGCCGCACAGGTGTTCGCCGAAGTCGGCGTGGATGCGGCATCCGTCGAAGTCATCTGCGAGCGCGCCGGCTTCAGCCGCGGAGCCTTCTATTCGAACTTCGAGACCAAGGACGAGCTCATGCTCGCGCTCACCGAGCGCGTCGCCGAGCAGAAGATCGACCTCGTCACGGCCCGCATCGCCGAGTTGAGCGAGACGGGCGAGCAGTTCACTCCGGCGGACATCGTGCAGCGCGTGCTCGACGTCGCGATCGACGAGAAGATGGGCATTCTGCTCACGAGCGAGATCCGCACGCGCGCCATGCGCGACGCGGCCCTCGCGACGGCGTACCTCGCGTGGCAGGCGGGCCTGGTCGAGCGCGTCGCCGGCGTCATCGCCGAACTCAGCGCCCGGTACGGACTGACGCTGCGGCTGCCCGAGCGCGATTTCGCCCAGCTGATCCTGCAGCAGTGGGAGGACACGGCGGCCTACGCCGTCATGGCCGGCCTCGACTTCACGGCGATGTGCGCACTCGTCAACGAGCGCACCGCGAACCTCGCGACAGCGCTCGTCGAACCCGCCTGACGCGGGAGCCGTCGGCGCCCTGCGCGCGTGGCGGTGCGGCCGGGGTGCGCCGGGTCAGCGCGCCTCGAGCAGGGCGTGGCAGCGCTCCACGCGATCGAGCCACCACGCCCGACGCTCGGCGGATGCCTCGTGCTCGGCGAGCAGGGCGGGGTCGGCGCTCACGCGCCCTACCGGCAGTGACCCGCCGCGCGGGGTGAGCGGGGCGGCGACCACGTCCGCCGTGAGGAGCGACGCCGTGCCGAGCCCGCAGTCGTAGTCGAGCTCGGGCAGGGCGGCGGCGAGGGCGACGCCCATCGCGAGCCCGATCGAGGTGTCGAGCGCGCTCGAGACGACGGCCGGCAGCCCCGCGGCCTCGACGATGTCGAGCGCCCGGCGCACGCCGCCGAGCGGCTGCGCCTTGACGACGAGCAGGTCCGCCGCGCCCGCGCGGGCGACGGCGAGGGGGTCGTCGGCCTTGCGGACGCTCTCGTCGGCCGCGATCGGGATGCCCATGTAGGCCACGCGCCGGCGCAGTTCCGCGAGCTCGTCCACCGTCGCGCACGGCTGCTCGGCGTACTCGAGGTCGTATTCGGCGAAGGCGTGGATCGCGCGCTCGGCTTCGTCGATGTTCCACGCGCCGTTCGCGTCGACGCGGATGCGGCCCTCGGGCCCCAGCGCCTGGCGTACGGCCGCGACGCGCGCGATGTCGTCGGCCAGTGTGCTCTCGCCGCCGACCTTGACCTTGGCGGTGCGGCAGCCGTCGAAGCGGGCGAGGACGCCGGCGACCGACGCGGCGGGAACGGCGGGCACCGTGGCGTTGACCGGCACGACGTCGCGCCGCGGCGCCGGTTGCCGCTGCCACCCGTAGTCGATCGACGCGGCGAGCCACGTCGCGGCCTCGGCGTCGTCGTACTCGGCGAAGGGCGAGAACTCCGTCCACCCCTCGGGTCCCTCGAGAACGACGGCCTCGCGCACGTCGATCCCGCGGAAGCGTGTCGCGAGCGGCAGGGATACGACGTGCGCGTTCGCAAGGATGTCGGCGAGGGGAGGCGGGGTCATGCCCCCATCCTGCCGCGAGGAGCGTCGACAACTCCGGACTTTCTTCGAGGACGCCCGGTTTGGACCCTCGATGTGCCGGTTCCTCCGGAGTCTTCGGGCCGATGTGCGGATTCATCCGGAGTTCTCGACGTCGACACCGTGAACAATGATGTGCTCTTGCCAATAGTGTGCGTCACACGGTATCGTGTCAGGCGTGAGCGAAACGGAAGCCCTCGAGACGCACCGGCAGGAGCTGCGGCGCGGCACGGTCGTGCTGGCCTGTCTGCGCCTGCTCGAACAGCCCGGCTACGGCTACGGCCTGCTCGAAGAGCTGCGATCCCGGGGCTTCGACACGGATGCGAACACGCTGTACCCGCTCCTGCGCCGGCTGGAGAAGCAGGGGCATCTGACGAGCGAGTGGAACACCGACGAGGCTCGGCCCCGCAAGTTCTACCGCACGAGCGACGCCGGCGCGCGTCTGCTCGCCACTCTCACCGACGACTTCCGCTCGATCGCCGCCGCGATCGAGGGGCTCCCTCAGGAGGACTCATGAACGCCATGACCCTGACCGACCGCTACATCGACGCCGCGATGCGCACGGTGCCCGAGAAGCAGCGCGCTGACTTGGCCGCCGAGCTCCGCGCCTCCATCGACGATCAGATCGACGCCCGCCTCGACGAAGGCCTGGCGCGCGACGCTGCGGAGCACGCCGTGCTCACCGAGCTCGGCGATCCCGACAAGCTCGCCGCCGATTACACCGACCGGCCGCTGTTCCTCATCGGGCCGCGGTACTACCTCACGTGGTGGCGCCTGCTCAAGTTCCTGTGGGCGATCGTGCCCGCGTGCGCCGTCGTCGGCACGACGCTCGGCATGTCGCTCGCGCAAGAGCCGGTCGGCGAGATCTTCGGCACGGCGTGGGCCGTGCTCATGGGCAGCATCGTGCACATCGCGTTCTGGACGACGCTCGTCTTCTTCATCGTCGAGCGCGCCGCCCGCGGCGCCGATGTCGGGTTCGTCGGCGAGTGGACCCTCGATCGGCTGCCCGAGCCCCGCGAACGCGGCGCGACGCTCAGCGATCTCGTCGCCTCGCTCGTGCTGCTCGCGGTCATGGCCGGCGCGGTGCTGTGGGACCACTTCGTCGGCGTCGTCTACTTCGCGGACGGCGGGGGCTGGGTGTCGTTCCTCGCGCCCGACCTCTGGCCGGTGGGGATCGCCGTGCTTCTGCTGCTGATCGCCCTCGAGGCCCTGCTCGCGATCGCGGTCTACGCGCGGGGCCGATGGGACACGCGACTGGCGACGATCAACGTCGTGCTCAACCTCGCGATCGTCGTGCCGGCGGTGTGGCTGCTGCTCACCGATCGCCTGCTCAACCCCGAGTTCTTCCCGACCTTCGTGCCCGATGACGGCGAGACCGTCACGACGATCATCGCGGTGATCTTCGGCTTCGGAATCGTCGGCATCGCGGTGTGGGATGCGATCGACGCCTTCCTCAAGGCCCGTCGCTCGCGCTGACCTCGCCCGTGAGGCGGCGGACGTAGGCTGAGGCACATGCTCTTCGACACTCCGGTCCGGCTGGGCGTGCAGTTGCAGCCCCAGCACGTCACCTACCCCGACCTGCGCGACGCGGTCCGCCGCCTCGAGGACATGGGCGTGGACGTCCTGTTCAACTGGGATCACTTCTTCCCCCTGCGCGGGGAGCCCGACGGCCTGCACTTCGAATCGTGGACGATGCTCGGCGCGTGGGCCGAGCAGACCGAGCGCGTCGAGTTCGGGTCGCTGGTCAACTGCAACAGCTACCGCAACCCCGATCTGCAGGCGGACATGGCCCGCACGATCGACCACATCTCGGCCAAGGGCGGCGAGGGCCGGTTCATCTTCGGGACGGGCGCGGGATGGTTCCAGCGCGATTACGACGAGTACGGCTACGAGTTCGGCACCCCCGGCACGCGCCTGAACGACCTCGCCGACGGGCTCGCCCGCATCGAGGCGCGCTGGGCGAAGCTCAACCCGGCGCCGACGCGGCGCATCCCGATCATGATCGGCGGGAAGGGCGAGCAGAAGACCCTGCGCCTCGTCGCCCGGCACGCCGACATCTGGCACAGCTTCGTCGCGCCCGAAGAGATGCCGCACAAGCTCTCCGTCATCGATCGGTGGGCCGAGGAGGAGGGCCGGGACACGTCGAACCTCGTCGTCTCCAACGAATTGGAGCGCCGCGATGAGGACGTCGCCGACGCCCTCTACGACGCCGGCACGCGCATGTTCACGCTCGGATTCGCCGGGCCCGACTACGACTTCGGCCTCGTCCGGTCGTGGCTGCGCTGGCGTGACGCCAAGAACGGCGCGTGAGTCGCGGCATCCGTCGCCGTAAGGTGAAACCCATGGTCTCTGAGCTGTTCGACGAGCGTGAATGGATGCCGGCACCCGGCGCCGACGCTTACACCGATGTCACGGCGCATGTGTCGAAAGACGGGCGCATCGCGCGGATCGCCTTCGATCGTCCCGAGGTTCGCAACGCGTTCCGGCCGCACACGGTCGACGAGCTGTACCGGGCGCTGGACACGGCACGGCAGGATCCGCGCATCGGCGCCGTTCTGCTGACCGGCAACGGGCCGAGCCCGAAAGACGGCGGGTGGGCGTTCTGCTCGGGCGGTGATCAGCGCATCCGCGGCAAGGACGGATACAAGTACTCCGACGACGAGGCCGCCGTCGCCGACCCCGGTCGCGCGGGGCGGCTGCACATCCTCGAGGTGCAGCGGCTCATCCGCTTCATGCCGAAGGTCGTCATGGCGGTCATCCCGGGGTGGGCGGCCGGCGGCGGGCACTCCCTGCACATCGTGTGCGACCTGTCGATCGCATCGGCCGAGCACGGCCGCTTCAAGCAGACCGACGCCGACGTGGGCTCGTTCGACGCCGGATACGGCTCGGCCTACATGGCCCGGCAGGTCGGGCAGAAGATCGCCCGTGAGGTGTTCTTCCTCGCCGAGGAGTACTCCGCCGCGCGCGCCTACGAGATGGGCGCCGTCAACCGCGTCGTGCCGCACGCCGAGCTCGAGCGCGAGGCGATCGCGATGGCGCGCACGATCCTGTCGAAGTCGCCCACGGCGATCCGCATGCTCAAGTACGCCTTCAACCTGCCCGACGACGGGCTCGTCGGGCAGCAGCTGTTCGCCGGTGAGACGACGCGCTTCGCGTACGGCACCGACGAGGGAGCCGAAGGCCGCGACGCGTTCCTCGAGAAGCGCGAACCCGACTGGTCGCCGTACCCGTATCACTACTGATGCGACTCGAACCCGTCACCGGTGACGACCCGCGCGATCTGATGCGGGCGCTGCGTGTCGCGCTGCACGGGGCAGGACCCGCGCTCGGGATCGGGCACGTGGGGGCGATGCCCATCGATGTGCGGGCGGGCACCGCCGTCGTCGTGACGACCTCAGGATCCACGGGCGTGCCCAAGAGCGTCGCGCTGAGCCGCGACGCCCTCACGGCGAGCGCGCTCGCGACCGCCGACCGGATCGGAGACGGGGCGTGGCTGCTGGCGCTGCCGGCCGGCTACGTCGCGGGGCTGCAGGTGCTCGTGCGGTCGATCGTCGCCGACCGCGAACCGGCGATCCTCTCGGGCACGTTCTCGCCGCGCGCGTTCGCCGCGGCCGCCCTCACGATGGCCTCGAGCGAGGGCGGCCGGCGGGTGCCGACCTTCACCTCGCTCGTGCCGGCGCAGCTGACGACGCTGCTCGACGCCGCCGAGCACGACGCCGATGTGCTCGCGGCGCTGCGCTCGTTCGAGCGGATCCTCGTGGGCGGGCAGGCGCTCCCGCCCGTCACGCTCGAACGCGCCGAGACGGCGGGCGCGCGCATCACTCGCACGTACGGCTCGACCGAGACGAGCGGCGGATGCGTCTACGACGGCCGGCGCCTGCGCGGTGTGGCGCTGCGGATCGAGCGCGGCGAAGTGCAGGTGGCCGGACCGACCCTCGCCGACGGGTACCTGGGCGACTCCGAGCTGACCGACGCCGTCTTCGTGCGGGACGACGCCGGCACCCGGTGGTACCGGACAGGCGACGCGGGCGTCCTCGACGACGGCGTGCTGCGCGTGCGCGGCCGCATCGACAACGTCATCGTCTCGGGGGGTCTGAACATCTCGCTCGATCGGGTCGAGCGGATCGTGCGGACCGTGCCCGGCCTCGCTTCAGCCGTCGTCGTCGGGGTTCCCGACGAGCGCTGGGGTGAGGCATCCGTCATCGTCACCGCGCGCGGTGAGGCCTTGCGGCGCAGCGAGTCGACACAGCTCGACGAAGCGCGTGCCGCGGTCGGCGCCGAGATCGGCGCGCACGCGCGACCGGCGCGGCTCGTGCTCGTCGACGAGATCGCGGCGCTGCCGTCGGGCAAGCCCGATCGAGAGGCGATCCGCCGCGCCGTCGCCGCGCTCGGCTGACTAGGATGGCCAGTCGTGGCAGGCACCTCGAGCAAGAAGCGCAAGCGTCCGGCATCCAAGAAGCAGAACGTGCGCGGCAACCCGCAGAAGTCGCGTGAGCAGGGCGACCCCCGCAAGGTCGAGCCGGCGACGCTTCGCGATTGGATCGGTGCCGCACGCCTGCGCACCCTGCCGCTCGCGATCACCCCGATCCTCATCGGCACGGGGGCGGCGATGCTCGTCGTCGACGAATTCCACTGGGTCATCGCCCTGTGCTGCCTCATCGTCGCGGTGTCGCTGCAGATCGGCGTCAACTACGCCAACGACTACAGCGACGGCATCCGCGGGACCGACGACCACCGCGTGGGTCCCGCCCGACTGACCGCTGCCCGCAAGGCGAAGCCGCGCACCGTGCTCACGGTCGCACTCGTCTTCTTCGCGATCGCCGCGATCGCGGGCCTGGCCGTGACGATCCGCACGCAGCAGTGGTGGCTCCTCGCCGTGGGCGTGGCGTGCATCGTCGCGGCGTGGTTCTACACGGGGGGCAAACGGCCGTACGGCTACGCGGCGCTGGGCGAGGTCTTCGTCTTCGTCTTCTTCGGCCTCGTCGCGACGCTCGGCACGACCTGGGTGCAGGCCCTGGCGCTGCCCCAAGAGGCCTGGTTCGGCGCCGTCGCGGCGGGCCTGCTCGCGTGTGCCGTGCTGCTGGCGAACAATCTGCGCGACATCGACCAGGACCGGGCGGCCGGCAAGCGCACGCTCACGGTGCTCATCGGGCGGACGGCGACGCGGGTGCTGTTCACCGTCTTCGTGATCGCGCCGTTCCTCATCGCGGCGTTCCTCGCGCTGTTCTACCCGATCGCGTGGCTCTCGCTGCTCGCACTGCTCGCGGCGCTGCCCGCGATCCTGATCGTGTGGACCTATCGCGATCCGCGCGAACTCGTCGTCGCCCTCGCGCTGACGTCGCTCACGTCGGTCGGCTACGGCGCCTTCCTGATGTGGGCGTTCCTCGGCTGAGGCTCAGCGCTCGGGATCGTCGTCGATCGCGGCGTCTTCGATCTCTTCGTCGGTCGTGCCGGTCTGCCGTTCGGCGCGCCGCTGCGCGAGATCGGAAGTGACGTCGGCGAGCGGCCGGCGCAGGAACAGCACCGACAGGCTGAGCCCGATGAGCGCGGCGAAGATGGCCGCGAGCCAGTAGTACTCGCGGAACAGCGGAATGAGCATGAGCAGGCCGAAGGGCACGAGGAAGGCGAGCAGCCTGAGCACCGTGTAGAGGACGATCGACCGTGCTTTCACGCCTTCCATCGTAGGCGAGGCCGTATCCAGCCCTCCTCCAGAGAGCACGCCTAGGATGGAGACGTGGTCCGGGCCCTGTTCATTCTCATCCCGGTGGTGGCGGCCTTCTGGATCTTCACCATCGTGGATTGTGCTGTGCAGCCGCCGACCCGCCACCGCGGAGTGAGCAAGCCCGCCTGGATCGCGATCGTCGTGCTGATCCCCGTGCTCGGCGGCATCCTGTGGCTCGCCGTCGGCCGCGTGCGCCGCTCGGCGGTCCGGGTCTACCAGGCACCCGATGACGATCCCGAGTTCCTCGGCCGCCTCGGCGCGGTCAGCGATCAGGACGAGCGCATCCGCCGCCTCGAGGAAGAGCTCGCTCTGCTCGACTCCGAGGACGACGACCCGCGGTGGCAGCAGCCGCCGACGATCGGCGGCACCGCCGACCCGACGACCGAGCCGCCCGCTTCCGACGGAGACGACGACTCGCTCGGTCAGCGCGGGGCCGTCGGCTGACCGTGGCGTCGGCCGACGAGACGCCGGTGGCGTCTGGTTCGACGCCTTGTGCGACGTCTTGTGCGACGGATGCCGCGGCGGCGCTGCTGTGCGGACTGATCGACCAGGGCGTGCGCCATGTCGTACTGAGCCCCGGCTCGCGCTCGCAGGCGCTCGCCCTCGTCGCGGCCGATCTCGAACAGCGCGGCGTCCTCCGGCTGCACGTGCGGATCGACGAGCGGGTGGCGGGCTTCACCGCGCTCGGGATCGGGCGCGAGACCGGGATCCCCGCGGCTGTCGTCTGCACGTCGGGAACCGCGGTCGCCAACCTGCTGCCGGCCGTCCTCGAGGCCGACCACGCCGGTGTGCCACTGCTGCTGCTCACGGCCGACCGGCCCCCTGAGCTGCGCGGCATCGGCGCCAACCAGACCACGCGCCAGCCCGGCATGTTCGCGCACCACGTGCGCCTGGAAGCCGACCTGCCGACGCCCGACGCGCTCGATCCGGTCGGAGACGCACCGCAGACCCGCATGCTGAGCGCCCTCGCGGCCGAAGCCGTCGCCGCGGCGCGCGGTGCGGGCGAGCAGTCCGCGGGACCGGTGCACCTGAACCTGCCGTACCGCGAACCCCTCTCCGGCACGCTGCCCGCGTGGGTCGATTCGGTCGTCGCCGCCGGCGAGCCGCGCGCCGCTGCGGCGGCGAGCCCGGTCGCCGTGCCCGCCGGTGAGCCGCGCGTCATCGAGCACGGACGCCGCACGATCGTCGTGGCGGGCGCCGACGCGGGGCACGCCGCCGAGCAGCTCGCGCACGAGGGGGGATGGCCTCTCGTCGCCGAGATCGTCAGCGGCGCGAGGTTCGGGCGGCACCTCGTGCACGGGTACCGCGCTCTGCTCGCCGACCCTGACCTCGGCGGACGCGTGCAGCGCGCCATCGTCTTCGGGCACCCGACCCTGTCGCGCGAGGTCGGCGCGCTGCTGTCCCGCGACGATGTCGAGGTGCTCGCCGTGCGCGGCCCGGGTGAAGCGCTCGACCTCAACGGCGCCACCGTCGCCGTCGACGGCATCACCCTCGCGCCCGGAGAGACCGACCGCGAATGGCTCGGAAGATGGATGCGGGCATCGCGGGCGGCATCCGTCGATCTGACCCCGCCCGCACCCGACGCCGAGGGTCTCGCGTCGGCCGAGCCCGCATCCCGGCTCGGGGCGATCGCCGCGGAGCTCGAGGTCATCCGCACGCCGGTCGACCGCGAGGCCCTCGTCGACGCCGTCTGGCGCGCGACGTGGCCGCACGACCGGCTCGTGTTCGGATCGTCGCGGCTCGTGCGCGTCGCCGATGCGGTGCTGGGCGGCAAGCGCGTTCCCGTGCACGCCAATCGCGGGCTCGCCGGAATCGACGGCACCGTCGCGACCGCGACGGGGATCGCACTGGCGAGCCAGGACACGGGAGCGACGGGCGTCACGCGCGTGCTGCTGGGCGACCTGGCGCTGCTGCACGACGTCGGCGCGCTGCTGCTGCCGCCCGAGGAAGACGAGCCGCGCATCCAGGTCATCGTCGGAAACGACGGCGGCGGCACGATCTTCGATCGGCTCGAGGTCGCGGCCGTCGCGTCGCCCGGCGCCATGAATCGCGTGCTCTACACGCCGCACACGACGCGCCTCGAGCACCTCGCGCTCGCGTACGGCTGGGAGTACCAGCGGATCACGACCCGCTCGGCCCTGGATCAGGCGCTCACGGCACCGGCAGGCGGCCGCCAGCTCATCGAGGTTCCGCTGGCTCGCTGAGCGATTCCCGGCGGGGCGCGCCACAATGGCTGCATGACCGCGAAGAGCCAGCAGTACTGGACCTCGGATGCCCGCGAAATCCTGCGGGCCGGTGCCGGATTCCGGCTTACCGACATGGATACGGCCTCGACCCCCGGGCATCCGGGGGGAAAATCCGCCGGCGAACGCGATCTCGCCGCGGGCGCCGACCAGCTCGACGAGTACCAGGAGCGGCTGTATGCGCAGAGCCGGTCGAATGCCACCGCCCCCACGCCCTCCGGGCGCGTGCGCCCCGCGAGCGTGCTGCTCGTGCTGCAGGCCATGGACACGGCCGGCAAGGGCGGAATCATCCGGCACGTCGTCGGCTCGGTCGACCCGCAGGGCGTGCAGCTCGCGGCATTCAAGAAGCCGACGCCGGAAGAGCTCGCGCACGACTTCCTGTGGCGGATCGAGAAGCGTGCGCCCCAACCGGGCATGATCGGCGTGTTCGATCGTTCACACTACGAGGACGTGCTCGTCGGGCGGGTGCGCGAACTCGCGCCGGCCGACGAGATCGAGCGGCGCTACGGCGCGATCGTCGACTTCGAGAAGCGACTGACGGCTGCGGGCACGCGCGTCGTCAAGGTCATGCTGCACCTGTCGCCCGACGAGCAGAAGGCACGGCTCGCCGAGCGGCTCGAGCGGCCCGACAAGCACTGGAAATTCAACCCCGGCGACATCGACGAACGCGAGCTGTGGCCGGCGTACATGGACGCGTACCAGGTCGCGATCGAGCGCACCTCGACCGCCGAGGCGCCGTGGTTCGTCGTCCCCGCCGATCGCAAGTGGTACGCGCGGCTTGCAGTGCAGGCGCTGCTCCTCGAGACGCTCGAGGAGATCGATCCGCAGTGGCCGGCCGCGACCTTCGACGTCGAAGCCGAGCAAGCCCGGCTCGCCGCGAGCTGACCTCCCCGCCCGCGCGCCCCCGCGCCCCCGCGCCCCCGCGCGGCCCCTCGGGAACCCCTGCCCTGTCGACTTGCGCCTTGTGCGCGAAACGCCCGGCGTGTTGCGTGCACGAGCCGCAAGTCGGCCGGGGGGAGGCCGGGGGAGACCGGGGGAGGGCGGGGGGAGGCCGGGGGCGCGGGGCGGGGCGGGGGTCAGGCCAGCGCGTCCACGATCGGGCGGAACTTCACCCGGGTCTCGAGCAGCTCGGCCTCGGGGTCGCTGCCGGCGACGATGCCCGCGCCCGCGTAGGCGATGATCGGGATCGTGTCGCTGTACGCCGCGAACCGGCGATCGGGCGCCGAGCCGATCTGCGCGCAGCGCAGTGCGATCGCCCACTCGCCGTCGCCGTTCGCGTCGACCCAGCCGACGGGGCCGGCGTAGCGGCCGCGGTCGAACGGCTCGATCCGGTGGATGGCATCGAGGGCGGCATCGGTCGGGGTCCCCGCCACGGCCGCCGTCGGGTGCAGCGCCGCGACGAGATCGAGCGCCGACGCGTGATCGGCGATCTCGCCCGCGACGTCGGTCGCGAGGTGCCACAGGTTGGGCAGCTCGAGAGTGAACGGATCGGGGTCGGAGCGCAGCGCCGAGGTGTGCGGCGCGAGCGTCTCGAGGACGCTCCGCACGGCGTAGCGGTGCTCGTCGAGGTCTTTCGCGCTCGCCGCCAGCGCGCCTCGGGCCGTGGCATCCTCGGTCGCATCGGCGCCCCGCGGCGTCGTGCCAGCGAGCACGCGCGCCGTGACGGTGCCGCCCGACACCGTCACCAGGGTCTCGGGGCTCGCGCCGATCATGCCGTCGACGGCATACGTCCAGGTGTCGGGGTAATCGGTCGCGAGAGCGCGCACGAGGCGGCGCAGATCCGCACCGGCGGGAACCGTGCCCACGAGGTCGCGGGCGAGCACGACCTTCGCGACCTCGCCCGTCGAGATGGCGTCGAGACCCGCGCGCACGGCGGCCTGGTATCCGGCGCGGTCGAGCGCGCCGGGGCCGAGAGTGGCCGACCAGTGCGGACCGAAGGGGATCGGTTCGGGCGCGCGCTCGGGCACATCGGACCCCACAGTGCGGATGCGTGTCACCCATGCCCGACCGTCGCGACGGCCGACCACGACTTCCGGCACGGTCAGAAGGCTCGTCGCCTGCGAACGGGCGTCGAAGACGAGGGTCCCGAAGGCGACGAGGCCCGTGCCGGGCACGCCCACCGCGTCGTCGATCTCGGCTTCGGCCGCGATCAGCCGCCACGCCGTCGCAGGGGAGGGGGTGTCGGGGGGAGTCTGCGGCCCGTGCTCGTAGCCCGTGACCTGTCCGAGGCCGATGATCCCGTCGCCCCGGCGCAGCCACGCGAGGGGCTCGCGCGGGTCGGCGAAGGGCACGAGGTCGTCGATCGGGTCGATCTCACGGGTCTCGACCACCAGCTTCGGCGGGCGAGGCGCAGGTGTCACGCCTCAACTCTAGACTCGCTGCATGGCCACTCCGCGTCCCGCACCCGGCACGCGTGTGCTGTTCCGCTGGCGCAAGTGGAACGGCGACCCGCACTGGGTGCACGAGTGCCTCTATCTCGGCGCCGACACGTGGGGCGAGTGGTTCGGACAGCCGGTCGGCTCGCGCAGCACCCGCCCCGGACGCGAGATCGTCACGACCGCCCCGAATGTCACGCTGCTGCCGCCGAGCGGCGACTACGCGCTCACGGTCAATACGGCGCCGCCCGCGAGCTACCGCGTGTACATCGACCTCGCGTGGGATGCACGGTGGGATGCCGCCGAGCCTGAGGGCATCGATATGGACCTCGACGTCGTGCGCGCGATCGACGAGCGCGGCGTGTGGATCGACGACCGCGACGAGTGGGACGAGCACCGCGTCGCGTACGGCTACCCGCTCGACATCGTCGCGCGGCTCGAGGAGCTCGCGGTCGACTTGGAGCGCCGCGTCTCAAGGCGGATCGCGCCGTTCGACGAGGCGACCGCCGACGCATGGCTCACGCGGCTCGCCGCGATCGCGCCGCATAGACTCGACGGGTGAGCGACAACGAGCCCAACCGCGCGGATCTGCACAAGGACCCCGCCCGAGTGAGCGGGATGTTCGACCAGGTCGCACAGCGCTACGACCTCACGAACGACGTGCTGAGCCTCGGCAACGACCGGCTCTGGCGCGTCGCGACGACACGGGCCGTCGCCCCGCGACCGGGTCAGCGCATCCTCGACCTCGCCGCTGGCACGGGTGCATCCAGCGTCGCGTTCGCGCGCAGCGGCGCCGATGTCGTCGCGGCCGACTTCTCGCCGGGCATGATCGCCGAGGGGCGGCGCCGGCACGGCGGCATCCGGAATCTCACCTTCCGCGAAGCCGACGCGACGGATCTGCCCTTCGACGACGACGAGTTCGACACCGTCACGATGTCGTTCGGACTGCGCAACGTCAACGAGCCGAAGAAGGCTCTGCAGGAGCTGCTGCGGGTCGCCAAGCCCGGTGGACGCCTCGTCGTCTGCGAGTTCTCGCACCCGCCCTCGCGCGCCTTCGCGGGGCTGTATCGCTTCTACAACGACCGCGTGCTGCCCGTCGTCGCGCGCGCGATGAGCTCGAACGCCGACGCGTACGACTACCTCAACGAATCGATCAGGGACTGGCCCGATCAGGCGCGCCTGGCGGCGTGGATCCGCGAAGCCGGCTGGACCGATGTCGCGCACCGCAATCTGTCGATGGGCATCGTGGCGCTGCACCGCGCCGTCAAGCCCCGCTGAGGGCCGCGAGCCCACCCCATCCGACGGGTAGGCTTGACCCCGTGAATCCCTCAGCATCGGGCTCGCGCCTCGCGGGCAAGCTGGGCCTCACCGACCGCATCTTCGCCGGCCCGCGCTCGCGCCGCCTGCTCGCCGAAGTCGAGAGGGGGCTCCAGAAGGTCGACGAGGTTCTCGCGTCCGAGCTTCGGATGGCCGATCCGCTCGTCGACGCGGCGAGTCGATACCTCTATGAGGCGGGCGGCAAGCGCCTGCGCCCCATGCTCACGCTGCTCACCGCCCAGCTCGGTGACGGCGCGACCGATGAAGTCATCCAGGCGGCCACAGCCCTCGAGCTGACGCACCTCGGCTCGCTCTATCACGATGACGTCATGGATGCTGCAGACAAGCGCCGCGGAGTGCCCAGCGCCCACGCGGTGTGGGGCAACAGCGTCGCGATCCTCGCGGGCGACCTGCTGTTCTCCCGGGCCAGCCAGATCATGGCGCGCCACGGCGACGAGGCGATCCAGCTGCAGGCGGACACGTTCGAGCGCCTCGTGCTCGGGCAGATGCACGAGACGATCGGGCCGCGTGAAGACGACGACCCCGTCGCGTTCTACCTGCAGGTGCTCTCGGACAAGACCGGCTCGCTCATCGCGGCGGCAGCGCAAGCGGGCGTCGTGTTCTCGAACGGACCGGTCGAGCTGAAGGATGCGCTCGTCGTCTTCGGCGAGAAGAGCGGCGTCGCCTTCCAGCTGCTCGACGACGTCATCGACCTGTCCGACGACCCCGAAGAGACCGGAAAGGTGCCCGGCACCGATCTGCGCGCGGGGGTGCCCACCATGCCGTACCTGCTGCTCACGCAGCGCGACGACGCCGCATCGCGTGCGCTCCAGGGCGCGATCGACGACGGCGTCGAGCGCATCGCCGCGGGCGCCGATCCGATGATCCTCGACGAGCCGCTCGCCCGACTGCGCGAGCACGAGGCGACGCAGGCGACCCTCGACCTGGCCAACACGTGGTCGCGCGACGCGATCGACGCCCTCGCTCCCGTGCCGGACGGCCCCGTCCGCGAAGCGCTCACACGCTTCGCGCGCGCCGTCGCCGACCGTTCGAGCTGACGCTGCGGCGTTTTCTGACCGACGTACCGGAAGGACTCCTATGACCAAGCTCCGTCTCGCCATCGTCGGTGCAGGGCCCGCGGGCATCTATGCCGCGGACATCCTCTTGAAGGCCGAGCGCAAGTTCGACGTCTCGATCGACCTGTTCGAGCAGCTGCCCGCGCCGTACGGCCTCGTGCGCTACGGCGTGGCCCCCGACCACCCGCGCATCAAGGGCATCGTCACGGCTCTGCGCGATGTGCTCGATCGTGGCGACATCCGTCTCTTCGGCAATGTGCGCTTCGGCCAGGACATCACGCTCGACGACTTGAAGCAGCACTACCACGCCGTCATCTTCGCCACGGGAGCGATCCGCGACACCGACCTCGGCATCCCCGGCATCGACGCGGACGGCTCGTACGGTGCGGCGGAGTTCGTGAGCTGGTTCGACGGACACCCCGATGTGCCGCGGGAATGGCCGCTGGAGGCGGCATCCGTCGCCGTGCTCGGAAACGGCAACGTCGCGCTCGATGTCTCGCGGATCCTCGCGAAGCACCCCGAGGACCTGCTGTCGACCGAGATCCCCGACAACGTCTACGAGGGCCTCGCGGCCTCGCCGGTCACGGATGTGCACGTGTTCGGGCGTCGCGGGCCCGCGCAGGTGAAGTTCACGCCCCTCGAACTGCGCGAGCTCGGCGAGCTGCGCGACGTCGACATCGTCGTCTACGACGAGGATTTCGACTACGACGACGCGTCGAAGGCCGCCATCGCGAGCAACAAGCAGGTCATGGTGATCGACCGCGTGCTGCAGTCCTGGCGGCAGCGGCCCGCGGTCAACAACACCGGCGGCGAGGCATCCCGGCGACTTCACCTGCACTTCTACGCCCGACCGGTGGAGGTTCGCAAGGATGCCGGCGGGAAGGTCGCCGCGCTCGTGTACGAGCGCACGCGTCCCGACGGCGAGGGAGGCGTCGAGGGCACGGGCGAACTGCGCGAGCTGCCGATCCAGGCGCTGTACCGTGCCGTCGGATACTTCGGGTCGCCGCTTCCCGGCGTGCCGTTCGACAAGCGCCACGGCGTCATCCCGAACCACGAAGGCCAGGTGCTGCACAAGGACTCCAACGAGCGCGTGCCGGGCGTGTACGCCACGGGCTGGATCAAGCGCGGTCCCGTCGGGCTCATCGGGCACACCAAGTCCGACGCGATGGAGACCGTGCGCCACCTCATCAACGACCAGGGCTCGTGGTGGGACCCGGCCGACCCGTCCGATGCGGCGATTCCGGCGCTCCTCGCCGAACGCGGCGTGCGGTGGACCGACCTCGACGGCTGGCACCGCCTCGACGAGCACGAGATCGCGCTCGGAGCGCCCCGGGATCGCGCACGCATCAAGGTCGTGGCGCGCGATGAGATGCTCCGCGTATCGCGCGGCGAGTGAGGGTGCGTCGGTAGGCTGAGCGGATGTCGCACGAGTGGGTCCCCGATGTGCTGGGGGAGCCGTTCGAGCAGCTGACGCTGCCGCTCGACGACGATGAGGAGGGTCCGGTCGTCGCGACCCTCGTGCGGCTGCGGGCGAAGGCTCCGGCGCTGGGCGGGCTGTTCGGCGATCACCGCCCGTTCGCCGACGTCGACGTGCTCTACGTGCACGGCTGGTCGGACTACTTCTTCCAGGCGCGGCTCGCCCGTTATTGGGCCGATCGCGGTGCGAACTTCTACGCGCTCGATCTGCGCAAGTACGGACGCAGCATCCGCGAGGGGCAGACGCCCGGGTACATCTCCGATCTCTCCGACTACGACGCCGACGTCGCCGCCGCCCTCGAGGCGATGGGCCGCGGTGCCGATGGGTCGGGCCAGCGGCGTCTCGTGCTCTTCGGTCACTCGACGGGCGGGCTCACCCTGAGCCTGTGGGCGAGCAGGAACCCGGGCGCGGCGGCCGCCGTCATCTTGAACAGTCCGTGGCTCGAGTTCCAGCTGAGCGCCGTGACGCGTGCCGCGATCGCGCCCGTGCTGGGTCTGCACTCCAAGCTGCGCCCGTTCGATCTGTGGCCGCAGATGGATGCCGGTTTCTACGCCCGTGCACAGCGTGAGGTCGCTGATGCCGAAGACCCGCTGACGATCGAGGCCCTGTGGCGTCCCGAGCACACGATGCCGGTTCACGTCGGTTGGATGCACGCCGTCATCGCGGGGCACACGAAGGTCTCGGCGGGCCTGGCGATACCGGTGCCCGTCTGCGTCCTGCTGTCGGCGCGCACGGCGATCCCCACGAAGTGGAGCGAGGACCTCACGAGCGCCGACACGGTTCTCATCGTCGACGACATCGCGCGCGCTTCGCTCAAGCTCGGCCCGTCGGTGACCGTCGAGCGGATCGACGGCGCCCTGCACGACGTGTTCCTCTCACGCCGTGACGCGCGCGACGAGGCCTACGCCCGCCTCGACCGGTGGGCGACGGCGATGCTCGCCCGCCGCTGACCCGACCGCCATCTGTCGGACGCAGACGCGACGTTCGACGCTCGCCGGAAGCAGCCGGACGCCGATACAGTGGCGATCGACCCGACTTCTGGGGCGTCGGATCCGTTCGAACCGATCCGTTCGAACCATCGGCACCTGGGTCACCGGTTCCCCGGCGCGTCATTCCCCCTGTGCGCGCGCCGGGGGGCCGCCCCGGGCCTCAGCAGCAGGACGAGGCGTGACGGTCTGTGCGGCCGGTGCTACCGGTAGTTGACGTACTGCAGGTCGACGTCGAGGTCGGCGGCCTTCAAGAGGCGCTGAACCTCCTGCAGGTCGTCGCGGCTCTTGGACTGCACCCGCAGCTCGTCGCCCTGGATCTGAGACTTCACCGACTTCGGTCCCTCATCGCGGATGATCTTCGAGATCTTCTTGGCGTTCTCCGACGAGATGCCCTCTTTGAGCGTCGAGACGATGCGGTACTCCTTGCCGCTCGCCGTCGGCTCACCGGTCTCGAGGCTCTTCAGCGAGATGCCGCGCTTGATGAGCTTGGACTGGAAGACATCGAGCACGGCCTTCGCGCGCTCTTCGCTGTTCGCCTTGATGAGGATCGACTCGCCGCTCCACGCGATCGAGGCGTCGGTGCCCTTGAAGTCGTAACGCTGCTCGACCTCTTTGCGCGCCTGGTTGAGGGCGTTGTCGGCCTCTTGCTGGTCGATTTTCGAAACGATGTCGAACGAGGAATCTGCCATGCCGCGAGTCTAGCCGCGGCTTCCTCCTCGCAGCGCGTGTGCAAACGCTTACAGCGATGGGGTGGATGCCGCCCGTCGAGCCCGCGCATGAGGTCACGAACGTGTATCGAGATCGCCGGGCGAGGTTGCACGTTGGGGGGATCGAGATGACAATGTAAGCGCTTACATTCCTTGTGAGCGGGAGACCGGTCTCCGTTCGCGCTCTGCGTCGGCTCGTCCGGTACACCCCTACAGCACGTGAGAGAGGCACACCGATGACGGTGAAGAAGAAGGGCGTTCTCGCATTCGGCGCGCTCATCGCAGGCGGCGCCATGCTGCTTGCCGGCTGCTCCGGCGACAGCGGCGGCGACGAAGGAAACGGCGGCGGCGAATCGACCGCCGGCGCACTGACCGTCTGGGTCGACGCCGAGCGCATCGACGCACTGAAGGACGTCGCCGCCGAGTACACCGACAAGACGGGCGTCACGGTGAACCTCGTGTCGAAGGACACCGACGTCATCAAGGACGACTTCATCCAGCAGGTGCCCACGGGCCGCGGTCCCGACATCGCGATGGGTGCGCACGACTGGGTCGGCGAGCTGTCGACGAACGGCGTCGTCGCTCCGATCGAGCTCGGCGACACCTCGGGCGACTACTTGCCGGTCGCCGTGCAGGCCTCCACCTACGAGGGCACTACGTACCTCCTGCCGTACGCCGTCGAGAACATCGCGGTGCTGCGCAACGCCGATCTCGTGCCCGACGCGGCCACGGGCTTCGACGACATGATCGCGAAGGGTCAGGCCGCGGGCCTGGACCACCCGTTCGTCGTCGAGCAGGGTGCTGAGGGCAACCCCTACCACCTGTACCCGTTCCAGACGGCGTTCGGTGCACCGGTCTTCGGGCTCGACGCCGAAGGCAACTACGACCCCGCTCAGCTCGAGCTCGGCAGCCCCGGCGGCTTCGAGTTCGCGACCTGGCTGTCCGGGCAGGGCGCCAACGGCACCGGCGCCTTCAACACCGACATCGACGGTGACATCGCCAAGCAGTCGTTCCTCGACGGCACGGCGGCGTTCTGGCTGACGGGCCCGTGGAACGTCGGGGCCGCCGTCGACGCGGGCATCAACGTCGCGATCGACACCGTCCCCAGCCCGACCGCCGAGCCCGCTGCTCCGTTCGCGGGCGTCAAGGGCTTCTACCTCAGTGCCGAGTCCGAGAACAAGGTCGCCGCGAACGACTTCCTCGTCAACTACCTCGGCACCGAAGAGGTGCAGCTGAAGCTCTTCGAATCCGGCAACGTGCTGCCCGCCCTGACGGCGGCCGCCGACACCGCTTCGGCGGACCCGATCGTGGGCGGCTTCGCCGCCGTGGGTGAAGAGGCCGTGGCCATGCCCGCCATCCCGCAGATGGGCTCCGTGTGGGAGTTCTGGGGCATCGCACAGGCCGAGATCATCAACGGTGCCGACCCGGCGGCGACGTGGCAGAAGCTCGTCGACGACGTGACGGCCGCCATCGGCTGACGACCCACGGATGCCGGGGCCCGATCTTCGCACGAGGATCGAGCCCCGGCATCCCGCTACGATCACGCTAGAACGGCAGAGTCGCCACGTCGGACTGCCCGCACGCAACGGAGGCTGCGAGTGACGAGCAACACGCTCGAAGAGCGCACGGAGGACCCCGCGGCCGACCCGCGACGACGCAAGCGGTCGAAGCAGGCGGCGCGCATCGCCGATGCCGCATCGCTCGGCGTCAAGGGATGGATCATCAAGATCGTCCTGCTCGGGATCCTGGACGCGCTCGCCGTCTTCGCGCTGTTCGTGCTGCTGAGCAACCGGGAATGGCTCGTGGCCGGACTGGTCGCGGCCACCACGGCGCTCCTCAACTGGATCTACCTCTCGCGGCGCCGGCTGCCCGCCAAATACCTCGCTCCGGGCGTCATCTTCCTGCTGATCTTCCAGGTGTTCGCGCTCGTGTACACGGGCTACATCGGCTTCACCAACTACGGCACCGGCCACAACGGCTCCAAGGAGCAGGCCGTCTCGTCGCTCATGGCGTCTGCGCTCGAGCGCGTGCCGGACTCGCCGACGTACGACGTCACCGTCGTGTCGCAGCTCGGGCAGTACGGCGTGCTCGTGACGGACCCCGACGGGGAGGCGTTCTTCGGCACGAACGAGCAGCCCCTCGAGCCCGCCCCCGGCGCCCGGTTCGAGGGCGGCAAAGCCGTCGGACTGGACGGCTGGACGACGCTGACCTTCGCCGATGTGCTCGCCAACCAGAGCGTCATCGGAGACCTCGCGGTCCCCGTGTCCGACGATCCGAACGACGGGACTCTTCTCACCCCGGACGGTCAGCGCGGATACCTGTACACCTCCGCGCTCGTGTACGACGAAGCCGCGGGAACCATGACGGACACCCGCAACGGCACGGTCTACAGCGACACCGGCGTGGGCGCGTTCACCGCCGACGACGGATCGCAGCTCATGCCGGGCTGGACGATCGTCGTCGGGTTCGACAACTTCGTGCGCGCCGTGACCGACGAGAGCATCCGCGGCCCGCTGTTCTACGTGACGCTGTGGACGTTCGTCTTCGCGATCGTGTCGGTGGCCACGACCTTCTTCCTCGGACTGTTCCTCGCGATCGTCTTCAACGACATGCGGATGCGGGGGCGCAAGTTCTACCGCATCCTGATGATCCTCCCGTATGCGTTCCCGTCGTTCCTGTCGGCGCTCGTGTGGGCGGGCATGATGAACGAGAGCTTCGGATTCATCAATCAGGTGCTCCTCGGCGGGGCGTCGGTGCCCTGGCTGACCGATCCCTGGCTTGCGAAGGTCTCGGTCCTGCTCGTGAACCTCTGGCTCGGGTATCCGTACATGTTCCTCGTGTGCATGGGGGCGCTGCAGTCCATCCCCGACGACGTCATCGAGGCGGCGAAGGTCGACGGTGCGAGACCCTGGGGGATCTTCCGGCTGATCAAGCTGCCGCTGCTCCTCGTGACGGTCGCGCCCCTGCTGATCGCGTCCTTCGCGTTCAACTTCAACAACTTCAACCTGATCTACATGCTCACCAACGGCGGGCCGCGCGACTCGTCCGCCGCGATCAACGTGGGCCACACCGACATCCTGATCTCGATGGTCTACAAGGTGGCCTTCACGGGGCAGAACCGTGACTACGGTCTGGCATCCGCCTTCACGATCCTCATCTTCATCGTCGTCGCGGTGATCTCGATCATCAGCTTCCGACGGACCAAGGCACTGGAGGAGCTGAACTGATGCCCGATTCCTTCCCCGGCAGCTCCAGCGGTCTCCTGGCCGGCGAGGCCGAAGTCCTGGACGACACCCGTCGCCGCGGTCGGCGACCCAAGCGTCGCGCCGACGCGGACTTCTACGAACGACCGAAGACCTTCGGGCAGTGGTTCCGCGCGACCGGCTGGCGTCACCTGGTGGGTGTCGTGATGATCGTCTTCTCGACGTTCCCGCTGCTGTTCGTGCTGTCGTCGTCGCTCAACCCCCGCGGCACGCTCACGGGATCCAACGCGCTCTTCTCGACCGTCGGCATCGAGAGCTACGTGCGGATGCTGACCGATCCGAACAACCCGTACGCCAACTGGTTCGTCAACACGCTCGTCGTGGCCAGCGTCACGGCGGTCGCGACGGTGTTCCTGGGCGGGCTCGCGGCATACTCCTTCTCGCGCATGCGGTTCACCGGGCGCCGGATCGGCCTCGTCTCGATCGTCATCGTACAGATGTTCCCGCAGCTGCTCGCGGTCGTCGCGCTCTTCCTGCTGATGTCGGCGATCGGCGACTGGTTCCCCGCGCTCGGGCTCGACACGCACCTGGGCCTCATCATGGTGTACCTCGGCGGCGCCCTCGGCGTGAACACCTATCTCATGTACGGGTTCTTCAACACGATCCCCGCGTCGATCGACGAAGCGGCCAAGATCGACGGTGCGGGGCACGCGCGGATCTTCTTCACGATCATCCTGCGCCTGGCAGCCCCGATCCTCGCGGTCGTGGCGCTGCTGTCGTTCATCGCGTCGTTCAGCGAATTCGTCATCGCCAGCGTCATCCTCATCGAACCCGAGAAGCAGACGCTCGCCGTCGGCCTGACGAAGATGGTCTCCAACCCGCGCTACGCGGATTGGAGCGCGTTCTCGGCCGGTGCCGTCCTGGCCGCGCTCCCGGTCATGGCGCTGTTCCTCATCCTGCAGAAGTACATCGTCGGCGGACTGACCGCCGGCGCCGTCAAGTGAGCATGACCTTGCTCACGCCGCACCACGACGGCTCACCGCTGTACGTCTCGAACGACGCGCCGCAGCTCGGCGAGACCGTGCGGGTGCGGGTGCGCGTGCCGCAGGGGTACGGGCCGCTGCGCGCCGTGCGCACACGCTCGAACCCCGACCACGAGCCGAGCTGGACGGATGCCGCGTTCGTCGGCTCGTCGGACGGGTGGGACTGGTGGGAGGCGCCGGTCGCGGTGCACAACCCGCGACACGGCTACCGCTGGCTGTTCGTGCACGCCGACGGCCGTGCGCACTGGCTCAACCAGACCGGTCTGCACGACATCGAGACACTCGACGCCGACGACTTCGCCCTCGTCGCCCGCCCCGCCCCGCCCGCGTGGCTGTACGACGCCGTGATGTACCAGGTGTTCCCCGACCGGTTCGCCCGGTCGGCGCAGGCCGATGCCCGTCCGGTGCCGGAGTGGGCTCTGCCGGCCGCGTGGGATGACCCCGTCGACCCCGTCTCGCCCGGCCGTTCGCAGCAGTTCTACGGCGGCGATCTCGACGGTGTCACCAAGAAGCTCGACCACCTCGTCGAGCTCGGGGTGAACGTGCTGTACCTGACGCCGGTCTTCCCCGCGGCATCCAACCACCGCTACGACGCGTCGAGCTTCCTCTCGGTCGATCCCCTGCTGGGCGGTGATGAGGCGTACGTCCGGCTCATCGAGGCGGCGCATGCCCGCGGCATCCGGGTCATCGGAGACCTCACGAGCAACCACTCGGGGGACCGGCACGAATGGTTCACGTCGGCGCTCGGCCGGCCGGGCGCCGAGACCGAGGACTTCTACTACTTCCGCGACGGCAACACGCGATACGAGTCATGGCTCGGCGTGCCGAGTCTGCCGAAGTTCAACTGGGCCTCGCAGAAGCTGCGGGCGGCGTTCGTCGACGGGCCGGACTCCGTCGTCGCGCGGTGGCTCGAGCCGCCGTATTCGACCGACGGGTGGCGCATCGACGTCGCGAACATGACGGGGCGCCTGGGCGACATCGACCTCAACGCCGAGGTACGACAGCTGCTGCAGGAGACGATGCGGCGGATCAACCCCGACGCGATCCTCCTCGGCGAGTCGACGAACGACGCCGCGAGCGACCTGCAGGGCGACGGCTGGCACGGGGCGATGACGTACCCCTCGTTCACGCGCCCGCTGTGGGGCTGGCTGTCCGAACCGACGGGGCGGGCCTATCTCACGGCCGAAGGCGAGGAGCGCACCGAGCCGTGGTTCTTCACGCAGCCGGTGGGCGGCATCCCGCGCTATACGGCGCGTCAGTTCGTCGACGCGGTCGTGCGGTTCACGGCGGGGATCCCGTGGCGGGTGCGCCTGGGCAACATGCAGCCGCTGGACACCCACGACACGGCCCGGTTCGCGACGAACGCGGCGCCGGGCAGCATCCCCGTCGCGGTGGGGCTGTCGATGACCCTGCCGGGTCTGCCGGTCGTGTTCGCGGGCGACGAGTACGGGCTGGTCGGAGCCGACGGCGAGTCCAGCCGCACGCCCATGCCATGGGGGAGCGAGGACGAACCCGCCGTCGCCGAACGGCTCGAGCTCTACCGCTCGCTCATCGCGCTGCGGCGCGAGCACGCCGTGCTCGGCAGCGGCGGGCTGCGGTGGCTGCACGTCGACGACGAGACCGTCGTGTTCGCGCGCGAGTCGGCTGACGAGACGATCGTCGTGCTCGCGACGCGCGGAGACGCCGACGTCGAGCTCGTGCCCGGCGCTCTCGCCGGAGCGGAGAGCGCGCGGGCGCTCGTCGGCGACGCGACGCTCGCGACAGCGGTCGACGGCGCCGTCGTGCTCTCGGCCGAGGGCCCGGCCTTCGCCGCCTGGTCGCTCCCCGGCGTGCGCGTCCCCTCCTGACACGGCCTCTTGACCGCGAGACTGCAACGGGAGGCCGAAACCGTGGGCTTTACCCGCTGGTTCGGCGTGCCGTTGCAGTCTCGCGGGTAGAGGGTCGGGCACGCGACGTGTGGAGAACGCGTGACACCGGATCGCGGTATCGGGCACACTGAGTGCCATGTCAGCGTTGACCACCGTCGGATTGCCCGTCGCCCTCGGCATCATCATGTTCGGCCTCGGGCTGAGCCTCACCCTCGGCGACTTCGCCCGAGTCCTGAAGCAGCCCAAAGCGGTGATCGTCGCCCTCGCCTGCCAGCTCCTGCTGCTGCCGGCGATCTGCTTCGGGCTCGTGATCGCCTTCCAGCTGCCGCCGGTCCTCGCCGTCGGCATGATGATGCTCGCCGCGTCTCCCGGCGGCACGACGGCGAACCTGTACAGCCACCTGTTCCGCGGCGACATCGCGCTGAACATCTCGCTCACCGCCGTGAACTCGGTCATCGCCGTCATCACGCTGCCGCTCATCACGAACTTCGCGATCTGGTACTTCGAGCCGTTCGACGATCAGCTCGGCATGCAGTGGTCCAAGGCGCTCGAGGTGTTCGCGATCGTGCTGCTGCCCGTCGCGGGCGGCATGCTCGTGCGCCGTTTCTGGCCGCGTTTCGCCGCGGGCATGGACAAGCCCGTGCGCATCGCGTCGGTCATCATCCTGGTCGTCGTGATCGCCGGCGCCGTCGCGTCGAACTGGGCGCTGCTGGTCGAGAACTTCGCGCGGCTGTCGCTCATCACGATCGTGTTCTGCCTCGTGAGCCTCGCCATCGGATACCTCGTACCCCGCTGGCTGCGCGTCGGCAAGCGCCAGGCGATCGCCTCGTCGTTCGAGATCGGCATTCACAACGCGACCCTCGCGATCGTCATCGCGCAGACGGTCCTCGGCTCGGTGGAGCTGTCGCTGCCGGCAGCCGTCTACGGAGTGCTGATGTTCTTCGTCGCCTTCGGGTTCGGCTTCCTCATCCGCGGACGCGACCGAGCGGATGCCGCCACCCCACCCCGCCCAGACCGTGAGACCGCATCGGGCGGCCGAGACCGTGGGTAAACCCCGCATCCTCGGCGCGCAGATGCAGTCTCGCGGGTCCGGGGCGGAGGGGCGTTCGTAGACTGAGGGGATGCGCCCGCTCACGGAAGACGTTCTCCGAGCCGCCATGGCCAACGCCTCGCCCGACGATGTGCGACTGCTCGCCGTGCCGGTCGACTTCGTCATCACCGACTGGGACCACCTCGACTTCTACGCGTGGCGCGACCCGCGCACGCGCTCCCGCGGCTACATCGTCGCCGAGCTCGACGGCGAGCCGCACGGGGTCGTGCTGCGCGCCGCCGACGGGTCCTCCCGGGCCCGGTCGGCGATGTGCAACCTGTGTCACACGATGCAGCCGTCCGACCAGGTGACGCTCTTCACGGCGCGCAAGGCCGGCGACGCCGGAGAGCACGGCGACAGCGTCGGCACCTACATCTGCTCCGACCTGTCGTGCCACGAGAACGTGCGACTGGCGGCTCCGCTCGCGCCCAGCGAGATCCGCGCGAGCGTCGACCGCCGCATCGACGGCACCCGCGCGCGCGTCGAAGCGTTCGTCACGCGCGTGCTCGAGACAGCGGGCTCGCGCCGGTGACGGTCGTCGTCATCGGCGACGCGCTGATCGACGAGCTGCGCGACCCCCGCGGCATCCGCGAATTCGTCGGCGGAGCCGCGCTCAACGTCGCGGTCGGCCTCGTCCGGCTCGGCGTGCCGGCGACCCTCATCGCGATGGTGGGCGATGATGACGCGGGCTCGCGCATCCGCCGATACCTCGGCGACCTCGGCGTCGGGCTGATCGCGACCCCCGCACCGCACGGCTCCGCGCGCGCCGTGAGCACGCGCACGCGAGGGGAACCGCAGTACGAGTTCAACGAGGCGGCCCGGCGTCGCCGCATCCGGCTGGGCGAACGCGAGCGCGCCGTCATCGCGGCGGCCGATCTCGTCGCCGTCAGCTGCGTCGCCTTCGACGACCCCGAGCAGGCGGATGAGCTGCGCGACGCGCTCGCCGACGCAGCATCCGTCGCGATCGACCCGAACCCCAGACTCGGGATGCTGCGCGACCGAGCCGCATTCGTGCAGGGATTCGAGCGCGTCGTGCCCGGCGCTCGGCTGATCAAGGTTGGCGACGACGACGCGCGGCTGCTCTACCGCGAGCCGCTCGACGCCGTGCGGGCGCGGATGGTCGAGCTCGGCGCGCACGCCGTGCTCGCGACCCGCGGATCGGCGGGCGCCACGATCGAAGCGGGCGACGTGGTCCTGACCCGGCCGGCGCCGCGACTGCCCGGCCGGATCGTCGACACGATGGGTGCCGGCGACGCCGCCTTCGCCGCCGCGCTCGCCGGGCTCGTGGACCATCCGCCGATGCACGCGGACGGCTGGGACGCGGTGCTTCGCGACGCGATGGATATGGCCGCCGCCACGTGCCGTTTCGAGGGCGCGCTGCTGCGCACACCGAGGGCTCTGGACGGCATGGATCTGGGTCGTATCGGCACCTGAGCGGTTCGATTTCGAACACCGGCAAGATGCGCGTAAGATTGTGGATCGCGCCTCCGGTCGACTGAAAAAGCTGGGCGGGTGCGCACCCGGCGAGTTACCCAAGCGGCCAAAGGGATCTGACTGTAAATCAGACTGCTCAGCATTCGGGGGTTCGAATCCCTCACTCGCCACCACACTCCCCCCGCGATCCGCGCGCCTGCGCCCGCCTTCTGCGTATGCCCTCGCCGCCCCCTGCCGCCCGAGCGGCGGCATCCCTCTCACGTCAGCCCGTCCCCGTTCGCCGACTTGCGCCCTGTGTCGGCGACACGCCGGGCGTGTCCGACATAGGGCGCAAGTCGACGATGCGCGGGCTGCGTGCGGGCGGCGCACCTCAACGATGCGCGGGCTGCGTGCGGGGCGCCGCACCTCGACGATGCGGGCGGCGCACGTCGACGATGCGCGGGCTGCGTGCGGGCGGCGCGCATCGATGTTGGGGCCGGCGACGTCGAGAGATCAACCCCGCAGGTTGTCGCGGAGCGTCGGTCCCGCGTACTCGGTGCGAAACACACCGCGACGCTGCAGTTCGGGCACGACGCCGTTCACGAACTCTTCGAACGACGAGTGGTACAGCGCCGGCATGATGATGAACCCGTCGGCGGCCTCGCCGCGGAACAGGTGCTCGAGCTCGTCGGCGACGCTCGCCGGCGAGCCCACGATCTGAGGATGCAGCTGATTCAGCGCCTGCTCGATCGCGAGGTCGGCGACGGTGTAGCCCCGCTGCGCGCTCACCGCGGCGAGCATGTCCTCGAACGCGACGCTCCCCGTCGCACCCCGGTGCGCCTCGAGTGTCGTGACGGCGGATGCGGCGGGGTCGAGCGACTCGGCATGCAGCAGCCGAGCGAGCTTGACCAGGGCGTCGTCGAGCGAGATCTGCGCGCGCAGCTGCTCCAGCCGCGACTGCGCATCGGCGTCCGTCCGCCCGAGCACCGGCTGCAGACCCTGCAGGACACGGATGCTGTCCGGATCCCTGCCGTGATCTCGCTCGGCGCGCCCGCGCAGCTCTTGGCGGAAGGCCCGCATCTGGTCTTCGGAGTCTCCGATCGCGAAGACCACCTCCGCCCATCGCGCCGCGAAATCGCGTCCGCGCGGCGAAGCTCCCGCCTGCATGAGCACGGGGTGCCTCTGCGGACTCGCCGGCACCGTGAGGGGTCCGCGCGCCAGGTCGGCGTTCCGCGCCGGCACTCGGTGCACGCGGTCCGGATCCGCGAACCGGCGCGCTTCGCGGTCGAGCACGAGTGCGTCCGCATCCCAGCTCTTCCACAGATCCACGACCGTCTCGGCGACCCGGTCGGCGTTGTCGTACCGAGCGGCCGACCCCGCGATGCTCTCACGCCCGTGATTGCGGGCCTCGGCGTTCGTCGTGGAGGTCACGATGTTCCACGCGACGCGTCCACCCGACAGCTGGTCGACGGTCAGGAGCTGCCGCGCGATCGTGTACGGCGGCGCGAAGCTCGTGGACACGGTCGCGCCGAGCCCGATCCGGCTCGTCACTCCCGCGACGAGCGAGATGAGCGAGATCGGATCGAGGTAGATGCTGCCCTTCCCGCCGGTCGCCAGGGTCGTGTCGACCGTGCCGTCCGCGGCTTCGGGCACCGCCAGTGCGTCGGCGAAGAAGATCATGTCGAACCGGCCGCGCTCCAGCATCCGCCCCAGGTCAGCGAAGAATTCGCCGCGCAGCCAGTCGGCCCGCCCGAGCGGGTTGCGCCAGTTCTCGGCATACTGGCTCGTCGGCGGATTCACCATCGCGACGAGGTGCATCTGCCTCGCCACGTCAGCTCGCCGCGAGGGTCGGACTGTTGATCGAGATCGTGACGTGGGTCGTCACGTGCTGCACGGTTCGTCCCACCGCGATCCAGGCGTTCGCGACGGTCGTCAGCACGTCGGCGAGGTCGCCGTCCAGGCGCGTCGCGTAGTGGTCCGAACCCGCATACACCCCGATCTCTTTCGCGTGCTCGATCGCGTCGTAGATCGCCGTCATGTGATCGCCGTCGGCGCCGCCGTCGAGCAGGGGATACAGCGACCAGTGGGCGCGTGCACGGATGCCGGTGGCCGCGAGCTGCACCGGTTCGGCGCCGATCGCATCCACCCCCGCGCGAAGCTCGCACTGCAGCTCGCCGGGGCAGCCTCGGGAGAGCAGGATCGCCGCGGACACGTGCGCTCCACCCGAGGACGCGGCGGCGATGACGTCGCGCAGATAGCGCAGCACGTCGTTCTCGGCGCCGCCCACGAAGGTGGAGATGTCGGTCGTGTCGACGGTCACGGCGCTCGCGTCGGCGGTCGCGAGCGCACCCAGGATGATGTCGACGTAGGCGGAGTCGTAGACCGAGAGGGTGAAGCGCGCGCCCACCCCGTACTCGGTCGGAGTGAGCGCGTTCTGATGTGTCACGGGGGGCATGACGCACCACGATAGCCCTTCTGCGGATCTCGGCTACGCTCGTCGGTACACGGGAGCTCGGTAGACCGGGCTGAGAGGAAGGTCCCAACCTTCGACCGTCGAACCTGATCTGGATAATGCCAGCGCAGGGAGGCATCTCTCCTTCACCCGTGCCCGATCAGAGGGGCACACCCATGCGAAAACTCCACGCCCTCGCGGCATCCATCTCCATCGTCGCGTTCGGTCTCACCGGCTGCGCAGCCGGGTCGGCGGACTCGCCCGACGACCTCGAGAAGGTCACGTTCGCCCTGGACTGGGCGCCGAACACGAACCACATCGGCGTCTACGTCGCCGATGCGCTCGGATACTTCGACGAGGCGGGGATCGACGTCGAGATCCTGCCCTACGCCTCGACCTCGGTGCCCGAACTGGTCTCTGCCGGGTCGGCGGACTTCGGGCTGGCCGGTCAAGCGGGCGTGCAGCTGGCTCGCACGGCGGGTCGAGACGTCGTATCGGTCTTCCAGGTGACGCAGTCCGATACGGGCCAACTGGTGCTCCTCGGCGACCGCGACGACATCGAGCGCCCCGCGGACCTCGACGGCGGGGTCTTCGGCGGCTTCGGCTCGCCGCTCTACGGCGCGCTCGCGCGTGCCGTGATCCAGGGCGACGGCGGCGACGGCGACTTCGAAGAGGTCGTGCTCGACACCGGCGCCTATGAGGCGCTGAGTCAGCAGCGCATCGACTTCACGCTCTCGGTCTCGACGTGGCAGGACATCCAGGCCGACATCGACGGTCACCCCTACCGCGCGTTCCGCTACCAGGACTACGGCGTGCCCGACCTGCAGTCGACGGGGATCGTCTCGAGCGACGCCTACCTGGAGGTGAACCCCGAGACGGCTCGGGCGTTCGTCTCAGCCGTGCAGCGCGGTTACGCGTATGCCGCCGCCGAGCCCGAGAACGCGGCCCGCATCCTCATCGAGGCCAATTCCGACACGTTGGGCGCCGCGGAAGAGCTCGTGACGCGCAGCGCGACCCTGCTCGCGGAGGAGTACTTCGTCGCCGACGGCGTCGCGATCGGCGAGGCCGTGCCCCAGAAGTGGGAGGACTTCGGCGCGTTCCTCATCGCCCACGGTGTGCTGACGGATGCCGCGGGGGCGGTCGTGACCGAGGCGCCCGACTGGTCGGAGTACTACTCGACCGACTACCTCGAGTGAGCAGGATGCGCGGCACCGTCGGCGTCGTCCTGCCCCCGATCGCCGCCGCACTGACGATCCTCGTTCTGTGGGAGGTCGTGGCGAACGCGGGCCTCGTCGCGGCCGGCGTCCTGCCTTCGCCGACCCGGATCCTCGAGCAGGGGTTCGGCGAGCGGGAGGTGCTGCTGCGCCACACGATCCCCACGCTCACCGCGACCGCACTGGGCTTCACGCTGTCGATCGCGGTCGCATTCCTCACCGCGACCGCGCTCGACTTCTTCGCGCTCGGACGGCGGGCGGTGATGCCGCTGCTCATCGTGAGCCAGACCCTGCCGCTCATCGCGCTCGCGCCGCTGGTCGTGCTGTGGTTCGGGTTCGGTCTGCTGCCGAAGGTGCTGCTCGTCGCGTTCGTCACGTTCTTCCCGATGGTGGTGGGACTCATGCGCGGCTTCGCCTCCGCCGATCCCGACGCCGAGCACCTGCTGCGCTCGATGGGGGCGGGCACACGCACCGTGTTCCGCATGGTCCGGCTGCCCACGGCGATGCCGTCGTTCTTCTCCTCGCTGCGCATCTCGATCACCTACGCCGTCGTGGGCGCGATCTTCGCGGAGTACGCCGGCGCCGTCTCGGGCCTGGGCGTCTACATGCAGAGCGCGAAGAACGTGTTCCGAACGGATCTGGTGCTCGCGGCCGTCGCGGTCAGCTCGGTGCTGACACTCCTTCTCTACGGGCTCGTCGGTCTGGTGGAACGCCTCGTACTGCCCTGGCTGCGCGTCGAGAAGGGTGCACTGCGATGAACGTCGGCGGCCTGGAACTCACCGGCATCCGCAAAGGCTTCGACGGGATGCCGGTGCTCGATGACCTCACTCTGTCGGTCGCGCCCGGTGAGATCGTGAGCCTGATCGGCCCGAGCGGCAGCGGCAAGTCGACGCTCCTCTCGCTGCTCACGGGTGAGCTCGTCGCCGATGCCGGCCGGATCCTCTTCGACGGCGCCCCCGTGCCGGAACGAGAGCGGCCCTTCGCGTTCATGC
Source organism: Microbacterium sp. NPDC055357 (assembly GCF_053644835.1). Classification (NCBI taxonomy): domain Bacteria; kingdom Bacillati; phylum Actinomycetota; class Actinomycetes; order Micrococcales; family Microbacteriaceae; genus Microbacterium; species Microbacterium sp. NPDC055357. Next base: position 25,098 of record NZ_JBSHLZ010000007.1, on the reverse strand, counting down.
CGCAGCGAGACGTGCTGCTGCCGTGGCGTCGCGCTCTCGACAACGCCGCGATCGGGCTCGAGATCGCGGGCGTGCCACGGCGTGAAGCGCGGCGCCGCGCCGGCGAGCTGTTCGACGCCTTCGGGCTGTCCGGCAGTGAGCGGCGCTACCCGCGCCAGCTGTCCGGAGGGATGCGGCAGCGGGTGTCGCTGGCTCGTACGGTCGTGCAGGGCAAGCCGCTGCTCCTGCTCGACGAGCCGTTCGGTGCGCTCGACGCGATCACCCGCGACGAGATGCAGGAGTGGCTGCTGACCGTCTGGGCGCAGCACCGGTGGAGTGTGCTGCTCGTGACGCACGACATCCGCGAGGCGGTCCGGCTGTCGGACCGCGTCTACGTGATCTCGCGCCGTCCCGCCCGGATCGTCGGTGAGGCCGTGGTGACGAGGGACATCCCGCGGGGGGAGGGGTTCGTCACCGATCCGCGAGTGCCCGCCCTGGAAGAGCGGCTGCGCGACCTGCTGCGTGCCGGCTAGACGCGCGCGGCTGGCCCCGCTGAGGGACTCGCCGATCGGCGCATCAGGTCGCCGTCAGGCGACGGCCCGGTGCAGCGCGGCACGGACGGCCGCGATCGCGGGTGAGGTCTCGCTGCCGGCGCGCACCGAGCTTTCGATCGTCCGGCTCCGTCCCGTGTCGTGCAGGCGGATGCCGCCGGCCCGGGCGGCCACGAGATCGGGCAGGAACCCGGCAGCGAGCCCGCGATCGATGAGCTGCGCGTGCAGCAGGACATCCGCCGTCTCGAAGGCGACGCGCGGCTCGAAGCCCGCGCCGCGGCACATCGCGTCCGACCAGGCCCGCGCGTTCGTGCCGACGTGCTCCATGATCCACGGGGCATCCGCCAGATCGGACAGGGCCTCGCCCGACCAGGAGTCCGGCACCGCGAGGCGCAGCGCATCCCGCGCGAGTTCGTCGGTGAGAACGCCCGCGCGAGGTGTCGCCGGCTCGCCCGGATAGCGCTCCGACAGGACGACGTCGAACTCGCGCGCGACCAGGCCGGGGATCGCGGCCGGGGCGTCGATGTGCGAGAAGCGCACATCGAGACTCGGATGCTGCGCCGTGAGCGCGGCCAGCGCGCGGGGCACGATCGTGTGCGCGGCCGTCTGGAAGGTCGCGATGCGTACGGTTCCCATGACGGCGCCGCGACTCGCCGCAACTCCCGCTTCGGCACGCTCGAGCTCGCGCAGGACCGCTTCGGCGTGACCCACGAGCACATCGGCGGTCGCCGTGAGCCGCACGCCGCGTCCCACCGGCTCCAGCAGAGGCACGCCGACTTCGCGCTCGAGCACGGCGAGCTGGTGGGAGATCGCCGACGGACTGTAGCCGAGTGCGGCCCCCACGGCGGCAAGCGTCCCGCGCAGCCGGAGCTCGCGGAGCAGTCTCAGCCGGTGCACGTCGTACATGGCTTCCTCTCATGAAGAGAACTCATCAGTACCGATGAGAAGCATGCTATCGATTCGTCGGTACGGACGCGGGATGCTGGCATCCACCGACCCGGGAGACGCACATGACCGACACGACTCACGCCCCCGCTTCCGTCGCGATCGATGGACAGCACCTGTGGGACCGCCTCATGGAGCTCGCGCGCATCGGCGCCTATCAGGACGACGCGACAGGACTCGTCGGTGTCGACCGACAGTCGCTCACGGACGAGGATGCCGCCGGTCGGCGCCTTCTCGTGGAATGGATGCGGGAGGCCGGTCTCGACGTCACGATCGACGAGATGGGCAACATCTTCGGTCGCAGAGAGGGGACCGAGCCCGGCCTCGCGCCGGTCATCGCCGGATCTCACATCGACAGTGTCGGAACGGCGGGCGCCTTCGACGGATGCCTCGGCGTGCTGGGCGCGCTCGAGACGGTGCGCGCTCTCGACGAGCAGGCGATCCGCACGCGCCGCCCCATCGTCGTCGCCGCATGGACCGAGGAGGAAGGTGTGCGGTTCGGCACCGACATGCTGGGGTCCGCCGTCGCGGCGGGCCGCATCCGGCTGGAGGAGGCGTACGCGCTGACCGATGCGCGCGGCCTCCGCTTCGGAGACGAGCTCGCGCGCATCGGCTTCCGCGGTCAGCGCTCCGTGCGTATCGAGCCTGTGCACGCATACGTCGAATGCCACATCGAGCAGGGGCCCGTTCTGCTGCGCGAAGGCGTCCCGATCGGCGTCGTGACCGGTGTGCAGGCCATCTCGTGGCAGCGGATCACCGTGCACGGCCGCGCCGCGCACGCCGGCACGACGCCGACCGAGCTGCGCGCCGACGCCGGACTTGCCGCGGCCCAGATCGTCGTGAAGGTCCGCGAGATGGTGGACTCGGGCGCCCATGGCCGGCTACGCGGCACCGTCGGGCTCATCTCGACGTCGCCCGGACTGCCGAGCGTCGTCCCCGACCGCGCCGAACTGACGGTGGACCTGCGCAATCCGGACGATGCGCACCTGGCCGCCGCCGAACGCGATCTCGCGGCGCACCTCGAGACGCTTCCCGGCACGCAGCCCGGCCTGCGTGTCGAGTCCGCCCGCATGGCGAGGACGACGAGCGTGCCGTTCGACACGGGCATCCAGGAGACGATCGCCCAGGTCGCGACCGACCTCGGGTACGACACGATGCCGCTCATGTCCGGCGCCGGACACGACGCGCAGGAGATGGCGGTGATCGCCCCGACCGCGATGGTCTTCGTGCGCGGCCAGTACGACGGCATCAGCCACAATCCGCGCGAGTACTCGACGCCCGAGGACTGCGCAGCGGGCATCGCGGTGCTCGCGGACACGGTCCGTAGGCTCGCGTCATGAGCGTCGACGCCTACCTGAACCCTGCCGCCCGTCGCTGGCGGACCGACCGCTCGCCCGATGTCCTCGGCTTCCACGCCTCGCTCCCGGGATACGCTCCGACGAGGCTCGTCGAGCTTCCCGGGATCGCCCGTGAGCTCGGCGTCGCGCGCGTGTTCGTGAAGGAGGAGGCTTCGCGGCTCGGGCTTCCCGCGTTCAAGATCCTCGGGGCGTCGTACGCCGTTTCGCGCGCGCTCACGGAACGAGTCGGAGACAGCGGGGCACTCGCCGTCGATGAGCTGCGCGAGCGGCTGCGGGCCACGGGGCCCGTCCGGCTCGTCGCGGCTACCGACGGCAACCACGGCCGTGCCGTCGCCCACATGGCGCGGCTGCTCGGCATCCCCGCCCGTATCTATACGCCGGCCGACATCACGCCCGAAGCGAAGGCCGGGATCGAATCCGAAGGGGCGAACCGCATCGAGGTGGATGCGCCGTACGACGACGTCGTCGCCGAAGCCGCGGAATCCGCGGGCGATGCCGACGTGCTCATCCAGGACACGTCCTGGGAGGGTTACGAGCGCATCCCGCAGTGGATCGTCGAGGGCTACACGACGCTCGTCGTGGAGGCCGATCAGCAGCTGTCCGAAGCCGGTGCACGCGCGGAGGTCGTCGTCGTGCCGGTCGGCGTCGGCTCGCTCGCCGAAGCCGTCGTGCGGCACTATCGCTCGGGCGGCACGGCGCCCACCGTGCTCAGCGTCGAGCCCACGGCGGCGCCGACGCTGCGGGAGTCGCTGCGCGCGGGCAGGCCCGTCACGGTCGAGGCGTCGTCGACCATCATGGCGGGCCTCAACTGCGGCACTCCCACCGCCGGCGGCTGGCCCACACTGCACCGCGGCATCGATGCGGCGGTGACGGTGACGGATGCCGCGACCGCACGCGCCGTGCACGATCTCGAAGCCCTCGGCATCGATGCCGGACCCTGCGGGGCGGCGACGCTCGCCGGCATCCGCTCTCTCGCCGAGGTCGCACCGCTCGCCCCCGAGGCGACCGTGCTGCTGCTCAGCACCGAGAGTCGCGCCGCCAACCCGCTCCCGACGGACCTGTCGTGAGCGATGTCGTCGATCTCCTGAAGGAGCTCATCGCGATCGACTCGGTCAATCCCGAGCTCGTGGCCGGGGGAGCGGGCGAGGCCGAGATCGCCGCGTTCGCCCACGCGTGGCTCGACGCCCGCGGGTTCACCTGCCGGCTCGTCGAGCGTGCGCCGGGGCGCACCTCGGTCCTCGCCGTCTCACCCGGATCGGGCGGCGGGCGCAGCATCATGCTCAACGGGCACATCGACACGGTCGCCCTCAGCAGCTACGACGGTGAGGGGCTGCGTCCCGTCGTGCGCGACGGGAGCCTGTTCGGTCGCGGTTCGTACGACATGAAATCCGGCGTCGCCGCGATCATGGTGGCTGCCGCGACGGTCGCCGCGGAGCCCCACGCGGGCGACATCGTCGTTGCACTCGTCGCCGACGAGGAATGGGCCAGCGCCGGCACGGAGGACGTGCTGCGCCACGTCGTGACCGACACGGCCGTCGTCGTCGAGCCCAGTGGGCTCGACCTCGTCATCGCGCACCGGGGATTCGTGTGGGCCGAGGTGACGGTCCACGGCCGCGCGGCGCACGGGTCCCGCCCGGACCTCGGAATCGACGCGATCGCGAAGGCGGGGCGCTTCCTCGTCGAGCTGGACGAACTCGGTGCGCGGCTCGCGGCGGGGGTGCGGCATCCGCTGCTCGCGACCGGAAGCGTGCACGCATCGACGATCGAGGGCGGCACGGAGGCGTCGTCGTACCCGGATCGCTGCCGGATCGTCCTCGAGCGCCGCACGGTGCCGGGCGAGGACGTCGCGTTCGTGGAGGACGAGCTACGCGGCATCCTCGACCGGATCGCGAGTGCCGATGCCGACTTCTCCTACGACCTCGCGATCACGGGGGATCGTCCGCCGTTCGCAGCGGACGAGGGGTCGCAGATCGCCGCGGCGCTCGCCGCATCGTTCGCGGAGGTGACCGGGATGCCGCCCCGCACCCGGGGTGAGCCCTTCTGGACCGATTGCGCGCTGCTGAGCGAGGCGGGGATCGACACCGTGCTGTTCGGGGTCGACGGCGGCGGCGCGCACGCGGCGACCGAATGGGTCACGATCTCATCGCTGGACACCGTGGTCCGCACGCTCGAGCTCGGGATCCGCGCGATCGTCGGCTGAGGTCACGCGGCCCCCTTCCCCGCGCCCTCTTCTCCTGTCGACTTGGGCCCTTTGGAGCGCGGTGGGGGCGGGGCGGAGACAAAGGGGGGAGGGTGACGAGGGGGGGAAGGGGTCGAGGAGGGGCGGGGGGGAGGCGTCCACGAGGCTGG
>NZ_JBSHLZ010000007.1:0-19906 GCF_053644835.1 Microbacterium sp. NPDC055357 | reverse complement strand
CACTCTCCCCCCCCCCCCCCTCCCTTTTCTCTTTTCTCTTTTCTCTTTGTGCATCTTGTTGTTGGCGTGCCACACAAAAACCCCCCACTTCGACAGGGGATGGACGGGTGCGAGCAGGTGCGGGGGTCAGACGCCCACGCGCTCGAACGCGTCGAGACTGATGCCGTCGTCGAGGACGACCTTCGCCCACTCGCGCGCGGAGTGCAGCGAGTGGTCGCGGTAGTTGCCGCATTCGATCGCCGAGACGGCCGGCACGTCGGCCTCGACGGCCTCGTCGGCGATGAAGCGCAGCGCTTCGGTCAGGGCGCCGACGACGTCGGCGACGGGCGGCTCGCCCCACATCAGCAAGTGGAAGCCCGTGCGGCACCCGAACGGCGAGATGTCGATGACGCCGTCGATGCGGTCGCGCAGCAGCCCCGCGAGCATGTGCTCGAGAGTATGGATGCCGGCGGTCGGGATCTCGCCGGCATTGGGCTGCACGAACCGCACGTCGAAATTCGTGATCGTCCCGCCCGACGGGCCGTGCTCGACACCGATCCGCCGCACGTACGGCGCCTTCACGGCGGTGTGGTCCAGGGTGAAGCTCTCGATCTCGGCCATCAGGTCCTCCTTGCGGATGCGCTCGGTCCATCCCATCAGATCCTCTCCGATCCCGGTGGCTCGAGAGGCGGTGTGGGCGAAAGTCCCCACGGCGGTCAAGGGCGCCGCGTGCCAGGATGGGGGCGGGTCCGCCCGACGAGAAGACAGGAGCGACGATGACCGTGCCCGGATATCCGACCGAGGAGCCGACGCGCTCCGGTTCCGCTTCATCGCTTCTCCGCGCCGCGATCTGGGTCGCCATCGGTGCGCTCATCGCCGCCGCGATCGTGTGCGTCGTATGGATCTTCCTCGGCGAGCAGAACGGCATCGTGGGGCGCGCCTTCCTCACGATCCTGTTGCTCGTCGCCTTCGCCGGCGTCGCGATCCTCGACGCCCACCTGGCGGAGCGGCGCCCCGCGTGGTTCGCCCTGTCGAGCATGATCGGCTGGGTCGCGCTGCTCCTGGTGGGCGCGGTCATGGTCTGGATGCCCGAACGCTACGAGTACTCGGGGATCAGCCGGTTCGTGCAGTTCCTCGTCATCGTGCTCATCGTGCAACTCGCGCTGCTGCACATCCGCCTCTATATGAAGGCATCGCGGCGCTTCGTGACCGGCTTCACGCAGGTCGTCACGGTCGTCACGATCTCGCTCGTCGTCGGACTCGCGGCGCTGCTGTCCGTGCCGCTCGTGCTGTGGGAGTACGTGACGTTCACCGACCTGTACTGGCGCGTCATCGTGGCGGTCGCGATCCTCGCGGCCGTCGGCACGGCCCTCGTGCCGCTGGTCAACGTGCTCTTCGCGCCCAAGAAGGCGCCCGCGTACGACGGCTACAGCGCTCCCGCCCACCACGCGCAGCAGGTCCCGCCGGCCGTGCCCGCGCCCGTGCTCGCGCCCGCGCCCGCGCCCGTCGAGCAGCAGCACCCGCAGCAGCTGCCCTGGCCGACCTTCGTCGACGGTGTCACGCCGCTGCCGGTCATGCCCGACGGCCAGCCCGACTGGGGCGCCTACTACTCGGGCTATCCCTCGCCCGGCGCGCAGATCGTGGGTCACCCCGCGCCGGCGCCCGAGCCGGTGGCCCCGCACGCTCCGCAGACCCCGCCCCCCGGCTACGAGGGCTTCCCGCCGCCCCCGCCGCTGCCTCCGCGCGGCTGAGGCCGGCGGCATCCGTCCTCAGCGCGCGAGCAGCTCCAGGGCTGCCATCGCGGCGTTGTGGCCTGCGATGCCGCTCACGGCGCCGCCGCGTCGCGCACCCGATCCGCACAGCAGCACGGCGGGGTGAGGTGTTGCGACGCCCCAGCGCTGCGCGGGCGTGTCGAGGGGCTCGTCGTCGGCCGCCCAGGGCCAGGACAGCGAACCGTGGAAGATGTCCCCGCCCGTCATGCCGAGAGCGTCCTCGAGATCTGTCGTGGTCTTCGCCTCGACGCACGGCGTGCCGTCGGGCGCCTCGTAGACGAGGTCGGAGATCGGCTCCGCCAGCACGGAGTCCAGCGAGCGCGTCGCGGCGTCGAGAAGCTCGGCGCGCGCCGTGTCGCGATCGCCGCCCTCGATGATGCGGTGCGGCACCTGCAGGCCGAACAGCGTCAGGGTGTGCGCCCCCGATGCGCGCAGCTCGGGCCCGAGGATGCTCGGATCCGTGAGCGAGTGGCAGTAGATCTCGGCGGGGAGAGGATGGGGGATGCCGCCGCCGAGCGCCGCCGTGTGCGCGGCGTCGAGCTGACTCATCGTCTCGTTGATGTGGAAGGTGCCCGCGAACGCGGCTTCGGTCGAGACGTGCTCATCGCGCAGCCGTGGCAGGCGACGCAGCAGCATGTTGACCTTGATCTGGGCGCCCTCGGGCTGCTCCCGTGAGACGGGGAGGAACCGGTCGACGCCGCTCGCGTCGAGCAGGCCCTCGAGGACGGCGGGTCCGACGCCGCTCAGCACGAGACGGCCGCGCAGCGTCTGGCGGGATCCGCGCACGTCGACCTCGACCACGCCGTCGGGCGACACCGAGACGACCTCCGCGTTCGTGCGGATGTCGGCCCCCGCATTGCGCGCGGCGCGTTCGAGCTCGGCGCTGACGCGGCCCATCCCGCCGACCGGGACGTCCCAATCGCCCGTGCCGCCGCCGATCACGTGGTACAGGAAGCACCGGTTCTGACGCAGGCTCGTGTCGTCGGCGCTCGCGAACGTGCCGATCAGACCGTCGGTGAGGGCGATGCCGCGCACGAGGTCGGTCTCGAGCGAGTCCCGCAGCAGCGTGCCGAGCGGCGTGTCGACGAGCGCCGCCCACAGGTCGTCGTCGCCGACCAGCCGTCGCGTGTCGGCGCGACGGGCCAGGGGCTTCAACACCGTCGGGAACAAACGCCGGGCGACCGGCCCGATGCGGTTCGTCAGCGAGCCGTAGCGCTCGGCTTCGACGGCGTCGCCGGTGGCGCGCAGGAAGGATGCCACGGTCGCGCCGACGTCGGCGTTGTCGATCAGGATGCCGCGCGCGGGGTCGTCGGGCACGGGCGTGTACGACGAATAGCGACGTCGGCGCAGTTCGATCGAGAGGCCGAGGTCGTCGATGATGCGGGGCGGCAGAAGGCTCACGAGGTACGAGTAGCGGGACAGGCGCGCGTCGACGCCCTCCCATGGACGCTCCGAGACGGCAGCGCCGCCGACACCGTCGAGGCGTTCGAGCACGACGACGCTGCGACCCGCCTTCCCGAGGTAGGCGGCGGCAACGAGGGCGTTGTGGCCTCCGCCGACGATCACGACGTCGTGGGTGGAGGAGTGGACTGCATCGGCCATCCCTCCACGCTATCGGCCCGTCCGCGCCGGGTACCGTGGAGGGATGCCCTCGGTCATCGAACTCCAGGACCTCGCCGTCGCGATCGCGCAGGAAGCGGGGGAGCTCGCTCGACTGCGCCGAGCGGAGGGCGTCGCGATCGCCGCGACGAAGTCGGCGCTCGCCGACATCGTCACCCACGCCGACCACGAGGTCGAAGCGCTCATCCGCCGCCGCCTCTCCGAGGCCCGTCCCGATGACGGCTTCCTCGGGGAGGAATCCGGCGTCGAAGCCGGGACCTCGGGCATCACGTGGATCGTCGACCCGATCGACGGCACGGTCAACTACGCGTACGGCGTGCCCACCTACGCCGTCAGCATCGCCGCTGTCGCGGGTGAGCCCGACCCCGCCACATGGGACGCCCTCGCCGGCGTCGTCTACAACCCGCCCAGTCACGAGCTCTTCCGAGCCGCGCGCGGTGAGGGGGCCTGGCTCGACGGGCTCCGGCTCGCTGTGGTCAGCGAGCCGCCGACGGCGGGCGCCCTGCTCGCGACTGGCTTCGGATACAACGCCGAGACGCACGTCGGAGACCTCGCGCGCGTCGAGCGCGTCATGCCGATCGCACGCGATCTGCGCCGTGCGGGTGCCGCGGCGCTCGACTTCGCCTACGTCGCGGCGGGCCGCTACGACGGCTATTTCGAACGGGGTCTGTCGCCGTGGGACCACGCCGCGGGCGCGCTGCTCGTGCGCGAGGCGGGCGGAATCGTCGGCGGCTACGACGACGTCGACCCGTTCGGTCGGCACCTGTTCGTCGCCGCTGGACCCGCGCTGTTCGAACCGCTCCTCGAGCGCGCCCGTGGGTGATCGCTCGACACCCGGCATCCCGTTCATGGCATTCCCAGGCACCCCGGGGTAGTGTTTACCCGATCGTTACCTTCGCGCGTTCGCGTGTGGGGGTGCATGAAGCCCGTTCCGCCGCCTTTCCCCCGAGGCGACACGATCTGAAAGCCCCCGACCCTCTTGCAGCCCGACACGCCCCTGGCTCCGCCTGTGCCCACGCGCCGGTCGAACCGCTCCCCGTCGATGCCCGAATCGTCGACGAAGCCGACGACAGACGACCGTGACGAAGCGCAGCGACGATCCGTGGCAGCCGCGCGGACCGCGCTGGTCTGGGGTGCGGCGACCGTGACGACGGATGCCGCGACCGCCGGAACCGACATCGTTCCCGCGCCGGTGCTTTCAGGCGACGTCGTCGCCGTCGACCAGCCCGCCGCCCGCTCCCGCCGCGCGCTGCGTGCGGCTCGCACCGCTGTCGCGCCCGAAGTCTTCGAGCTCATCGAACCGCCCATCGTGGACGAAGCCGAGCCCGTCGAAGAGCCCGTCGTCGACGAGCCCGTGCGATCCGAATCCGTCGACGAGTTCGAAGCCGCAGCCCGGCTCTTCTCGTTCACGGACGAGACCCCGGTGATGTCTGCCCCGGAGCCTGCTGACACCGAAGCGGAGCCCGTCGCCGCGCACGTCGCGCCCCGCGGCGCCCGTCGTGGCCGCGCCGCCTTCTCGCGGGTCGCCGCCACCTCGTTCTCGTTCGGTGTCATGGGCGTGGTCGGACTGCTCACGGTCGGCCTCACGACACCCGCCGAGGCCGTCATCGCGGCGGGTGGCAGCAGCGCCGCCGCCATGTCGGTGCGGGCTCCGGTCGAACCCGCTGAGGACGAGACCATCAGCGAGATCCAGGCCTATGTCGCCCCGTCGAGCGTGCAGAACGCCGATGTGACGCGCGATGAGAGCTACTCGACGATCACGATGGCCGAGCTCGCTTACCAGTCGGGCATCACCAACATCTCGGACTTCTTCGTCAACGACGCCAACGCCGCCATCCAGTGGCCCTTCGCCGTCGGTGTGCCGATCAGCTACGGCTACGGAATGCGTTCGGGCAGGATGCACCAGGGTGTGGACTTCACCCCCGGTGCCGGTGCGCCGATCCAGGCGATCACCGACGGCACGGTGCGCGTCGCGACGAACAACGGCGGCGCCTATGGTGTGCACGTCATCATCGACCACGAGATCGACGGTCAGATGATCTCGAGCCACTACGCCCACATGATCCTCGACTCGATCCAGGTGGTTCCCGGCCAGAAGATCGAGGTCGGAACGGTGATCGGGCGCACCGGCAACACCGGCCGCTCCTTCGGCGCGCACTTGCACTTCGAGCTGCTGCTCAACGGCACGACGCACATCGATCCGCTGCCCTGGCTGCGTGAGCACGCGGGAGGCTGATCTCGATTCAGACGGATGCCGCGGCTCTGGTATTCTCGTCTAGTTGCCCGGCGACGGGTGGCACGCCCCGATAGCTCAGTGGCAGAGCACTTCCATGGTAAGGAAGGGGTCGTCAGTTCAATCCTGACTCGGGGCTCGTAGCATCCATGCTTTCGGATGCTTCGCGGCGGGGTAGCTCAGTTGGTGAGAGCGCACGACTCATAATCGTGAGGTCGCGGGTTCGAACCCCGCTCCCGCTACAGATCAAAACCCCGGATCAACCGTAGTTTTTCTGCATCTGAGCGGAGCGATTTCCCGTCCGATTTTCGCGATTTGCCCACAATTTGCCCACATTTGCCCACGGCGATGTGGGCAAACCGAGGTTCGTTCACGTCGTTTCGTGGGGTCTCGGAGCGGATGCCAACGCTGGAAAATCGGAGTCGCTGCACGCTGGCGTTGTACTGGCTGAGGCGCTCGAACCAGGGAGACTCCGACGCGCGGCCGGGACCGTCGGAGTGGACGGCTCTCGGCGCCCCTGGGTGCTCGCGGACGCGGCGATCCCTCGTCCCTCGAGGTGCGGCTCAGCAACCTTGGTTTACATGGCCAGGCGACAGTGCGGCCCGCTAGGATCTCGACCATGATGCGGTACGGGGGAGCGCTGTTCTTCGCGGTCGTCTTGATGCTCACTGGGTGCTCGCAGGCGGAAACGTCCGCGGGGAGCGAGCCTCTACTCTCCGAACCTCCGACTGAAGAGACGCTCTTCCTCCGAGGAGTGATCCTTGTCCCCGGCGGGGGGCCTAACCAAGCTCCGAGCGTTTGTGTCGCTGATAAAGGGTTCTCAGATTTCTCCGGTGGAACCCAGATCAGCGTTCTGGATGCTGAAGGAAACATAGTTGCGGTCAGTGAATTGGTCGACGGGTACAGCACCATAGGAGGCGGCTACCGCAGTGGCTGCGCATTCAAGTTCGAGATTGGCAACATCCCGGCCGGTAGAGGGTTCTATTCACTCGATGTGGGTAACGCGTTCCGCGGGATCTACACAGTGCCTGAAGGCGAAACTGGAAAATACATCTCAATCGAAATGGGATAACACTGGCCCCGCACCACACTGAAACACGATGGCGGTCGCCTACTGTAATGTATCCATCGCTCCGCCCGTGGAGGTGTCGAGCTGCGTGCAGGTCTACGGACAGCTAGATCCCGGGGCCGTACGGGTCCGTGGTCGGCCCGGTTCGGGGAGTCGCTGGGTGAATCCATCGAGCGTCGCGGAAATGCCGTTCCGCTGCGATCTCGAGGGCGTCTGAGACGGTGTCGAGGTCGTCGTCGAAGAGATCGGCGTACACGTCGAGGGTCATTGCTGCGGAGGCATGTCCCAGCATCCGTTGGATGGCTTTGACGTTCGCGCCTGCGGAGACGGACAGGCTCGCGGCGGTGTGGCGCAGGTCGTGAGGGGTGACGACCGGGAACGTGGGATCCGCTTCGATGGTGCGCGCGAGGGCGGGGTTGAACACGCGTCGTCGGAAGTTGTTGTTCCGCAGTGGCGCTCCCAGCCATGACGTGAAGACGAGCTGGTCGGGTTGTTTGCCGGCGGCGCGGGTCGCGAGCGACGCGGAGAGAAACTTCGGATACTTCACGACGCGGGGCTGATCGTTCTTTGGGCTGCCCCAGACGAGGGTGCCGCCCACTTCGCTGACGCTTTCGACGACGGTGATCCGCCGATGGGCGAGGTCAAGGTTCCGTACGCGGAGGCCGGCAAGTTCGCCCCAGCGGAGGCCTGTGTAGGAGAGCACGATGAGCAGGTCGCCCCAGGGGCCGGCTTCGGCGGCGAGCTGGTGCACTTGCTGGTGGCTGAGGTATCCGCGTTGGGTCTTCTTGATGCGGGGGAGGTTGACGTCGTCGGCGGGGTTGCGGACGATGCGCCGGTCGCGGACCGCGAAGCGCAACATGCTCCGCAGGACCTGGTAGACCTGCCGCACGGAGGAGGGGGCGAGTGTCCGGGTGAGTTCTCCGACCCAGCGTTGGATATCCGCGTGGGAGATGTCGCCGATCTGACTGTCGCCCCAGCGTGGCAGGATGTGCTTGCTCAACGAGTACTGGTATCCCGATTTCGTGGTGGGTTTCAGATTGATGAGGGAGTCCAGCCAGACCTCGGACCAGTCGCGGACGAGGATGCGTGAGTCACGGTTCGCGATGTAGTCGCCGGTGCTCTTGCGCGTCTCGACGGATGCGAGGAACTCGACGGCTTCGCGTTTGGTGGCGAAGCCGCGCTTGTCGGTCTGCTTGCCCTCGGGAGTGCGGTACCGGACACGGTAGCGCTTGCCGCTCGCAGATGAGTAGCTGTTGACGCTACCCATCCGCCTGTCGGCCGGTGAAGTACGTGAGTCCTTCGAGGTATCCCTTGTCGCGGGTGCGTTTGACCCAGTCGCCGGCGGTGCGGTGGGGGATGCCGAGCTCGATCGTCATGAGCTGCAGGGGCGGTTGGCCGGAGAGGGCTGCGGCGCCGTAGAGGAGTTGCACGACGAGGAGGCGTTCTTCGCTCCACCCGCGTCGGGTGACTTCGGTGGCCATCCAGGCCGGGATGATCTTCCCCTCCGTGCGGGTGAGATCCGCAAGGGTCAGCCATCGTGCTGCCGGGTCCCCGAGATCGTCGAGGGTGAGAGCGATGCAGCGCGGAGTCGCGGCTTGCAGGATCTGCTGCACGACGAGCTGCCGGAGGTTCCCGGGGGTGAGCTCGCGTTCGGGGTCTACCGCGCGGGTGATGACGGCGCGGATGATGTACCGGCCCTGGGTGCGGGAGTAGACCGCTTCGATGGTGGTTTCGATGCCGCCGGGGTCATCCAGGGTGGTGGCGACGAATCCTGGCGCTATGCGCAACGCGGCCCCGACGACCACGGTCGCTTCCTGTTGGGCCATGGGTTGCCCGTCGAGAGTCTTCACGTCGACCTTCACCTCCTCATCATGTCTTACCGCGTTGCCGTTCCACGTAACCTCTTGACTAGTGTCTAGTTTAGATAGACACTCATGTCAATCATCAGTTCAGATACGTAGATCGGGGTTTGAGATGAGTACTGGCAGTTCGGTGGAGTTCGTGGCAGATCTGGACTCCAAATGGCTGACCGCGGACGAGCTCGCCGCGGCTCTTCCCGGGATCACGCTGGGCAGGCTCTCGCAGTGGCGCAAAGACGGCCGCGGGCCGAACTTCCACAAGTTCGGTCGCACCGTCCTCTACTGCAGAGAGGAGGTCGATGAGTGGATCGCGGCCACCGTCCGACACTCCACCAGCGACCGCGGCCGGCGCCGGCCATGACCACCCACCCCACCGCAGCCCCACCCCACGTCGACGAGACCCACACAGGTTCGCCGGCACAGGTCGTGGTGACGGTGTACTCGGCAGGTCCCGGGTGTCGGCAGTGCGCGTTCACGTGCCGGCGGCTCGCGGAGCGGCATGTGCCGTTCGTCCTCGTCGACCTCTCGGACGAGTCCACCCCGGCGGCGCTGCGGGAGTACGTGACCGAGGAGCTCGGGTACTTCCAGGCGCCGGTCGTGGTGGTCGGGGATCACCCGCAGCATCACTGGAGCGGGTTCCGCCCCGATCTGATCGATGCTCTCGCCGGCTGGGCGGGCTCACCCATCATCCCGCACGCGCTTAGCGGAAGGACGTTGTCATGACGGAAGAACAAGCAGGTCAGGTCCTCACGCGGGTGGGGGCGTTGATGGTGATGTACGAAGCGGACATGCAGGCATTCGATCCCGACTTCGACCTCCCGTCCGAGATCGACTGGTGCCTGGAAAGCCTCACAGGCGAAGACCCGGCCGAACTCGCCCGGCTGCGGGAACTGTGCGGGCGGGCGATCCTCGACCCCACCGGACACCGCCGCCCCTTCTGCGCCGCGCTCTACATCCTCGACACGGCCGGCTGAGAACAGTGAGCGGGGAAACGGTGGCTCCGGACGAACGCGCGCCGCAGGACGCCGACGCCAGGGAGCGTGCTCTGGCCGCGAAACGCGCGTACAACGCCGCACACAAAGAGCAGCGGCGGAGGTGGGATGCGGCCAATCGGGAGAAGCTGAACGCGCAGCAGGCTGCTCGGATGCGTCGCAAGCGCGCAGCAGAAGCGAAGCACCAGGCTGACCTGGAACGCGGCCGCCGGTACCGAGAGGACAACCGAGATCGCGAACGGGAGCGTCTGCGTCGATTCCGTGAGGAACACCCCGACCGGGTGCGGGAGTACCAGGCCCGGTACAAACAGCGACACCCGGAACGGGTCGCCCTGCAGGGCAGAGAGGCGACTATGCGGTACCGGGACGCCGGCGGGGAAGCGTTCCGCGAGCGAGAGCGGCGGGCCGCGGCACGCCGCCTCGCCGCCAACCCGAACATGCACCGCGACTACTACCAGCGCAACCTCGAACACCAGCGCGAGCGTAGCCGGAACGCCGCGCGTCTGCGCAGCCGGCTGAAAGCACTCGGCCTCCCACCCCGGCACGTGCGACGCACCTACGCCAGCGACAAGCGCGCCAACGATCGCGCGGCAGACGAATTCTTCTCCCGCACCACCGCCACCAACCCCGACCTCGCGGCACGGCTGACCGCCGAGTCCCCAGAACAGGCCGCGGGGACTCGGTGGCGTGCATGGCGGAACCTGAAGGAACGTCCCGATGAGCCCACTCCGCGCAAGCTTCTCGAGCAATTCCACCGGATGTCCGCCGCCCACCGGCTTCGCGCCCACATGGACGACGAACTCCAAGCGGCGATCGCGCAGGTCGAGGCGGTCCGCGGTGCGCAGATCCGCGAAGAGGTACGCCTTGATGCCATCGCCCGAAACGGACGCCGAGGCCCCCCGATCGACATCCCCACAGAAACCGCCCGGCGTGTCCGGCTCGCCGCCGCTGGTGTCATTCATCGCCATCACCGGGCAGACGCACGTGCGGCTCGCCAGGCTCTCGTCGACGCGATGAGCGCCGTGCAGCGGGCCGAGTGGTGGCACACCGCTACCCGGCACGACATCACCGAACTCTGGCACCTCGCTCACACCCTCGGCGCCGGCAACCCCGCCGAACGTGCCCACCTCGCAGAACTCCTCCGCCGCGGCAGCCACCAACAGTACGGCCTTCCAATCCGACACATCATCGCAGGACGCGCCCCCGTCCGCCCCGGCGGGCCCGTCACCCGCGCATGGGCTGACCGCTCAAGTCCGTTCCCGACCACGGCCGCCGCCCCGCGGGCTATTGGCGAGCGCAGTAGGTGAGGCGGGAGCGTCCTCCAAACGAGTGCGGAGTGGGGAGGGTCTAGGAAGACACTGACGCGCGATCGCGATCAGCGTTCGTGCGTTTGTCAGCGGGAGAGAGTGCGCGCTCGACGGCGCCTCTACTGACACCCAGGACGCGAGCCACATGCGACATCGACCGACCGTGCGCTCGCAGCTCCCGGGCGATCGCGACTCGCTCATCCGTCATCACGGACGGCCGTCCGAGTCTGCGTCCCTCCGCGGTCGCAGCTTCCATCCCCTCACGGGTGCGGAGCCCACGAAGCCGACGCCGCAACGCCTCCAGCTCGCGGAACATCTCTGCCGACGACGCAGGTCGCTTCTCGTCGGTCGAGAGTACGGGCTCAGCAACACTCCGCACGGCGGCCCCTCGAGCATCCAGGTCTGCAATGGTGGCGACGAAATGCGGCAGCGACGGCGACAGGCGCGCCGCCTCCGAGACGATCAATACATCACCGGCCAATAGGGATCGTAAGCAGTCCTTCAAGCCGGACCGACCCGACGTGCGCGCTCCCGCACCCGCGGAGTCGGTAAAGACGACCTCCGCACCCAGGCTGCGCAAGGCCGCGGCGTCTATTTCGACGCTTGAAGTGGCGGGTAGAGCGCGTGTGTACCCGACGAGTCGTGTCATCGTGACGGCCCCGTCGACTCCGGCACAGGTGTCCGGACCACCGGGGCGGGCACCACGGGAGTGGGCACGGGCACGCTGCCTCGCAAGGCCACCAGGCGGCTGGCGACGCGGCGCTCCAGTTCCGCGGACACCCGCGAACCGGCCGGGACGGGAAGCTGTGGGATCACCTCGCTCAACGCCATCTGGTGCGCAGCCACCAGCGTCTCCAGACCCTCGGCAGGTAACGTCGGCCGCGCCTGCGCGAACTCGGACAGACGCCGCAACTCGCTCAGCCAGTGCGTCGCCTCCAACGCAGTCAAGGCTCGTGCACGTGCGCGATCAAACGCCGCACCCACCTGGTCAACGCCATCGTCACCGTCCGATTCGGAAATGGAGGCTCCGGTGTCATCGACGAGGACGAGACTGTCCACGTCGCCAGGCTCGAGTGACCGAATGAGTGTCCGGGCGGCCGACCATCCCGCATCGTGGTCGTCCACCGTGATGAGTGGCGCGGTCACCCGGACCCGTGCCGCCGAGAGGTAGGTCGACGCGACGGCGAGCAGACTGACTGGGCGAGGAGACACCACCGTCGCCACTCGCGTCTGGAAGCCCGCCTCCGCGAATCCCTGCGCAGTACCGAACGCGGCCTGCGGGTTGCTGAACCCACCCTGCACGACCAGCGGCAGGTGATGATCTCGCGCATGAGCCAGGCACATACGCAACCAGGCGGCCGCCGAAGCTTCGCTCGCAGATTCATCGAACGAGGCCAGATCCGCGGCGCTCACAACTGCCGCACGCTGCTCGCTGATGAGCCTGCTCAGCACACGCCCTGCACCGGCGCCGGGGGGATCAACGAGAAGCGTCATAGTAGGGCGCTCAGCTTCTTCCACCCCGTCGAACAGGAGCGGCGCGACCCGATCAACGAACTCGTCCCGCAGTGCCTTACTTGAGCCGACCGCGGCGTTCACGGAGAGGATTCCTTCTCCACTTCAAGGCGCAACTCGAGCGATCGGGTCACCTCGTCCACAGCCGCGCGGTCGAACCCATCAACAGCGAGTACCGCCCGCCGTAGAGCGACGACTGCGGCAGCGTCCGGCGCAATCGTTGATGAAGCGGGCTGTGAGAGTTGTGCTGCGAACGTTCTCAAAAGTGCGCGGAGTCTCTCGTAGGCGGCGGTATCCCCGTCGTGCCAGGCTGGAATCTGTCGGGCCATGATCCCCTTCCTCACGCGAGTCTACCCACCTGTTCGAAAAGGATCATGGAGCTTTTCGTGCCGTCGCGTGGTTGGAGAGCACTAGCGGCGCGACCGCAGGTCGCCGGAGCCTGCCCCTCTCGATCATGGTCGCATCGTTAGCGGTGTTGGCATCGATCACGACAGGCCATCGCCTCGACGGCCATCCTCAGCCTGCGCTTGGAGATGTCAATGTCGTTCATGCTCGCTTCGCTGCGCGTGCTCCACATTGACATCTCCCGCGCTCCGGCCGTGGCAGGCCGCCTATCGAGCCGATGACCCACCCAAGACCGCTCAGGGATCGGCTTACGGCACGGCGGTATGGTCAAGCGGATTTCCGGGTGATGCCGGCCGTAGGTGGTCATGCAGCCCTCGACTCCTACCCGGGCGTCACCGCCTTTGTCCCTCACCTGCGTTGAGCCCGCATAGGGTTGGCTACGTGGACCAGGTCATCCTCATGTGCGGTCCGGCTGGATCGGGGAAGTCGACCTACGCGCGTGGCCTGGAGGCCCGGGGCTATGTCAGGGTCTCGTTCGACGGCGAGGCGTGGGCCCTCGGGCACCGGACCCACCCGATCGGCGACGACGCGCGCCAGGTCGTCCACGGAACGCTCCAGGACAAGCTCGTCGACTGTGTGAAGCAGGGGAAGGGCGTCGTCGTGGACTCCTCGTTCTGGTCCCGTGCCTCGCGCGATGAGTTCAGGCGGCTCTGCGCCCCCCTCGGCGTCGTCCCGGTCGTCTACTACCTGGACACCAGGCGGTCGATCCTCCTGGACAGGTTGGCCCAGCGCGAGAACTCCGGCCCGGACGACATCGCTGTGTCGCGCGAGCGAGCGATCGCGTACATCGACGGGTTCGAGACGCCCACACCTGAAGAAGGCCCACTCAGGATCGTCCACGTGACAAGCCCGATGTGATCGTGGCTGCGCCCAGACCGGCGCCACGCCCACGCTGGTCGCCCTCCTGACTCGAAGGGGTATCCCCGGTGGGCGGTCTCGCAGAGACACATCACAGTCGCCGATTCTCATTGCCTGCCCCGGCTTCATTCCTCAGCTACAGCTCGCACGCCTGCGTCGGATCTGCTCATCGACCGGCGCAATTCTCGAGCCGCCGCTGCGGTCTCAAGAAACCTCTCCGTCGGCGCCGCCCATTCAAGGACCTGCCGAGGCCGTTCGTTGAGGAGCCTCTCGATGCGTTCGAGCTCGTCGTTACTCGTCGCGTTCATGTTCGTGCGCCGCGGGAGGTACTGGCGCAGGAGGCGGTTAGTGTTCTCGTTGGTGCCGCGCTGCCACGGGCTGCGGGGGTCGCAGAAGTAGACCGGGGCGTCGATGAGTGCGCTGAGGAAGGCGTGGTCGGCCATCTCGCGGCCGCGGTCCCAGGTCAGGGACTTGCACATGCCGGGTGGGACGTTGAACAGGGCGCGGGCGACCGCGATGCTGACGTCCTTGGCCTTGATCCCGTCGGGCAGCGGCACGATCTTCAGGTAGCGGGTGGTGCGCTCGACGAGGGTCGCGACCGCGCTCGGGCGCTTGCCCATGACGAGGTCACCTTCCCAATGACCCGGCTCGAGCCGGTCGGTCACGGTGGCGGGGCGGTGGTGGATGGAGACCATGTCGCGCAGATGCCCTCGCCCGTGCGATCGCTTCACGAGCCGGGGCCGGCGCATCGTGCGACCGGACCGCAGCCGCTGGTACGTGCTCTTCGGCAGGTTCCGCGATGCCGGCAGATAGACAGCGCAGTAGATCGTCTCGTGCGAGACCCACATGCCCGGCTCGTGGGGATGTTCGCGGCGCAGCCACGCCGCGATCTGCTGCGGGGACCAGTCCAGCTCGAGCCGCGAGAGCACCACCGCCCGTAGCCGCTCGTCGCTCGCGAGACGCGGCACCCGCGACCGCCGGGCTTCGACGCGGGCACGCTCATCGGCGACCGTCGCACGGTAGGCGTCACGGCCGCCGTTGCGGGCGATCTCGCGCGAGACCGTCGACGCCGACCGCCCCAACCCTTCGGCGATCGCCCGGGCAGAAAGACCAGCAGCGATCCCACGCGAGATCTCTTCCCGCTCACCTGGACTCAGATGCCGTGGGGAGCGTCTCGGCAACGCGGGTCGCACCCCACCATGACGCAGCAAGTACCGGCGCACGTGATGCGACGGGACGCCGGCCCGATCGGCGATCCGCCGCAGTGACTCGCCCTCGCCCCATGCCTGCCACACGACGTCCTGTACTGCCGCTGGCAGCGACGTCACCACACTCATCCCAGCCTCCACGACAACGCATCATCTACCCTCGTGGTGCGTTGGTGGGTTGAGACCGCCATCGTTTTCGGTGGATCGGTCGGCGTCGACGACGAGGTGTGTGGAGTTTGACGCTTTGTGGCGGCGTTCTATGATCGCACGGTGTCGCAGACAGGGCACAGTGTTGGCCTGCCCGAGGAACCATGCGGCCTTGCCGACACTCTGACACGAGGCCCAGTCGAGGTCCTCGACATCCGTGATCGTCAGACCTACCAGCGTGAGGGGCGGGAGCGTGAAGACATCGGCCGGTCGAGACCGGCCGATGTCTTCACGCGGCGGCGGGGCGCGCTGCCCGGGGTGGACCAAGACGATCCTCGTCCGCAACATCCTTACGGAGCGGTGACACAAGTAGACGTCAGTTGGCGTGCTCGTCCGGCGCGCTGTCCTCGGGCTGGACGGTCCATGCGGGAGGCTCGTCCTTACCGGTCGCTTCGTCTTGTTCTGCCTTGTCGCTGGTTCCCTGGGTGATGCCAGGTGCGTGGTGCACCGGGGCATAAATCGCGTAGAGGCGCAGCGGTTCGTCGCCAGTGTTGATCACGTCATGCCAGGTGCCGGCGGGGACCTGGACAGACCACCCATCCGAGACGTTTTGCTCGAAGTCGAGCCGGTCCTTGGCCGGGCCCATGACGGCCCTGCCCTGTCCGGCATCGAGGCGCAGGAACTGATCGGTGTTCTGGTGGACCTCCAGGCCGATGGACTCCCCGACCGGGATAGACATCAGCGTGACCTGCAAATACTTCCCGGTCCACGCCACGCTGCGGTAGTTCTCGTTCCGCCGGGTGGCCTCTTCGATGTCGAACGCGTTCGGGCGGGGCCCGATGTCGTTGATGGTCATTGTGTTCTCCTTTCGTGCTCGGACTTCGAGTCCAAGTCAGCATCATCTTTCGGGGGGAGTCAAGGGTGGGTGGGTTTCGGCGAACCTCGTGGAGGCGAGGAGAGCGAGTACGACGCCGGCCCCAGCGACGACGAGGACGCCGCTTAGTCCGGCTGCAGTGGCGCCCATGGTGGCGACCAGGGCACCGGCGAGCCCGGTGCCGATGGCGATGCCGGCCTGGTTGCCGAGCTCCATCTGCGATGAGGCGCGCCCGACCGTGCCAGCGGCATCATCGAGGACGGCGATGGAGTTGATCGTGAAACCGAGACCGGCGCCGAGCCCGGCGATGATCCAGCCCACGGCGGCGACGGGGACGGGGACGGTGGTGAGGATCACGGCACCGATCACCGTCAAACCCGCGATGACGAGAATCGCTCCGAGGCGCGCGATGCCCCCCCTTGGTCATGCCCCACTTCAGGAGCCGGGCGGGGGCATAGGCGCCGGCGGTCCACCCGATGATGCCTGCGGTCAGGACGATCCCGGCGAGTGTAGCGCTGATCCCTCGCACGCTGGTAAGGGCGAGCGGAATGAACAGGTCTGCGGTGAAGAACGCCATGGACAAGGCGGCTGCGAACACCACATTCGCCGGGAGCCCTCGACGCGCGGTGAGCGTCCCGGCAGGCAGAACCCGCCGGACGTGCGTGCGCGCCCTGACCTCGAGCTCGCGGAGGTTGCGGCTGACGCGTTCGATACGTAATTCAGTACAGGCGTATCGAGGTGGCTGCACCACTGGGCGCCGATTTGTGGGCGCGAAAAAGCCCCCCGACGCAGGTCGCGTCGAGGGGCAGGTGAGTACGATCCGGTCGTGACTTCGTCTGATCTTCACGAGGCCTTTCCGACTGCTCGGTCTGCGGGCTGAGCTGCCGATACCGGAGGGCGCCCGGGAGGGTCACACGCCGACGCGCGGCGGGTGGTGAGACGGTCAGTGATGACTCAGTTGTAAAGCATGCCGCCGTCGACGAGAAGCACCTGGCCGGTGACGTAGTCCGAGTCGGGGCCGGCGAAGAACGACACGACCTTCGCGACGTCCTCGGGGGTCTCGATGCGGCCGAGCGCGATGCCCTCCACGTTTTCCTTGAGGTTCTGGCCGAGTGGCTTGCCGTTGATCTTGCTGAGCTCGGCGTCGATGAGTTCCCACATGCCGGTGCCGACGATGCCGGGCGCGTAGGCGTTCACCGTGATGCCCTTCGGAGCGAGCTCCTGCGCGGCCGCCTGGGTGAACCCGCGAACGGCGAACTTCGAGGCCGAGTACGCGCTGAGAATGGGGAACCCCTGGATCGCCGCGATGGATGCCGCGGAGATGATCTTTCCACCGTGACCGAGCTGTTCGAACTTCGCTGCGGCTGCCTGGATGCCCCAGACCACACTGTCGACGTTGATCCGGAAGATCTGATCGAGCTCTTCGGCGGTGATCTCGAGGAGGGGCTTGATCTGAGCGATGCCGGCGTTGTTGACGATCACATCGAACCCGCCGAGCTGGTCGGCGGCGGCGTCGACAGCGGCAAAGACCTGGTCGCGCTTCGACACGTCTGCAGCGACGAAGATCGCCTTTCGGCCCAGCTGCTCGATCTCGGCGACGACCGAATCACCCTTCTCGCGCTGCGGCTCGATGTCCGCGACGGCGATGTCGAAGCCGTCGGCGGCGAGACGAAGTGCGATGCCTCGCCCGATCCCCTGCCCGGCTCCGGTGACCAATGCGACCTTATCCTGAATAGCCATTCTCGTACTCCTTCTCAAACGCGAACGGACGCCCAGCAGATTCGATGTTCGCGGGCCTGGCGCGTCGTACAGTGCAGGGCCAGCAGAAGTGGCTGCCCGTCTCCCACTTCAACATGGCGAATCGATTTGTATTCCCTGGCGCTCCTGACGTGCCAGGGTCACGCCATGAACGGCATGAGTTCGGGAGGCATGGTCACAAAGGGCCGCATCATATCGCGATCCTCGTGCTCGAGGATGTGGCAGTGGTACATGTAGCGGCCGCTGTAGGCGTGGAACCGGACGGCGATCTCGACGATTTCGTGGGGGTTGACGCGGACTGTGTCTTTGAGCCCGCGCTCGTTGGCGTCGATGACGTGGTCGAGCTCGTCGTCGGGGTCGCGACCGAGAGTGATCCGCGCGCTGAGGTCGAGATCGCCGATGCCGTCGTCGGGGATCTCCCAGCCGATGGGCCGGCGCGCGAGGACCTGGAAGGGATCGAGGTGGATGTGGATGGGGTGCGTGTCATCGGTGAGGTTGATGAGCTGCCAGATCTCGTACTGGCCGAGCATCGGGAAGAACGTGGCGGTGTCCTCGAAGTGGGCGGCAACCGCGCGGTAGCGCGTCGTGTGGTCGCCGTCGGTGAGGGTGATCAGCGGACCGGTCGTCTCGTCCTCGTCGTCGACAACGGCGAGCTCACGCATGGTCAGCATGTTGGGTACGTCCTCGAACTCGCGCTCGACAAGCGCGATGGCACGCCGCGGCGCCGCGTCCAGCTCCTCGGGTTTTGGCAGGGCGAAGTCGGTCGCCAGTTCGCGGGGCACCGGACGGTGCGCGACCGGGCCCGGGACGACACGGAAACGCATGACCTGGGGGTACGGCAGCAGCGCGTCGAGATCCGCGGCATCGGCGGCATCAGCGGCGGGAAAGGGCGCGCCATCGAACGGAGCGCCGGCGGTGTTGTAGAGCGTGAGCTCGGTGCCCGGTTGGAGGTCCGAGAAGTCGACGAGCAGGTCGGCGCGCTCGGCTGAGGCGAGGACCAGCCCGTCGGGTGGCAGCGCGACGGGCTCGCGGAGTAGGCCCGAGTCGGTGCCGATCTGAGTGATGCGATCGAATTCGGGCACGCCGTCTCGCAGCAGCACGAGCCGGAAGGTGCGGGCGTTGGAGCCGTTGAGCACGCGGAAGCGGTACGTGGCGGGCTGGACGTCGAGGATAGGCCAGACTTTGCCGTTGACGACCGTGAACGGCGCGAAGGCCTCCATCACCCCAGGGTCGGTCTTGTGCACC
Source organism: Microbacterium sp. NPDC055357 (assembly GCF_053644835.1). Classification (NCBI taxonomy): domain Bacteria; kingdom Bacillati; phylum Actinomycetota; class Actinomycetes; order Micrococcales; family Microbacteriaceae; genus Microbacterium; species Microbacterium sp. NPDC055357. Next base: position 1,068 of record NZ_JBSHLZ010000007.1, on the reverse strand, counting down.
AGCTGGCCGGTCAGCCGACCGCCCTCGTCGAGTCCGAAGTTACGGTCCTGCAGCAGCAGCGGCACCTCGTACGGTGGTCCCTCGGGCAGCCCGAGGTCACGTTCGCGCTGGTCGCGGATGATCCACAGTCCCGCCAGCCCGGCGTATACGTCGAACCGAGTGACGCCCATCACGTGGTCGTGGTACCAGAGCAGCGTCGCGCGTTGGTCCATCGGGTAGTCAAATACGGCGAGCTGGCCGGGTGCGAAGAGGTTCTCGGTCCAGCCGTCGTACACGGCCGGTGTCAGGCCACCGTGCAGGTGCACGACCGAGTGTCCCGTCAGCGCCGCGGCGTGCGGGTCCGGCGTGCCGCCGCTCAGACCGGGACTGCACTGCACAGGCACACCGTCGGCGTCGACCTCGTCGCCGGCCATCGTTACGATGACGGGCAGCCCGCCGTCAAGCTCGTTGCGCCACTCGACGCGGACCGGGTGGCCGCGCTCAGCCTCGATCGTCGGGCCTGGGAGCGTGCCGTCGTAGCCCCACACACGCGACCGGGGCAGATCGCGATGGAAGCTGTGTGAGCCGGTACGGATCCGCACCGTCAGACGGCCGTTGTGATCGCGCGCGAGCAGGCGCTCGGGCAACGGCAGAACGTCGACGAACGGCGTCAGAGGCATGCGCTGCGCGGCGGCCATGCGCTACACGCTACCAGCCCGCCCGACGTGTCGTGGGACTATGCGCACACGGGCATAACGGATCCGCTTGCGGGCATCGCGCCGAGGGTCTGACTCGGGCGGAATGCCGAGCGTTCGCTCGGGGCCCTGTGGGCACAGCTTCCAGCGACCCACCTCGCCGTCTGGCTACGAGACGAGACGACGTTGGACGACTGCCAGTCGCGCGACCTGAAGTCGGCGACAAGTCGCCCCTAAGCCAGTCGAATCTTGCTTGCCGTTGAGCTGCGACCCCAAGCGCTTCGTCACACAGATGGGATTGCTGCACGGTGAGGTGACAGTTCCTAGTCACGCCGCCAGTGCGACGGTCGTGTTCATGATGGTCTCGAACTCGATGGGGGTCAACCGTCCCAGT
>NZ_JBSHLZ010000006.1:0-213069 GCF_053644835.1 Microbacterium sp. NPDC055357 | reverse complement strand
AGAGGAGGTCGCGATTCCCGAACTCACTGCGGCATAATCACAACAGCTGATCCCGCACGGTGTCGAGATTCTCCACCACTCAGCGGGACGTCACCCAGAAGGCGGATATGTCTGTGAATGGATCAACCGATGAGCATGAGGAACAGCCGGACCTCTGTGTGACGCGTGTCCCGCTGTTTCACGGGTTGACACATGCCCAGCAGGTGGAGGTCGCGGCTTTTGCACGCACGCTCCGACTGGATGCTGTCGAGCAGGCCTACGCGGCAGGTTCCGACGTGTCGCAGCTGATGGTCGTCCACACGGGTGAGGTCAAGATCTCCCGCACGAGTGCGGCGGGGCACGAGCAGGTGATTCGCGTGCTCGGTCCCGGGGAGTTCATCGGAGAATCGGCGTTCCTCACCGGAGCTTCGCCGGACCATTCAGCACAAGCGCTCGTGGGCACCGAACTCTGCGTCTTTCGTCATGCCGACCTCGGTCGCCTCGTCGAGAAGCATCCGAGTATCGGACTGCGGATGCTGCAGGGGGTGAGCAAGCGCTTGGATGACACGGAAGCACGGCTCGCATCCGTCATATCGGGGAATGTCGGTTCCCGCCTGGCGGACTACCTGCTGTCGCTACCTGCGAAGCCAGGGCCGCGAGGCACCATCGAGGTCACACTGCCCCTGGCGAAGAAGGACATCGCCTCGCTTCTGTCCACCACCCCGGAGTCGCTCAGCCGGCAGCTTCGCAGACTCACCGACGCCGGTGTGATCTCGCAGCAGGATCGGGGTCCGATCACGATCTCTGACGTGACGGCGCTCAGCGCACTGTCGACGCTCACGAAGAAGGACTGAGGGCGTTTCCGTGCCCGCACAGACCGTCAGCCCGCCCACCCGAGAATCGCCGCGTGCAGCTTCACTGACACTGGCGTTCCTGCGCAGTCGCAAGCTCATGATCTTCGTGATGATCGGATTGACCACCGGGGTGGTGCTCTGGGTGGCCGGCCTGACGACAGCGCTCGCCGTCACCGCCTACCTGGTGCTCGGCATCGTGATCGCCATCACTGCGGTCGACATGGTCCGCCATCTGATGCGCGGGCGATGGGGGCTCGACATCCTCGCGGTCATCGCCATGATCGCCACCCTTGCGGTGCAGGAGTATGTCGCGGGGCTCATCATCGCGTTGATGCTCACAGGAGGCGAAGCACTGGAAGACCTGGCCGCGCGCCGCGCAAGCCGTGAACTGGACCAGCTGCTGAACCGAGCCCCCGCGTTCGCAGGGCGAATCGACCCCCGCACCGGCGAAGTCGCACGCGTCGCGGTCGAAGAGGTCGAGGTCGGCGACGAGCTGCTGGTGCGCTCCTCGGAGATCCTCCCCGTTGACGGGGTGCTGTTGTCCGATCACGCCACGATCGATGAATCGTCGGTGACGGGTGAGCCGATCCCGGTGAGCTATCGCTCGGGGGACCCCGTGCTCTCAGGCACGGTGAACGGCACCGCGAGTTTCACGATGCGCGCGCAGAAGGTGGCGGCCGACTCGAACTACGCCTCGATCGTGCGACTGGTCGAAGAAGCCGTGGACTCCCGCGCGCCGATGGTGCGGCTCGCCGACCGGTACGCGGTCCCGTTCACCATCGTCTCGCTGCTCATCGCGGGCATCGCCTGGTTCCTCAGCGGGGACCCGGTGCGATTCGCCGAAGTGCTCGTGGTGGCGACACCGTGCCCGCTGCTCATCGCCACCCCGGTCGCATTCATGGGCGGCATGAGCTCGGCCGCAAAGCTGAACGTCATCATCAAAGACGGTGGAGTCCTAGAGGTGCTCGCCCGAGTCCGTTCGGCCGCGTTCGACAAGACCGGCACGCTGACGCAAGGCAATGCAGACGTGGTGGATATCCACCCGGCATCCCACACGGCGCGCGAGACGCTTCGGCTCGCAGCTGCCGCTGAGCAGTACTCCGTGCACGTGTTCGCTGACCCGATCGTGGCAGCGGCGAAAGCACAGCAGCTCGATCTGCCTGAAGTGGCGGACGCCGACGAGGTGGCGACGAACGGTGTGCTCGCTTCCCTGGCCGACGGCAGCGTGGTGCGCGTCGGGAAACCGGCGTTCATCGAGGAGGTCGCCGGGCCGGTCGTCCGCCCCACGCTGCAGGCCGGGGAGACCGCCGTGTACGTGTCGGTGGGAGCCGAACTGGCGGGGGTCATCATCTTGTCCGACCCGATTCGACCGCACGCGGCAGAGACCGTGTCTCGTCTTCGCGACGGCGGTGTGACAGAGATCGCGATGGTGACCGGCGATGTCGCGGCGACGGCGGAGTCCGTCGCTCATACGGTGGGCATCGACTCGGTTCACGCTGAGACGACGCCACAGACCAAGGTCGAGATCATCCAGGCCATGCGACCGCGGCCCGTGCTCATGGTCGGCGATGGGATCAATGATGCCCCCGTGCTGGCAGCCGCTGACGTGGGTATCGCCATGGCGGGCCGAGGGGCGACCGTCGCGAGCGAGTCAGCAGCGGCGGTGATCACCTCCAACGAGATCGCGCGCGTGGCGGACGTCGTCCATGTCTCACGCCGAACCGTGCACATCGCGTTGCAGTCGATCTGGATGGGCATCATCATCTCGGTCGGCCTGATGCTCGTTGCCGCATTCGGCTACCTGCCCGCGGTGGCAGGTGCCCTCCTGCAAGAGATCGTCGATCTCGTCGCGATCTTGTCGGCCCTGCGGGCACGGCGAGCACACAATGGGACGCAACGAGACCGTTCGGGCTCACGGCGCACAGCAGCACGTGCTGTGATGGACACGTGAACATGCCCCAGAACGCGCTCTCGCTGACCATCGTCGGCACCCCCGACTTCGGCAGCGAGATCCTGAAATCGTTGTACCGTCTCACGGGGCGTTCGACCGTCGAGCTGCGACGAGCGATCCGCGACGGCGAGCCGGTCTACACCGCCGCCCTGTTCGGCAACGACCACATCCACGTCGTGCCCCGGCTCGAGAAAGCCCTCGACTACCTGCAGGGACTCGGGGTGCCCTTCGCCGTGCACGAATGGGTCGACGGTGAGCGCGACGAGATCTCGATCGAGGTCATGCGGGAGATCATCGAAGCGGCCGGCGGCGAATAGTCGAGGGCTTCGACACGGCCCCCGGACGAACGCCCCGGATGCACCTGCCGCTTGGTTCGACGCAGACCGATGTCGGAGGTATGTTCTAGTGTTAGCGTATGGAAGATGAAGCCGAGCTCGTACATCTGGATCGGGTGGATCGGGTGGTCGAGGTCGATGGGATGGTCGCGGTGTTCACCGCGGAACGCTATGTGGTGATCGATCGGTTGCGGGTGGCGGCGATGTCGGATGCTGCGCAGTATGGTGCCGGTCTTGCCGGTGTCGCGGAGCGTTCGGTGCGTCTGGAACTGGCCGCGGCGTTGCGGATCACCGAGCATGCCGCCGAGCGCCTCATGGTCCGTGCCGATGCCCTGGTGCACCGGTACCCGGCCGCGTTGACCTCACTGGGTGCTGCCCGGATCAGCGAGCAGCATGCCGCGGTGCTGGTGGACCTGCTCGATCCCCTCGACCCTGTCCTGCGTGAGGCTCTCACCGCCCGCGCGGTCACCCTGGCCGAAACACAGCCGGTGGGGGTGTTTCGCCGCAAGCTTCGTGACCTCATCGAAACCGACCGGCACACCACGTTGACCGAACGGCACACGGTCGCGTTGCGGCAACGGCATGTGCGTGTGGAGACCGTTGATGACGGGATGGCGTGGTTGACCGCGTACCTTCCCGCCGTCGAGGCCCATGCCATCCACGGGCGGGTCACCGCGATCGCCAAGACCCTGGGCGGTGATAACGATGACCGGTCCCTGGATGAGCGCCGCGCCGATGCGCTGTGCGACCTCCTCATCGACGGGGACACCACCACCCACCCCGACAGTGCCCGCGGGATCCGGCCCACCGTCGTGGTGACCGTCCCGGCGTTGGCGCTGCTGGGCACCGGGGAGGACAGCGTCCCGGCGACCGTGGAGGGAATCGGGCCGATCCCGATCGAGCGGGCACGCGAACTGTGCGGGAGCGCGGACGGGTGGATGCGGGTCCTCACCCACCCCGAGACGGGCATGGTGCTCTCCGTCGGCCGCCGGCAATACCAGCCCCCGAAATCACTGCGGAAGCTGGCCGCCTGGCGAGCGGACCGCTGCATGGCCCCCGGATGCGGGATCCCCGCCTGGCGATGCCAGATCGACCACTCCATCGCTTGGGAACACGGCGGAACCACCGCCCTGACCAACCTCGCCCCCCTATGCACCGGCCACCACACCATCAAGCACCACGGCCGATGGGCCCTCACCCAAATGGACAACGGGACCATCGAGTGGACCTCACCCACCGGCCGAAAATACCTCGTCGAACCCGAACGACGCACCCCCACCTTCCACCCGAACAACGAACCCGCCCCCTTCTAACGCACGACCCCCGAGCCTGCCGAAGGGTCGGTCCCTGAGCCTGCCGAAGGGTCGGTCCCTGAGCCTGCCGAAGGGTCGGCCCCCGAGCCTGCCGAACGGCCGGTCCCCGAGCCCGCCGAAGGGCCGGTCCCTGAGCCTGCCGAAGGGTCGGTCCCTGAGCTTGCCGAACGGCCGGCCCTGGAGCGTAACGGAAGGCGGTCCCTGAGCGTGTCGAAGGGTCGGTCCCCGAGCCTGCCGAAGGGGCGGTCCCTGAGCCTGCCGAAGGGGCGGTCCCCGAGCCCTGCCGAAGGGTCGGTCCCCGAGCCTGCCGAAGGGTCGGTCCCCGAGCCTGCCGAAGGGCCGGTCCCCGAGCCTGCCGAACGGCCGGTCCCCGAGCCCGCCGAAGGGCCGGTCCCCGAGCCTGCCGAAGGGCCGGTCCCCGAGCCTGCCGAAGGGCCGGTCCCCGAGCCTGCCGAACGGCCGGTCCCCGAGCCCGCCGAAGGGTCGGCCCCTCAGCCTGCCGATGGCCGGTCCCTCAGCCTGCTGGACAGCCGTCCCCCGAGCCTGCCGAAGCGCCGGCCCCCGAGCCTGCCGAACGGCCCGTCCCCGAGCCTGCCGAACGACCGGTCCCTGAGCCTGCCGAAGGGTCGGTCCCCCGAGCCTGCCGAACGGACCGTCCCCGAGCCTGCCGAACGACCGGTCCCCCAGCCTGCCAAAGGCGGCCCCTGAACCTGTCGAGAGCTATCCCCGAGCCTCCCGAAGACCAGCGTCTGAGCGCGCCGGCCCGCGCGTCACGCGCCCGATTCGGCGAGCTCCGCCCCCGCGTGCGCAAGCTCCGCGAGCGCGGCTTCGGTCGATTCCGGCGCGACGCCCGCGACGAGATCGGTGAAGATCCGTACGCGGCGCCCGACGGCGATCGCGTCCAGCGCCGAGGCCCGCACGCAGTGATCCGTCGCGATCCCCGTGACATCCACCTCGAGCACACCGTGCTCCTCCAGCAACCGCGCAACGGTGTGGCCGTCCTCGGTCTCGCCCTCGAAAAGGCTGTAGGCCGGGCGGCCCTGCCCCTTCTTGACGTGGTGGGTGACAGCATCCGTCGTCAGCCCGGGGTGATAGTCCGCACCCGCCGTGCCCGCCACGCAGTGCACCGGCCACGAGTCGACGAAGTCGGGTTCGGCTCCGAAGTGACCCCCGTTGTCGTTGTCGGCATCGTGCCAATCGCGCGAGGCGACGATCAGGGCGTACTCCCCCGCGTGTGCGGCGAGATGTCGGGAGATGCCCTCGGCTACGGCGTCACCACCGGTCACGCCGAGGGCGCCTCCCTCCGTGAAGTCGTTCTGAACGTCGACGATGAACAGCGCCTTGCTCATGAGTCGAGCGTACGCCGGTACTCCTCGCGTGTCAGGGCATGCCCGTCATCGCCCACGAGTTCGTCACCCGCCTGCTCGGCATCGACCGACGCTGCTCCCGACCCGCCGACGCCCACGGGCTCCGGCTTGCGCGACAGCTTCGACGGCCACCAGATCGCCGGCCCGATGTCGTACGACAGGGCGGGCACGAGCAGCGAGCGCACGATGAAGGTGTCGATCAGCACACCGAATGCCACGATGAACGCGATCTGCGCGAGGAACAGGATCGGGATGACCCCGAGCGCCGCGAACGTCGCCGCGAGCACGAGCCCGGCTGAGGTGATGACGCCACCGGTCGCCACCAGCCCGCGCAGGATGCCTCGCCGTGTCCCATGCACGAGAGACTCCTCGCGCACCCTCGACATCAAGAAGATGTTGTAGTCGATCCCGAGGGCGACCAGGAACACGAATCCGAACAGCGGCACCGCCGGATCCGCGCCGGGGAAGTCGAAGATGCCGTTGAAGACGAGCGCACTGACACCCAGCGCCGTACCGAACGACAGCACCACCGTGGCCATGAGCAGCACGGGCGCCAGGATCGACCGCAGCAGCAGGATCAGGATCCCCAGCACGACCAACAGGATCACGGGGATGATGAGCGTCCGGTCGCGAATCGACGTGTCGTTCGTGTCGATGTCTGTCGCGGTCTCGCCTCCGACGACGGCGGCACCCTCTCCGAGCGCGTCGTTCAGCGCGACGCGGATCTCGCGGACGGTGTCTTCAGCCTCGACCGAGTCAGCCGAATCGGTGAGCGTCGCGATGATGAGCACATCGCCGCCGGCAATCGTCGGCTCCGGCACGGGCGTGCCGGGAGGGCCCGCCGCGGCGAAGACGACCTCGCCGTCCTCGAGCGAGACCGACGCCTGTCCGGTCGGCGAATCCTCCGACGCCGCCGAGACCGAGTCGATGCCCGCGTTGTCTTCGAGCAGTCCGATCACTTCGGCGAGGTCGCCGTCGGGCGCGATGACGTATACGGGGCTCCCCGATCCTGCCGGGAAGTGCTCTGCGAGCGCGACCTGACCGTCTCGAGCCTGCGACTCACCCAGCACGAGGTCGCTCGAGGCGACGCCGTCGGCCTTGAGCTGCGTCAGGCCGAAAGCACCGGCGAGCAACACGAGCGTCGACACGATCCACACGATCCGCGCATGGCGAGCGACGAAGCGCGCCTGACGCGGCCAGATCCCCTTGACGGGCTTGCTGAGATCGTCGGGAACCATCACGAGAGCCTCCTTCGGCGCGAACGGCCAGAAGGCCGCTCGACCGATGAGCGCGAGCAAGGCGGGAAGGAACGTGAGCGCGGACAGCATCGAGAACGCGATGCCGATCGAGGCGATCGGACCGAGCGCGCGGTTCGTGGCGAGGTCGGACAGCAACAGGCACATGAGCCCGGCGATGACCGTTCCACCCGAAGCGAGGATCGGCTCCCAGGCGCCGCGCCAGGCACGGATCGTGGCATCCCATCGCTTCGCACCCTCGGCAACGGCTTCTCGATACCTCGCGACGTAGAGCAGCGCATAGTCCGTGGCCGCGCCGATCACGAGGATGAACAGAATGCCCTGCACCTGGCCGTTCAGCACGACGATGCCGGCGAACGCGAGCCACCACACCGTGAGCAGCGCGACGCACAGCGCGAACACGCTCGTCAAGAGCACGACGACCGGAAGCAGCGGCGAACGGTAGACGATGATGAGGATGATGAAGACGGCGATGAGCGCCACCGCGAGCAGCAGTCCGTCGATGCCGAGGAAGCCCTCGACGAGGTCGGCGGTGAAGCCGGCCGGCCCGGTCACCCATCCTTCGAGGCCGTCGGGCAGGCCCTCGGCCAGGACCGCGCGCATCTCGGCGACGGTCTCACCGATGTCGGCGGACGAGTCGATCGGCACGAAGATCTGCGCAGCATCCCCGTCTTCGGAGGGGATCGGCGGCGAGATCTCGTCCTGCACGCCGCTGAGCGCGGCGATGTCGTCGGCGAGCGTCTGCAGATCGGCGAACTGGTCGTCGGTGAGCGCCTCGTTCGACTCGACGATCACGACGGCCGGGATGGTGTCCCCGCCCAGGAACTCCGAGAGGCGCTCGTTGACCTGCGTAGCATCGGCGCTGCTGGGAAGGAAGCTGGACCGGTCGTTCGTGGAGACTTCGTCGACCTTGCCGAAGTAGGGACCGCCTATCGCCCCACCGACGGTCCAGAGAAGGACGAGAAGCACCGGAATACCGATGCGGAGCCAACGTGACGGAGAGAATTTCGCATGATGGGGCGAAGACATATAGCTAGCTTATCTAGCAAAATGCCGACGCGTGTTCACCGGGACATCAAAAAGACGATGGATGCCGCCGTCGCGACCACGCCGAGGGCGAAGAACCCGACCGTGAGCCATCCCAGAAACCGCACCGTGGGCGACCCTTTCGTGAGGCGCACCCGGTCATCACTGCCGACACGAACGTAGACCTCTGCCGTGTCGCGGCCGTCGAGCGCGACCTGCTGGTCGGGGGTCAGCCACGCGTGTCCGACTCGTCCGCTGCTGCCGAACCATCGAGCACTCCGCTGACCCTGCTCGTCGGCGAGGACGACCTGAGTGAGTGACCACGAGCCGTCGGCGAGCCAGACGACGAGGGTCGCAAGAGCCAGCACGACCGCTGCCCCGAAGCCGACCCACGTGAAGATCTCGGCGATGGCATCTATCGCGCGCTCGTTCACGATCTCAGGCTAGTGGAGCACTCCGAACGACGACGAAGGCCCTCGACCCCGTGTTCCCACCGGATCGAGGGCCTTCGCTCTCGGAGCCACCTAAGGGAATCGAACCCTTGACCTATTCATTACGAGTGAATCGCTCTGCCGTCTGAGCTAAGGTGGCGCGTGCTTCGCGTACGCGATGCACGATCAACAATCCTACAGGGTCGTCGAGCTCCTCGCGGACACGGCCCGCATGACGGCGTGTTACGACGGAATCGGATGCCGCGACCCGGCGGACGTACAGTCGGAGGCGTTCCGCGGTGAGGCGAGCGCGGTAACGGCTCCGCGCTTGCGGTCAGCACGCCCCCGCGGCGCCTGACACCAAGGAGCCACTCGCATGTCCAACAGATTCGTCACCGCGGCCGCACTCGCCCTTCCGATCGCGCTGCTGCTCACAGCCTGCGCATCCGGCACGTCCGACACCGCCGACGCGGGCTCCGGCACCGCCACCGAGGACGGCGGCGTCGTGCGCATCGGCGTCGTGGGTGCCGGCGACCCGTACTGGCAGACATACGCCGAAGCGGCCGCCGCGGAGGGCATCGAGGTCGAGATCGTCGACTTCACCGAGTACACGCAGCCGAACCCGGCCCTGTCGGCCGGTGAGCTGGACCTCAACCAGTTCCAGCACATCGTCTATCTCGCCACCTACAACGTCAACGCGGACGACGACCTCCAGCCCATCGGTGCGACCGCGATCTATCCCCTCGGGCTCTACTCGACGCAGTACGACTCCGTCGCCGACATCCCCGAGGGCTCGACCGTCATCGTGCCCGACGACGAGAGCAACCAGGCCCGCGGCCTGCTCGTGCTGCAGTCGGCCGGCCTCATCGAGCTCAAGGGCGGCGGGTCGATCTTCTCGACGGTCGCCGACGTCGAGCCCGACTCGAAGGTCGTCGTCGAAGCACTCGATGCCGCCCTCACGCCCACGTCGCTCCCCGATGTCGCCGCCGCGATCGTGAACAACGACTTCGTCGAAGACGCGGGGCTGCAGTTCTCGGATGCGATCGCGCAGGACGACCCGGCCGACCCGAACGCCCTGCCCTACGTCAACGTCTTCGCGGCGCGCGCGGCCGACGTCGACAACCCGACCTACCTCAAGCTCGTCGAGATCTACCAGAACACCCAGGCGGTCCTCGACGGCGTGCAGGAGGCATCGGGGAACACCGCCGTGCTGCTGAAGACGCCTCTCGCAGACCTCGCCGAATCGCTCGTCACGGTCGAGGAAGACATCCGCGCCAACCAGTGACCTTCCCGCGTGTGCGGCCCGTTCTCGGACGGGCCGCACACGCGCGCCGTCCACGAGGAAAAGCCCATGACGCTCATCCGACTCACGCAGGTCTCGAAGACCTTTCCCGCCGCCGCCAAGAACGCACCGCCGGTGGCCGCCGTCGACGGTGTAGACCTCGAGATCGCGGCGGGCGAAGTGTGCGGAATCGTCGGCTACTCGGGCGCGGGCAAGAGCACCGTGCTGCGCCTCGTGAACGCCCTCGAGACCCCGACGTCGGGCACGGTCGAGATCGACGGACGCGACATCACGCGCCTCCGCGAGCGGGAGCTGCGCGACCTGCGCGGCGACATCGGGATGATCTTCCAGCAGTTCAACCTCTTCGACTCGCGCACGGTGGCCGGGAACGTGGCGTACCCGCTCGAGATCGCCCGCCGTCCCCGGGGCGAGATCGCGGCGCGCGTCGCCGAGATGCTCGACTTCGTCGGACTCTCCGACAAGGCGCGCAATCACCCCGAGCAGCTCTCGGGCGGACAGCGCCAGCGCGTGGGCATCGCCCGAGCGCTCGCGACGAGCCCGCGCATCCTGCTCGCTGACGAAGCCACCAGCGCGCTGGACCCCGACACGACGGCCGAAGTGCTCGACCTGCTCGGCCGGGTCAACCGCGAACTCGGAGTCACGATCCTCGTCATCACGCACGAGATGGACGTCATCCGCACTCTCGCCGACCGCGTCATCGTCATGGAACGCGGGCGCATCATCGAACAGGGCGAGGTCTTCGACGTGCTGTCGGCACCGCAGCACGCGGCCACGCGACGCTTCGTGTCGAGCATCATCGACGACGTACCCCGCGGAGACCAGTTGCAGACGCTGCGTCAGCGCCACCCGGGCAGGATCGTGACGTTCACGATCCGCGACGGCGACGTCACGCAGTCCGACGTCTTCGCCGCCCTGGCCGCGCACGGCGTGCGCTTCGAACTCATCCACGGCGGCATCAACGACATCAGGGGCCGCGTGTTCGGACACCTCACCCTGACCCTCACGGGGGAACAGGACGCCGTCGAACGGGCGATCGCCGCGGCATCCGCCTTCGCACCGCTGATCGAGGAGGACGTCCGTGGATAGGCTCATCGAACTGCTGCCGCAGTTGTGGTCTGCGACGGCCGAGACGCTCTACATGGTGACGCTGAGCCTCGTCTTCGGCGGCATCGCGGGGCTCCTCCTGGGCCTCGCGCTGTACGCGACGCGCGCGGGAAGCCTCTTCCCGAATCGGGCGGTGTTCGGCGTGCTCAACGTCGTCGTGAACACATTCCGCCCGATCCCGTTCATCATCCTGCTCGCCGCCGTGCAGCCCCTCGCGCGCGGCCTGGGCATCCGCGGGATCGGCATCGAATTCGGCGTCTTCGCGATCTCGCTCGCGTCGATGTTCGCGATCGGCCGCATCGTCGAGCAGAACCTCGTCACGGTGCGCCCCGGTGTCATCGAGGCCGCACGCGCCGCGGGCGCGAGCAGATCCCGCATCCTCTTCCGCCTCGTGCCGCGCGAAGCGCTCGGCCCGCTCATCCTCGGCTACACGTTCATCGTCGTCGCGCTGGTCGACATGACCGCGATGGCGGGCGTCGTCGCCGCCGGCGGGCTCGGCCAGTTCGCGATCGTGAACGGGTTCCGCCAGTTCAACCCGTGGGTGACCTGGGCCGCCGTCGTCGTCATCGTCGTCATCGTGCAGGGCGTGCAGTTCCTCGGCAACGCCCTCGCGCGCCGCGTGCTGCGGCGCTGACTACTCGCAGCGCACGTCGGACGCCGGCACCGTGCCGTCGAGGAAGTACGCCAGAACGGCATCGTCCACGCACGCGCTGCCCTTGTTGAAGCCCGTGTGCCCCTCGCCGACGCGCGTGATGAGTACGCCCGACGACAGCTGCTCGGCCAGCGACACCGACCACTCGTACGGAGTCGCCGGATCGTTGGTCGTGCCGATCACGAGGATGGGCGCGGCGCCCTCGGCCGCAATCGGTTCGCGCACGCCCGTCGGGGCATACGGCCACGTGGCGCACGGGTCCGGACCCGACCAGTACGGCGCGATGGTCGGTGCATCCGCCGCGATGCGGGCCTTCGAGGCGTCCGCCTCGGCCTCGGTCGTGTCATCGGGATAGTCCATGCAGTTGTACGTCGAGAACGCCTCGGTCTGGTTGTCCAGATACTCCCCGGCCTCGCGGTTGTAGTAGAAGTCCGCGAGCAGGAACGCCGTCTGCGCGTCACCCTCGAGCGCAGCCGTGAGCGCCTGCGTCAGGAACGGCCACGAATCGGCGGAGTACAGCGCGGCGATGATCGCCGTCATGAGCGAATCCGCGCCGAGCATGCGACCGTCGGCGTTCTCGATCGGCCGCCGGTCGGCGCTCGCCAGCAGCGTTCCGAGATCTGTCATCGCCTCATCCAGCGTCCCCCGGAACGGGCAGTCCCCGCCCTCCAGGCAGTCGGCCATGTAGGCCCGCAGCGCCGATTCGAAACCGAGAGCCTGCGTCGTCGAGACGTCGAGACCCGACACCGCCGGGTCGATCGCTCCGTCGAGCACGAGTCGCCCGACCCGGTCGGGGAACAGCTTCGCGTACGTCGCACCGAGGAACGTGCCGTACGAATAGCCGAGGTAGTTGAGAGTGCGATCGCCGAGGACCGCGCGCAGCAGATCCATGTCGCGCGCCGAATTGTCGGTCGTGATGAACTCGAGGATGCCGTCGCTGTTGGCCTCGCACGCGTCGGCGAAGCGCGCGTTGGACTGCGCCAGAGCTGCCTCCCACTCGGCCGATCCGCGCGCGCCCGGCGTGATGCCGAACAGGTACTCGTCCATCTCGGACGCATCGAAGCACGTCACGGCGGTGGACTCCCCCACGCCGCGCGGGTCGAACCCGATGACGTCGTACGCCGCCGCCAGGTCGTTGCCGACCGCGTAGGACACCGCGTCGCGCACGAGCGCGACACCGCTCGCCCCGGGACCGCCCGGATTCGTCAGGAGCGACCCGAGGGGCTCGTCGCCGCCCGTCGCACGCTGGCGGATGACGGACAGCTCGATCTCGGCAGCCTCGGGGTTCTGCCAGTCCAGCGGCGCCGTCACCGTCGTGCAGTCCAGCGCCCCGCCGCAGTCGGTCCACGTCAGCGTCTGCTCATAGAACGGCAGCAGTTCGGGGGCGATGCCCTGCGTGTCCGGCGACAGGCTCGTCGTGGGGCGGGCTCCCTGCTCGGGGATCGCGCTGTACAGACAGCCCGACAGAGCGAGGGATGCCGCGACCACGACGGAGACGACGGTCAGGGCTCGACGGAGGCGGGCGGGGGCGGTGCGGGTCACGGGGTCCTTCCGCTCGCGACGGTCACGAGCATGCTCTCGAGGGCGAGGGCGGGGGCGACGTTCTGTTGGAGATTGCGGCGCGTCTCGGAGATCCGGTCGAGCACGACGAGCGTCCGCTCGATCGACCACGCCCGGGCGAGCGCGTGCAGGTCGTCGACGAGTTCACGGTTGACGAGGTCGTCGGTGCGCGCGTACTGGATCATGAGCACGTCGCGGAAGAGCGACTGCAGATCGGTGAGCACCCGATCGATGCCGTCGCGGAGGCTCCGCGTCGCGCGGCGCTTCTGCTCGTCCTCGAGCGCCGACAGCTGCGCGCGCACGGCCGGGGGCACGCTCGCGCCCGGCGCGATGCCGAGCGTGCGTCGCAACCCCTCGCGCTCGGCCTCATCGCGCTCGACCGTGAGCGCCTTGGCGTCGTCGGTCGCGAGCTGCACGACGCGGCCGGCCACCTCGACGGCGTCGCCGACCCCGCGCACCGCGAGCACGGACCGCAGCGTCTCGTCGCGCCGCTCGCGCGCGGCAGCATCCGTCGCCAGGCGCTGCGCCATGCCGATGTGCCGTTGCGCGTGGCGGGCCGACTGCTCGGCGAGCTCCGCGTCGGCGCCCGTGCGCTGGGCGATGAGCCGCGCGACGTCGGCGATGTCGGGGTCGCGCAGACGCAGCGTGCGCACGCGCGAGCGGATGGTGGGAAGCAGGTCGGCATCGCTCGGCGCGCACAGCACCCAGACAGTGCGCTCGGGCGGCTCTTCGAGGGCCTTCAGCAGCACGTTCGACGTGCGCTCGGCCATCCGATCGGCATCCTCCATCACGATGACGCGATACCGGCCGAGCGACGGCGCGAAGTACGAGCGCTCGACGAGCGCACGGGCGTCTTTGATCGAGATGATGACGCCCTCGGTGCGCAGCGTCGTCAGGTCGGGATGCGTTCCCGCAAGCACCTGCCGCATGGCCTGCTCGTCGCCCGGCTCGGCGATGAGCGCCGCCGCGAAGGCGTACGCGAGCGTCGAACGCCCCGAGCCCGGCGGACCCGTGATGAGCCACGCGTGGGTCATGTCGGCCGGATCGGATGCCGCCGCTCGCAGCGCCGCGAGGGCATCATCCTGGCCCCACACCGCGCCCCAGGGGACATCGCTCGCGGCGGTCGCGATCGCCGTGGCATCCATGCAGTCAGCCTAACCGGGGGTTCCGACGGGACTCGTCCGGACAACGCTCACGCGAGCAGCGCCTCGACGCGGTCACGGACGAACCGCGCGATCTCGTCGGGGGCGAGAGCCGCATCGACGACGAGGAAGCGCTCGGGTTCGGCCGCCGCGAGGGCGAGGAACTCCTCGCGCACGCGGGCGTGGAAGGCGTGCTTCTCGGCTTCGAGCCGATCGAAGGGCTTGTCGTCGGCGACGAGTCGCGCCCGGGCGACCTCGGGATCGAGGTCGAGCAGCACCGTGAGATCGGGCAGCAGACCCCCCGTCGCCCACAGCGAAAGGTCGCGCACCTCGTCGCGGCCGAGCACCCTGCCGGCGCCCTGATACGCGACCGACGAGTCGAGGTAGCGGTCCTGGATGACGACGTCGCCACGATCCAGCGCGGGACGAACGAGCGTCTCGATGTGATGCGCGCGGTCGGCGGCGTACAGCAGCGCCTCGGCGCGGGGCGCGATCTCGCCCCGGTGGTGCAGGACGATGTCGCGCACGAGCACGCCCACCTCGGTCCCGCCCGGTTCGCGTGTGCGCACGACAGTGCTGCCGCGCTGCGCGAGCCATTCCTCCAGCAGCGCCGCCTGCGTCGACTTGCCGACGCCGTCACCGCCCTCGAGCGTGACGAACAGGCCCCATGCGGTCGGTCCCGGTCCCGGTCCCGGAGCCGCGCCCCCCGGTCCCTGAGCTTGCCGAAGGCTCACTTCTTCTTCGCCGGGGCCTTGCGCGTCGTCGTCTTGCGCTTCGGCGCGGGGCCCTTCGCGCGCTTGTCCGCGATCATCTGCACCGCGATCTCGTACGTGATGTCGTCGGGCATCTGACCACGCGGAATCGTCACGTTCGTCTCACCGTCGGTGACGTACGCGCCGAACCGGCCGTCGCGGATGCGGATCGGCTTGCCGCTGACCGGATCGTTCTCGAACTCCTTGAGGGCGCTCGAGGCGCGACGCGCACCGTACTTCGGCTGCGCGTAGATCGCCAGAGCCTGCTCGAGCGTCATGTCGAAGATGAGCTCCTCGCTGTCGATCGTGCGCGAGTCGGTGCCCTTCTTGAGGTACGGGCCGTACGGACCGTTCTGCGCCGTGATGACGTCGCCCGACTCGGGATCGGTGCCGACGACGCGCGGCAGCGCGAGCAGCTGGAGCGCCGTGTCGAGCTCGATCGTCTCGGGAGACATCGACTTGAACAGCGACGCGCGGCGCGGCTTGGGCGCGGCATCCTTCTTGGTCGTCTTCTTCTTCGGAGCCGTGACCTCGCCCGTCGCCTCATCGACGGCGACCTCGGGCTCGGGGATCTCCTCCTCGAGGTACGGACCGAAGCGGCCGTCCTTGACGACGATGAGCCGGCCGTTCTCGGGATTCTCGCCGAGCACGCGGTTGCCCGCGACGGGAGCGTCGATGAGCTCCTGCGCCTTCTCGGGTGTCAACTCGTCGGGGGCGAGGTCGTCGGGCAGGTTGACCCGGCGCGGATCGGCCTCGGGGTTCTCGGGGTCGATCACATCGAGGTACGGCCCGTAGCGGCCGAACCGCACGGTTGCGGCATCCGTGATCTTCGTCGCATTCAGCTCACGCGCGTCGATCTCGCCGAGGTTGTCGATGATCTTGCGCAGGCCCGTGTGGGACTCCGAGCCGAAGTAGAACGAGTGCAGCCACTCCGCCCGCTTCTGCTCACCGCGCGCGATCGCGTCGAGGTCGTCTTCGAGCGCCGCCGTGAAGTCGTAGTCGACGAGGTCGGCGAAGTGCTGCTCGAGCAGACGCACGATGCTGAACGCGAGCCAGCTGGGCACGAGAGCCTGGCCGCGCTTGGTGACGTAGCCGCGGTCGAGGATGACATCGATGATGCTCGCGAACGTCGAGGGGCGACCGATGCCCTTCTCTTCGAGCGCCTTGACGAGGCTCGCCTCGGTGTAGCGCGGCTTGGGGCTCGTCGCGTGGCCCTTGGGCTCGACGTCCTTCAGCCGCAGCGTGTCACCGACCGCCATGACGGGCAGCGATTGGTCGTCGGCCTTGTGGGCGTCGGCGCGCTTCTCGTCGCGCCCCTCTTCATACGCCTCGAGGAAGCCCTTGAACGTGTAGACGGTGCCCGACGCCGTGAACTCGGCCTGCTCGCCCGCGGCGTCGACCGTGAGCGTCACGGTCGTCGTCTCGTACTTCGCGTCAGCCATCTGGCTGGCCATCGTGCGCTTCCAGATGAGGTCGTACAGGCGCTGCTCATCGCGATCGAGCTGCGCGGACACCGACGACGGCGTGCGGAAGTCATCGCCCGAGGGACGGATCGCCTCGTGCGCCTCCTGCGCGTTCTTGCTCTTGCTGCGGTAGACGCGCGGGTTCAGCGGCACGGCCTTCTCGCCATACAGGGCGACGGCCTGCGCGCGCGCAGCCTGCACGGCCTGCGCGCCGAGCGCCGTCGAGTCGGTGCGCATATAGGTGATGAAGCCCTTTTCGTACAGGCGCTGCGCGACGCTCATGGCGTGCTTCGCGCTCATCGAGAGCTTGCGACCGGCTTCCTGCTGCATCGTCGAGGTCGTGAAGGGGGGCTTGGGGCTGCGCGTTCCCGGCTTGGCTTCGAGGTTCGACACGGATGCCGCACCCACAGCGGCCACGGCTTCGGCGAGCGAACGGGCGCGGGCCTCGTCGAGGACGACGACGGCCTTCTTCAGCTCACCCCGGTCGTCGAAGTCGGTGCCGCGCGCCAGCGCCGCACCACCGAGGCGGGCCAGACGCGTCGTGAACGACGCCCCCTGCGGCTCGTTGATGGCGGCGAGCGCCTCGAGGTCCCAGTACGAGGCCGAGATGAACGCCATGCGCTCGCGCTCCCGGTCGACGACCAGACGCGTCGCGGCGGACTGGACCCGGCCGGCCGAGGTTCCCTGGCCGACCTTGCGACGGGTGACGTCGGAGACATCCCAGCCGTAGAGGCGGTCGAGGATGCGGCGCGTCTCCTGCGCGTCGACGAGCGCGACATCGAGTTCGCGCGTGTTGTCGACGGCTGCGCGGATGGCATCCTTCGTGATCTCGTGGAAGACCATGCGCTTGACGGGAACCTTGGGCTTGAGCGTCTCGAGCAGATGCCACGCGATGGCTTCGCCCTCGCGGTCCTCATCGGTGGCGAGCAGGAGCTCGTCGGCGCCCTTCAGAGCGCGCTTGAGTTCGGCGACGGTCTTCTTGCCGCGCTCGGACTCCACATAGAAAGGGGTGAACCCGTTCTCGATGTCGATCGAGTACTTGCCGACCGACGTCTTCTTGAGTTCGGCCGGAATGGCTTTGCGATCCGCCAGATCGCGGATGTGCCCTACCGAGCTGAGCACCTCATAATCGTCGCCGAGGTATCCCTGGATCGACCGCATCTTGGTCGGGGACTCGACGATGACGAGCTTCTTGCCTTGTGCCAATGCAGCCGTCCTTTCTACGTCGCACACCATACACGCCGCAATACCCAGTGCACGCTGGGAGCCGCGCGTCACGGGCTCTGGGAAGGAGGCCCCGCGCGCGCCGCGGCGGTGCCGGTGAACACGCCGAAGCGCCCCGTGACCGACACCGTCGCGATGAGCCCGTCGACATCGCACGTCGCCAGCGTCGCGCCGCCGAGAGCCGCGAGCTGCGCGGCCCGTTCGCACGGAACACCCGCCGCAGCACCGGATGCCGCATCCGCAGCCGCGAGCGCCGCGGCATCCGCCGCACCCGCCAGGCGCTGCCCGAACACCGCAGCTCCCCCGGCCGCGGCGAGCCCCGTCGCGAGCAGCGCGACGGCCGCGACGACCCCGACGACGGCGGGGACCGCCGCCATCAGCGACCGCCCGCCAGGGCGCAGCCCGTCGCCGTCAGCGTGAGGGCGAGCAGGGCGGGCGCCGTCGCCGTGACGCAGACGACATCACCGTCCTGGTGCACGGCGACCCCCGCACCCGGCACCGCCGACGCGACGGCCGACGTCGCGCGCGAGGCGGGGTCGCCGCGCGCGAGGATCCGCGCGGCGTCGGCGGCGGCATCCTGCAGTCGCACGTGCCGCGACGCGGCACCCAGGGCGCCCGCCGCGAGCAGCAGCACGAGCACGATCGCCGGAAGCGCGACGGCGAACTCGGCCGCGACCGCGCCCGTGTCGTCACGGATCGCGCGCGCCCTCATGCCACGGTCAGCGCACGTCGCACGAGATCGGTCAGGATGCCGCGGACTTCGTCGCTGCGCATGATGACGACGAGCAGTCCTGCGAACGCGACGGCGGCCATCGTCGCGATCGCATACTCCGCGGTCGCCGCGCCCGTGTCGTCGGCGAAGAGCCGCGCGGCACGACGGCGGGTGAGGCGGGGCGGACGGGCGATTCGGGTGGAGGTCATGACGACTCTGCTTTCTCGAGGCGGACGGTGGGCACGATCAGAGACTGAGCGGCAGCGCCGAGCCGACGCTCAGGAGCATCGGCGCGACACCGAGCAGAAGGAAGGCGGGCAGGGTGCAGACGCCGAGCGGGAGCAGCAGCCGCATCGACAGCCGAGCCGAGCGCAAGCGCCCCTCGACCCGCGCGCGATGCCGTGCGAGCGCCGCGGACGCCCGCAGGAGCTCGACGGCGGGAACACCCGCCGACGCGGACAGCGCGAGGATGCCCTCGGTCGTCGCCGCCGTCGGCTCGCCCGACGCGCGCTCGACGAGCCGGCGCCCCCGCTCGATCGAGACGCCGCCGCTCAGCGCGATCGCGAGCAGATCGGCGTCGAGCCCGGGAATGCCGTCCGCCCCGCCGGCCGCCCGAACGAGTGCCCCGCTCCAGCGGTGGGCGATCACCATCAGGACGACGCCCGCGACGAGGCATCCGATACCGAACGGGTTCGTCGCGAGCGTCGCGACGGTGTCGAACCCGAGGGCGACGCCGAGCACGACGGCGACGAGCGGCAACCAGGCCATGAGCTTCGCCGTGCCGGTGGGCTCGGCCAGCGCGACGCGCACGTCGTCGGCGGCCTCCTGCGCATCGCGCAACGCCACCGCGAGCCCGCGCAGGGTCTCGGCCAGCGGCGCTCCGACCGTCGTCGCGATGGTCCACGCCGCAGCGACGTCTCGCCACGCGCGTGCCGCCCCGGACGCGGACGGATGCCGCCGAGCAAACCGCCGACGCGGCTCGGGCGGCGTCTCGCCCGCCGCCGCGATCGCCGCGGCCGGCGACGCGGCGTGCTCGAGCGCACGGTGGACCGACAGCGCGTGCGGGTCGCCCGCCTCGGCGAGATGGCCCCACGCGCGGGCGGGGGCGACGCCGGCCTGCAGCAGCACGGCGAGCCGCAGCACCGTGTCGGCGACCGCCGCAGCATCCGCGCCCTTCACGTCAGCTCCATCATCGTGATCGCGAGACGTCCGTCGGCGACGACGGGGCGCCCCGCCCCCGCGAGCACTCTCGTGCCGTCGGCGCGGCGCGTCACGTGCAGCACGACGCCGATGGCGCTGGCCACCTGACGCGCCAGCGCCTCGTCGCCCAGGCCCGCCAGAGCGCCGAGCGCTTCGAGACGGGCGGGCACGTCGGCCAGGCTGTTCGCGTGGAGCGTGCCCGCTCCGCCGTCGTGGCCCGTGTTGAGCGCCGACAGCAGCTCGCGCACTTCGGCCCCGCGGCACTCCCCCACGACGAGTCGGTCGGGGCGCATCCGCAGCGCTTCGCGCACGAGACGTGCGAGGTCGACACCGCCGGCGCCCTCGAGATTGGGCTGCCGTGCCTCGAGCCGCACGTGGTGCGGATGCGCGAAGCGCAGCTCGGCGACGTCTTCGACCGTGACGATGCGCTCGGTCGCCGGGGCACCGGCCAGCAGCGCGGCGAGGAGCGTCGTCTTGCCGGCGCCCGCGGCCCCCGTCACGAGCACGTTCTCGCGCCGCGCGACGAGCGACTCCAGCAGCGCACGGCCCGCGGCGTCGAACATGCCGCGCGCTTCGAGCGACGGCAGGGTCGGATCCTCGACGCGCGGCACCCGGATCGAGATCGTCGTACCTTCGGCCACGGGCGGCAGGACGGCGTGCACCCGCAGGCCGTCACCGAGCCGCACGTCGACGCACGGCGTCGCATCGTCGATGTGGCGGCCCCCGAGGCCGATGAGAGAGACGGCGAGTTCGCGCACGTCTTCTTCGGCGGCGCGCCAACCGCCCACCGCGACGGGGCCGTCGCCCCGGTCGACGAAGAGCCCCGCCGCACCGTTGACGAACAGGTCGGTCACATCCGGATCGTCGAGGTACGGCGCGAAAGGAGCGAGAACGGGATGCCGCGCCCGTGCCGCGGCACGCCGGGCGACCGGCCGCTCGCGTGCTCCGTCGTCGACCGCGACGTGCGATCGCGGCTGGACGACGAAGGCCTGCGGCATGCATCGACGCTACGAGCGCGGAGCGGCGCCGCGGCCCGTGGTGGCGGCATCCGTGGACAGTCTCACCGGCTCCCACGTCTGTGGAGGAGCCGGAGAGACGGAGTGGCGGCATCCCATGGGGGGAATGGGATGCCGCCACCCCAGACACCGCTCGTCGGGGGATGTGCGGTGTCGAATGCCAGAATCGAATGTTCGGCCGGTCCCGAGCATAAGCGACGCGTCGGGCCGCACCCAACACCTGGAGAAGTATTCAGAGTGATATATCGGTCGTGTCCGCCACCCACTATCGGAGGTAGTGGGTCCGCAGCACCGCCGGTAGATTGCCTCGTCGAGGTCACCGGTGTCCGGAACGACCCCCACCGCAGCAAAGGAGCGCGACCGATGAGCGACATCACCACGGGCAGCCAGATCGACCACCTGCTGAACGAGACGCGCCGATTCGCCCCCTCCGAGGCGTTCGCCGCCGACGCCGTCGCGACACGGGCGCTGTACGACGAGGCCGCCGCCGACCGCGACGCCTTCTGGGCGGCACGGGCGCGCGAACTGCACTGGCACAAGCCGTTCACCGACGTGCTCGACTGGTCGAACCCGCCGTTCGCGAAGTGGTTCGACGACGGTGAGCTGAATGTCGCGTACAACTGCCTCGACCGGCACGTCGAGGCCGGCAACGGCGACCGCGTCGCACTGCACTGGGAGGGCGAGCCGGGCGATTCCCGCACCGTGACGTATGCGGAGCTCACCGACGAGGTCAAGCGCCTCGCGAACGTGCTCGGCGACCTCGGCGTCGGCGCGGGCGATCGCGTCGCCATCTACCTGCCGATGATCCCCGAGGCGATCGCCGCGATGCTCGCCGTCGCGCGGATCGGCGCGATCCACTCCGTCGTCTTCGGCGGGTTCTCGGCCGACAGTCTGCGCTCGCGCATCGACGACGCGGGCGCCAAGCTCGTCATCACCGCCGACGGCGGATATCGCAAGGGCAAGGTCTCGCCGCTCAAGCCCGCCGTCGACCAGGCCCTCGCCGACCGCAACGGGTCGGGCGTGCAGGAGACCGTCGAGCACGTCCTCGTCGTGCGCCGCGGCGAGAACGACGTGGACTGGACCGAGGGCCGCGACCTGTGGTGGCACGACGTCGTGCCGCAGGCTCCGGCCGAGCACGAGGCTCAGGGCTTCCCGTCCGAGAACCCTCTGTTCATCCTGTACACCTCGGGCACGACCGGAAAGCCCAAGGGCATCCTGCACACGTCGGGCGGCTACCTCACGCAGGCCGCCTTCACCAACAAGGTCGTGCACGACATCCGCCCCGAGACCGACGTGTTCTGGTGCACCGCCGACATCGGCTGGGTCACCGGTCACACGTACGTGACGTACGGGCCGCTCGCCAACGGCGCGACACAGGTGCTCTACGAAGGCACGCCCGACACTCCGCACCCCGGCCGGTGGTGGGAGATCATCGAGAAGTACGGCGTCACGATCTTCTACACCGCTCCCACGGCCATCCGCTCGTTCATGAAGATCGGGCGCTCCGTGCCCAAGAAGTACGACCTCTCGTCGATCCGCCTGCTCGGCTCGGTCGGCGAACCCATCAACCCCGAGGCGTGGATGTGGTACCGCAAGGTCATCGGAGGCAAGGCGGCGCCCATCATCGACACGTGGTGGCAGACCGAGACGGGCGCGACGATGATCTCGGCGCTGCCGGGCATCACCGAGACCAAGCCGGGGTCGGCGCAAGTGCCGATCCCCGGCATCTCGATCGACGTCGTCGACGAGGACGGCTCGCACGTCGGCAACGGCAACGGTGGACTGCTCGTGGTCACCGAACCCTGGCCGAGCATGCTGCGCGGCATCTGGGGCGACCCCGACCGATTCGTCGAGACGTACTGGTCGAAGTTCCAGGACCAGGGCTACTATTTCGCCGGCGACGGCGCGCGTCTCGACGACGACGGTGACGTGTGGCTGCTCGGACGCGTCGACGACGTCATGAACGTGTCCGGCCACCGCCTGTCCACGACCGAGATCGAGTCGGCCCTCGTGGGCAACGAGGCCGTCGCCGAGGCCGCCGTCGTCGGGGCGGCCGACGAGACGACCGGTCAGGCCGTGGCGGCGTTCGTCATCATCAAGCAGAGCTACCTCGCCGAGCATGCACCCAAGGGCCTCGCGCAGCTGCTGCGGCAGTGGGTCGGCGAGCAGATCGGCCCGATCGCGCGACCGCGCGACGTGTACATCGTCGACGAGCTGCCCAAGACCCGCTCGGGCAAGATCATGCGGCGCCTGCTGCGCGACGTCGCCGAGGGCCGCGAGGTCGGCGACACGACGACCCTCGCCGACACCGCCGTGATGTCGGTCATCAGCGCTCAGGTGCGCTGACCCCCGGCGTCCCCTCGCCACTGACGCCGAGACTGCAACGGGGCGCCGAGACAGCGGGGTAACCCCGCGGTTTCGGCGCCCCGTTGCAGTCTCGCGGTCAGAGGGTCAGGGGGTCAGGCGACGGAGAAGACGACCTCGACCTCGACGGGAGCGTCCAGCGGCAGGGCCGACACGCCGACGGCCGAGCGGGCGTGAGCGCCCGTGTCGCCGAAGACCTCGGCGAGCAGCTCGCTCGCGCCGTTGATGACGCCGGGCTGGCCGGTGAACTCGGGCACCGAGGCGACGAAGCCGGTCACCTTGACGACGCCCGAAAGGCGGTCGACGCCGCCGACGGCGGCAGCGGCCGCCGCGATCGCGTTGAGCGCGCACTGACGCGCGTAGCCCTGAGCATCGGATGCCGCCACCAGGCCGGCGCCCTCGCCGACCTTGCCGGTCGCCAGCAGCGACCCCGCGACGATCGGCAGCTGACCGGCCGTGTAGACGAGGTCGCCGTGCGCCTTGGCGGGGACGTACGCCGCGACGGGCGGGACGACCTCGGGCAGCTCGATGCCGAGCTCGGTGAGTCGGGTGGAAACAGTCATGGTCAGGCTCCCTCGAACTGCGTCGCGGCGGCGGCCGCGGCATCCAGTCCCGCATTGGCGGCGCCGCCGCCGGTGGGACGCTTGAAGTAGGCGACGAGACCGCCCTCAGGACCCGGCACGACCTGCACGAGCTCCCAGCCCTGCTTGCCCCAGTTGTTGAGGATCGCGGCGGTGTTGTGGATGAGCAGGGGCGTCGTGAGGTACTCCCACGTCGTCATACGGACTCCTCGATGGCAGAAGAACAGCGGTGGAAGACCGGATCGCAGCGACAAAAGCGCACGCGCCGTCGGGGGAAACCTCAGGTAGCTCCCTTACGATCAACCCTATGCCTGGAACGAAACGAACGGCCACCGGTGTGCTCGGCGGCCTCGCGGGTCTGGTCGGTCTGAGCGCTGTCGCGGGCCTTCTCGTGACCGCCACCGTCACCCCGGCCATCGCCGTCAGCGGCGCTGCGGCATCGAGTGCGCTCGACATGTTCGACAACCTGCCGAGCGTCCTCGACATCGAGAAGCTCATGCTCCCCTCGACGCTCATCGTCACCAACCCCGAGACGGGCGAGGAGCAGGAGTTCGCGAAGTTCTACGACCAGAACCGCTCCCCCGTCGAGTTCAACGAGGTCGCGACCGTCTTCTACGACGCGATCCTCTCGTCAGAGGACCCCCGCTACTACCAGCACGGCGGGGTCGACCTCATCGGCACGACGCGCGCCGTGCTGTCCAACGTGCAGGGCGGCGGCGAGACGCAGGGTGGCTCGTCGATCAGCCAGCAGTACGTCAAGAACGTGCTC
Organism: Microbacterium sp. NPDC055357; assembly: GCF_053644835.1. NCBI lineage: Bacteria > Bacillati > Actinomycetota > Actinomycetes > Micrococcales > Microbacteriaceae > Microbacterium > Microbacterium sp. NPDC055357. Next base: position 188,715 of record NZ_JBSHLZ010000006.1, on the reverse strand, counting down.
GTGCAGCGCTGCGAGGCCAACGCCACCGCGACCGAAGAGAAGTCCCGCGAGCAGGTGCTCACCGAATGCTGGTCGGATGCCACGACGGCACAGGGCGCCGAGGGCATCCAGCGCAAGCTGCAGGAGATGCGCTACGCCATCTCGCTCGAGCAGAAGTACTCCAAGAACGACATCCTGCTCGGCTACCTCAACATCGCCAACTTCGGCGGACAGAACTACGGCGTCGACGCCGCGGCACGCTTCTACTTCGGTGTCTCGGCGGCTGACCTGAACGTCTCGCAGGCGGCGACGCTCGCCGGCATCGTGCAGAACCCCAACACGTACCGCTTCGACAAGGTCGGCGGCTCGATCTTCGACCGCGACGGCAACGCCTACAACAAGGCGGCCGACGGCATCATCGACGACATCGACGAGGCGCAGTTCGGACCGCTCAAGGCCCTCCTCAACGACGGCACCATCACCGAGGAGCAGTACGTCGCGGCGGCCGACCCCTACAGCGCGACGAAGGGTCGCCAGCTGTACGTGCTCAGCCGCCTGCTCGGCGACGGCAAGATCACCCACGACGAGTACGTCGCCGCCGTCATCGAGCCCATCACTCCGAACATCCAGGCGCCCACGATCGGATGCGCCGCGGCCGGCGGCGCCGCGTACTTCTGCCAGTACGTCAAGAACACGATCCTCTCCGACGAAGCGTTCGGCGAGACCCCCGACGACCGCATGCGCACGCTGCAGCGCGGCGGCCTCAAGGTCTACATCACGATGGACCCGCGCATGCAGGCCGCCGCGGAACAGTCCATGCGCGAAATCGTGCCCACGTCGGCTGAGGGCTGGACGGGACGCGAGACCGGGCGCCTGGGCTCATCGACCGTCAGCATCGACAACACGACCGGGCGCATCCTCTCGATCGCGCAGAACACACTGTTCACCGAAGATGCCAACCTCGCCGCCGACCCGAACTACTCCTCGCTCGTCTACGCGGGTGACCAGGTGACCGGCAAGTCCGGCGGGTTCAACGTCGGCTCGACGTTCAAGATCTTCACGCTCCTCGGCTGGCTCGAGGCGGGCAAGTCGGTCAACGAGACGATCAACGGCGTCAACCGCGTCTTCCCACGCATGACGAACTCGTGCACGGGCGACTGGGTCAACGTCGCGCGCGACAGAATCGGCAACTTCGGCAACGCCGGCGGTTGGGTCGGCACCCCGATGCGGTTCACCTCGACGTCGCTCAACTCCGGCTATCTCGCGATGGCCGAGCAGCTCGACCTGTGCGACATCGCCAAGATCGCGACCAAGATGGGCGTGCAGACCGGTGACGGACGGCCGATCGAGATGAAGTACGCGAACAACGTGATCGGTGACGACAACATCTCACCGGTCGCGATGGCCGGCGCGTACGGCACGGTCGCCAACAACGGCGTCTACTGCCAGCCCAAGGTCATCGACCGCGTCGTCGACTTCGACGGCGTCGAGCTGCCGATCCCCGAGCGCACGTGCACGACCGTGCTCGAGCCGGCGGTCGCCTCGACCGCGGCCCTCGCCCTGGCGGGCGTCATGAACGGCGGCACGGGCTCGGGCGCGAACCCGCGCAACGCCCCCGTGCTCGGCAAGACCGGTTCGCACGAGGAGTACCAGTCCTGGATGGTCGAGTCCTCGACGCGCGTCTCGACGGCGGCGTGGGTCGGCAACAGCGACGGGTTCGGCGACATCTTCCGCAAGTACGCCAACGGCTACCGTCTCGCTGACATGCGCTACCCCCTGGCGCGGCAGACCCAGTTCGCCGCCAACCAGCTCTACGGCGGCGACCAGTTCTCGCGTGAGTACGGCGAGCTGACCCGCCAGGTGCTGCGCGACCTCCCGAACGTCGTGGGAATGTCGGTCGATCAAGCCCGCGCCGAGCTCGAGGGAGCAGGTTTCTCGGTCAACGTCGGCGACCCCGTCGACGGCACCGAGGCATCAGGCACCGTCGCCCAGCAGGACCCCGGCGCAGGCCGGGTACCCGCCGGCACGACGGTCACGATCCGCCCCAGCAACGGGCAGGGTGTCGCGGTGCCCGACGTCAGCGGAGCATCGCTGAACGAAGCCAAGGGAAGACTGCGTGATGCGGGCTTCGGCAACGTCTCGGACGGCACGTGCACCGAGAACGGCGACATCGACGGCGACGGACGACGCGTGACGGCCACCGACCCCGCCGCCGGCACCGTCCTGAACCGCAACTCGGCCGTCTCCGTGAACTACGCCGCCCGCAAGTGCTGATCGGCTCGGCCCGCTCGAGCGCTCTCGCGACCCTCGGGATCGTGGGGGCGCTCGGCGCCGGAGCCACAGTGTGGGGCATCGGCATCGAGCGGTACCTGTTCACGCTGCGCACCCACGAACTGCGGCTGCTTCCGCCGGGTGCCGCGCCCCTGCGCATCCTGCACATCTCGGACGCCCACATGGCACCCTGGCAGCACCGCAAGCAGCAGTGGATCGCCCGGCTCGCCGAGCTCGAACCCCATCTCGTCGTCGACACGGGCGACAACCTCGGGCACGCCGACGGGCTGCGCGGCATCCGCCGTGCCTATGACCCGCTCCGCGGCGTGCCGGGTGTCTTCGTGCACGGCTCGAACGACCACACGGCGCCGAGCCCGCGCAACCCGTTCAAGTACTTCAGCGGCCCCTCGAAGATCACGCGCACCGAGGTCGACCTCGACACCGCGGCGCTCGATGCCTATCTGCGCGACGACCTCGGCTGGCTCGACCTGAACAACGACGCCGGATCTCTGCATGCCGGCGATCTGCGCATCGACGCCTTCGGCGTGCGTGATGCCCACCGCTCCTGGGACCGGCTCGGCGCCCTGCCTCCACGCCTCGACGAACTGCGCGCGGACGGCACGGCCGATCTCACGATCGGCGTGACGCACGCTCCCTATCGCCGCGTGCTCGACGCGTTCACCGATCTCGGTGCCGACATGCTCCTCGCGGGGCACACGCACGGCGGGCAGGTGCGGTTGCCCGGAGTCGGCGCCCTCGTCGCCAACTGCGACATCCCCCTCGATCAGGCGCGCGGGCTCAGTGCCTGGGCGCACGACGGACGCGTCGTTCCCCTCAACGTGAGCGCGGGCCTGGGGCATTCGATCTACGCTCCCGTGCGATTCGCGTGCCGTCCCGAAGCGTCGCTGCTCACGCTTCTGCCGCGCGGCTGACGGCGTTCGAAGCACTCTCGCCGATCGGGTAGACTCGTGGGGTTGCCGTGCGAGCGGCGACGGGGTGTGGCGCAGCTTGGTAGCGCGCTTCGTTCGGGACGAAGAGGCCGCAGGTTCAAATCCTGTCACCCCGACCAGATCTTTCTCGGAGGATGCAGTGACCGTCCGTCTCGTCGCCTTCGACCTCGATGACACCCTCGCACCGTCCAAGAGCGCGATCGATCCGCGCATCGGCGACCTGCTCGTCGCTCTCGCCGAGCGCGTCGAGGTGGCGATCATCTCGGGTGGCCAGCTCGCCCAGTTCACGGCCCAGGTCATCGATCGACTGCCGGATGCCGCGAATCGCTGCCTCGACGCCTTCCACCTGCTGCCCACGTGCGGCACGCAGTACTACCGGCTCGCGCCGGAGGGCGTCGTGACGGTCTACGCCCACGCGCTGACCGACGACGAGAAGACCCGCGCACTCGCCGCGGTCGAATCCGAAGCACGCCGCCTGGGCCTGTGGGAACCCGAGCCCTGGGGAGACATCCTCGAAGACCGCGGATCGCAGATCACGTTCTCGGCGCTCGGGCAGCGCGCTCCCCTCGAGGCCAAGACGGCATGGGATCCGACCGGCGCGAAGAAGAACACGCTGCGCGCCGCCGTCGCCGAGCGCCTGTCCGATCTCGAAGTGCGCTCGGGCGGTTCGACGTCGGTCGACATCACGCATCGCGGGATCGACAAGGCCTATGGCATGCGGCAGCTGGCCGAGCAGACCGGCATCCCGCTCGAGGACATGCTCTTCGTCGGCGATCGCCTGGACCCCGACGGCAACGACTACCCCGTCCTCGCAATGGGCGTCGAGTGCCGCGCCGTCGAGGGCTGGGAAGACACCGCGGCGCTGCTCGACGAGCTGATCCCCACCCTGCCCCCGCGCTGAGGCGCCGCTCACTCCTCGCGCGCGGCGCCTCAGCCGCGCGCTACCCGCTCAGCCGCGCGCTGCCCACCACCGTCGCGCTACCCCGCCACCGTCGCGCTACCCCGCGACCGTCGCGCTCCCCTGCCACCGTCGCGCTACCAAAACCTGCCGCCGCGATCGTTCTCTCGGTAGCGCGCGCAGGTTTCGGTAGCGCGACCACTCAGATCGGGAGCGTACGCAGGATTCGGTAGCGCGACCCGAACTCTGCCGCGCAGCGCGACCCACCACATCGGTAGCGCGCGCAGGTTTCGGTAGCGCGACCCGAACTCTGCCGCGCAGTGCAACCCACCACATCGGGAGCGCACGCAGGTTTCGGTAGCGCGACCCACCACATCGGGAGCGTACGCAGGATTCGGTAGCGCGACCCGAACTCTGCGCGGCGGCGCGACCCGCCACATCGGTAGCGCGCGCAGATTTCGGGAGCGCGACCCGAACTACGCCGGGTAACGCGACCCGAGCTACGCCGGCGCAGCGCGACGCATCAACATCGGCGTCCCCGCCTGCGAGCGTCAGGCCGGGGTCTTGGCCTCGTGCGAGGCAGCGCGCACACGCGGTGCTCCCCCGGCCTCGGCTGCCGCGGGACCGCCGGCCAGCGGCAGCAGCCGCGTGAGCTGCGTCACGTGCCGCGGCTCGAGCTCGGCGAGCGACGAGACGCCCAGGAGCTTCATCGTGCGCTCGATCTCGTCGCGCAGGATCGTGATCGTCCGGTCGACGCCCGCGCGTCCGCCCGCCATGAGCCCGTACAGATACGCGCGGCCGATGAGCGTGAACTTCGCGCCCATCGCGATCGCGGCGACGATGTCGGCGCCGTTCATGATGCCCGTGTCGATCATGACGGTCGCGTCGGCGCCGACTTCGCGCACGACCTCGGGCAGCAGGTGGAACGGCACGGGAGCCCGGTCCAGCTGGCGCCCGCCGTGGTTGGAGAGGATGATCCCGTCGACGCCGGCGTCGATGAGTCGCTTGGAGTCCTCGACGTTCTGCACGCCCTTGATCACGATCTTGCCGGGCCAGAGGTCGCGGATGACCGCGAGGTCGTCGTAGCTGATCGTCGGGTCCATGGCGGCATCGAGCAGTTCGCCGACCGTTCCGCCCGTCGTCGACAGAGACGCGAACTCGAGCTTCGGCGTCGTGAGGAAGTCGATCCACCACCACGGACGCGGGATGGCGTTGATGATCGTGCCGATCGTGAGCTGCGGCGGGATCGAGAAGCCGTTGCGCTTGTCCCGCAGACGAGCACCCGCGACGGGGGTGTCGACGGTGAACTGCAGCGTGTCGAACCCGGCCTCGGCGGCGCGGCGCACGAGACCGTACGAGATCTCACGATCGCGCATGACGTACAGCTGGAACCAGTTGCGACCGTGGGGATTCGCCTTGGCGACGTCTTCGATCGACGTCGTGCCGAGGGTCGACAGCGTGAACGGGATGCCGGCGGCCCCGGCCGCCCCCGCTCCGGCCGTCTCACCCTCGGTCTGCATGAGGCGGGTGAAGCCGGTCGGCGCGATGCCGAAGGGCAGCGCCGAGGGACCGCCGAGGATCTCGGTCGACATGTCGACCTCGGCGGCGGGGCGCAGGATGTCGGGGTGGAACTCGACGTCCTCGAACGCCTGCCGTGCCCGTGAGAGCGAGAACTCCCCCTCTGCCGCGCCGTCGGTGTAGTCGAAGGCGGCCTTCGGCGTGCGGCGCTTGGCGATCGTGCGCAGATCGGCGATCGTGAGCGCGGCGTCGAGCCGGCGCTTGCGTCCGTCGAGCTCGGGCTTTTTGAACTGCATGAGCTCGAGCAGCTCGCTGGGCCGCGGAAGCTGGCGTTTCACCATGGTGCGCCTTTCAGGGGCTCGTGCGGGCCAAGCCCGCGTGAGCGTAGTAACCGGTGATGTGGTCGTGGACGAGTGTTCGCGCGAGCGGGGCATCCCCGGCATCGACAGCGGTGAGGATGGCCCGATGCTCGTCGCGCAGGCGCGAGGCGGTGGCATCCCAGTCGAGGATCTGCTCAGCGCCTTGCTGCACGTACGATTCGATCGCGGTGCGCAGCCCCGCCATCGTGGCGGCGATGACCTGATTGCCCGAGGCCTCGGCGAGCGCGAGGTGCAGTTGAGCGTCGAGCGCGAGGAACTCGGCCGGGGTCAGATCCGCGGACTCCATCGCGTCGAGGATCTCGTGCGCCTCGGCGAGCGAGCGATCGGGAGCGGACGCGAGCGCCTCGACGACGGCGGCCTCGAGCACGAGACGCGTCGCGACGACGTCATCGAGCGGAAATCCGTGCGCCGCGACCTGGAGGCGCAGCAGCACCGACATGCCGCCCTTCGGCGTCGCCGTGATGATGGCACCGGCCGTCGGCCCCGAGCCCCTCGCCGTGCGCAGGAGTCCCATCACCTCGAGCACGCGCAGCGCCTCACGGACGCTCGATCGACCGACTCCGAGGGATGCCGCGAGCTCGCGCTCGGGCGGAAGACGATCCCCCGGATGCAGACGGCCCTCGAGCAGATCGGACTCGATCGTCTCGAGAACGAGCCGCCACGCGCGTGCGGCGGGAAGTGCCGGCGTGGTCGGGGACGAGGACATGCGGAGCTCCGTTGCGTTTGTGGTCTGACCACGCTAGCGCGTGGTCAGACCACATGCAAGCCCTAAAGTGTCAGCCATGGATCCGCTCGTCGTCACGCTCATCGTCGCCGGCGCCGTATGCGCCTTCTGCTGGATCGCCTCGCTCATCACGAAGGACACCTCGTGGGTCGACCGGCTCTGGTCGATCGTGCCGGTCGTCTACGTGTGGATCTTCGCCGGGGCGGCCATCGCCGCGGGAGAGGACGCCGCGCGCCTGATCGTCATGGCGGTGCTCGTGACGGCATGGGGTGCCCGGCTGACCTTCAACTTCGCGCGCAAGGGCGGGTACACCGGCATGGAGGACTACCGCTGGGCGATCCTGCGCGCGCGGATGCGTCCCTGGCAGTTCCAGCTGTTCAACCTCTTCTTCATCGTGCTCTACCAGAACGCGCTGCTCGTGCTCATCACGCTGCCCGCATACATCGCGTGGCAGCATCCGGCGCCGTTCACGATCTGGGACGGCGTCTTCGCCGTCGTGTTCGCGGGCTTCCTCGTGTTCGAGACGGTCGCCGATCAGCAGCAGTGGGCCTTCCACGCGCGGAAGAAGCGCGCGGGCGGCCACCTCGAGCCCGGGTTCCTGACGGCCGGCCTGTTCCGCTGGAGCCGCCACCCGAACTTCTTCGCCGAACAGGCCCAGTGGTGGATGGTCTATGCGATGGGCGCCACCGCGGCCGTGGCATCCGGTCTGGGCTTGTGGGGAGGTGCGGTCAACGGGACGATCGTGGGCGCACTGCTGCTCACGGTGCTCTTCATCGGCTCGACGATGTTCACAGAATCGATCTCGGCCTCCAAGTACCCCGCGTACGCGGAGTACAAGCGCACGACCTCGATGCTCGTGCCGCTCCCGCCGCGCAAGCCCGCCGCGTCCTCGAAGAAGGCGCCCAAGAAGAAGCCCGCGAAGGCGCGCAAACCCGTCGCGCGGCCCGCATGACGGCTCAGACCGACGCGTACCCCTGCGGGTTCTTCGTCTGCCAATTCCAGTAGTCGCGGCAGGCATCGTCGATCGTGAGCCGCGTCTGCCAGCCCAGCTCGCTGCGAGCCTTCGTCGGGTCGCAGTACGTCGCCGCGACGTCGCCCGGGCGACGCTCCAGGATGACGCGAGGCAGCTCGCGACCCACCGCCGCCTCGAACGACGTGATCAGCTCGAGGACGCTCACGGGCACGCCCGTGCCGAGGTTGAACACGGCGAAGCCCGGCTCAGCCTTCTCGAGAGCCGCGACGTGCCCTTCGGCGAGATCCACGACGTGGATGTAGTCGCGCAGCCCGGTGCCGTCGGGTGTGTCGTAGTCGTCTCCGAACACGCCGATGCGATCGAGCGAGCCGATCGCGACGCGCGACACGAACGGCATGAGGTTGTTGGGGATGCCGGCGGGATCCTCGCCGATGAGTCCCGACGGGTGCGCCCCCACCGGGTTGAAGTACCGCAGCACCGTGACGTTCAGCTCGGGATGCACCCGCGCGACGTCGGCGAGCACGACCTCGTTCATGCGCTTGGACTTGCTGTACGCGTTCGACAGGTCTACGCTCGTCGCCGACTGCTCGGTGAAGGGCAGATCGGCCGGGTCGGAGTACACCGTGCCCGTGCTCGAGAAGACGAACGAGCGGATACCGTGGGCGAGGCCCGCGCGCAGCAGCGCGAAGGTCGTGTCGAGGTTGTTCGAGTAGTACTCCAGCGGCTTCTGCGTCGACTCCCCCACGGCCTTGAACGCCGCGAGGTGCACGATCGCGTCGATCGGGCCGTGGTCGGCGAACACCTGCTCGACGGCGACATCGTCGGCGGCATCCCCCACCACGAGAGGCACGGCACGGCCCGAGATCTCGGCGACGCGCTCGGCGGCGACGGCACTCGTTCCGGACAGGTCGTCGAGCAGCACGACATCGTGGCCGGCATCGAGCAGGGCGACCGCCGTGTGGGTTCCGATGTAGCCGGCTCCGCCGGCGAGGAGAACGCGCATCCCCCTAGCCTAGATGCGGGTCGTGTCCGTGCTGCGAAGCAGCGTGGAGGCGGCCCGGATCTGGATCGAGTAGCCGGCGGAGGCGGCGTGTCGACATCTCCTGCCCCGTCAGCCGAGCCGTCCTCCCGACTCGCTCAGATAGCACTCGGCGCACATCGACTCGTAGGTCACCCGGTCGCTCGACAGCTCGTCGATCGCGACCTGGTCGCCGTCGAACACGAACCGCCCGCCGACGAGCCGCGCGTTGAAGAGCGCCTTTCGTCCGCAGCGGCAGATGGTCTTGAGCTCTTCGAGACTGTGCGCGAGTTCGAGCAGCCGCAGGGAGCCCGGAAACGCTTCGGTGCGGAAGTCGGTGCGGATCCCGTACGCGAGCACCGGGATGCCGTCGAGCACGACGATCCGCAGCAGATCGTCGACCTGCGCGGCCGTGAGGAACTGCGCCTCGTCGACCAGGAGGCACGCGACATCGGCCGCGCGGCCCGACATCGACGCATCGGGGATGAGCGTCTCCACCGCGTCATGGCGCAGCCGCGAGCGATGAGCGGCGAACAGCGCCCGGAGGTCGTCGTCGGGACGGATGAGGAAGTCGACGGGCCGGGACATCCCCAGGCGCGACGAGACGTGGTCGGCGTCCTTCGTGTCGATCGCGGGCTTGGCCAGCAGCACGCGCTGACCGCGCTCTTCGTAGTTGTACGCCGCCTGCAGCAGTGCGGTCGACTTGCCGGAGTTCATCGCCCCGTATCGGAAGTACAGTTTCGCCACGTGCCGAGCGTAGTCGCGCCGAGGTCGCCTCGCGACGCGACGGTCGACGCAGGGATCCCCTACGGGCGCTCCCACGACGCGATGCCCCCGCGCACCTCGCGGAAGCTCGGCGCGGGGCGCGGCACCTCTCCGACGCGCGGCAGCCACGCGGCATCCCGCATCGCGACCTTCGCACGCAGGTGCCCGTGTTCATAGGCGAGCTGGCCGTCGGTCACGGTGATGCCGGGCGTGGCGGCATCCGGGCGCAGGATCCGCGTGCGGTCGAACGAGTATCCGCGGGCGGTCGCCTCGGCCCACAGCGCCTGCAGGAAGTGGCCGATCGCATCGATCGGCTCGGCGCACGCGTGGAAGCGCTCGAGCTGCGGATGCCGCGTGTAGCCGACCGTCGCGCCGGTGAGCACCTTCTGTGCGAGAAGCGCCTCACGCCAGCACGCGACGAGGCCGACCCGGTCGAGCATCTCGGGGTGCAGCGACCAGAGCCTCACGGTGCGGGTGTCAGGCCAGGATGGAGAGCGTTTCGGCCGTCTCGGCGATCGATGCCTCGGCCACGTCGGGTCGCGTGTTGAGGGTCTCGCCGTAACTGGGCACGAGCTCGCGCAGGCGGCCCTCCCACGCGGGCAGCTGCTCGGGGAAGCAGGTCTTGAGCAGTCCGAGCATGATCGAGACGGCCGTCGACGCTCCGGGCGACGCCCCGAGCAGACCCGCGATCGTGCCGTCCGCGCCCGTGATGACCTCGGTGCCGAACTGCAGGACGCCACCCTTCTTCGGGTCCTTCTTCATGACCTGTGCGCGCTGGCCGGCCTGGATGAGCGTCCAGTCCTCGTCCTTCGCGGTGGGCATGAAGGTGCGCAGGCTGTCGACCTTCTTCGCGTGGTCCTTCATCAGCTCGCCGACGAGATAGGTGATGAGCGAGGGGTTGTCGATCGCGACCTTCATCATGGGCCAGAGATTGCCCGGTCGCACCTGCGCCACGATGTCGGTGATGCGGCCGTTCTTGAGGAACTTGGGGCTGAAGGTCGCGAAGGGGCCGAACAGGAGCGATGCCTCGCCGTCGACGACACGCGTGTCCAGGTGCGGCACCGACATGGGGGGCGCGCCGACCGAGGCCTGCGAGTACACCTTGGCCTTGTGCTGCGCGACGATCGCGGGGTTCGTGGTCTTGAGGAACTGTCCGCCGATCGGGAAGACGCCGTATCCCGAGATCTCGGGAATCCCCGAGGACTGCAGCAGCTTCAGCGCCCAGCCGCCCGCCCCGACGAACACGAAGCGCGCATCGGTGAAGCCCGGCGTGTGACCGATCGTGTTGCGCCAGTTCAGGCGCCACGTGCCGTCCTTCCGGCGACGGATGCTGCGCACCTCGTGATTCGTGACGACATCGACGCCGCGGTCGCGCAGGTGGTCGAAGAGCTGACGGGTGAGCGCGCCGAAGTCCACATCCGTGCCGGCCGGCACGCGGGTCGCGGCGAACGGCTCGCCGGCGACGCGCTTGTCCATGAGCAGCGGAGCCCACGTGTTGATGACGCGGGAATCCTCGCTGTACTCGATCCCCGCGAACAGCGGCTGATCCTTGAGCGCCTCGTAGCGCTTCTTGAGGTAGGCGACATCCTTCTCGCCCCGCACGAACGTCATGTGCGGCGCGGGATTGATGAACGTCGAGGGGGCATCGAGCACGCCCTCATCGACGAGCGTCGACCAGAACTGCCGGCTCTGCTGGAACTGCTCGTTGATCGCGATCGCCTTGGCGGGGTCGACGGTGCCGTCGGGCCCTTCGGGCATGTAGTTCAGCTCGCACAGCGCGGCGTGGCCCGTGCCGGCGTTGTTCCACGCGTTCGAGCTCTCGAGGGCGACGTCGCCGAGTCGTTCGACGACGACGATCTTCCAGTCAGGCTGCAGCTCGGACAGCAGCGTGCCCAGGGTGGCACTCATGATGCCACCGCCGACGAGAACGACATCCACGGGTTCGGTCACCATACGATTCTAGGCGCGCCCGCGTGCACGCCCCGACCGCTCAGACTCCGACGCCGTCGCGGAGCGACGCGGCGACGAGTTCGGCGATCTGCACGGTGTTGAGCGCGGCGCCCTTGCGCAGGTTGTCGTTGCTGATGAACAGCGCAAGCCCCTTGCCCTCGGGCGCGGACTGATCGGCGCGGATCCGGCCGACGAAGCTGGGGTCCTTGCCGGCGGCCTGCAGCGGCGTGGGCACCTCGTCGAGCGCGACACCGGGCGCCTCGGCGAGAACGGCGCGGGCGCGCTCGGGCGAGATGTCGCGCGCGAACTCGGCGTTGATGCTCAGCGAGTGCCCCGTGAACACCGGAACGCGCACGCACGTGCCCGCCACACGCAGCTCGGGCAGCTCGAGGATCTTGCGGCTCTCGTTTCGCAGCTTCTTCTCTTCGTCGGTCTCGTCTTCGCCGTCGTCGACGATCGAACCGGCGAGCGGGATGACGTCGAACGCGATGGGGGCGACGTACTTCTCCGGCTGGGGGAAGTCGACGGCAGACCCGTCGTGCACGAGCCGGAGCGTATCGCCCTGCGCGAGGACGCCCTCGACCTGGCCGAGCAGCTCTTGCGCACCCGCGAGGCCCGAGCCGCTGACGGCCTGATACGTGCTGACGATGAGGCGCTCGAGCCCGGCCTCGGCGTGCAGGGCCTTCAGCACCGGCATGGCGGCCATCGTCGTGCAGTTCGGGTTGGCGATGATGCCGCGCGTGGCTTCGGCGATCGCGTGCGGATTGACCTCGCTCACCACGAGCGGAACGTCTGGGTCGAGACGCCACGCGCTGGAGTTGTCGATGACGACCGCGCCGGCTTCCGCGAAGCGCGGGGCGTGCGCGCGGCTGCCCGTCGCGCCCGCCGAGAACAGCGCGATGTCGATGCCTGCGGGGTCGGCGGTCGCGACATCTTCGATGATGACGGTCGTGCCGCCGAAGTCGATCGACGTGCCCGCAGAGCGGGCCGTGGCGAACAGGCGCAGTTCGCGGATCGGGAAGTCGCGCTCGACGAGGATCTCGCGCATGACGGTGCCGACCTGTCCGGTGGCGCCGACGATGGCGAGGGATACTCCGGAGTCGGAGATGCGGGTCATGGTGTCGGGTCCTCTCGGGTGGCTCAGCGACCGGTTCCGGCGTGGACGATCGCTTCGATCTCGCCGTCGAGGTCGTAGGCGGTGTGCACGGCGCGAGCGGCCTCGGCCAGGTCGTCGCCGCTGACGACGACCGAGATGCGGATCTCGGACGTCGAGATCATCTCGATGTTGATGCCGGCGATCGACAGCGCCTCGAACAGCGTCGCCGAGACGCCCGAGTGCGTGCGCATGCCGGCGCCGACGACCGAGAGCTTTCCGATCTGGTCGTCGTGCAGCAGGTTCTCGAATCCGACCTCGGCCTGCTCCGCGGCGAGGGCGCGCAGCGCGACGCTCGCCTCGATCTTGGGGACCGTGAACGAGATGTCGGTGCGTCCGGTGGTCGCCGCGGACACGTTCTGCACGATCATGTCGACGTTGGCGCCGGATTTGGCGACGACCTTGAAGATCTCGGCGGCCTTGCCCGGCACGTCGGGAACGCCGACGACGGTGACCTTGGCCTGGCTGAGGTCCGTCGCGACTCCCGCGACGATCGGCTCTTCCATCTGTTCTCCCTTTTCGCCGTCGGGAAGCGTCATTCCCGGTCCCAGCACGTAGGTCCCGACGCCCGAGCTGAAGGTCGAGCGCGCGTGGATGAGCACGCCGTGCCGACGCGCGTATTCGACGGCGCGGATGTACAGCACCTTCGCACCGTTTGCCGACAGCTCGAGCATCTCTTCGCTCGTGACCACCCGCAGCTTGCGCGCCTTCGGCACGACGCGCGGATCGGCGGTGAACACACCGTCGACGTCGCTGTAGATCTCGCAGGCGTCGGCATCCAGTGCCGCGGCGAGCGCGACGGCTGTCGTGTCGGTGCCCCCGCGGCCGAGCGTCGTGATGTCGCGCGTGTCGCGGTTGAACCCCTGGAAGCCCGCGACGATGACGATGGCGCCCTCGTCGAGCGCCTCGCGCAGGCGCACGGGCGTCACATCGACGATCCGCGCCGCGCCGTGCGTGGCATCGGTGATCATGCCCGCCTGGCTGCCCGTGAAGGATCGCGCCTCGAAGCCCATCGAATGGATCGCCATCGCCAGCAGCGCCATCGAGATGCGCTCGCCGCTCGAGAGCAGCATGTCGAGCTCGCGCGGGGCGGGGATGGGCGCGACCTCGGTCGCGAGTTCGAGCAGTTCGTCGGTCGTGTCGCCCATGGCGCTCACGGCGACGACGACGTCGTGGCCGGCGCGGCGGGTATCGACGATGCGCTTCGCCACGCGCTTGACGCCCTCGGCATCCGCGACAGACGACCCGCCGTATTTCTGGACGATCAGCGCCACGATGGAACTCCCCGGATGCACGGACGGATGCCGCACACAGACCTCCATCTTACGGAGCCGGCCATGCCCTCCCGCTCATGTGACGACGTCGCTAGAGTGCACGTCATGAGCGGGTTCCTGCAGGAGTGGAGCGAGTTCAACGTCGCGATGACGGGAGCCACGGCCGCTCTGGCGGGCCTGGTCATCGTCGCGGCGAGCGTCAACATCGGCGACATCGTCGCCTCCCGCCCCCTGACGGCTCGGCTCGGGTCGGCGATCGTGATGCTCGTCGTGGCGCTCATCGCCTCGGCCCTGGGGCTCGTGCCCGGCATCGACGGGCTGTGGTTCGGCGGTCTCGTCGTGGCGGCAGCCCTCATCGCACTGGGATTCCAGATCGCCACGGCGCGGGTGCTCGCCGCCGACCGGGATCCGCGCGACGGCGCACGATGGGCGAAGTCGCTCCTCGGGTTCGTTCCCGCGGTCGCCTATCTCGCCGCGGGTGTGCTCGCGCTCGCGGCGCAGCCGGCCGCTCTTGCGGTGGCCGCCGCCGGCGCCCTCCTCGCGATCGTCGGCGCGATCCTCGTCTCCTGGGTCGCGCTGGTCGAAGTGCTGCGCTGAGCGGCGCGGTCGAGGGCGGCTCAGCCGAGTGCGACGGGTGGGATGTCGCCCGGCGGCTTCTTGGCGCGAAGCGCGCCGCCGGTCGCCGCGAGCCAGCATCCGAGGATCACGAGCGGGAAGCCCACGATCAGCCCCGGCGTGATCTGCTCGCCGAGGATGATGACGCCGAGGATGATCGCCACGACGGGGTTGACGTAGGTGAACAGCGGCGCGCGCGACGGCCCGACGAGATCGATCAGCGCGAAGAAGACGATGAAGGCGACCGCGGTGCACACGACCGCGAGCAGGACGAGCGCCGTCGTGCTCTCGAGCGTCGGCATCTCGTGCTGCGTGAGCAGGGCGATCGGCAGATAGAAGATGCCGACGGCGGCGAGCGAGATCGTGATGGTCCCGAGCGCGGGGATGCCCTTGAGCTTGTGCGCGACGATGAACGGCGCGATCGCGTACCCGATGGCGACGAGCAGCAGCTCTCCGATGGCGATGAGGGCGCCCGGACCGCCGACGGCCAGGCCCGGACCGGCGACGATGACGGCGACCCCGCCGAAGCCGATCGCGAGTCCGATCACCCTCGACGGCTTCAGGACCGACCGGTCCCCCGCCGTGAAGGCGACGATCGCGGCGAACAGCGGCACCGTCGCGACGAGGAGTCCCGTGAGCCCCGAGGGCAGCGTCTGCTCGGCGTGGCTCAGGAGCAGGAAGGGCCCGGCCATCTCGACGGCCCCGAACACGAGCACCCAGCCGAGCTTCTTCCACGCGGGCCGCAGCGCTCCCTGCCGCATCGCGAACGGCAGCAGGATGAGGGCCGCGATGAGCGTGCGCCCGGCGACGACGGATGCCGGTGAGTACGAGTCGACCGCCTGCTTGATGAAGAGGTAGGGCATGCCCCACAGCAGGCACATCGCACCGAACAGCACCCAGGCTCGCGGAGTGAACCGCTGGAGTACGGCGGTCATCCGACCGACCGGCGCCCTTCGAACGCGCGACCGAGCGTGACCTCGTCGGCGTACTCGAGGTCGCCGCCCACGGGCAGACCCGACGCGAGCCGGGTCACGACGATCTCGAGCGTGTGCAGCAGTCTGCTCAGATACGTCGCGGTCGCCTCGCCCTCGAGGTTGGGGTTCGTCGCGAGGATGACCTCTTGCACCGTGCCGTCGGCGAGTCGCTGCATGAGCTGCGTGATGCGCAGGTCGTCGGGGCCGACGCCGGCGATCGGGCTGATGGCGCCGCCCAGCACGTGGTAGAGACCGCGGAACTCTCGCGTGCGCTCGATCGCCGCGACGTCTTTGGCGTCTTCGACGACGCAGATGAGCGTCGCGTTGCGTCGCGGATCGCGGCAGATGCTGCAGCGGTCCTGCTCGGAGACGTTGCCGCACACATCGCAGAAGCGCACCTTCTCACGCACCTCGCTGAGCAGCTGGGCCAGGCGCGAGACATCGAACGACGGCGACTGCAGGATGTGGAACGTGATGCGCTGCGCCGATTTCGGGCCGATGCCGGGAAGCCGGCCGAACTCGTCGATGAGGTCTTGGACGATGCCGTCGTACATGGTCTATCCGAACTTCGTCGCGGGCGTGTAGGGCTCTTCTCGCACGAACGTCGCGCCGAGCATCTGACGCACGACCGCCTCGCCGTAGCGCTGCACGCCGTCGGCGCGACGCGGGGGTGCGATCCGCGGCGCCACGACGGGCGGCACCGGCACGGGGTCGAGCTGCTCGGCATCGATCTCGTCGTCATCGACCGGCTCGATCGACGGCGTCACATCGGCCGGAGGCAGCACGGCGCCGTCGTGCGCGAGGGTCATCGTGCGGGAGTGAGCGGATGCCGCATCCTCGGGTTCGTCGTCGACGGCGAGGGATGCCGCCACAACGCCTGTCCCCCGTGCGGAGGCCGCCCCCGGTGCCGGCGCATCGGGGGCCGCCGGCGCGTCGGGAGTCGCCGGAATAGGTGCGACGGCCCATTCGGTGACGGGCGAGGCCGACGGCGATGCGCGCCCGGGAGCGGGCGCCGTGCGTTCGGGCGCCGGCGAGCGCGGCACCGGGTCGGGCGAGAGGCCGGATGCGGGAGCTGGGCGCGAGGGACCGGGGCGATCGGAAGGGTCGTCGTCGGGCGGCGGCGGGTCGTCGGACGGCGGCGGTGCCTCGTCACGTCCCGCCGGCGGCGGGCCGTCGAGCCGCGTCCGGAAGCGCACCTGGACGCCGAGGGTGTCGGCGATCGCCTGACGCACGTCGACATGGGCGTCGGTGCCGCCCATGGCACGCGGCTTGAACCGCTCGAGGTCGCTCGCGCTGCGGAACGCGAGCGTGATGTTCGGCGCCGCGGGGTCGCCGTCGAGCTCGATGACGCGCGTCGCGGAGGCGAGCAGCCACGACGAGCGCCGCATCTGCTCGAGGCGCGAGAGCACTTCGGGCCACGCATCCTGAATGCGCTGCAGCGTGACCGGACCCGTGGCGACGGGCTCGGCCGCCGGTGCCGACACAGGAGATGCAGGTGCCGGCGCGGAAGCGACGGGAGCCGGCGCAGCGGGTGCCGGCGCGGAAGCGACGGGAGCCGGCGCAGCGGGTGCCGGCGCGGAAGCGACGGGAGCCGGCGCAGCGGGTGCTGGCGCGGAAGCAGCGGGAGCCGGCACGGAAGCAGCGGGAGCCGGCGTGGAAGCGGCAGGTGCGGCCGGTGCCTGAGCAGCGGGCGCGGGAGCGCCAGCGGTGGGAACCTGGGTGCGTGCTTCGGTCGTCGCCCGTGGCGACTCGGCCACCGCCGGTCCGCTCGCGAGGACACGTGCGACCATGAGCTCGAGCTGCAGGCGCGGCGAGGTCGCACCCGTCATGTCGTCGAGCGTCGCGATGACGATGTCGGCCGTGCGCGACAGCCGTGCCGGGCCGAACGCATCGGCCTGACGGGTCATGCGTGCGAGGTCTTCTTCGGAGAGACCGCGCAGCACGGCGGAAGCGCCCTGGCCCGTCGCCGCGATGATGATGAGGTCGCGCAGCCGTTCGAGCAGGTCGTCGACGAAGCGTCGCGGATCCTGCCCCGTCTGCACGACGCGGTCGATCGCCGCGAACGCCCCGGCGGCGTCGTTCGCCGAGAAGGCGTCGACGACCTCGTCGAGAAGCTCGGCGTGGGTGTAGCCCAGCAGCGAGACGGCGCGCTCGTACCGCACGATCACACTGGCTGTACCGGTTCCTGAGCCCGTCGAAGGACCGGTTCCTGAGCCCGTCGAAGGACCGGTTCCTGAGCCCGTCGAAGGATCGGAGCCGGCGATGAGCTGATCGAGCAGCGAGAGCGTGTCACGCGGAGAGCCGCCCCCGGCGCGCACGACGAGCGGCAGAACACCGGCTTCGACCTCGACGCCCTCGCTCGTGCAGAGCTCTTGCACGTAGTCGAGCATCGCGGCGGGCGGCACCAGCCGGAAGGGGTAGTGGTGCGTGCGCGAGCGGATCGTGCCGATGACCTTTTCGGGCTCGGTCGTCGCGAAGATGAACTTGACGTGATCGGGGGGCTCTTCGACGAGCTTGAGCAGCGCGTTGAAGCCCTGCGGCGTCACCATGTGCGCCTCGTCGAGGATGAAGATCTTGAACCGGTCGCGCGCGGGCGCGAAGATCGCGCGCTCGCGCAGATCACGCGCATCGTCGACGCCGTTGTGGCTCGCGGCGTCGATCTCGACGACGTCGAGCGACCCGCCCCCGCCCCGACCGAGCTCGACGCAGCTGTCGCACGTGCCGCACGGGGTGTCGGTCGGCCCCTGCGCGCAGTTCAGACAGCGCGCGAGGATGCGAGCCGATGTCGTCTTGCCGCAGCCGCGCGGCCCCGAGAAGAGGTAGGCGTGACCGACGCGGTCGCCGCGCAGCGCCGTCATGAGCGGATCGGTGACCTGCGCCTGCCCGATCATCTCGCCGAAGGACTCGGGTCGGTACCGACGATAGAGGGCTGTGGTCACCCGCCTAGCCTACGGCGTGCCTCGGACACCGGAGCCGGTGCGGCACCGGCATCCGATCTCACGCGTCGACGCCGTGCTCGACGTCGGCCGCCATCCCGATGACCGGGATCGAGGCGGTGACCGTCGGCACCGAGGCCGACAGGATCGAGCCGTCCTCCCGCCGCGCTTCGCCGAGCTCCTGC
Organism: Microbacterium sp. NPDC055357; assembly: GCF_053644835.1. Lineage (NCBI taxonomy): Bacteria > Bacillati > Actinomycetota > Actinomycetes > Micrococcales > Microbacteriaceae > Microbacterium > Microbacterium sp. NPDC055357. The sequence goes on along the minus strand of NZ_JBSHLZ010000006.1, from coordinate 170,152 downwards.
AGCGACGGCCGGCCGGCGATGACGGGGCCCTGCCCGCGCAGCGGGACGACGACCTCTTCGTCCGATCCGACGACGTATCCCGTGCCGCGCACGCTGAATCCGACCGGGTCGCCGTCCGACGCGCGCACGCGCAGTTCGTCGCGCGTGACCTTCACCTCGAGACGCGTGCCGTGCCAGTGCAGCACGTACTCGAGCGAAGGCCACGAGACCGGAAGCCGCGGGTCGAAGGTCAGCTCGCCGAAGTGGTCGCGCATGCCGCCGAAACCGGACACGAGCGCGGTCCACACCCCCCCGGCCGACGCGACGTGCACGCCGTCCGCGGTGTTGGCGTGCAGGTCGGCCAGATCGACGAACAGCGCCTGGCGGAAGTACTCCAGCGCGAGGTCCTGATAGCCGACCTCGGCCGCGAGGACCGCCTGCACGATCGCCGAGAGCGTCGAGTCGCCCGTCGTCAGCGGGTCGTAGTACTCGAAGTCGGCGAGTTTCTCCTCGGCCGAGAAGTGATTGCCCTGCAGGAACAGCGCGAGCACGACGTCGGCCTGCTTGAGCACCTGGTAGCGGTAGATGACGAGCGGGTGGAAGTGCAGCAGCAGCGGGCGCTTCTCGGGCGGCGTGCTCTCGAGATCCCAGATCTCGCGTTCGAGGAACACATGGTCCTGAGGGTGGATGCCCAGGGCCGGGCTGAACGGGATGTGCATCGCCTCGGCGGCACGATCCCACGCCTCGGCCTCGTCGGGCTCGAGATCGAGGCGCTCGGCCATGAGCCGGTAGGCCTCGGGAGCGTTCTGCTGCATCTCGCGGACCGTCCGCGCCGCGAAGCGCAGATTGAAGCGCGCCATGACGTTCGTGAAGAGGTTGTCGTTGACGACCGTCGTGTACTCGTCGGGGCCGGTCACGCCGTGGATGTGGAACGACTCGACGTCGATGCTGCCGTCGCTGACGCGCCAGAACCCGAGGGTCGCCCACAGGCGCGCCGTCTCGACCGCGATGTCGACGCCCTCGCGGTGGAGGAAGTCCATGTCGCCCGTCGCGCGGATGTACTTCGCCAGCGCGTAGCTGACGTCGGCGTTGATGTGGAACTGCGCCGTGCCGGCGGCGTAATAGGCCGAGGCCTCTTCGCCGTTGATCGTGCGCCACGGGAACAGCGCGCCCGCCTCGTTCAGCTGGAAGGCGCGACGCCGTGCCGCGGGGAGCATGAGGTAGCGCATCCGCAGTGCGTTTCGCGCCCACAGCGGCGTCGTGTAGGCGAGGAACGGGAGCACGTAGATCTCGGTGTCCCAGAAGTAGTGCCCGCTGTATCCGGAGCCGGTCATGCCCTTCGCCGGCACGCCGTGGGCGTCGGCCCGAGCGGCGGCCTGTGCGAGCTGGAAGAGACACCAGCGCGTCGCCTGCTGCAGGTCGTCGTGTCCGCCGATGCGCACGTCCGAACGCTCCCAGAACCGGTCGAGCCACGTCCGCTGGTCGGCGAAAATCGTGTCGACGCCGAGAGCGAGGGCGCGGTCGACCGTACGACGCGATCGGTCGACGAGCTCGCGCGCGGGCACGCCTCGCGACGTGTGGTAGCCGACGAGCTTCGTGATGCGGATCGGCACGCCCGCCTTCGCGTGGACACGATAGACGTTCTTGGCGATGTCGGCGTCGACGAGGCGTCGCGTCTCGAACTCGTTCGCAGTCTCGACGATGTGATCGGCGACGACGGCGATCGTCATGCCCGACTCGCTCACGCGATACGACAGGCCCGAGCGGTCTTCCTCCTGCCAGTACTCCTGCGGCTGCAGGACGCGCTCCTCCAGCTTCTCGGTCTTACGCGGATCGAAGCCGGCCTTCTTCGTGACGATCGGATTGCCGCCGTACACGTTCTCGCCGTCCTGGCGATTGATCACCTGGCAGCTGATCGTGACGGGAGCGTCGTCGTTGAGCACCGTGACATCCAGACGCAGCACCGCGAGGTGCTTCTGGTCGAACGAGACGAGCCGCTCGTCTTCGACCCGTACCTCTTTGCCCGACGGCGTGACCCACAGCAACGACCGGCGCAGCACGCCGTCGCGCAGATCGAGGCTGCGCTCGTACTCGCGCAGATCGGCGATGTCGACCGTGAGCGGCTCGTCGTCGACGTAGACCCGCATGACCTTCGCGTCGGGGGCGTTCACGATCGTCTGACCGACCTCGGCGAAACCGTACGCCTGCTCGGCATGACGGATCTGGAAGGTCTCGTGGAACCCGTTGATATAGGTGCCGTCCTCCTGCGCGTGCAGCCCCTCCGCGTGATTGCCGCGCAGTCCGAGGTAGCCGTTGGCGAGCGAGAACAGCGTCTCGGTCACGCCCGCGTCTTCGTCGGAGTACGAGCTCTCGACGAGACGCCAGGGGTCGACGGGGAAGCGGTCGCGATCGATCACGGGACGAGCTCCTGCAGGTCGGCGACGACGACGTGGGCCCCGGCGTCGGTGAGAGCGGATGCGCCGACGCCGCGGTCGACGCCGATGACGAGGGCGAAGCCGCCGGCGACGGCGGACTGGACGCCGCTGATGGCGTCTTCGACGGCGACCGAACGGGCGGGATCGACCCCCAGCATCCGGGCCGCTTCGATGAAGACGTCGGGCGCGGGCTTGGAGGCGAGATGGTCGCGTTCGGCGATCACGCCGTCCATCACGACGGGGAATCGCCCGCGGATGCCGGCGACGTTCAGAACCTCTTCGGCGTTCTTCGAGCTCGAGACGACCGCGACCGGTGTGCCGGCGGCGTCGAGCACGTCGAGCACGGCGACCGAGCCCGGGTAGGGCGCGATGCCGTCTTCGCGCAGGACACGCTCGAACACGACGTTCTTCCGGTTGCCGATGCCGCACACGGTGTCGGCTTCGACGGGGTCGGACGGGTCTCCCCAGGGCACCTCGACATCGCGCGAGCGCAGCAGGCTCGCGACGCCGTCGTACCTCTTCTTGCCGTCGAGCGATGCGAAGTAGTCGGCGTCGCTGTACGGCGGCTCGATGTTCCACTGCGCGAACAGCTCTTCGAACATCGTCCGCCAGGCGTGCATGTGCACGTCGGCGGTGGGGGTGAGCACGCCGTCGAGATCGAACAGGACGGCGTCGTACGCGGAGAGATCGGGGTGCGGCTCGGTGGTCACGGGTTCCCTTCGACGGAGGAACGGCAGACGGGCTCGGCCCACCTTCGCGCCGTCATGCAAGCGTAATCGGCGCGCGCCGCGAGCGACACCCGCCGTCAGGCTTCCGTCGCCTGCAGCGTCTGACGCGCGATCTCGAGCTCTTCATCGGTCGGCACGACGAGCACGGTCACACGCGACGCGTCGGTCGAGATGCGACGGGTCCCCCGTGCCCGCTCTTCGTTCCGGGCGGGGTCGATCTCGACGCCGGCGAAGCCGAGTGTCGCGAGGGCGCCCGCCCGCACGAGGGCGGAGTTCTCGCCGACACCGGCCGTGAACGAGATGACATCGACGCCGCCGAGCTGCGCCAGGTATGCACCGGCGTAACCGCGCAGGCGATGCAGATACACCTCGAACGCCAGGGTCGCCGCGGCATCCCCCTTCTCCATACGCTGCACGACGTCGCGCATGTCGGACACGCCGGCGAGACCGCGCAGGCCGGAGCGCTTGTTCAGCAGGGTGTCGAGATCGTCGATCGACATGCCCGCGCGACGCCCCAGCTGCAGCAGCACCGCCGGGTCGATGTCACCCGATCGCGTGCCCATCACGAGGCCTTCGAGCGGCGTCATGCCCATCGACGTGTCGACGGAGCGTCCGCCGTCGATCGCCGTGACGGATGCACCGTTGCCGAGGTGGAACACGATCTGGGTGAGATCGCCGAGCGGGCGACCGACGAAGGCCGCCGCGGCTTCGGAGGCGAACTTGTGCGACGTGCCGTGGAAGCCGTAGCGGCGGATGCGGTGCTCGGCGGCCAGTTCGCGATCGATCGCGTAGGTGTAGGCGGCGGGCGCGAGGGTCTGATGGAACGCCGTGTCGAAGACCGCGACGTGCGGGATGTCGGCGAACGCGAGTCTGGCGGCGCGGATGCCCTGCAGCGCCCCGGGGTTGTGCAGCGGCGCGAGCATGGACAGCTCGTCGATGTTGATCTCGACGAGCGGCGTGATGATGGTCGGCTCGAAGAAGCGCGCGCCCCCGTGCACGACCCGGTGACCGACGGCGACCGGCGCCCGCTCGTCGAGCGAGGGCCCGTGCTCGGCGAACGCGTCGAGCATGACGGCGAAGCCGGCGGTGTGGTCGGGGATGGCGAGTTCGCGTTCGTACGTCGCCTCGACGACGGTCGGTGCGGGACCGCGAGGGTCGGCCAGCGCGGCGGCTTCGACCGTGTGCACCGCGCGGCCGACGGCCTCGCCGATCCGCTCGACGAGGCCCGAGGCGAGAACCGACTCGGTCTGCATGTCGATCAGCTGGTACTTGAACGACGAGGACCCGCTGTTGACGACGAGCACCGTGCTCATACGGCATCCTCTCCCTGCGCCTGGATCGCCGTGATCGCGATCGTGTTGACGATGTCCTCGACGAGCGCGCCGCGCGAGAGGTCGTTGATGGGCTTGTTGAGCCCCTGCAGCACGGGGCCGATCGCGATCGCCCCCGCGGAGCGCTGCACGGCCTTATAGGTGTTGTTGCCCGTGTTCAGGTCGGGGAAGACGAAGACCGTCGCACGGCCGGCGACCTGCGAGCCGGGCATCTTGGCCGCCGCGACGGCGACGTCGGCCGCGGCATCGTACTGGATGGGGCCCTCGACGAGCAGCTGGGGCGCGCGTTCGCGCACGAGTCGCGTCGCGCCGCGCACCTTCTCGACGTCGGCTCCCGAACCGGACTCCCCCGTCGAGTACGACAGCATCGCGATGCGCGGGTCGATCCCGAACTGCGACGCGGTGGCGGCCGACGACACCGCGATGTCGGCGAGCTGCTCCATCGTCGGATCGGGGATGACGGCGCAGTCGCCGTAGACGAGCACGCGGTCGGCGAGCGCCATGAGGAACACGCTCGAGACGACCGAGACGTCGGGCCGCGTCTTGATGATCTCGAACGCCGGCCGGATCGTGTGCGCCGTCGTGTGGGCGGCGCCCGAGACCATGCCGTCAGCGAGGCCCAGATGCACCATGAGCGTGCCGAAGTACGACACGTCGGTCACCGTGTCGGCAGCTTTCGCGTACGTCACGCCCTTGTGCGCGCGCAGGCGCTCGTATTCGCGCGCGAACATGTCCACGTGGCCCGGGTCGAAGGGCGACAGGACGTGCGCCTGCTCGATGTCGACCCCGAGCTCGATGGCCCGCGAGCGCACCTCGGTCTCGTCGCCGAGGATCGTGAGGTCTGCGATGCCTCTCGAGAGCACGCGCGCCGCCGCTCGCAGCACGCGGTCGTCGCCGCCTTCGGGCAGCACGATGCGCTTGCGGTGACTGCGAGCGCGTTGGACGAGCTCGTACCCGAACATGAGCGGCGTCACGACCGTGGATCGCGCGAGGCCGAGCGATTCGGTCAGTTCGGCCGTGTCGACGTGCGTCTCGAACATCGCCAGCGCCGTGTCGTAACGCCGCTGCGAGTCGGCGGCGAGCCGCCCGCGCGTGCGCATGACGCGAAGCGCGGTCTCGTACGTCCCGAGGTCGGTCGTGATGATCGGCAGCGACGAGGCGAGGCCGTCGATGAGCCGGTTGATCGGGTCGGGCAGCGGGAACGGGCCGTTCAGCACGATGCCGGCGAGCGAGGGGAAGGTGCCCGAGGCGTTCGCGAGCAGCGTCGCCAGCAGCACCTCGGTGCGGTCGGCGGCGACCACGACGATCGCGCCCTCTTCCAGGCGCGGCAGCACGTTGACCATCGACATGCCCGCCACGACGACGCTCAGCACTTCGCGCGTCAGCAGGTCGGGGTCGCCCTTGACGAACCGGCCCGCGACCGACCGGAGCACGCCGCGCACCGACGGCGCGATGAGGAACCGGTCCTCGGGCAGCGCCCAGACGGCGGCGGGGTGCTCGGCGCTGGCGCGTCCGGCGTGCGGCGCCGTCTCGACGACGGCCTTCACGGCCTCGACGGTCTCGGCGAGGCGGTCGGGGTCGACGCGGTTCGCGATCACGGCGAGCAGACCCGCTCGCCCGTGCGCGAGCTCGGTGAGCGCGAGCGACGCGATCTGCCCGACCTGCTCGGGTGTCCGCGCCGTCGACGCGCCGAGTTGCTCGCCCTGGCCGGCGCGGCCGCTCAGCACGAGCAGCACGGGTGCGCCGAGGTTCGCGGCGATGCGCGCGTTGTAGGCGAGCTCGGCGGGACTGGCGACATCGGTGTAATCCGACCCGACGATGACGACCGCATCGCACCGCGCCTCGACGGCCTTGAACCGCTCGACGATCGTGGCGAGGGCGGCATCCGGATCGAGTCGCACGTCGTCGTACGTCACGCCGACGCAGTCCTCATAGGGCAGATCGACGCCGTCGTGATCGAGCAGCATCTGCAGCACGTAGTCCGGTTCGTCCGTCGAGCGGGCGATCGCGCGGAAGACTCCGACCCGGGGAGTCGCCCGGCTCATGGCATCCAGAACGCCCAAGGCGATCGTGGATTTACCCGAGTGACCTTCGGCCGACGTGATGTAGATGCTCTGCGCCACTCGTCCACCCTAGGCGCGCACCGGATCCACCGGGGAAAAGTAAGACTCTCCGCGAACCCGGCAGAGCCTGGTTACCCTTGCTACGTTTCCGTCCTGGGGGAGTTGGCCTGGATGCCGCCTCGCGGAGAGCTGGCTCCAGTGTACCCGCCTCGGGCGCTCACTCCGCCAACGGGATGATCCGCGGGCCCGCGGCATCCGCGATGACGAGCACACGCGGCGCGACGATGCCGCGGAGCGACTGCACGAGCTCGGACAGCGCGTCATGGGAGAACGCGGCCGGGTGCTCCGACGGGGCCGCATCGGCGGTGCGCCACAGTGTGACGGGCACCCCCAGACCGGTTCGGATCCCGGCCGCCAGCGACTCCCCTTCCGGACCGCCCGCGACGAGGAGGATCCTCCCGATCGTCGCTTTCGCAGTGTCGGCGGCGGTGCCGCGCGTGCGCCGCCACACGGCGAAGTGGTAGGCGAAGACCATTCCCGTCGCGACGAGCACGCCCAGCGGTGCGCGCAGGGCGTCGATGGCGCCGCCGGCAGAAGACGCGTCGAAGACGAGCGCGAGCAGCCGCGAGCCGATCATCAGCAGCGCGATGATCGCGACGATCGCGCTCGTGCCGAACACGATGACGAGATAGACGCGGCGCGCGCGATCGTCGACGGGTGCGTCGGCGGGCGGAGCGACAGCCGGTGGGCTCGGATGGGCGGGCCGCCACGCCAGCCACCACACCGGGGCGCCGATGACGAGGGCGCTGAGTCCGCCGAGCAGCAGGGTGAGGGGCGCGGTCGCCACGATCGGCGCCGTCAGCGAGGCCAGAAGGGCGTTCACCACGACACCGAATCCGCTCGCGGCGCCGATGACGGCGATCCCCGCCACGGCAAGCCTCGTCGCCTGTCGGACCCTCGATGAGGCCCGATGCGCGATACCCCCGTAGTAGGTGCTGATGATGCCGGCGACGAGCGCCGCGGCGAGGGCGACATCGACCGACGTCAGCACGCCGCGTGCATCCCCGTCTCCGAACAGGAGGCGCAGGATGCTCTGCAGCAGCACCCCCGCGCCGACGAGCGCGAGGGCCGCGAAGCCGGCGGTGACGGCCACGAGGACGATCTCGGCGAAGCCGCCTCCCGCCGTACGTGCACCCTCACCGTAGGTGTGCCATGCCCACGCCGCGGCGCCGAGGAACGCCCAGACGAGTCCCTGCAGCACGGCGACGGCGGTTCCGTTGGTCGCCACGAGCACCGACGCGCCATCGAGCGCGTCGGAAACGAGCGCCGCGATCGCCGCGATCGCCCCGGAGGCCCCCACGGCCAGCCCCCACACCGCCGACAGCGACACGATCGGGATCCCGAGCCGCATCGGCGACACCGACGGGCTGCGATGGAGGGCACGGTGGAGCACCCACACCGCCGCCCAGACGACGCCGGTCGCGAACGCCCCCGGACGCCACTGACCGGCGAGTGCGGCGGCCGCGGCATCCCCCATCCCCACCGTGGCGACGACGAGCGAGGTCAGCGTGACGACGAGCAGGTACAGGCCCCACCCGATGGAGGAGCGTTCCTCGGGATCGGTGCGCAGCCGACGTGCTTCCCACCACCACAGCGCCACGGCGAGCGGGGTGGCGATGAGGGTGAAGGCGAGCGAGCGGGCGATGTCGCCGCCGCCGACGTCGACGACGACCGTGCCCACGTCGAGCAGCCGGGCGAGAAGGCCGCTCAGGCCGATCGCGGCGACGGTGACGAGCGAGAACAGGACGAAGAAGACGATGACGCGGCGAACCACCGTCTGACCTCTCATTGCGCGCTCCGCATGCACTCGACGAAGGGCCAGGGCGCGGACACGATGAGCCAGTCCCCGTCGGCGCGCGTGAGTCGGAAGAGCTCCTCGGACTGCGACTCGCCCCCGCCGAAGAGGCCGCCGCTGTACGAGTAGGTGACCACGACGCGCACTCGGGCCGTGTCGCCGTCGACGGTGGTTCCCGCCAGAGTGACGCGGTACTCCGTTCCGTCGGGCATGAAGTAGCCGCAGTCGTCGTCGCCCGGAGCGAGCAGCTCGACGGCGGCCTCGACGTCGCCGTCGATGAGCGCCTGCGTGTAGCGCTGCGCCACGCCCTCGGGCGAGGTCTCGTCCAGCGCCGTGGGACCGCCGCGCAGCAGCACGGTGACGAGGGCGATCACCACGACGACCCCGACGAGCACGAGGAGGGTGATGAGGGCGGCACGCGGGCCGCGGCCCGGCGTCGGGGCCGGTGCGCTTTCTTCGCTCATGCGCTCATGGTGCCGCAAAATCCGGCGTTCGCCGCGCAGGCCCGCCCCCGGGTCTGCGCGGTTACCATCGTTGTGCGGGCGCCGCGGCCCGCTTCACCGCATCCCAGGGGGTCGCATGCCCGATGCCGAGGTCCTCACGGGCGACGAGTTCACGCGCATCACCGACGCCGTCGTGTCGTCGGTGACGACCGTGATCGACGGCAAGCCCGAGGCCGTGCGCTCGGCGCTGGTGTGCCTGCTCGCCGAGGGGCACCTGCTCATCGAGGACGTGCCCGGCGTCGGCAAGACGATGCTCGCCCGCGCCCTCGCGGCATCCGTCGACGCGAGCGTGCGCCGCATCCAGTTCACGCCCGATCTGCTCCCCGGAGACGTCACCGGCGTGAGCGTCTTCAACCCGATCGAGCGCGAGTTCGAGTTCAAGCAGGGCGCGATCTTCGCCAACATCGTCATCGCCGACGAGATCAACCGGTCCTCCCCCAAGACGCAGTCGGCGCTGCTCGAGGCGATGGAGGAGCGCCAGGTCACCGTCGACGGTCGCACGCACCTCGTCCCCCACCCGTTCCTCGTCGTCGCGACGCAGAACCCGCTCGAGATGGAGGGCACGTATGCGCTCCCCGAAGCGCAGCGCGACCGCTTCATGATGCGCATCTCGATGGGCTACCCCGATGCCCGCGCCGAAGCGCTCATGCTGCGCCAGAGAGAGACGGCCAACCCGCTCGACGCGCTCGCTCCGGTCACCTCGAGCGCGACCGTCGCACAGCTCATCGCGTCGGCGCGGGCCGTGCACGTCGCCCCCGCGATGGAGGAGTACGCCGTCGGGCTCGCCCACGCAACCCGTGGCCACGCCGACCTCCGCCTCGGCGCGAGCCCGCGCGCGACGCTGCAGCTCGTGCGCGCCGCCAAGGTGTGGGCGGCGCTGGATTCACGCAGCTATGTCATCCCCGACGATCTCACCGACCTCCTCGCTCCCGTCTTCGCGCACCGCCTCATCCCGGCGCGGTCGGCCGGACGAGCGCGCAACGCGACCGAGACCGTGACCGCCGTGCTCGAGCGCATCGCGGCGACCGTGCGGGTGCCGATCGCGGCGCGGCAGTGACGGCGAGACCATGAGACGCCTGTGGCCGCTCACCCCTCGGGGAACGGGCGCGCTCGTGCTCGCGATCGCGTGCTTCGTGCTCGCGAGCGAACTGGGCGTGACCGAGCTGCAGTACTTCGGGATGCTGCTCATCGCGGTGCTCGTCGCGAGCGTCGGCAGCCTGCACCTGCTGCGCCGCACCGACGCCGTCGCGCGCTCGCTGCACCCCGACGTCGTGACGGTGGGCACCCAGACGCACGTCGACGTGCGCGTCGGGCTGCGCAGCGTCGTCCCGACGCCGGCGGGAACCTGGCGCGACGAGCTTCCGGCCGGGCTCACGGGTCCCGCAGAGGGGGCTTTCGCGGCGCTCGGCTCGGGACTCATCGGCGGCGTGCACGGCGGCAACCGCACCCTGGAGCTGACGTATGTCGCGACGGGCGCGCGGCGCGGCATCCATTCGATCGGACCGCTGACGCTGCGCTGCAGCGACCCGTTCGGGCTGGCCCGGCGCAGCATCCGTCTGCGCGAGCGCACCGTCGTGACGGTGGCACCGGCCCTCGTCGATCTGCCGGCGCTGACCGACCTCGCCGGTGAATCGGGCGGGATGCTGCACACCGCGGTCGACCAGCTCGGGCAGGGCGCCGACAACCTCATCGCGCGGCCCTACGCGCCGGGCGATTCGATGCGGCGCATCCACTGGCGTGCGACGGCCCACCGCGACGAGCTCATGGTGCGGCAGGAGGAGCAGGAATCGACCCCCGAGGCGACCGTCGTGCTCGACCGGAGCGTGCTGCGCTGGTCGGCAGATGCGCTCGTCGAGACGGGAGCGGACCCGGGCTTCGAGACCGGCGTGTCGGCGTGCGTCTCGGTCGTCGCCCGACTCGTGCGCGACGGTTATGCCGTCGATGTGCTCGATTCCGACGGCGCCGTGCTCATCGAGCGGCTCGATGATGCGGACCCCTCCGACATCGAGGAACTGCTCACGCGCTTCGCGACGATCATGGCCCGGCGCGACGACCATCTCCCGCGCGTCGCGCAGCTGTTCGCGGGGGTCATGACGGGGCCCGTCGTCGTCATCGTCGGACGCCTCGATCCCGCGGATGCCACGGCCCTGGCCGCCGTCGCCCACCACAGCGCGCTTCCCGTGCTGCTCACGACGGCGCCGGTCGGAGACGCCCTCGAGCGGACCGCCGACGCGGGCTGGCACACGGGCGCGCTCGAGGCGGGTGGAGACGTCACCGACCCGTGGCGCGCCGCCGTCGGACGAGGAGCCGGCCGTGTCGGCTGAGGCACGACCCGTCGGCCGCGGCGACCTGCTCACCACGGTCGCGCTGCTCACCGCGCTCACCGCCGCGCTCGTGCCCGTGCTGCCCATGGTGCAGGGCAGCTGGTGGCTCGCGGCATCCGTCGGGGTCGCCGTCATCGTGCTCGGCGCGGGGCACGTCGCACGGCGACGTGGCCTGCCCGCCGTCGCCGTGTCGCTCATCGAGGCCGTTGTCTGGGTGCTCTGCCTCACGGGACTCTTCCTGCGCGACACGGCCTTCCTGTGGGTCATCCCCACGCCCGACACGATCGGGGTCGTGCCCTCGCTCGTCGCGCAGGCGTTCGAGGAGATCGCCGTCGGTGCCGCTCCGCTCCCGGCGACGCCTGCGCTCTCGTTCCTCATCGTGGGCGCCCTGGGGCTGCTCACGGTGCTCGTGGATCACGTCGTGCTCACGGCGCGTATGCCGCTGCTGGCATCCATCGGGATCATCGCGGTCTCGCTCATTCCGGCGATCGCCGTGCCGGGCCGCATCGATGTCACGGCCTTCGTGCTGCTGGGGGCGGCGGTGCTGTTCCTGCTGCGCGCCGAAACCCGTTCGCGCGAGGCGCCGGCCGAGCGCGTCGTCGAGCGACGGGCCGGTGTGCCCGCGACGGCGTTCAGCATCGCCGCCGTGGCCCTCGTCGTCGCCGTCGTCGCGGCTCCCCTGCTGCCGACGCCCGCGGTGCAGACCGGCGGCGGCCTGGGCGGCGGACCGGGCATCGACGCGAGCCTGCAGCTGGGCGACGACCTGCGCCGGCCGCAGGAGATCGAGGTGCTGCGGATGCGTTCGACGGAATCCACCGCGCCGTACCTGCGCGCCACGACGCTGTCCCGCTTCGACGGCGACGTGTGGCTGCCCGACCGCGTGCGGACCGTGCCGCTGGACAGTGCGTTCGGTCTGGGCGCACTCGGCGTCGGGGAGGACATCCGCATGGTCGAGACGACGGCGAATGTCGAGGTCGTGAACCTCGCGTCGGTGTGGGCGCCGATCACGTTCCCCGCGGTCGAGGTGAACGGGCTCGAGGGCGAGTGGGCGGCCGTGCCCTACAACCGCACCGTCGTGGCGCAGACCGGGTCGACGCAGGGGCAGCGGTATGAGGTCGTCGCGAGCGTGCCGCGCCCCACGCTCGAGCAGATCCGCGCGCGGTCGACGGGGTCGGGCGAAGCCTTCGAGGACGCCCAGGCGCTGCCGGGCGACGTGCCCCCCGTCGTCGCCGAACTCGCCGCCGAGATCACGGCGGGCGCGACGAACGACTACGACGCGCTCATCGCCCTGCAGCGCTGGTTCCGCGGACCCGACTTCCGCTACTCGCTCGATGCTCCCGTCGAGGACGGCTTCGACGGCACGGGGGTCGAGGCCGTCGAGCGGTTCCTCGAGGTGCGGCGGGGCTACTGCATCCACTTCTCGTCGGCGTTCGCCCTGATGGCACGCACGCTCGACATGCCGAGCCGCATCGTCGTCGGCTACCTGCCGGGCGCCGCGACCGATGACGCCGAGGACGACGAGACGGTGTATTCCGTGTCGAGTTCGTTGCTGCACGCGTGGCCCGAGGTGTACTTCGACGGCATCGGGTGGATCGGGTTCGAGCCGACGAGCGGTCTCGGCTCCCCCACGGCGTTCCTGTCGTCCGCGTCGAGTCCGACCGATGTCGACGCCGACGACGAGGCGGAGCCGCGGCCGTCGGCGTCGGCGAGCGCGTCGACGACACCCGCCCCCGATTCGCGCTTGGACCCGCGCGACGAAGCGCTGCCCGGGGCGGGCACCGGGGCGGCCGGCACCATCCCGACGGTCGTCGTCGTGTTCGGCGTGCTGCTCCTCCTCGCGATGCCCGCCCTCGCACGCGAAGTGCGCCGTCGTCGGCTGGTCGCCGCCTCGCGCGCGGGTGACACCGCCGCGGCGTGGGCGATGATGCAGGATGCCGCGATCGACGTCGGCGCGCCCGTTCCGGCGAGCGAGTCGCCGCGCGCGTTCGCCGCGCGACTCGTCGCGGAGTACGGCGCCCCCGCCGATGCCATCGAGGTGCTCGTGCGTGCGATCGAGCGGGCGAGCTACGCGCCCGCTCGCGTCGCCGGCTATTGGCACGGCGATGAGGTGACCGAGGCCGCCGCCGCCGTCCGCGCGGCACTGCTCGCGGCTGCGCCCCCGTCGCGGCGGCTGCTCGCCGTCGTGGCCCCACGGTCCCTCGTCGTGCGGCCGGGGAGCGTGTACGCATCAGGGGTCGCGCGCGCAGGGTAGGATAGCCCGTGGCCCTCCGGGGCCCTGGAGGATTCGCCTAGTGGCCTATGGCGCACGCTTGGAAAGCGTGTTGGGTGCAAGCCCTCAGGGGTTCGAATCCCCTATCCTCCGCCAGTGTGATGAGTCGCGACGCAGGCCTCAGTAGTGGTATCGGGCCTGCAAGATCGTGACGTGCTGCTCGTCGGCGACGTAAACGAGCCGATTGCTTTCATCGATTCGTCGCGACCAAGCGCCGGCCAGCGCGTACTTGAGGGGTTCGGGCTTACCGATCCCCTCGAAGGGGTCGTCTCGAAGGATGTCGCCGATCAGTGTGTTTATGCGTCTCAGCGTCTTTCGGTCCTGAGTCTGCCAGTAGAGATAGTCCTCCCAGCCTTCGGACGTCCAGACGAGTTTGCGCTCGGTCACGGCTCGAGCAGCTCGCGCTCTGCCACCTCACCCGAGCGAGCGCTCTCCATCGCGTTCAGCAGTCGGCGGGCGTTCTCCGGTGAACGCAGCAGGTAGCTGGTTTCCACCAGCGAGTCGTACTGATCTTTGGAGATCAGTACCGCGGAGCCGCGCTTCGAGATGATCTCCACCTCGCTGTGGTCCAGGTTGACGCGTTCAATGAGGCCGAACAGGTCCCGCCGCGCTTCGCTCGTCGTGATTGCCATGGCGCCTCCTCAAAGCCGTACCGGATATGGTACCACTCGGTCGATAGCGCACGCCCCGCCGTCGCTCCGGCCGGATAGCTTGACGGTAGAGTCCATTCGGCCGCACCGAGCCGGCCGCCATCTGCCCCTCAGCAGAACCACCCAGAACATGCGCAAGGGTGCGCTCCACCCAGTGAATCTCGTCTCGCACGCCCGAACGGAGCCCGCATGACTGCTGTCACGCCCGCGCAGGACCCGCCGAGCCGCTACCGGATCGAACCGACCGTGCTGCAGGCCCTGCGCAGCCCCCGCATCCTCACCCGCGAGGTGCTGGCCGGCCTCGTCGTCGCGATCGCACTGATCCCCGAGGCCATCGCGTTCTCGATCATCGCGGGCGTCGACCCTCGCCTGGGCCTGTTCTCCTCGTTCGTGATGGCCGTGGCGATCGCGTTCCTCGGTGGCCGGCCCGCCATGATCACTGCGGCGACGGGCGCGGTCGCCCTCGTCATCGCGCCCGTCGCGCGCGAGTACGGCATGGACTACTTCATCGCGACGGTCATCTTCGGCGGCGTCATCCAGATCGTCCTGGCCGTCCTCGGCGTCGCGAAGCTCATGCGGTTCATCCCGCGCAGCGTCATGGTGGGCTTCGTCAACGCGCTCGCCATCCTGGTCTTCGCGGCGCAGTTCCCGCAGCTCATCGACGTGCCGTGGCTCGTCTACCCCCTCGTCGTGGCGGGCCTGCTCATCATGTACCTGATGCCGCTCGTGACGAAGGTGATCCCCGCACCTCTCGTCGCGATCGTCCTTCTCACGGGCGCGACCGTCGTCTTCGGGCTCAACGTGCCGACTGTCGGTGATCAGGGCGAACTCCCCCAGAGTCTGCCCGAGCTCTTCATCCCGAACGTTCCTCTCACGTGGGAGACGCTCAGCATCATCTTCCCCTTCTCCGCCGCGATGGCCGTGGTCGGCCTGCTCGAGTCGCTCATGACGGCGAAGCTCGTCGACGACATCACCGACACGCACTCCCGCAAGACGCGCGAGGCGTGGGGCCAGGGTGTCGCGAACGTCCTCTCCGGTGCGTTCGGCGGCATGGGCGGCTGCGCCATGATCGGCCAGACGATGATCAACGTGAAGGCATCCGGCGCCCGCACCCGCATCTCGACGTTCCTCGCGGGTGTCTTCCTGCTGATCCTCGTGCTCGTCCTCGGCGACATCGTCGCCATCATCCCGATGGCCGCGCTGGTCGCGGTGATGATCGTCGTCTCGGTCGCGACGTTCGATTGGCACAGCATCCGCCTCGCCACCCTCAGACGGATGCCGAAGAGCGAGACCCTCGTCATGCTCATCACGGTCGCCATGACGGTCTGGACCGAGAATCTCGCGATCGGCGTCGGGGCGGGCGTCGTCGCCGCGATGATCCTCTTCGCTCGCCGCGTGGCGCACTTCGTCACGGTGACGAGGCGCGTCGCCGAGACGGACGGCTCCCCCGTGGCCCACTACACGGTCGACGGCGAGCTCTTCTTCGCCTCGAGCAACGATCTGACGACGCAGTTCGAGTACTCGCGCGATCCGGACCGCGTCGTCATCGACATGGCGCGCTCGCACGTGTGGGACGCTTCGACGGTCGCCGCGCTGGATGCCATCCAGACCAAGTACACCCACCTCGGAAAGACGGTCGTGTTCGAGGGCATGAACGAGGCGACGGCGCGCCTGCACCGCCGGCTCAGCAGCGGACCCGAGGCCTGAGCCCTCAGCGAGCGGGAAGCAACGTCGCCAACAGCGCTTCGATGCGAGCGCGGATGTCGTCGCGGATCGGGCGGACCGCCTCGATCCCCTGCCCCGCCGGATCGTCCAGTTCCCAGTCCTCGTACCGCTTGCCGGGGAAGATCGGGCACGCATCACCGCAGCCCATCGTGATCACGACGTCGGATTCCCGAACCGCGTCCACCGTCAGGATCTTCGGGATGCCGCCGGCGATGTCGATTCCTTCCTCGGCCATCGCCCGCACCGCGACGGGGTTGACGGCGTCCTTGGGCGCGGAACCCGCCGAGAGCACCTCGACGTCATCGCCGCCCAGGGCCCGAAGGTAGCCCGCGGCCATCTGGGATCGTCCGGCGTTGTGCACGCAGACGAAGAGGACGGTGGGCTTGCGTGTCATGAGGTCGTTCCTTCTCGTCGCGGACGGTTGACGGAGGGCTGCCCCCGACCGGTGGCGCGCACGCGCGATCCGTTCACGCGCAGCATCCGCCATCGATACCGGGGTCCGTCGAGCACACGCCGGTGGCCGGAAGCACCAGATCGACCTTCGCCGCGGAGGCCATGTCGCCGGCGAGCCACGCCGCGACGGATCGGACCTGCTCGTACCCCGTCGAGAGGAGGAATGTCGGCGCGCGTCCGTAGGATTTCATGCCGACGATGAAGAAGCCGTGCTCGGGGTGCGTGAGCTCGCCGAAGCCGTGCGGCTCGACCGTGCCGCAGGAGTGCATGTTCGGATCGATGAGCGGGGCGAGGCGCCGGGGAGCCTCGACGACCTCATCGAGGTCGAGTCGGATCTCGCGAAGCATGCCCAGGTCGGGACGAAAGCCCGTCGCGTTGACGACGACGTCGGCCTCGTGCACGGCGAGATCCCCGTGTCGACGGCCCCCCAGTTCGACGGTGTCCGCGACCCGTCGGGCCGTCATGATCTCGAAGCCGTCGAGCAACGCGATCTCCGAGCGCTCGACGGCCCGATCGACGCGGCGGCCGAGGTGCGCGCGTCCGATCAGCTCGTCATCGGGCGAGGAGGAGACCCGCACCGCTCGAGCCGTGCGGATGAGCCAGGTCACGCTGGTGTCCGGCTCCTCCCGCGCGAGGTCGATCAGGGCGAGGAGCGTGTTCGCGGCCGAGTGCCCCGCACCGACGACCGTGACCCGACGCCCGGCGAACTGCGCACGATCACGGCCGAGCACGTCGGGGAGCGCGGGGGTCACGAGGTCGGCGATCTCCGGCATCCCGAGCAGGTCGAGGCCGTTCGACGACAGCGGATTGGGCGACCGGTACGTGCCGGATGCGTCGATCACGGCGCGCGCAGGGACATCCTCGATGCCGCCGCCTCCCGTTCGGATGCGCACGTTGAACGGCGCATCCGCTCGTGCCGCACTGCGGGTGCGGTCCATTCCCTCACGTGTCACGCCCACGACTTCGACGCCCGTGCGCACACGCGCTGCGATCTCGTCGACCTCCGCGAGCGGGGCGACATAGCGCTCGACGAGCTCGGCGCCCGTCGGGGCGCGCTCGGGATCGGGAAGCTCCCACCCGCGCGCTTCGAGAAGTCGGCGGGATACCGGGTCGACGAGGTGCTTCCACGGAGAGAAGAGCCGCGTGTGCCCCCATTCGAGAATGCTGGATGCCGCGTGCTCCCCCGCCTCGAGGACGACGAAGTCGATCCCGCGCTCGAGCAGGTTCGCCGCGGCCGCCAGTCCGATCGGTCCCGCACCGATGATGGCCACGGGCAGCGTCGAGAGCCGACTCGTCTCGGTGACACGCGGCGTCAGGTCGAGCAGGGTCACGATGGCCTCCAGATATCGATGAGCGTCGATGCTGTCCGATTCTGGTCGCTCTATCGACGCCTGTCAATATCGATTACCCTCGATACATGACCACGATGCTCGAGCCGACCGACGTCCGCGCCGACGCGTGCTGCGCCCCTCTCGTACGCGAGCCGCTCACGGCGGCGGAAGCGGAACGGCTGGCGACGACGATGAAGGCGCTGGCCGATCCGACGCGGTTGCGACTGCTGTCGATCGTCGCCGCTTCGGAGGACTTCGAGGCGTGTGTCTGCGACCTCATCGAGCCGGTGGGTCTCAGCCAGCCGACCGTCTCGCACCACCTGAAGATCCTCACGACCGCGGGCTTCCTCACGCGGAGCAAGCGCGGAACCTGGGCGTATTTCCGGCTCGTCCCCGGAGCGCTCGATCGCGTGTCGCAGCTCCTCGTGGGGTCCTGAACGCGTGTCGCGCACACATCATCGCGAAGGGTCGGCGCGGAGCACGATGACACACGCCGTCGCGCCGGCGAGACTGTCCCGTCTCGATCAGCTTCTGCCGCTGTGGATCCTTCTCGCCATGGCCGCAGGACTCGCCCTGGCGGTATTCGCTCCCGCCTTCGGCGACCTGCTGCATGCAGCATCCATCGGATCGGTCAGCGTGCCGATCGCGCTCGGTCTGCTCGTGATGATGTACCCGGTGCTGGCGAAGGTGCGCTACTCCGATGTCGCCGTCGTCGCGCGGGACAGGCGCCTGCTCGTCTCGTCGCTGATCCTCAATTGGCTGGTCGGCCCCGCACTCATGTTCGCGCTGGCCTGGCTTCTGCTTCCCGACCTGCCGGAGTACCGCACCGGGCTGATCATCGTCGGACTCGCGCGGTGCATTGCGATGGTGCTCATCTGGAACGACCTCGCGTGCGGGGACCGCGAGGCGGCCGCCTTCCTCGTGGCCGTCAACTCCGTGTTCCAAGTGGTCGCGTTCGCGGGCCTCGGATGGTTCTATCTGCAGGTGCTGCCGACGTGGCTCGGCCTGTCGACGACGAGCGCCGAGTTCTCGGTCTGGGCGATCACGGTCAGCGTCCTGGTGTTCCTCGGCGTCCCGCTCATCGCGGGGTACCTGTCGCGCGTCATCGGCGAGCGGCGCCGGGGACGCCAGTGGTACGAGTCCGTCTTCCTCCCGAAAGTCGGCCCGTTCGCGCTCGGCGGGCTGCTCTTCACGATCGTGATGCTCTTCGCCCTGCAGGGCCAGCACGTCATCGACAGGCCGTTCGACGTGGCGCGGATCGCGCTCCCGCTCCTGGCCTATTTCGTCCTGATGTTCCTCATCGGCTTCCTGACGGGCAGGCTGATCGCCCTCTCGTACGAGCGCACCGTGTCACTGGCGTTCACCGCGTCCGGCAACAACTTCGAGCTGGCCATCGCGGTCGCCATCGGCACGTTCGGCGCCACGAGCGGACAGGCACTGGCGGGCATCGTCGGGCCGCTCATCGAGGTGCCCGTTCTGGTCGCTCTCGTCTACGTCGCGCTGTGGCTGCGCCCGCGGTACTCCGCGGCGAGATCGTATCCGCAGACCGGCAGTCCGCCGCAGGAGCGTGCTCCATCGGATGTGCGCCAGCTCAGTCCGTGAGGGCAGCGGTGTCCGCGCGGGACACCACGACCGGCGGCGGCGTTCGGGCTACTCCCGGCTTCGCCGGCCCGTGCCCGCGACCGCCTCGGGGATCGGCACGTCACCGGAGTTGAATCGGATCGTGCGCCCGATCGTCGAATCGTCGGCGAGCGCGGCCGCGACGACGGCCGCGACGTCCGCACGGGACACCGTGCCCGACTCGTCGGCTTCGACGTCGATGCGCCCCGTCGGCTCGTCGAGCGTCAGACCGCTCGGCGCGACGATCGTCCAGTCCAGTCCGCTCGCGCGCAGATGCGCATCGGCGGCGGCTTTGGCCTCGGCGTAGGCGAAGAACGAGTTGTCGGGGTCGACACCGTGATCAGCGCCCGCGCCGAAGTACGACACCATGACGTAGCGCCGGACGCCGGCGGCGACCGCCGCCTCGATCGATCGGATCGCGGCATCCCGATCCACAGCGTAGGTGCGGGCCGCGTCGCCGCCGCCCGCTCCCGCCGACCAGACGACCACGTCGTTGCCGCTCACGAGGTTCGTCAGCTGCTCGGTGTCGAACTCCTCGATGTCCGCGACGAGCGGCTGCGCACCGGTCGCGGCGACGTCGGCCTCATGATCGGGATTGCGAATGACCGCCGTGACGGTGTCGCCGCGATCGGCGAGGATCGGTTCGAGCAGGAGCGCGACCTTGCCGTGGCCGCCGATGAGCAGAATGCGAGTCGACATACCGCGAGCCTATGTCCCGGCACCGACGAACGGGGCGGGGTTGACACGCACCACCACCGACGTGCATTCACCGGAATGGATACCGCACAGGTGCGGTTGCATCCGTCATGCAGCGCTTCGGAACCCTCTCGTTCGGTCATTACGGTCCCCTCGGCGGCGGACGCCAGCTCACCGCCGCCGACTCGATGCACCAGGCCATCGATCTCGCCCAGGGGATGGACGACCTCGGTGTCAACGGCACCTACTTCCGCGTGCACCACTTCGCACGTCAGCAGTCCTCGCCGATGCCGCTCCTCGCCGCGATCGCGGCACGAACGGAGCGCATCGAGGTCGGCACCGGCGTCATCGACATGCGCTACGAAAACCCGCTGTACCTCGCTGAAGAAGCCGCGGCGGTCGATCTCATCTCACGCGGACGGCTGGCGCTGGGCGTGAGTCGCGGATCACCCGAGACCGTGGTTCGCGGATACGAGGCGTTCGGATACACGGGCTCGGCCGATCCGCGCGGCGCCGATATCGCGCGCGAGCACTTCGACCTGTTCCTGCGCGCGATCGACGGCGAAGGACTCGCCGAACGCGACGCGAACTCGCCGTTCGGCGGCGGCACGGGCATGCAGCGGATCGAGCCGCACTCCCCCGGGCTGCGTTCTCGGGTGTGGTGGGGTGCCGGCACGCGCGAGACGGCCGAGTGGGCGGGCAGCATCGGGGTGAACCTGATGTCCTCCACGCTGCTGACCGAAGACCGCGGCCTGCCGTTCGACGAGCTGCAGGCACAGCAGATCGACGCGTTCCGTGCCGCGTGGCGCACGGCCGGGCACGGCGGTGAGCCGCGCGTCTCGGTGAGCCGCTCGATCTTCCCCATCACGACGGCGGAGGATGCGCTCTACTTCGGGCGCACCCGAGAAGGAGATCAGGTCGGCGTCATCGACGGCATGCGGTCGACGTTCGGGCAGAGCTATGCGGCCGAGCCGGATGTGCTCGTGGAGCAGCTGCTCGACGATGCCGCGATCCGCTCGGCGGACACCCTCATGCTCACGATCCCCAGCCAGCTCGGGGTCGAGTTCAACCTGCGCATCGTCGAGTCGTTCGCGACGCACGTCGCCCCCGCCCTCAGCTGGGAGCCGGCCACCGCGGGCCGGACGCCGTCCACTCAGGACTGACCGGCCGTCACGCCGGGGTCGCGACGCGTCCGACGGCCTCGCGGTGGAGCCTCAGCCGCGGAAGTCGTCGGGGTCGACGTCGTTGAGGAACCTCTTGAACTCGTCCACGCTCTCTTCGGCATCGACCTCGTCGCTCATCAGATCGGGCACGCCCGCCTCCTCCATGACGGCGTCGGCGACCCACAGCGCCGCTCCGGCACGGGATGCCAGAGCGACGGCATCCGAGGGTCTCGCGTCGATGATGCGGATGCCGCCGGGCGTGACGAGCGTGATCTCGGCATAGTACGTGCCATCGTCGATGCGGGTGATCTCGGTGCGCTCGACGCTCGCGTCGACGGACTCGATCACGCCCTTCATGAGGTCGTGTGCGAGCGGCCTCGGCACGCTCGCGCCCTCGACCGCGATGAGGATCGAGGTCGCCTCGAGCGCCCCGATCCAGATCGGGAGCATGCGCCCGGCGCCGGGCAGCTGGTCGATCGGCTTCAGCAGCAAGACGTGCTGCCCCGACTCGTCGAGCGCGATGCCGGCAACGCGGACCTGGACCACGGGCGGCTCCTTCCGGTCGAGGTGCTCCTGCCATGGTAGGCAGACTGCGCGCGCGTGGGACGCGCAACGCAGTGGCAGACTCACCTGCATGTGGATCGGCTGGATGGAGTTCGATGTGCTGCTGGGCGACGTGCGGTCGCTCAAGGAGAAGCGCAGCATCCTGCGGCCGCTTCTGGCCGATCTGGGCCGGCGCACCGAGGTCGCCGTCGCCGAGGTCGGTGCGCACGACCTGCACCGCCGCACCGCGATCGGCGTGTCCATCATCGCGGCGGACGCGTCCCACGTGCGCGACGTGCTCGATCGCGCAGAGCACCTCCTCGCCGACGAGCACCCCGAGGTCACGGTGCTGTCATCGCGCCGCGGGCTGCACTCGAGCGACGACTGAATAGCACCGGGATGCGGCATCCGCAATCCCCGGGCGCACGTGCCGGCGAGCTCGTACCGTCGAAGGACAGCTCGAAGGAGACGACATCATGGCGACCACCACGAAGAACGGTTCGAAGAGCAAGACCGCGGGCGACGCGTCGAAGAAGTCCGCGACGAAGAACAAGCGGCGCCCCGCCCGCAGCGGCGCGATGCTCACGAGCGAGCAGAATGCCGAGAGCGGTTTCCGCGCCTCGGAGTCGCTGAGCGAGAACCTTCAGCGCGTGCTCGTCGATCTGCTCGAGCTCGCGAGCCAGGGCAAGCAGGCCCACTGGAACGTCGTGGGCAAGAACTTCCGTGACATGCACCGGCAGCTCGACGAGATCATCGAGGCCGCGCGCGGCTTCAGCGACACGATCGCCGAGCGGATGCGGGCGCTGCACGCTCTCCCCGATGGCCGCAGCGACACGGTGACCGAGACGACGACGCTGCCGGAGTTCCCCCAGGGCGAGATCGACACGGCCGACGTCGTCGACCTCATGACCGAGCGCCTCGACGCCGCGGTCGCGACCTGCCGCGACGTGCATGACGACGTCGATGAGGAGGACCCGACGAGCGCCGACATCCTGCACGCCATCCTCGAGTCTCTCGAGCAGTTCGCGTGGATGGTCAGCGCCGAGAACCGCACCGCGACCCGCTGAGGACGCTGTCATGACGAGGTTCGGCTACACGCTCATGACCGAACAGAGCGGACCGCGCGAGCTCGTGCGCTACGCACAGGCCGCGGAGGACGCGGGATTCGACTTCGAAGTGTCGAGCGACCATTTCTCACCGTGGCTGACCAGTCAGGGACACTCGCCCTACGCCTGGACCGTGCTCGGCGCGGTAGCCCAGGCGACCTCGCGCGTCGAGCTGATGACCTACGTCACGTGCCCCACGATGCGCTACCACCCGGCGGTCGTCGCGCAGAAGGCCGCGACGATGCAGATCCTCAGCGAAGGCCGGTTCCTGCTCGGAATCGGATCGGGCGAGAGCCTCAACGAGCACGTCGTCGGCGACGGGTGGCCGAGCGTCGACACGCGTCAGTCGATGCTCGTCGAAGCGCTGGAGATCATCCGTGAGCTGCAGACCGGTGACCTCGTCACCTACGACGGCACGTTCTTCCGCGTCGACTCCGCGCGCATCTGGGACGTGCCCGACACGGCGCTCGAGGTCGGTGTCGCCGTCTCGGGCGAGCAGTCGGTCGAGGCGTTCGCGCCCCTGGGCGACCATCTCATCGCCGTGCAACCCGAAGCGTCGCTGATCGAGGCGTGGGATGCCGCCCACGACGGGCCGTCGCGAAAGATCGGTCAGGTGCCCATCTCGTGGGATCCGGATCGGAACGCCGCGATCGAGCGCGCGCACGACCAGTTCCGCTGGTTCGGCGGCGGATGGGCCGTCAACGCCGACCTGCCGACTCCGGCCGGGTTCGAGGCGGCGAGCCGCTTCGTACGCCGTGAGGACATCGCGGAATCGATCGCGTGCGGACCCGACCTCGATGAACTCGCCCAGAGCGTGGTTCCCTACACCGAAGCCGGGTTCACCGACATCGCGGTGGTCCAGATCGGCGATGAGCGTCAGGACGATTTCCTCGCCGATGTCGCCGAGCCGCTGCTCGAGAAGATGCGCGCTCTCTCCTCGGGCGTTCGACGCGATTCCGGCGCGACCGGCCGATGACTCTCTGATCGCGCCTGATCGGGGCTGAAGCCTGCTGTGCGCCCGCCGGCGCGCTGATGGATCGGCGGCGGTCTGACCACGCGACACGACGACGCCGGATTCACAGCGGATGCTGAGAAATCGCTTGACCCCCGTGCATCCGAGCGATAGACATTGCGCAACGCGATGACCCGCTCGCGGATGAGTTCGGTACTCGCCGACGGGGTGGTGCACCGTTCGACCCGCACCACCTCGCTTCGTTGCCCGATGCTGTCTACGCACCCGAGGAGGGATGCTCGATGTTGTCTGTCAAAAAACGGAGGAAGGCGGTCGGAGGTGTCGCGGTCACCGCCGCGCTCGCCGGCCTGCTCCTGACCACCCTGACGCCGATCGGCGCAGTCGGATCCGAGGATGAGCTCGATCTGCTGCGTGAAGCCGACGAGGAAGTCAGCGTCATCGAGGTGACGGTCTCCGACCGTGACGAGCTCGACCGCCTGATCGCCACCGGGATCGACCTCGACCACGGCGTCGAGCAGCACGACAACGGGTCGCTCACCGTCGAAGCGATCCTCACGCCCGGCCAGGTGACCGCGCTGGAAGCACGCGGTTTCACGATGGGCGATGTGCTCTATACCGAGGAGGACACCGAGAACGTGCTCGCCGAGCGGGAAGCTTTCCGCACGCAGGCACTCGCTGAGAACCGGGCCTTCCGCATGGCCGTCCAAGAGGAAGGTGCCGACGATCTCGAAGTCCTGCGCGCCGACTATTACACGTCGTTCGGTGTGGGGTATCTCTCGGTCGAGGCGCGCTTCGCCGACGGACAGACGAACACGGCACCCATCGTCGTCCGGCGTGACAGCGGCCCCGGCACCGAGATCGGCAGCGGCGGATCGCAGAACATGACCCGCTTCGTCGACGCCGGCGTCTACATCAAGCACCGTGGTGCGACAGCAGTCACCACGCGTCCCGACATGATCAGCCTGACGAGCCCGAGCGGGAACGTCGTGACCGCAAAGGTCGACGACTGGCTGCCGATCGACGGCGACGATGTCTTCGGCCCGCACTACGAGACGGACTTCATCACGTCCTATCTCACCCCGACCGAGCTCTACGACCGCATCAAGGGTCTCGCCGCCGACTTCCCGCAGATCTCGGAAATCGTCGAGATGCCGTACCAGACCAATGGCTATCGTCGTCATGCCCAGGCGATCCTGGGAACGGCGACCCCCAGCCGTGTCGGCATCGACTCGCGGGCGTGGGGTCACGAGGGCGGCAACGGCGTCGTCGTCTCCATCGCCGCACCCACCGGTCCTGACGCCGCTCTCGCGGTGAACGTCTCGGGCACGGCGATCACGGTCACGCCGGCCACGAACGCCGAGGGCGCCATCACGAGTACGGCGGCACAGGTCGTCGCCGCGATCAACGGCTCCGAGCGCGCAGCCGAACTGGTCACGGCCTACACCTACCGCGGCAACGCGGGTGGTGGCGTCGTCGCCGCGGCGTCGGCCACGCTGACGGACGGGCTGTCGGCACCGGCATCCGTCTCGCGCGAGCCGCAGACCGTCTACGCGATCCGCATCGGCGCCGTCCGCGACGGATCGAAGATGGGTGTCCTGGCGTACGCACAGGAGCACGCCCGCGAGTGGGTCCCGCCGCTGGTCACGATCGAGACGGCCGAGCGTCTGCTGCGCAACTACGAGCACAACGACGCGGTCAAGGAGATCGTCGACAACCTCGACATGTGGATCATCCCGTCGATCAACCCGGACGGCGGCAACTACTCCTTCTACGACTTCGCCTCGCAGCGCCGCAACATGGTGAACTACTGCCCGACGACCGGCACCGGTGACTTCCTCGCCCGCAATTCGTGGGGTGTCGATGTCAACCGGAACTACGACACCTACAGCCTGTTCGACGGCTACAGCGGCGCCTCGACGTCGTGCAGCAGCGACACGCACGCCGGTCCGTCGGAGCTGAGTGAGCCCGAGTCACGCAACATCGACTGGCTCGCGGCGAACTACCCGAAGATCCGCTTCTCGATGAACCTGCACAGCTCGGGCGACTACTTCATGTGGTCCCCCGGTGCGTACAAGCTGCCCGGTCGCGAGACCGCGCCGCGTCCGAGCGCAGAGGACGAGGCGTACTTCTGGGAGGCATCCTCGCGCATCCTCACCGAGATCAAGCGGTACCGCGGACTGTCCGTGACGCCGGCCCGCACGGGACCGATCGTCGACGTGCTGTACTCGGCGGCCGGCAACTCCGGTGACATGTTCTGGTACAAGTACGGCATCTACGCGTGGAACTTCGAGGTCGGCCGGTCGTTCCAACCTCCGTTCACGAGCGCGAACCCGACCGCTGCGGCAGCTCACCCCGAGTCGCAGGAGTACGCGAATGGGCTCATGGAGCTGATGCGCGTCGCTCTCGACCGCAGCAGGGTCGGTCTCGACGCGGAGGTCGCCACGCGCTGCCTCGCCGGCAAGGTCTACACGTCGGTGTCGGTCACGAACAACGACACCGTCCCGGCGGACATCAGGGTCACCAGCGACCACGGCGGCAAGTCGTTCACGGCGGTGCAGCCGGGCAAGACCGTCTCGGTCTCGATCAACACCCGCACCGCGACGCTGACGGCAGGAGAGATCGGCATCACCGGCACCGCCGGTGACCGGACCGACCTGGAGACGAGCGTCACGTACGCCGCGACCAACTGCGGCTGACCCTTCGGAAGCCTGAGGCCCGTGACCGGTTCGGTCGCGGGCCTCACGCTTGTGTCCTCCTGCGCAGGATGCTGATGCAGGACGATATCTCGCCGCCAGTCTGACGGGTCTGGCTGCATCTCGCTGTGCGATCCGTTTACGCCGATTCACAGCGGATACTTAGAAATAGCTTGACCCCCGGTGCATACAACCGATAGACATTGGACAACGCGATGACCCCCGCTCGCGGATGAGCTTGGGACTCGCCCTCGGGGTGATGCACCGTTCGACCCGCACCACCCCGCTTCGCTGCACGATGCTGTTCACGCACCCAAGGAGGGGATGCTTGATGTTGTCCGCTGTGAGAAGAAGAAAAGCAGTCGGAGGTGTCGCGGTCAGTGCCGCGCTCGCCGGCCTGCTCCTGACAACCCTGACACCCATCGGTGCAGTCGGGTCCGAGGACGACCTCGATCTGCACCTCGAAGCCGACGACGCGGTCAATGTCGTCGAAGTGACGGTTCCCGACCGTGACGAACTCGACCGTCTGATCGCGACCGGCGTCGACCTCGACCACGGCGTGGATCAGCACGACAACGGCTCGTTGACCGTGCAGGCCGTGGTCTCCGACAGCCAGGTCGCAGCCCTCGAGGCACGCGGCTTCACCATCGGCTCGGTGCTGTACACCGAGCAGGACACCGAGGACGTGCTCGCCGAGCGCGAGGCGTTCCGCACGCAGACACTCGCCGAGAACCGGTCCTTCAGTCGGGCTGCCCAGGCGGACGACGTGTCGTCCATCGAGATCCTGCGCGTCGACTACTACACGTCGTTCGGTGTCGGCTACCTCTCGGTCGAGGCCCGCTTCGCCGATGGCCAGACCAACACCGCACCGATGGTCGTGCGTCGCGACAGCGGCCCCGGCACCGAGATCGGCTCGGGCGGACAGCAGAACATCACGCGCTTCGTGGACGCCAGCGTCTACATCAAGCACCGTGGCGCTGCCGCTGTCCAGACCCGTCCGGAGATGATCAGCATCACGAGCCCGACCGGTGAGGTCGTCACCGCAGAGGTGAACGACTGGCTGGCCATCGATGACGAGGACCCGTTCGGCCCCCTCGAGAAGGACTTCATCACGTCCTACCTCACCCCGACCGAGCTCTACACTCGCATCCACAGCCTCGCGGCTGAGTTCCCGGAGATCTCCGAGATCGTCGAGATGCCCTACCAGACCAACGGTTACCGTCGCCTCGCTCAGGGCATCGTCGGCACGGGCAACGCCAGCATCGTCGGTGTCGACTCGAAGGCGTGGGGCCACGAAGGTGGCAACGGCATCGTCGTCTCGATCGCCGCACCCACCGGCGCGAACGCCGCGCTCGGTGTCGCCGTCGACGGCACCACCGTCACGGTGACGCCCGCAACCGACGCCGAGGGCGCGATCACGACCACGGCCGCACAGGTCGTCGCCGCGATCAACGGCTCGGAGGCTGCATCCGCGCTCGTCAACGCGTACACCTACCGCGGCAACGCGGGCCTGGGCACGGTCGCCGCGGCGACCGCGACGCTCACCGACGGCCTGTCGGCACCGGCATCCGTCTCGCGCGAGCCGCAGACGGTCTACGGCATCCGCATCGGCACCACCCGCGACGGCTCGAAGATGGGCGTCATGGCGTACGCCCAGGAGCACGCTCGTGAGTGGGTCCCGCCGCTGGTCACGATCGAGACGGCCGAGCGTCTGCTGCGCAACTACGAGTCCAACGCCGAGGTCCGCAAGCTCGTCGAGAACCTCGACATCTGGATCCTGCCGTCCGTCAACCCCGATGGTGGTCACTACTCGTTCTACGACTTTGCGTCGCAGCGCAAGAACATGACGAACCACTGTGAGATCACGGGCACCGCGGACTACAACTCGCGCAACTCGTGGGGTGTCGACAACAACCGCAACTACGACACGTACAGCCTGTTCGACGGCTACAGCGGCGCCTCGCACTCCTGCACCAGTGGCTCGTATGCGGGTCCGGCGGAGCTGAGCGAGCCCGAGTCGGCCAACATCGACTGGCTCGCGACCAACCACCAGAACATCACGTTCTCGATGAACCTGCACAGCTCGGGTGACTACTTCATGTGGTCGCCGGGTGCGTACAAGGTCCCCGGCCGCGAGCCCGCCCCGCGTCCGAGCGCCGAGGACGAGGCGTACTTCTGGGAAGCCTCGGAGCGCATCCTCGGTGAGATCAAGCGCCACCGCGGCCTGTCGGTGACCCCGGCCCGCACCGGCCCGATCATCGACGTGCTCTACTCGGCCGCCGGTAACTCGGGTGACATGCTGTGGTACAAGCACGGCATCTACGCGTGGAACTTCGAGGTCGGTCGTTCCTTCCAGCCCCCGTTCACGAGCGAGAACCCGACGGCTGCCGCGGCTCACCCCGAGTCGCAGGAGTACTCGAACGGTCTCATGGAGATGATGCGCGTCGCTTACGACCGCAGCCTGGTCGACCTGGATGCTCAGGTCACCACGCGCTGCCTCGCAGGCAAGGTGTACACCTCGGTCACCGTCAAGAACAACGACTCCGTCCCGGCGGACATCACGGTCACCAGTGACCACGGTGGCAAGTCGTTCACGGCGGTGCAGCCGGGCAAGACCGTTTCGGTCTCGATCAACACCCGCACCGCGACGCTGACGGCAGGCGACATCGGAATCACCGGCACCGCCGGTGACCGTAACGACCTGACGACGAGCGTCACCTACGCCGCAACCAACTGCGGCTGACCCTCTGAAAGCGGAAGCCCGTGACCGATTCGGTCACGGGCTTCCGTGTTTTCATCGAGCGCGGGTTACTGCTTCGTCGAGCGTTCGATCGACATGACGAGGATCACGCGGTCGGCCTTGTCCGGCGGGGGCGTCGTGCTGGGGTTGCCGTACCGGTTCTGCAGCTGCACGTAGAACGCCCCCTCGGGGTCGGGCACGACCTCGACGAGACGCCCGGCCACCTCGAGATAGCGGAACGGGCTGTCCGGATCGAGGATGGACAGAGCCATCGACGGGTTGTGCTGCAGGTTGCGGTACTTCTGGCGGTAGTTCGTGTGCGTGAATCGGACATGTTCACCGTCGAACTCGAACCACATCGGAGTGACCTGCACGGTGTCGTTCGGTCGAATCGTGCCGAGGTGCCCGTACAGCGGCAACTCGAGCAGACGGCGGTATTCAGCGGGGACGATCTCGTCGACATGGGGCATGGTCATAGTCTGCCCCGAAGATTTCGGCAGCATGTCGATTCCGCGGCCGCCCGTTCGACGTCATAGTGAGAGGGGATGACCGATCCCCGCCGAACAGGGAGCACCCCATGAAGCACATGCTGATCATGCGCGCGACGTCGCAGGCCGCCGACGCGTACGCCGAGATGGATTTCGAAGCGGTCATCAACGCGATGGGCGCGTACAACGAGTCGATGATCTCCGCCGGGGTCCTCGTCGCCGGCGACGGGCTCGCACCCGAGCCGGGCTACGTCGTGGATTTCGACGGCGAAGCCCCCGTCGTGAGCGATGGGCCCTACGGCGAGGTGCACGAGCTGTTCAACGGGTTCTGGATCGTGCAGACCGCGACCGCCGAAGAGGCGCTCGAGTGGGCCAAGCGCTGTCCGCTCGGTCCCGGAGCGAAGCTCGAGGTGCGGCGCGTGACCGACGAGAGCGACTTCGCCGACTACTCCGACAACGAGTTCATCCGCAAAGAGAAGGAGTGGCGTGCCGAGCTCGGCACCGAATGACGTCCGCCGCACGGTCGAGGCCGTCTGGCGCATCGAAGGCGTGCGGATCGTCGCCTCCCTCGCCAAGATGACCGGCGACCTCGGCCTCGCCGAGGACGTCGCGCAGGAAGCCGTCGTCGAAGCGCTCGGGTCGTGGCCCGCAGACGGCGTGCCGTCGAACCCCGGCGCATGGCTCACGGCCGTGGCGAAGCGCCGAGCCATCGACTCCTGGCGCAGGCGAGAGCGCCGCGACGAGCGCTACGCCCGGATCGCGGTCACCCTCGACGAGGCGGCGGATGCCGAATGGGAGCCGATCGACGACGACATCGTGCGCCTCGTCTTCACCGCATGCCACCCTGTGCTCTCGCGGCAGTCGCAGGTCGCGCTCACGCTCCGCGTCGTCGCGGGCCTGTCGACCGACGAGATCGCACGGATGCTGCTGACGACCGTGCCGACCGTGCAAGCCCGCATCACCCGCGCGAAGAAGACCCTCAGCGCCGCCCGCATCCCGTTCGAGACTCCGGACCCCGCGGAATGGAAAGCGCGCCTGGGCACCGTGCTCGGCGTCGTCTACCTCGTCTTCACCGAGGGCTACGCCGCGACGACGGGAGACCGATGGCTGCGCCCCGATCTCGCCGACGAAGCCCTGCGTCTCGGACGTGTCGTGAGCGGATTGCTCCCCCGCGAGGCCGAGCCCCTCGCCCTCGTCGCCCTCATGGAGTTCCAGCGCTCGCGCTTCGCCGCGCGCGAGACCTCGTCGGGCGCCCCGGTGCTCCTGGCCGACCAGGATCGTGCACGCTGGGACCACGGCCAGATCGCCCGCGCGCGTGGGCTCCTGGAGAGAGCGGATGCCGCGGCCGCAGCGCGCCGATCCGGTCGCGGCCCGTACGCGCTGCAGGCGGCGATCGCCGAGTGTCATGCCGTCGCGCCGAGCGTCGACACGACCGACTGGTCGCGGATCGTCGTGCTGTACGAGGCCCTTGGCCGTGTCGCGCCGAGCCCGGTCGTCGAGCTCAACCGCGCAGTCGCGGTGTCGATGGCGACCGGTCCCGCGCAGGCCCTGCCGATACTGGACGAGCTGGAGGCCCGCGGCGCGCTGAACGGCTCGCACCTCCTGCCGAGTGTGCGCGGAGAACTGCTCGCCCGGCTCGGGCGCGTCGACGAGGCGCGTTCCGAGCTGCGAACCGCGGCATCCCTCGCACGGAACGCCGCCCAGCGCTCTGTCCTCGAAGCCAAGGCGGAGACGCTGGCGTGACGCGACGGGTCAGCGCCCGTTGTCGTCGCCGAGAGGCGGAAGAGGCAGTTCGCGGGCGGCATCCCAGGGCTCTGTCCACCCGAGCCTGTCGAACAATCCGTCCAGCAGCGCTCCCGTGAAGCCCCAGACCAGATGAGCGCCGGGCCGATCGGCGCGCGGCACGAGGAACCCGGGGCTGCGGAACCGCTGCTCACCCCGCGTGACCACGATCGACCCGCGATTCGCGGGGTCGAGGAGATCCGCGACGGGAGCGCGGAAGACGTCGGCGGATTCCCGCTCATCGACCACGCGGACCGCGCTGGGATGCCGCCACCAGCCCAGGACAGGCGTGACGAGATGACGCGAGAAGGTGAGCGGCACCGCCTCCAGCGTGCCGAGCACGTCGACGCCGTCGGGATCGAGCCCGGTCTCCTCCTGTGCTTCGCGCAGGGCCGCGCCGACCGGCCCGTCGTCGTGCGGATCGAGGCGCCCACCGGGGAACGCGATCTGACCGGGGTGAGCGCGCAGCGTCTCGGCGCGCGCGAGCAGCAGCACGTCGAGATCGCGGCTGACCGCCGACGCCTGCGCATCGTGATCGCTCGGAAGATCGTCGAGCACGCCGAAGAGGATGAGCACCGCCGCCGATCGGGCGTCCCGCAGTACAGGCTCGTCCGCGAAGGCGGTGAATCCTGACCCGCCACGCCCCGTCGCGACCGCGTCGGCCAGCGCTGCGAGCTGCATCCGCGCGCTCTGCGGATCGAGGTCGGTGGGCATCGATCCAGGCTATCGCCGTCCGGTGACGCCGCGGCGGACAGCCGCTTGCCGACGCTGCGCGAAGCTCCCGGCATCCATGTAACGCTCAGGTAACGCACCCGAATCGTCCAGAAACGGGGAGCAGACTCGCTGACTTGTGCCTGCGGAGACGGGCACCACGCGTCTGCCCGATGGCGCGAATACCCCGATACGGAACCAGAATTCATGCGCTCGAACACGTCTTTCTCTCCTGCCCGCCGCCTGCGCCGCCTCGCCGAACAGCGAGCGCGCCGCCGCCCCACCGTCATCGCCGCGACACTCGCCCTGGGCCTGGTCGCCACCGCGAGCATGACCGCCGCGAGTCCCGTGGCACAGGCCGAAGCCGCGGGACCCTTCGGGAGCTTCGTGCTCGCGTCAGCGGTCACTGCGCTCCACGACGCGACGACGACCGACGACACCCACGGCGACGTGCTGACCGAGGCGAACGACGCCCTCGCCGCCGCTGAGGCGACGATCGCCGCGGCTGAGACGGTGACCGCCGATATCGCCGCATCCGGTCTCGAGATCGATGCCCCCGTCACCGTCGTCGACACGACCGAGCTCGTCGAGGCCGTCGAGCGCCTCGACGCCGGCACCGAGGCGAGCGCGGTCGTGTTCCTGCCGACCGTGACCGACGAAGTGACCACGCTCATCGACCCCATCGAGGCCGAGGTCGCAGCGCTGCGCGGCAGCCTCGACGCCGCCATCGCGCTGAAGGCCGAGCAGGAGGCCGCCGAGCAGGCCCGCCTCGAAGCCGAAGCCGCAGCCGCGGCGGCGGCCGCTGCTGCTGCCGCTCCCGCCCGGCCCGCGGCATCCGCCCCCGTCTTCGCGACCGGCGGTGCCGTCGGCGACAACAGCCCGGCCGGCGCGCAGGCATCCGCGCGGGCGATGCTCGGCAACTACGGCTGGGGCGACGACCAGTTCGGATGCCTCGTCTCGCTGTGGAACAAGGAGTCGGGCTGGAACTACCAGGCCTACAACGCCTCGAGCGGTGCCACCGGCATCCCCCAGGCGCTCCCCGGCAGCAAGATGGCCAGCGCCGGTGCCGACTGGCAGACCAACGCCAGCACGCAGGTCGCGTGGGGCCTCGGGTACATCGCGGGGCGCTACGGCTCGCCGTGCAACGCGTGGGGCCATTCGCAGTCGGTCGGCTGGTACTGAGTCAGCGCTCACACCGCGATCGCCGCTTCACCGAGGTAGTCGTCGGGGGTCAGAATCCGCACACCGTCGTCGTGCAGACGGAACTGCCCGCGCAGCGGCACCTCGGCGTGGCGACACGCGTCTGACATGGCACGTGCCCATCTGAGCTCGTCGGAGCCGAACTCGGGCGGACCGGGCCGCTCCCAGACGAGCACGACGCTCGCGGCATCCGTCCACGTGCAGAGATCCCCCAGGTGCGCCGCGAGGACGCTCGCGTTCGTGACATGCCCGAGATCGGGTACTCGGACGATCTCGTCGGGGTCCTGCGGGTAGTTGTCGCACGGCATGATCGAGTCGGTCAATCGATCGCCCGCGTCGAGGAACAGCAGCCACAGCTGCCGTGGATTGATCGCCCGCTCGAGCAGCAGGCCGAGTTGATCGGTGAGGGCTTCGTCGCTCGTGAGGATCCGGTTGCGGTCGAGGTCTCGTCTGGTCGGTGTCATGCGTCCACCCTGACGGCGCCCCAGCGCCCCGCGACGTGCAGATCCCGGTCGGTGGAGAACGTCGGCGATCGCCCCGCCTGGGGAGGAAGCTCGCTACGAGATGACGAGCGCGACCGACGCGCTCTGCGCGCGACGGAGCTTCTGCGCCGCACGGAGCATCTTGTATTTCACGCCGTACTTGGCCGCGAGCGCGCGATCGAGACGACCCAGTGTCGCCGCGTCATCCCGCACGACGGCGGTCGCTTCGACGGAGTCCGCGTCGTCGGCGGGATTGCCGCGCGCATCGCACGGGGTCAGGGTGACACGCGGAGTGTGCCGGAGGCGCTTGACCTTGCCGGAACCGCCTCCGGTCGTGACGAGCAGCTCATCGCCGTCGCGGACGATCCACACGGGGGTGCCCACCGGCACGCCGGTCTTGCGGTAGGTCGTGAGCAAGACGTACTCGTGATCGGCGATCGGACTCGAAGGTTCGGGCATCCGTCCATTGTCGCCCGGTCAGCGCGGGGCGCCGACCCTCAGCGCGCGCGGGTCACGAGTCCGGCGATGAGCCGCCAGCCGACGAGCATGACCAGAAGCACGGATGCCGCGACGATGACGAATGCGAACTGCGTGCCCTGACCGCTCAGGATCCGAAGCAGCATGGCGCCCGCGACCGTGATGGCCCACACCGGCAGCCCCGTGCGCACCGGCGCCATCGGTGCTCGCCACGCCAGGCTCACGCCCCAGGCGATCACGAGGGCGAGGAGAAACGTCCACGCGGTGTCCCACAGACCGATGAGCGGATGGTCGTCGTGGCTCGCGCGCCCGATCGCCGCGAAGATCGTGACGAGTACGGCGTCGATCAGGAACGACAGGATGAGCGGCTTCGCGGGATAGCTCGGTGCCGCGTCGACGGCGCCGCCCGACTGGTTCGAGGTCACGGATCGAGGGTATCGCTCGTGCCTCGGGGCGACGTCGGGATGGCGTGGGAGTTCGCGCGCGTCGAAACCGCGCACGCGCACGTCAGCGGCATCCGCGACCGCAGGTTTCGTGCGCGCGAACGGCCAGGGCCGCCGGGCCTCGGGCCACCGGGCCGCCCGCCACCGGGCCGCGATCAGCCGGCGGCGAGCAGCGCGGCGGCGTCCTCGGCGATCGCGAAGAACGCCGTCGGGTCGGCGACGGCGGCCGGGTCGTCCGAGCGCGCGAACGCCGTCAGCACGACGGGTTCGGCGCCGTCGCGCTCGAGGTACCACGACCCGGCGAGCACGCCGATCGAGCTGCCGCCCTTGTAGCCGACGTACGACCACTCCTCGCCGAGGTCGAGCCCGGGATTGGCCGAGAGGATGCCGCGCACCGGCGCCCCGGCATCCGTCGATGCCCGCTCCTGCAGGGCGATGTGCGCCCGCGCGATGTCGTCGGGCGTCGCGAACCAGTCGACGCCCGACTGCCAGGCCGTCACCGCCCAGTCGCCGCTCGCGATGTCGGGCACGCCCGCGGGCACGTCGGCGAGGATCGCTTCGCGCTCGGCCGGGGTCGCGGCATCCGCCCACCGCTCGCGCAGCGACGGGTCTGCCCATCCGAGCCAGAAAAGCTCGCGCGTCGTCACGAAGGGCGTGTTGATCGCGGGGTCGTGGTGCCCCATCTCGGCGAGCGCCGCCTCGGCGGCCTCGCGGCCGACCGCACGGATGAGGGCGTCGGTCGCCGTGTTGTCGCTGATCGCGATCATCTTCTCGGCCGCTTCGAGCGCCGTCACGGTCGAGCCGTCGGGCAGATCCTGCAGCTCGCCGCTGGGCAGGCTCCGCACCTCGCCGTCGATCGTGAGCGGGGTCTCCCACGCGAGATCGCCGCGCTCGACGGCGTCGACGACCGCGCCGAGCACGTAGAGTTTGAAGATCGATCCGATCGGAGCGGCCGACGCATCGCCGATGAGCTCGTCGGGCGCGTCGGAGCCGACGGTCCGCACCTGCAGCGAGGCGTCGTACGGCAGGGCCTCGATCTCGGCGCGCAGTTCGTCCCAGCTCGCCGCGGGGACGCGGTCGGGCTGCGGCATCCCGAAGAAGAGCCCGTTCATGCGCCCGTCCGAGCCGACCGAGACGGTCATGTCGTACTCGGCCGCCGACGAGGCGATGCGCACGCGCGCCTGCTCGTCGCCGCCGTCGTACGTCTCGACGCGCCACGGCTTGGCGTCCTGCATCTGGCCGAGGATGGACCGCAGATCCTCGACGGAGACCTCCTCGAGCATGACGGGGTCGAAGCGCTCCTCGATCTCGGCCGCGTCGCTCACCGCGTCGGCGTTGATCTCGTCGAGCACCCACTGCGCCTGACTCCCCACGGCGGTGTCCGGGATCTCGAACGTCTCGGTCGGCGCGTCGGGCGTCACGGCGCACGCGGC
Source organism: Microbacterium sp. NPDC055357 (assembly GCF_053644835.1). Lineage (NCBI taxonomy): Bacteria > Bacillati > Actinomycetota > Actinomycetes > Micrococcales > Microbacteriaceae > Microbacterium > Microbacterium sp. NPDC055357. The sequence continues at coordinate 133,956 of NZ_JBSHLZ010000006.1, read as the reverse complement.
GAGCGCGAGGGCGAGCACGGCGGCTGCGAAGCCGGCCGCCGCGCGGCGGATCGGTCGTTTGTCGGTGAAAGTGACCATCGTTCCAGCCTGCCTCATGTCGGGTCCGGCCCTCCTCCCCCCGTGGGCTGAGATACTGCTGGAGGACGCCCGCGCACCGCTCAGGAGAAGCCATGACCGACGACACCGGCACGATCACGCAGACCCCCGGCACCGAGACCGCCGTCCTCGCGGGCGGATGCTTCTGGGGCATGGAAGACCTCATCCGCCGGCAGCCCGGCGTGCTCGCGACGCGCGTCGGATACACGGGCGGCGAGAACGCCCACCCGACCTACCGCAACCACCCCGGGCACGCCGAGGCCATCGAGGTCGTCTTCGACCCGGCGCAGACGTCGTATCGCGACATCCTGGCGTTCTTCTTCCAGATCCACGACCCGTCGACGCTCAATCGCCAGGGCAACGACATCGGCACGAGCTACCGGTCCGCGATCTTCCCCGTGACGCCCGAGCAGGAGCAGGTCGCGCGCGACACGATCGCCGACGTCGACGCCTCGGGCCTCTGGCCGGGTGCCGTCGTCACGACGATCGAGCCGTCCGGCCCTTTCTGGGAGGCCGAGCCCGAGCACCAGGACTACCTGATCACGTACCCGAACGGGTACACCTGCCACTTCCCCCGCGCCGGGTGGGTGCTGCCCCGCCGCGACGCCGCCGCCTCGGCGTGACGCTGTGAGATGAGCGGATGCCGCCACCCGGCCGGCATCCCCGCCGCCGGCGGTGCCGGTCAGCGCCGGTCGGTCACGCCCGCGAGCAGGGCGTGCAGCAGCGGCAACGCGGACGCCACCATCAGCACGGTGCCGACCACCGGGACGACCGGGAGCAGGATCGCGCCGCCGATCAGCAGTCCCACGAACAGGATCGCCGAGACGGCCCGTCGCCCGACTTTCTCGATGCGACGGAGGCGCTGCTCGAGTTTCGAGGTGTCGACGGTGAGCCTGCCGCTCTCGAGCCGCGTCGTGAGCGCGTCCAGGCGGCGCGGGAGCCCTGCCGCCACCGACAGCGTCGACACGGCTTCTTGGGCGAACGCCTGCACGACGTTGCCGCTCTCGTCGCGGACGATCCGGGCAGCGTAGGGCTCGACGGCATCCCAGATGTTGAAGGCGGGATCGAGCGAGCTGCACATGCCCGATGTGAGGGACATCGCTCGGATGATGAGCAGGAAATTCTCGGGCAGCTGGAACGGCAGCGAGCGCACGACATCACCGAATTCGGTGGCGAACTCGCGGAATTCGCGAGGGTCGACCTCTTGCAGCTGTGCGAAGCCCATCCCGCCGAAACGCGCGAAGAGCTTGGTCATCGCCCGTTCGAGCTCTGCGGTGTCGGCCGTCGGCAGAAGCACCCCCACGTCGCGGATCCCATCGACCAGACCCGCTCCGTCCCGTGACGCGGCTGCGACGAGGATCCGACGGAGGCCCCGGCGCAGATCCTGGGGAACCTCGCCCATCATTCCGAAATCGATGAAGGTGAAGCACCACGAACGCCTCCCCTCAGGCGTCGGCGTGACGAAGACGTTGCCGGGATGCGGATCGGCGTGGAAGTACCCGTTGACGAAGAGCTGGTCGAACATCACGGCCGCGAACTCGGCCGCCACCTCGGCCGGGTCGATTCCCGCCGCCCGAAGCGCAGCGACGTCGTTGACCTTGATCGCCGTGACGTCCTCAAGAGTCAGCACGCGCCGCGTCGTGCGCTCCCACACGATCTCGGGCGAGCTCACACGATCGTCGCCCGAGAAGTCGTTCGCGAACCGCTCCGCGCCGGCGGCCTCGTGGACGTAGTCGATCTCCTCGAGGCTCGTGTGCGCGAACTCCTCCACGAGGGCGGGCGCATCCACGCGGTTCGCCACGACGCGCACACGGCTCAGCCACTGCGCGACGCGCCGCAGCGCGGTCAGGTCGACGTCGACCACCTGGTCGATGCCGGGGCGCTGGACCTTCACGACGACGTCGCGGATCCCCGCTTGGGCGGCATCCGCGTCCGAGAGCACGGCGCGATGGGCCTGCCCGAGGGATGCGGCCGCGAGCGGAACCTCGTCCACGAACGCGAAAGCCGTGCCGAGCGACACGCCCAGCTCCGCCTCGGCGAGCGCGCGGATCGCCGGGAACGGCACGGCGGGAACCTCGTCCTGCAGTCCTTCGAGCACCTTCGTGATCTCCGGCGGCAGCACGTCCAGGCGCGACGACATGAACTGCCCGACCTTGATCATGAGGCCGCCGAGCTCGACCGCCAGCACGTGGAACCGCTGTGCGATGCGTGTCATGCGCGCGGCGCGCGTGCGTTCCGCGATCCTGCCGAGCCCCACCCGGGGAAGCAGCAGCTCGAACCACCACGTCTGCACGAGGTAGCGCGCCGCGAACCGCAGGATCCTCCCCGCCGCGAACGCAGATCACCGGCGGCGGTCATCGAGCCTCCCCGGAGCCGACGTGCCGAGCCGCATCCGGTCAGTCCTGAGCGAGGATGGCGTAGAGCTTGCGGCGCGCCTCGTCGAGCACGGCGACCGCCTGCTGCACCTGCTCGGACGATCCGGTCCGCCCCACCTGGGCGGTCACCTGCGCGAGCTCGATGCCCGCCTTCGGCAGCGCCATGATCCGTGCGCTGTCCGCAGCGCCGGGGGTCTCCCACGGCGCCGTGCGCTCACCCGCGGCATCCGCGGCCTCTCGGCCCTCCTCGGTGAGCGAATAGGTCTTGCGGCCGCTGGACTCCTCGGCGCTCACGAGGCCCTCGTCGGTGAGCAGCTGCAGGGTCGGATACACCGAGCCCGGACTCGGCTTCCACGTTCCACCGCTGCGCTCGCTGATCTCCTGAATGATCTGGTAGCCGTGCATCGGCTGCTCGGCGAGCAACGCCAGAACCGCCGCGCGGACGTCGCCGCGGCCCATCCGCGGGCCCGCCTTCTGCTCGAAAGCACCGCGCAGCTGCTCCATCGCCTCCCAGATGCCGGCCGTCGGCCAGCCCTGACCTCGTCCGCGACCGCCGACCCCGTCGCCCATGAATGATCCGCTCATGACACTCCTCCTCGCGATTGCCCTACCGATACATGACGATATATCGCTGAACATCGGATGCCCGTCGATTCGGTCATCGCACGGTGGCATCCATGGCAAAGACTCAGGAGCGCTCGACGGGCTGGCGCAGGATGGTCCGCAGCTTGGCGGGGGCGACGCGACGCGGGTCGCTGAGATAGATCTCGTGGTGGCGGCCTGTCATCCGCAGGCCTTCGTCGGGGATGAACTCGTCGTGCATCGCGGCGAGGACGGGAGACTCGTCGTCGTACGAGCCGACGTGCAGCGTCTGGACACACAGCCCCTCATCGAGCACGGCGAAACGCAGCCGCTCACCGAGGGGCGCGTCGGCGGCATCGCGGGCCCGATCGACGAGGCCGGGCTCCACCCAGTCGGGCACGAGGTTCAGCAGGGTCCAGTGCCACCGCGACTTGTCGCGCGTCGCGGTGAAGCTGTCCATGTCGTCGGCCCACCACAGGGCCTCGAGCGGTGGCACGACGTAATCGCGATCGAGTTCGCGTTTGCTGAGGAACTTCAGCTTGTAGGCGACGCTGTAGATCGAGCGGACGGCATCCGCGTATTCGGGTGCGCTGTTCGGGTCGCCCTCCCCGTCGATCATGAGGTACGACATCGGGGGCACCTCGATGATCGCGAACGCGCCCGCGCGCGCCGAGTAGGTGGGCACCGTCTTCTTCAGGTCGATCTTCATGCTCTCGCCATCGTGGCCGATGCCGGCCCGCGGCGCCAGACCGGGGGGTCGCGCCGCCCTCCCGCCCGCCCCCTCGCCCGCCCTACCCCTGACCGCGAGACTGCACGTGCGTGCCGAGACTGCGGGTGTCACCCGCTGTCTCGGCGCGCCGTTGCAGTCTCGCGGTCAAAGGTCAGGCGTTGATGATCGTGCTGAAGGCGAGGACGATGATGAGCGCGTTGAGGAAGAAGCTCAGCGTCGTGTGCCAGACGACCGTCCAGCGCATGCGGCTCGAGGTCACCTGCACGTCCGAGACCGAGAAGGCGGTCGCGTTCGTGAACGAGAAGTACACGAAGTCGACCAGGCGCGGAGACGGCGTGCCCGGGAACACGAGCGGCGGATCGGCGGCACGTCGGTACCGGCGGTCGTAGATGCGCGCGAACCCCCAGTGGAACAGCGCCCACGAGACGAGCATCGCCCAGACGGCCACCGGCTCGACCCACCCGGCCCATTCGGGGTCGTTGCGCAGCAGCAGGATCGTCGCGACGGCGACGAGACCCACGACACTCGTGAGGAACGTCGCCGTGGTCGAGATCGCCGCGACGACCGGGTGCAGTTCCAGCCGGCGGAACCGATCGGATGCCGCCGGCCTGAGCCGCACGCTGATCCCGACCGCGATGGCCGAGGCGGCCCAGTACGCCGTCCCGAGCAGACACCACAGCAGGAGCAGAACGACCGTGAGCCCGTCGTCGCTCGGCTCGATGAGAAGCACCCCGATGGCGATGAGCGCCAGCTGCACGATGAGATCGACGACACGGACGATCACGCCTCCGACCACGCGCACCCCTTTCGACACGCGACCACGCTATCGCCGCGACGTCGGATGCCGCGTGCACGGCGGCGTGTCAAGCCCTGGGACCGACGCCGATCGCACCCGTAGCGTGCCAGGCAGACAGGAAGGATGCACCATGCTTCGCGCCCTCGCGCTCAACTGCACTCTCAAACCCTCCCCCGCAGCCTCGAGCTGCGACCTGCTCGCCCAGCAGATGCTCGATGCGCTCGCGGGGCACGACGTGCACGGCGAACAGCTGCGTGTCGTGGACTTCTCCGTGGCGCCGGGGGTCGACAAGGACATGGGGGAAGGTGACGAGTGGCCGCGCATCCGCGAGAAGGTGCTCGCTGCCGACATCCTCGTGTTCACCACGCCCACCTGGATGGGGCACATGTCGAGCGTCGCGCAGCGCGTGCTGGAGCGCCTGGACGCCGAGCTGTCCGAGACCGACGCGCAGGGCCGCCCGATCCTCTCGGACAAGGTCGCGCTCACGGTCGTGCTCGGCAATGAGGACGGCGCGCACGCCATCATGGCCGACGCGCACCAGGCGCTGGCCGACCTGAGCTTCACGATCCCGCCGCTCGGCGGCGTGTACTGGAACGGCGAGGCGATGCACACGACGGACTACAAGGATCTCGCCGAGACGCCCGAGAAGGTCGCGCAGACGACCGCGGACGCCGCGCGCAACGCGGCGCACCTCGCGACGCTGCTGAAGGAACGCCCCTACCCTGCCGGCTGAGGCCGCCCGTACTGCTCGAGCCAGCGCAACCACACTTCGCTCACGGTCGGGAACGCCGGCACGGCATGCCACAGACGGTCGAGGGGAACCTCGCCGACGACCGCGATCGTCGCGGCATGCAGCAGCTCGGCGATGTCGGGTCCCGTGAAGGTCGCGCCGACGATCGTTCCGCGATCGAGATCGACGATCACCCGCGCGTGCCCCGCGAAGTGGTCGGCGTGCGCCGTCGCGCCCGCGATCGCCGCGAGGTCCTCATCGAGCACCCGGATGCGCAGACCCGCCTCGATCGCGGAGGCCTCGGTGTGGCCGACCGATGCGACCTCGGGGTCGGCGAAGACGACCTGGGGCACGGCCGAGTGGTCGGCCGTCGCGACGTGGCGCCCCCACGGGTCGTCATCGAGCGTCTCGCCGCGGGACCGCGCCGCGATCGCGTCGCCCGCCGCGCGCGCCTGGTACTTGCCCTGGTGGGTGAGGAGCGCGCGGTGGGTGACGTCGCCGACGGCATAGAGCCCGTCGCGGTCGACGACCCGCATCGTGTCGTCGACCTTGATCCATTCGCCGGGCTCGAGGCCGACCGTCTCGAGGCCGATGTCGTCGGTGCGCGGCACGCGGCCCGTGGCGACGAGGATCTCCGCCGCCCGCACTTCGGCGCCGTCGGACAGCGTCAACACGACGTCGTCGCCGACGCGGGCGACGCGCTCGAGCTCGACCTGCGTGCGCACGTCGACCCCCGCGTCCTCGAGTGCCTTCTGCACCGTCTCGCCGACGAACGGCTCCCACGCGCCGAGCAGCCCGGATCGGGCGACGAGCGTGACGGCGCACCCGAGCGACGCGAAGGCCGTCGCCATCTCGGCCCCGACGACTCCCCCGCCGAGGATCGCGAGCGACGTCGGCACGTCGCGGACGGCCGTCGCCTCCCGGCTCGTCCAGGGCGCCGCATCGGCGAGCCCCGGGATGTCGGGAAGCAGCGCCGCCGAGCCCGTGCAGACGGCGACGGCGTGCCGAGCGACGAGCGTCGTGCTCTCGCCCGCGGCATCCGTCACGATCACCTCGCGCTCGCCGCCCAGCCGACCGTGCCCGCGCACGAGGTCGATCCCGGCGCTCTGGAGCCATTCGACCTGCGACGCGTCGTCCCAGTGACTCGCCATCTCGTCGCGCCGGCGAAGCACGCCCGGGACGTCGACGGAGCCCGACACGGCCTGCCGCGCGCCGTCGACATCGCGCGCCGCGCGCAGCGCGCTGCCGGCGCGCAGGAGGGCCTTGGACGGCATGCACGCCCAGTACGAGCACTCCCCGCCGACGAGCTCGCGCTCGACGATCGCCACCGACAGTCCTCCTTGCGCGGCTCGATCGGCGACGTTCTCACCGACGGGCCCTGCCCCGATCACGACGAGGTCGTATTCGCTTGTTCGCATGGCCGCCACGGTAGCCCCCGTCACCGACAGGGGCGAGGTCTTGACAGGCGCCGCGATCGCCCAGCACACGGAGCGCATCGCGTCAACCCCGCGCCCGGTACCACGCGATGTCCGAGGCGTGTGGTTTTCTGGAACCGGCCGAAAGGACCCCATGGCGATCGAGTTCCGCTCCGTCACGAAACGGTTCGCCGACGGCACGCTCGCCGTCGACGATTTCAGTCTCGTGATCCCCGCGCACCGCACGACCGTGCTCGTCGGCTCGTCGGGGTGCGGCAAGACGACCCTGCTGCGCATGATCAACCGCCTCGTCGAGCCCACGAGCGGTGAGATCACGATCGACGACGAGCCGATCAGAGACAGGGATGCCGTCACCCTGCGCCGCGGAATCGGCTATGTCCTGCAGAACGCGGGCCTGCTGCCCCATTTCTCGGTCCTCGACAACATCGCGACGGTCCCCGTGCTGACCGGCGTGCGCCGTCGGCGCGCGCACGAACGGGCCCTCGAGCTGATGGACGTGGTCGGCCTCGACCGCGCCCTCGCCGAGCGCTACCCGAGTCAGCTGTCCGGCGGTCAGCAGCAGCGCGTCGGCGTCGCGCGCGCTCTCGCGGTCGACCCCAACATCCTGCTGATGGACGAGCCGTTCGGCGCGGTCGACCCGATCGTGCGTCGCGAGCTGCAGAGCGAGACGTCCCGGCTGCAGCGCGAACTCGACAAGACGATCGTCTTCGTGACGCACGACATCGACGAGGCGTTCCTGCTGGGCGATCAGGTCGTGATCCTCGAGAAAGGAGCCCGGATCGCGCAGCAGGGCAGCCCGAGCGAGATCATCGAGAACCCCGCGAGCGACTTCGTCGCCGACTTCATCGGCGTCGAGCGCGGCGCCCGTGCCCTGCGCGCCAAGCGCACACCGCGCGGCATCGTGCTCGTCGACGGCGCGGGGCGCACGCAGGGCGTCCTCGTCGATGACCCCTCCGCAGAGGACCCGCCGTGAACTGGGTGATCGACAACCTCGACCTCATCGGACGGCTGACGATCGACCACCTGCGGCAGAGCGTCATCGCGATCGTCGCCGGCAGCATCCTGTCGCTCCCGCTCGGGTGGGCGGCGTTCCGCTACTCGCGCCTGCGGGGCGCCGTGCTCACGGCGGTGTCGCTGCTGTACACCATCCCCTCGTTCGCCCTGTTCGCGGTTCTGGCCGCCGTCTTCGGCGTACCCATGCTGTCCGAGATCAACCTCGTCGTCGCCCTCACGATCTATGCCGTCGCAATAATGACGCGCTCGGTGGCCGACGGGCTGGCGTCGGTCGATCCGATCACACGCAACGCAGCGGTCGCCGTCGGCTTCGGCTCCTGGCGGCGGTTCTGGACGGTCGACGTGCCGCTCGCCGGCCCCGTGTTCCTCGCGGGCCTGCGGGTGACGTCGGTCTCGACGATCTCGCTCGCGACCGTCGGAATCCTGATCGGCGTCACCAACCTCGGCTACCTGTTCACGAACGGCGCGCAGCGGCGCATCATCGCCGAGGTCGTCGCGGGGGTCGTCGCCGTCGTCCTGATCGCGCTCGTCATCGACATGCTGCTCCTGCTGCTGGGCCGCCTGCTCATGCCGTGGTCACGACGCACGACGGTCAGGCCCATGGCGACGGGACGGGCGGTCGCGGCATGAACCTCTTCTTCGACGCGTTCGCGTGGATCTTCTCCCCCGACCGGCTGACCGGCTCGCTCCCCCTTCCGACGGCGATCGCGCAGCACCTGGGGTTCACCTTCATCTCGGTGCTCATCGCGGCGGCTATCGCGATCCCCGCCGGCTGGGCGATCGGTCACACGGGCAGGGGGCGTGAGATCGCCGTCTTCCTGTCCGGCGGTGCACGCGCCCTGCCCTCCCTCGGGCTCGTGGTGCTGCTGTGGCTCGTGCTCGGCGTCGCGTTCAAGACCGAGGCCGCGATCGTGGCGTTCGTCGTGCTCGCGATCCCCTCGATCCTCGCGGGCGCCTATGCCGGCATCGAGGCGATCGACAGATCCGTCATCGACGCCGGGCGTGCCATGGGGATGACGCCGTGGCAGGTGCTGTGGAAGATCGAGGTGCCCCTCGGTCTCGCCCTGCTCATCGGCGGTCTGCGCTCGGCGACGCTCCAGGTCGTCGCGACCGTCACGATCGCGACCTACATCGGCCTCGGCGGTCTCGGGTTCTACATCCTGCAGGGCATCCCCCTGCAGCGCTTCGATCAGATCCTGGGCGCTTCGCTCGTCGTCGTGGCCCTCGCGCTCGTGCTCGACGCGGTCTTCGCCCTGCTCGCCCGATTCGCCGTACCGCGCACAGCCCTGCCCGTGCGCGCCGCGTCGAGACCCCGCACACCTGCATTCACCCCCTCACCCTGAGCCCCCACACAGGAGGAATCCCATGCTCACTTCACGAACTCGCGCCGCGCTCGCCCTCGGCAGCGCTGTGCTGGCCACCGTCGCGTTCGTCGGCTGCGCCTCGAGCGACCCGCTCGGCGGCGACACGGGCGATTCCGGCGGGTCCGGTGACACGTCGACGATCGTGATCGGCTCGCAGGCGTACTACTCGAACGAGATCATCGCAGAGATCTACGCGCAGGCCCTCGAGAACGCCGGCTTCGAGGTCGACCGCCAGTTCAGCATCGGCCAGCGCGACGCGTACATGCCGTCGCTCGAGAGCGGTTCGATCGATCTGTTCCCCGAGTACACCGGAAACCTGCTGCAGTACTACGACGACACCGCGACCGCGACGGCCACCGACGAGGTCTATGCGGCTCTGCAGGATGCGCTGCCCGAAAGCCTCACGGTTCTCGATCAGTCCCCCGCGACCGATCAGGACTCGTACAACGTCACGGCCGCGTTCGCCGCCGACAACGGTCTCACCTCGATCGCCGACCTCGCCGGTGTCGAGGGTCTCGTGCTCGGCGGGGCGCCCGAGCTCGAAGAGCGCCCGTACGGCCCGAGCGGCCTGTCCGAGATCTACGACGTCGACGTGCAGTTCCAGGCGACGGGCGACACGACCGTCGACGAACTGGTTGCGGGCAACATCCAGGTGGCCAACGTGTACAGCGCCGACCCGCGCATCGAGACCGAGGATCTCGTGACGCTCGAAGACCCCGAGGGGCTGTTCCTCGCGTCGCACGTCGTGCCTGTCGCGGGCGCCGAGATCGCCGACGAGATCGCCGACATCATCAACGCCGTGAGCGCCGCCCTCACTCCCGAGGCCCTCGTCGCACTGAACGTCGAATCGACCGTCGATCAGCGCTCCACCGCGGACATCGCCGCCGACTGGCTCGCCGCCGAGGGACTCGTCTGAGATCCGTCCACCTCGTGCGCGGCGGTCTAACGGGCGCCGCGCACGAGGTCAAGGGGCTGTCGGCCCGGCGGTGCCGGCACCACTCTGGAAAGGATCGACCGCCACGCCGATCCGTACCCCGAGGAGCAGCCATGAGCATGTCCACCCCACCCCCTCCCGGCGACCCGACGAGCCCCGAGCCCATGCCGCCGCACCCCGACGAGCCGCTCGCCCCGACTCCGGAGGAGCCCCTCGCGCCCACGCCCGACGAGCCGGGCTTTCCGACGCAGCCGCGCGCCGGGGGCGCCTGAGGCGGCCAGAGAGCGGACCGTCTCGGTCGTCATTCCCGTGAAGGACGACGACCGCGAACTCGCCCGCTGTCTGCGGGCACTCGCGGCACAGACCCGCCGGCCGGACGAGATCATCGTCGTCGACAACGGCTCCTCGGATGCTTCGGCTGATGTCGCCCGGGCGGCGGGGGCGCAGGTCGTGCGCTGCATCCAACCGGGCATCCCCGCCGCCGCCGCCCACGGCTACGACCACGCGACGGGTGACCTCGTGCTGCGACTCGACGCGGATTGTCTCCCCACCGAGGGCTGGGTCGAAGCGATGATCGACGCCTTCGCGGCCCGACCGCACGTCGACCTCATCACCGGCGGGGCGCGCTTCGACGACGGCCCCCGGATGCTGCGGGTTCCGCTCGCCGCGGTGTACCTCGGCGCCTACGTCGCGGTGCTCACGCCGACGCTCGGCCACCTGCCCCTCTTCGGGTCGAACCTCGGCTTCCGGCGCAGGGTGTGGCGCGGCATCCGCTCATCGGTGCATCGCGACGACCCTGACCTGCACGACGATCTGGACCTCGCCTTCCACGTCGGCGAACGGCACCGCATCCGCTACCTGCGCGACACGGGGATGGGCATGTCGATGAGGCCGTTCGCGAGTCGGCGCGCCTTCGCCCGGCGGCTGTGGCGCGGGGCCCGCACCGTCGTGGTCCACTGGCCGGCCGACTTCCCGCCCGTTCGCTGGGTCAAGCTCGCGCTGCGCCGTCTCGGCGTCGGCCAGCGGCCTCGACGGCCCCGGAGCGCCGCCGCATGACCGATCCGCTCATCGGCCCCGCCGCTCCTCCCGACCTGCACGTCATGACGTTCAACGTGCGCCGGCGGATCGACGCTCCGCTCGTGCGGCGCGCAGACCGGTGGGCGGCGCGTCAGCCTCGTCTGGCGGCGCTGCTCGCTGCGGAGCAGCCGACGCTCGTGGGAGCGCAAGAGGCCCTTCCCGATCAGGCGGCCGCGATCCGTGCGGCGCTCGGCGCGAACTACCGGTTCGTCGGCCGCGGACGACGAGCGGACGGCCGGGGCGAAGGCTGCCCCCTCTTCTACGACGCCACGCGGCTCGAGCTGCTCGAGCACTCGCAAGAGGCCTTGTCGACCACGCCCGCGCGGGCGGGATCCCGATCGTGGGGCGCGCCCCTGCCCCGCGTGCTCGTGCGCGCGACGCTGCGCGACCGCGCGACCGGCGCGTGCTTCGTCGCCGTCAACACGCACCTCGACCCCTTCTCACCCTGGGCGCGGATCCGATCGGCACACCGCATCCGTCGGATCGTCGCGGGCGGCGCTCTTCCGGCGATCGTGACGGGCGATTTCAACGCGACGCCCGGCTCCGCGGCCGTGCGCGAGCTCCTCTCGGGCGGCGCGCTGCGCGACACGTGGCCCGCTGCCGAGGAGCGCCTGACGCCGGCATGGGGGACGTTCGCCGACTACCGGCGGCCTCGTTCCGGCGGCGCGCGCATCGACATCGTCGCGGTGACGCCCGACGTGCAGGTCGTGGCAGCGGGCATCAACGCCCGTCCCATCGAGGGCGGCTGGCCCTCGGACCACCTCCCCGTGCAGACCCGCGTGCGCATCGGGGTGATGTCGTGATCGAGAGCTTCCTGCGCGTGCCGAGGACTCCCGGCGAGATCGCGGCCGACGCCGTGCGCGTCGCCGGCGCCCTCAGCATCGTCGTCGCCGCGATCTGGTTCTCGGCGACGGATGCCGGCATCCTCGCGCTCGCTCTGCCGGGACTGCTCCTGCCGAGGTTCGTCGGCGTGCGGGCGTGGTTCGACATCACGTACGGCCTCACCGTGCTGCTGGCGACATGGAGCAACGTGCTCGACCTCTACCGCTCCGTCCCATGGTGGGACATCCCCGCCCACGCCATCTGCACTGCGGTGATGGCCGCCGTGGCATACCTCGCGCTCGCGCGGCTGCGCGTCGTGCCGGAGCCGCGTAGCCCCGCCTTCTCGCGCCGCGTGCCGATCGTGCTCGTCACGGTCATCGGCCTCGCGCTGAGCGCGCTGTGGGAGATGGTCGAGTGGGCCGGCTACGCGTTCATCACCGATGAGATCTACGTGACCTACGTCGACACGATCGGCGACATGGCCGCGGGCGGTCTCGGCGCGCTGGCCGCCGGCATCCTGCTCGCGTACGTGCGCCTCGACCGCGATCTCAGCGCGGCGAACCCTGCAGGGCGGGTGCGAGCTCGGGCGTGAGCGATTCCCGCTCATCGAACACGAAGCACTCCCCCGCCCAGTGCTCCGCGCCGACGTGCTCGAAATAGCCGAGGATGCCACCCTCGAGCTGCCGCGCGTCGACACCCTGCTCGCGCAGATAGAGCGCCGCCTTCTCGCAGCGGATGCCGCCCGTGCAGAAGCTCACGACCGTCTTGCCCTCGAGGTCGGCGCGGGCTCGGGCAGCGGCATCCGGGAATTGCGTGAACCGTTCGATGCGCCAATCCAGGGCGCCGCGGAACGTCCCGTAGTCGACCTCGAACGCGTTGCGGGTGTCGAGCAGGACGACCTCCCGGCCGTCGTCGTCGTGACCGTCGTCGAGCCAGCGCTGCAGCGTCTGCGGGGACACCGCGGGGGCGCGACCGTGCTCCGGGCGGATCGTGGGGTGGTCCATGCGGATGATCTCGCGCTTGACCTTGACGAGCATCCTGCGGAACGGCTGATCGGCGGACCAGCTCTCCTTCGTCGTGAGCGCGGCGAAGCGCTCATCGGCGCGCAGGTCGGCGACGAAGCCCCGCACGGCGTCCGCGTCTCCAGCGAGGAAGAGGTTGATCCCCTCTTCGGCGAGGAGGATCGTGCCGGCGAGCCCGGCAGCGACGGCACGCTCACGCAGGGGTGCGCGCAGAGCCGTCGCGTCGTCGATCCTCGTGAAGAGGTACGCGGAGATGTTGAGAACGGATGCCACGGCCTCCAGCCTACGAGTTCGCGCCCGCAGCGGTGGGAGTCGTCGGTGTGAGAACGGGTGATCCGGCGCGGCCTCTCTCCGGGTTCCTGTCCACGCGAGCCCAAGCCGCACACCTGTTAGCGTGAGACCAAGACGAGGAGGAGGCGCATGTTCGACACGCTGCTGTCCTCCGTGCAGATTCTGCTCTCGGTCCTGGGGTTCGCGGGCGGAGTCGACCTCGCTTCCCTCGGCGGCATGACGGGCGCCCTCGCGCTCACCGTCGCGGTGCTCGCGGCGGCGGCGGTGCTGCTCACCGTCGTCGCGATGACGCACCCCGCAGCGGGCGGTGCCTCTCCGCCGCATCCGCTCCGCGCGATCGACATCTCCTCCCCGCTCCTGCAGAGCGATCCGGATGCCCCGGGGCACCCTCGCCCACGAGCACCACAGGTCGCGGCCTCGGCCGCGTAGCAGTCGAGGCCCGCGCACCGCGCACCGGCATCCCCTCGCGGCCGATCCTCTCCTGATCGGCCAACAGTGGCGGCATCCGCCGATGGCCGATCGATGACCCCGATCGACCTCTGCAGAACGGATACCGCCCGTGGACCTCTTCGCATTCCCGCCCCTCGCCGCCCTCCTCGACCTCGCCTCCTCCGGGCTCACGGGACTGTCGTCCCTGCTCGAACCCCTCGCCGGCGTCTCCGCCGCCGCGACCGCCGTCGTCGTCGTGACGCTCCTCGTTCGCGCGATCCTCATCCCCACCGGCATCGCGCAGGCGAAGGCCGAGCAGACCCGCGCACGCCTTGGGCCCAAGCTGCGTGACCTGCACAAGCGCTGGGCGAAGAACCCGGAGCGGCTCCAGCGCGAGACGATGCAGCTGTACCGCGACGAACGCACATCGCCCTTCGCGGGATGCCTTCCGGTTCTCGCGCAGGCACCGGTCGTGGGGATCCTCTACGCCGTCTTCCTGCATCCGGTCATCGCCGGGCATCCGAATGCGCTTCTCGACGAGACGCTGCTCGGCGTGCCGCTGGGCACGAGCCTCGCCGGCACGGCGGCGTCCGGCTCGCTCGACGTCGGGACGGCTCTCGTCTTCGGCGTCCTCGTCCTCCTCATCGCGATCGTCGGCGAGGTGACCAGACGCGTATTCCGGATGCCGCAGCCCTCGCGCGACGCGGAATCGCCCGTCCCGGCGATACCGAGCTGGCTCGTCGGCGGCCTGCAGTTCGTGACCGCGATCGTCGCGCTCTTCGTCCCGCTCGCCGCGGGGCTGTATCTGCTCACGACGGTCACCTGGACGCTCGCGCAGCGGGCCGTGCTGCGGCGCATCTATCCCCTCCCGGCCTCGTGAGCGCCGGGGATTCCTCCCCAGCGAGGTGTTCGGCCGCGGCATCCACCGAACTGCCGTGGCCGCGACGTCCGCGTCGGGCGCGACCCTAACGTCGTCGCATGCGCTCATCCGCCGTCCGCCATGTCACTCATCTGCGCCTGACCCTCGTCGGTCCGGTACCCGAGATCCGGCGTGATGTCGCCGTGGATCGCAACCTCTCCCTGGCCGATCTGCATCGCATCGTGCTCGCCGTCTTCGACCGACCGCCGTGCAGGCATCACCTCTTCACCGACACGCTCGACACCCGCGGATGGTCACGCGGGCGACGACGATGGGGCGACCGCTGGACGATGATCGATCTGCGCGATCCGAACGTCATCGACGAGGCGACCGCGTGCATCGGCAGCGTGCTGCACGACTCGCACACCATCTACCACGGTCACACGTGCACCTCCGAGTGGATCGTCGAGATCGAAGCGGGCATCGACGACATCGTCCCCTCTTCCGATCCTCCCGCGCGCGTTCTCGACGGTGCGCGACGCGCACCTCTCCCTTGCTGTCGCCGGCCGTACGAGCACGAGGTCCTCGTCGGAGTGCTCGCCGACACCGGCCACCCGGACCACGACGCCATGCGAGCGTGCCTGGCGTCGACGGTCGGTCCCTGGGCGCACTTCGATCCAGAGGAGTTCGATCTCGGTGCGCTCCAGCGCACCCTCGACGGGCTGTTCACGCGGTCCGAGAGCGCAGAACCGCTGCCGGGGCTCGTCGACAGGTTTCCGGCAGCGGCGCAACCAGGCCTGCGCGCCCATCTCGTCGCGGCGGGTCTCGATCTGCCCGCCGTCGTGACCGCGGACGAAGCCGACGAGATGCTGCGAAGCTTCCGATGGCTCATCGAGTACGCCGGTACCGCCGGCCTCCCGCTCGTCGACGGCGCTGCGGACCCGTCGGTCATCGTGGAGGCGATCCGGGAACTCGGCGGCGATGAAACGAGAATGCTCCAGGTCGTCACCTGGGCGCGGCGGCTGCGGCTGCTGTACCTGCGCGGTGGGCGCCTCATCGCGAAGAAGAGCGTCCTCGCGGCCGCAGGCTCACCGTTCGACCTCTGGACCCTCCTGATCCACGCCACGATGTCCGGCTCTCTGACCGGATCGTCCTCGACGACACAGGCGCTGCTCCTGCTCGCGATCGCCGACGGGAGCCTGGTCGACCCGAAGATCGGGGTCGACCACGCGGTGCGAGCCCTGCCGGCAGCACGGCACCGGTGGCCCGCGGTCTGGGACGAGGACGGGTACGAGTACGAGTGCGGCGTCCACGATGGTCGCTGCGACTGCTCCGATGCGCTCGGTGTGACGTGGCACGCCGTCGTCACGAAGGCGATCCGGGATGCTGCGGCAGAGGGGTCGCGCGACGGCGCCAGGACCGTGGCATCCGCTCTCGCAACAGAGGCCACGTACGAACTCGGTGTACCCCGCGAGTGGGTGGCAGGCGACATCGGTGCGGCGGCATCTGTTGCGACGAGGATTCGGGGGAACGCCGGGGCAGACGCTCGGGAGGATGCCTTCATGAGCGAGGTCGGCGACATCGTCGATCTTCTCTCGCTGTTCGGACTCGCGCGGACCGCCGACGGCGGCTGGCTCGTCCCGCCCACGCTTCGGGAGTTCGCCCGCGCGGCCCTCCAGAGCCGGTACGGGACCGGAAAGCCCCAACTCTTCTGAGTCGCGCGAACATGTTGAGCAGTACCTACGATCGAGACGTGACGAAGCAGACCCGCACACGGACCTTCACTCGACTCCGCATCACGCTCGAGGGCAGCGATCCTGAGATCTGGCGCACTCTCGACATCGACGCGGCGCTGAGCCTGCGCGACCTGCACGACGCGATCCAGCTTGCGATGGGCTGGCGCATGTCGCACCTGCACGCGTTCACCGACGTGGATCCGATGGAGATGAGTCGTGGCCTTCCGCGAATCGGCCGCGCCGCGCGCCGGTGGAGCGAGCCCGACCCGTTCGAGGAAGGCCCGCCCAGCGAGCCCGGTGAGGCGACGACGATCCTCGAGGCGTTCGCGTTCGATGGGCCGCTCTTCTACGAATACGACTTCGGTGACGGCTGGACGCATCGCATCGACCTCATCGAGCGCGGCGCCATGGATCCGCACGAACCTCCCGTCGCTCTCGTGCGCGGCGAGAATCGCGGACCGTTCGAGGATTCGGGCGGGGTGCCCGGGTTCTACGAGAAGCTCGACGCACTCGGCGATCCCACGCATCCGGAGCACGACGACACTGCTCGCTGGGTGCGCCTCACGGTCGGCCCGTGGACGCCCCTCGACCCCGCGCACTTCGATGCGGACGCCGTGCAGGCCGAGTTCAACCTGCGCTTCGCGCCCGCAGCGGCGGGGACGGCGGCCGCGGATATGTCCGGCCTCGTCCCGGCGCAGCCGACGGCAGATTCGGTCGATGAGTCGTCGCCGATCGTCGAGCTCACCTCGATGCTTCCTGTGCCATACCGCATCGAGCTCCGTGGACATCTGCACCGAGCGGGCGTCCTCGACGACACTCCGCCGGATGCCGACTCGGTGGAACGCATGATGGCGCCGTTCCGCTGGCTCATCGAGAGCGTCGGCAGCGACGGCCTCGCGCTCACGAAGGCTGGGTGGATGCCGCCCGCCACGGTCCTGGACGGCATGACGCGTCTCGGCTGGAGGGACCGATGGAGCGGCGAAGCGAACCGCGAGGACCTCACGTGGCCCATGCGCCACTTCCGCGCGAGCGCTCAGCGGATGGGAATCGTGCGCGTGTACAAGGGGCGCCTCATGCTCGGCGCCGAGGCGAAGAAGGCGCTCGCCCGTCCTGAGCTCACATGGCGGCTGGTCACGTCACGCCTTCTGCGAGGACTCGATGACGCGGAGCGCCATGCCTCGACCCTGTTGCTGCTGACGATCGCCGACGGCACGTACTCCGCGCGGGCCGCAGCGATCGCCGCGATCGGATTCGGCCTCGGGGCGATCGGGTGGAGGCCGCGCGACGAGGACGATTTCTCGGCCGACACGATCCACGCGCTCACCGCCCGCGCGAACCACGTCCTCGAGGATGTCGGTGCCTACACCGGATCGTGGCGCCGGTCGGCTGCGACGGACGACGGACGCGCGTTCGCGCGTGCGGCGCTGCGCTGAGCTTCCGGCTCAGGTTGCGCTTCCGACTCGGGTTGCGTTGACGGCTCAGGTTGCGCTGAGTTCCACAGCGCTGGGTTATCCACAGATTCATCGCTTCTTTGTTCGAATATCGGTGGCCACTGCCACACTATACACATGAATCTTTTGGCGAACATCGAAGGTCGGCTCACCCGGCTCGCGACGTTCGCTGAGCTGACAGCTCCGGCGGGCGATCTTCCGAGCACTGTGCTCGAGTTGAGCGACAGCTCCGTGATCGAGATCGCCAAAGATCTCGCGGGCATCGCCAACGACGTCGCACGGCTGCAGGCGCTCGTCGCCGGGGTCGCCGCGCACCGATCGCAGCGCACGGCCGGTCACAGAGGACTCGCCGCGACGCAGGGCCATGCGACTCCGGCGTCCCTCATCCAGGCGATCACCGGTGGCACGAAGGCAGATGCGACCCGCCAGGTGCGGGTAGGGGTGTCGCTACTTGAAGACGCCGTGGGCTCGGGGTCGGGTGCCAGCACCGAGACCGACACTGTCGGCGTCGTACCGCCACCGGTCGCGTGGCATACGCCGCTTCGTGAAGCGCTTCTGGACCGACGGCTGACATCCGCGCAGCATGACGCGATCCGCCGCGGTCTCGGTCAGCCGCTCGACGAGTCCGCGGACGCGAACGACGTGTGGAGCGTCGCCGCGTGCCAGTTGATCGACGAAGCCGGCGCCATGACCGTCGAAGACCTCGGCACGAGAGCGCGGGCGATGCGCGATGCGCTCGACACCGTCGGCGCTGAAGAGCGCTACGCACGCCGGTATTCCAACCGGTCGTTCCGCACCTGGGTCGACGGCGACGGACAGCACCATGGCCGCATCACGTTCGACGATGAGATGGGCTTGTGGGTGCAGGCGATGAGGGATGCCGCGCTGCGCCCGCGCCGCGGCGGGCCACGATTCCTCACCGAAGAAGAGCGCACGGCTGCCGCGAAGCTCGTCGACGACCCGCGCACCAACGATCAGCTTCAATACGACCTGTTCATGGCGGTCCTGCGCGCGGGATCGCTCGCGGAGGCGAAGGACGTCTTCGGTGCGCGGCAACCCGGTGTCCGGATGATCGTCGTGAAGGACCCGGGCTCCGGTGTCGATGCCGGCAGACGAGATGCCTTCGGCCGGTTGCTGGCCGTGGGCTACGCCGAAGAGGGCGGCCAGGCCCTCCCGGGATCGGTCATCGACCGCAACCTCTGCATGAACGGTTCGACCGAGATCACCGTCGACGCGTGCGGCAATCCCCTCGACGTCGGGCACGAGAAACGACTGTTCACCTCGGCCCAGCGGATCGCCCTCACTGCTCGCGACGGCGGGTGCATGTGGCCCGCGTGCGCGATGCCCGCGTCCTACTGCGAATCACACCACATAGACCACGTCGCCGACGGCGGCAGGACAGACATCGACCGCGGCATCCTGCTCTGTCGCTATCACCATCTCCTCCTCCACAACCGCGGATGGCGAATCCGCCGCGCGGAGAAGAGGCGATTCGTGCTGCATCCGCCGCCCGATGTGGGCGAGGAGCCGATCATTCTCGCGTCGAAGGCCTCGTGGAAGTGGGCGTGGGATCCGCCCCCACCGCCGACACGCTCGGGCTGGCGTGCCGCCTGAGCGGCGACCCAGGCCGCACCGACACACCCCGAAGCGACAGTCGTGCAACGACACGGGCCGGCAAGACACAGGCCGGCAACGACGCATCAGCGCCCGGCTGCTCCCTCACTCACGCGCCACCGCCAGGTGGAGGCCAACACCGTGCGCGGACACATCCTCCAGTTCATCGGCGCGGGACACGCCATCACCGCGATCGCGCGAGCCGGCAGCAGCTACACCGTGACGGGGCGAGAACCCTCGGCGGGATCGGTGCCCCGCTCGACCCGCACGATGAACTGCTTCGACGTCGGGGTGTTGCAGATGTCGGCGACCGCGCCGCGCGGCACGAGGACGTTCGCCTCGGGGAAGTACGCCGCGACGCATCCCTTGACGGTCGGATACGACACCGCGCGATATCCGCGCAGCACGCGGTCGGGCTCACCCGGCCACTCGCTGAAGATGTCGACCGTGTCCCCGTCGGCAAGGCCCCGCTCCGCGAGGTCGTCGGGGTGGATGAACAAGACGAAGCGACCCTTGTGGATGCCGCGATACCGGTCGTTCAGAGAGTAGATCGTCGTGTTGTGCTGATCGTGCGCGCGCATCGACTGCATCAGGAGCCGACCCTCGGGCGCCGTGACGTGCTCGACGTCCTGGATCGTGAACTCGGCCTTTCCGGACGCCGTCGGAAACGTGCGCGAGTCACGCGGCGGGTGCGGCAGAACGAACGTGAGATCCCTGCGGATCCGCTCGTCGAAGTCGTCGAAACCGGGCACGACGCGCGAGATCGAGCCGCGAATACGCGCGTAGTCCCGCTGGAAGTCCGCCCAGGGGATGCCGGGATGCGATTCCGCGAACAGGCGCTTGCCGAGCTCGCACAGGATCCACACGTCAGAACGCACGTCGTCGGACACGGGCGCGAGCTCACCATGGCTCATGTTGATGCGGCAGACGGTGTCTTCGCTCGTGACGAACTGCAGGCCCGCGTCGGTGACGTCGCGCTCGGCGCGCACGAGTGCGGGCAGCAGCAGCGACTCCTCGCCCGCCACGACGTGCGAGCGATTCAGCTTCGTCGCGACCTGAACGGTCATGCCGACCTTGCGCACGCCCTCCTCGGCGCGACCGGAGTCGCTCATCGCCGCGACGAGGTTGCCCGCGAGCGAGACGAAGACCTCTACGTCGCCCTGCTCCATCGCGTTCATGGCGTCGACGGAATCGAGTCCGTCGGCGTGCGGCACCGCGAAGTCGAACTCCTGCTCGAGCTGCGCCGCGAAGGCGGGGCTGATCTTCTCCCAGATCCCCATCGTGCGATCGCCCTGCACATTGCTGTGGCCGCGGATCGGCGATGCCCCCGCGCCGCGCTTTCCGATATTGCCGCGCAGCAGCAGCAGATTCATGATCTCGGCGATCGTCGCGACGGCCTTCTTGTGCTGCGTGATGCCGAGCGCCCAGGTGATGATCGTGCCGTTGCTGGCGATGTAGCGTTCGGCGAGCTCATCGATCTCGGCGCTCGTGAGCCCCGTCGCGACAAGCACTTCGGCTTCATCCACCTGCATGATGTGGTCGCGGTACGCGTCGAACCCGTTGCAGTGGGTGCGGATGAAATCGTGGTCGAGCACCGAGCCGGGCGCCTTCGCCTCGGCCTCGAGAACGCGCTTGGCAACAGCCTGCAGCAGATGCTGGTCGCCGCCGATCTTGATCTGCACGAACTGGTCGGCCATCTTGGTGCCCGTGCCCAGCTCGCCCGACACCTTCTGCGGATTCTTGTAGCGCTTGAGCGAGGCCTCGGGCAGCGTGTTGACGGCGACGATGGTGCCGCCGGCGGTCTTGGTGTCCTCCAGCGCATTGAGCATGCGCGGGTGGTTCGTGCCCGGGTTCTGTCCCATGACGATCACGAGGTCCGCCCATGCGAAGTCGTCGTAGTGCACCGTCGACTTGCCGATCCCGATCGCGGGGGTCATGCCCGACCCCGTCGCCTCGTGGCACATGTTCGAGCAGTCGGGCAGATTGTTCGTTCCCAGAGCGCGTGCGAAGAGCTGGAAGAGGAACGCCGCCTCGGTCATGATGCGCCCCGAGGTGTAGAACACCGCTGCGTCGGGGGTCTCGAGCCCGCGCAGCCTGTCGGCCAGCTTGTCGAGCGCGTCCTGCCACGAGATCGGCTCGTAGTGATCGCTGCCCGCGGCCTTGTACATGGGCTTCGTGATGCGGCCCTGCATCCCCAGCCAGTACTCGCTCTTGTCGAGCATGCTCGTGAGGCTGTTCTCGGCCCAGAAAGCGTCTTCGATGACGACGGGCGTGGCATCCCACGCGATGTTCTTGATGCCGTTCTCGCAGAATTCGAGAGCCTTGGAGTGGTCGGGATTCGCCCACGCGCACGAGGGGCAGTCGAACCCCTTCTTGTGATTGATCGTGAGGGACAGCTTGTCCGTGCGCAGCGTTCCGAGTCGCTCTTCGAGCGGCACCATCGCCTTCTCGACCGCCTCGATGCCGACCGCGTAGCCCATCGGCTCCTTCACCTCGAGATGCGCGTCGGTGAAGTCCTCGGCGAGCGGGTGATCGAACGGATCGTTCATGCGTGTGCTCCTTTCGACACGCCCGCCGCGAGGGCGTCGGTGAGGCGTTCGGGGTGCGAGTAGACGTTCATGGTGTTGCCGCGGACGAAGCCCACGAGGGTCAATCCCGACGCGACGGCGAGCTCGACGGCGAGCGACGACGGCGCCGAGACGGCGGAGAGAATGGGGATGCCGGCCATCACGGCCTTCTGTACGAGCTCGAAGCTCGCCCGGCCCGATACCTGCAGCACCGTGGCGCGCAGGGGCAGCTTGTCCTCGAGCAGCGCCCACCCGATGACCTTGTCGACGGCATTGTGCCGGCCGACGTCTTCGCGGAGCACGAGAAGATCTCCGGATGCCGCATCGAAGAGCGCGGCGGCATGCAGCCCGCCCGTCTTGTCGAACACGGCCTGCCGCTCGCGGAGCCGGTCGGGAAAGCCCGCCACATCGGCGGGCGCGACCGTCGCATGGTCGTTCGTGAGGTCGTACGACGAGACGGTCTCGACGGCGTCGATCGAGGCCTTGCCGCAGATCCCGCACGAGCTGGTCGTGTAGAAGGCGCGCGCGATGTCCGGCGAGGGCGGCTCGACCCCCGGGGCCAGAGTGACATCGAGGACGTTGTAGGTGTTCTCGCGCACCGTGCCGCCCCCGTCGGCCCCTAAGCCTGTTGAAGGGCCGCCGCAGTGGATCGCCGACCGGAACTCCTCACCACGCGAGAGAACACCTTCGGACACGAGGAAGCCGCCGGCGAGCTCGATGTCACTGCCGGGCGTACGCATCGTGACGGCGAGCGGCGTGCCGGCGACCCGGATCTCGAGGGGCTCCTCGACCGCGAGCGTGTCGGGCCGACGACGCACCGTCGCTTCACCCGAGGTCACCGTGATTCGCGTCACCGGTCGCAGCGCAGTGATCCGCCCCATGGCGCCATGCTAGCCGCGGCTGCGGTGCTTGTGGTCGAGCACGGATGTCGTTTCCGTGCCATTCTCGCGGAGCGGCTCAGCCGCCGATCGCGTTCATGCCGCGCGCGGGCTGCAGGAACGACGGATCATTGATCGCGTGTCCGGGGAGCTTGCCCCGCACGCAGGCGCGCAGCATGGCGTCGATGCGGTCATCGGCAGACGACCCTTCGGCAAGCTCAGGGACCGGGCCAAGGTCAGGGACCGGGCCGAGGTCAGAGACCGCGCCTTCGGCGAGCGGCCCCTGAACCTGCCGAAGGGTCGGGTCAAGGTCAGAGACCGCGCCTTCGGCGAGCGACCCCTGAACCTGCCGAAGGGACGGAACGAGGTCAGAGACCGCGCCTTCGGCGAGCGACCCCTGAACCTGCCGAAGGGACGGAACGAGGTCAGAGACCGCGCCTTCGGCGAGCGGTCCCTGAGCCTGCCGAAGGGTCGGAACGAGGTCGTACTCGGTCGTCGAGAACAGGCAGTTGCGCAGCTGTCCGTCGGCGGTGAGCCGCAGCCGGTCGCAGTCCCCGCAGAACGGCGCCGTCACCGACGCGATGACACCGACCGAGTGCGCGGAGCCGTCGAGCATCCACCGTTCGGCCGGGGCGCCGCCGCGACCGGGCAGCGGCGTGAGCGTCCAGCGCTCGGCGAGCCGGTCGAGGATCTCCTCTCGGGTCACCATGCGCGCGCGGTCCCACGTGTGTCCCGCATCCAGTGGCATCTGCTCGATGAAGCGCATCTGCGCGTCGTGCGCGATCGCGAACTCGACGAGGTCGACGAGTTCGTCGTCGTTGACGTCGCGCATCGCGACGGCGTTGATCTTGAGCGGTCGCAGCCCCGACCGCTGCGCCGCGGCGACGCCGGCGAGCACGTCGTCGAGGCGATCACGCCGCGTGAGCTCGCGGAACCGGTCGGCGCGCAGCGTGTCCAGCGAGATGTTCAGCCGCGCAAGACCAGCCGCCTGCAGCGCGGGAAGGACCTCGGGCAGCCGGATGCCGTTCGTCGTCATCGCGATGTGCACGGGTTCACCGTCGCTCGTGCGCAGCGCCGCGAGTCGGCCGACGACCTCGACGATGTCGCCGCGCAGCAGCGGCTCGCCACCCGTGAGCCGGAACGTCGAGATCCCTGCCGCCGCCGCAACACGCGCGACCCGCACGATCTCGTCGACGCTGAGGATGCTCGACCGTGCGAGCCACTCGTTCCCCTGCTCGGGCATGCAGTACGTGCAGCGCAGCGAGCAGCGGTCGGTGAGCGAGATGCGCAGGTCGCGGTGCGTGCGCCCGTGCGTGTCGACGAGCGGGGTCCCGGGAACGGCATGATCGACGGATGCCGCGGGGTGCGGCATCCGCACGCCGATCGTCACGGGCACGACGGTCATCCGTGCACCCCCGTCACACGCTCCGCCATACGCCGAGGGTAGCCCGCCCATGACATCGTCGGGCCTTCGGGCGACTGATCCGTGCCCATTTTCCCGCTCGGCGCTCGTCCGCCTGGGAGATTCCTGTGTACGGTGACGATCGAGTCGGTGAGATGACCGACACTGTGGTCAGACCATATGTATGCTCATGGTCAGACCACATGGACGGTACGAGCGATCGGAGAACACGACCGTGGATCTGCTGGACCCTCTGCTCCTGGCGCGATGGCAGTTCGGCCTGACGACGCTCTACCACTTCATCTTCGTCCCCCTGACGCTGGGCATGGCCGTCACGGTGGCGATCTTCCAGACCGCGTGGGTGCGCACGGGCAACCTCAAATGGCTGCACCTGACCCGGTTCTTCGGCAAGATCTTCCTGATCAACTTCGCGATGGGCGTCGTGACGGGCATCGTGCAGGAGTTCCAGTTCGGCATGAACTGGTCGTCGTACTCGCGATTCGTCGGCGATGTGTTCGGCGCACCGCTCGCGTTCGAAGGTCTCCTCGCGTTCTTCTTCGAGGCGACCTTCATCGGCCTGTGGATCTTCGGGTGGGACAAGCTGCCGCGCAAGATCCACCTCGCGACGATCTGGATCGCGGCAGCCGGCGCCTGGGTCTCGGCGTACTTCATCCTCGCCGCGAACGCCTTCATGCAGAATCCCGTCGGCTACCAGATGGCCGAAGACGGCGGCCGAGCCGAGATGGTGGACTTCTTCGCCGTCCTGTTCAATCCCGTCGCGCTCGCGGCGTTCCCGCACACGATCGCCTCGGCGTGCATGTTCAGCGCCGGCGTCATCATCGCGATCGCCGCCTGGCACCTCATGCGCCGCCAGCACGAGGACATGATGCGTCCGACCCTCAAGTACGGCGCCTGGATGATGATCATCGCGTTCGTCGGCACGGCGATCTCGGGCGACCAGCTGGGCCTGGTCATGGTCGACACGCAGCCGATGAAGATGGCCGCCGCCGAGGCGCTCTTCGACACGGCGTGCGGCGCCGAAGCATCCTTCTCGATCTTCACGCTGGGCACACCCGACGGCCAGACCGAGCTGTTCTCGATCCGCGTGCCCTACCTGCTCGCGTTCCTGTCGACGCACACGCTCACGGGCTGCGTCGAGGGCATCAACAACCTCAACGCCGAGTACACGACCGAGCTCTTCCCGCAGTTCGCCGATCAGCTGGACGGCAACTTCGCCCCCATCCTGTGGGTCACGTACTGGTCCTTCCGCTGGATGATGGGCTTCGGCTTCCTCGCGACCGCCGTCGCCGTCGTCGGCCTGTGGGTCACGCGCAAGGGCGCCAAGAAGCCGCCGGCCATGTGGATGTGGCGCATCGCCGTGTGGTCGGCGCCGCTGGGGCTGTTCGGCATCCTGGTCGGCTGGATCTTCACCGAGATGGGCCGCCAGCCCTGGATCGTGTTCAGCCTCATGCTGACCGAGGACGGCGTCTCGCCGAATGTGCCGGGCTGGAACGTGCTGCTGTCGCTCGTCTCGTTCACGCTCATCTATCTCATCCTCGCCATCGTCGAGTTCGGACTGATTGTGAAGACGGTCAAGAAGGGCCCCGAGCCCGTTCCCGAACCGGGCTCGGAGGCCGCCGGGCCGACAGCAGTCGAAGACACGCCCACCACGGTGTACTAGGAGCTGACATGGATCTCGCCTACCTCTGGTTCTTCATCGTCGGATTCCTCTTCGTCGGCTACTTCGTGCTCGACGGGTTCGACTTCGGCGTCGGCATGTCCCTGCCGTTCCTCGGCAAGAACGACGTCTCCCGCCGGCAGGTCATCAACACGATCGGTCCCGTGTGGGACCTCAACGAGACGTGGGTCATCGTCGCGGGGGCCTGCCTGTTCGCGGCGTTCCCGGAGTGGTACGCGACGTTGTTCAGCGGCTTCTACCTGGCGCTGCTGGTCATCCTGCTCGCCCTCATCGTGCGCGGCGTCTCGTTCGAGTACCGGCACCAGCGCGACAGCCTGCGGTGGAAGCGCAACTTCGACCGCATGATCGTCATCGGCTCGGCACTGCCCGCGTTCCTGTGGGGCGTCGCCGTCGCCAACATCGTGCAGGGCGTCCCCCTCGACGCCGACCACGAGTTCATGGGAAGCCTGCTGACCCTGCTGAACCCGTACGGCCTGCTCGGCGGCTTGACCACGCTCCTGCTGTTCTTCACGCACGGCGTGTACTTCGTCGCGCTCAAGACCGACGGGCAGGTGTCGGCCGACGCCCGAAAGCTCGCCGTGCGCTCGGGCCTGGTGACGATCGTCGTCGCGGCGGGCTTCCTGCTGTGGACGATCGCCATGGCCTTCGACCAGGACCGTGACCTCGCCTGGCTCACGGTGCTGTGTTCGGCCGTCGCGGCGGTGCTGCTGATCTCGTCATGGGTGTCGAACCTCCGCGGTCGCGAGGGATGGGCGTTCGGCTTCGGAGCGTTCACGATCGTCAGCGCCGTGCTGGCCCTGTGGTTCGCGCTGTTCCCGTACGTCATGCCGTCGACGGTCGACCTCGCCACCAACAGCCTCACGATCGAGAACGCCTCGAGCACCGACTACACCCTGACGATCATGTCGTGGGCCGCGCTCGTCTTCCTGCCGCTCGTGCTGCTCTACCAGGGCTGGACGTACTGGGTGTTCCGCAAGCGCGTGCGCCGCTCGACGATCGAGAAGGCCGCCGCCGAGGTGCACTGAGCCCCGGCCCCGACCGGACCCGCTGCGGCGGCGGTCGACCACACGCGGACTGGATTAGGGTCGAGAAGGCATGAACGAGACGGACACGGCTCCTCCGCCCGGCCGGGCTCGCCCGATCGATCCTCGCCTTCTGCGGTACGCCTCGGCATCGCGCGCGTTCTTCGTCGCGATCGGCGCGATCGCCCTCGCCCAGACCGCCGTCATCGTCGCCTTCGCGTGGCTGCTGACGCGGGCCGTCGTCGGAGCGGTCGAGGGGATGCCGCCGGCCGAGCTCACGACGACGCTCGCGGGCCTCGCCGGCGCGGCCGCGGCGCGCGCACTGCTCGTGTGGGCCCGCGACGCCGTCGCGGCGCGGGCCGCCGCGCGGGTGCAGACGCAGCTGCGGACGGCACTGGTCGCGGCGGTCGGCGCGCTCGGACCCGAGTGGCTCGCGACGCGCAACTCCGCCGCGCTCGCGGTGACGGCCGGCCGCGGACTCGATGCCCTCGAGGCGTATTTCGGCCGCTACCTGCCTCAGCTCGTGCAGACCGTCGTCGCGACGCCGCTCATCGTCGCCGTCATGTGGTGGCAGGACTGGATCTCGGGCCTGACGGTCGTGCTCACGATCCCCCTCATCCCGATCTTCATGGTGCTCATCGGCCTCGCGACGCGTGCTGTCCAGCAGCGCCAATGGGCGACGCTGCAGCAGCTCGCGGCACGCTTCTCGGACACCGTGCAGGGATTGTCGACGCTCAAGATCTTCGGGCGCCAGCACCGGGCCGCGGCATCCATCGAACGCGTCACCGACGACTATCGCCGCGAGACGATGCGCGTGCTGCGGATCTCGTTCCTGTCGGGGTTCGCGCTGGAGTTCCTCGCGAGCATCTCGGTCGCGATCATCGCCGTGTCCATCGGGTTCCGCCTCATCGACGGCTCGCTCACGCTCGCGATCGGTCTGTTCGTGCTGCTGCTCGCACCCGACGCGTACCTGCCGCTGCGCCAGGTCGGAGTGCAGTTCCACGCTGCGGCCGAGGGCGTCGCGGCGACCGACGACGTCTTCGGTGTCCTGGATGCCGCGCGCTCGCTCCGGGACGACGCGCCCGCGCGTCCGGCGACGGGGTCCGCAGCGCCGGCCCCCGCGGCCGCCGGGCCCGCCGGAGGGGCGCTGCTCACCCTGAGCGGTCTGCGCGTCCGGCGCGGCGACCGCATGCTGCCGCCGGTCGACCTGTCGGCCGCCCCCGGAACGGTCACGCTGATCGAGGGTCCGAGCGGTGCGGGCAAGTCGAGTCTGTTCGCCGCCCTGCGAGGAGCGGCCTCGTTCGACGGCGACGCCGCGTTCCGCGGCGTCGATGTGCGATCGCTCGCGCCGTCGCAGTGGCTGGCGTGGGCGAGGCAGAGTCCGGGCCTGGTGTCGGGCACGGTCGCCGACAACGTCACGCTCGGCGACGATGCACCCCTGACCGATCTCGTGTCGCGGTCGCTCGCGCTCGCCTGCGCCGACGACATCGATCCCGGCCTCGAGCTCGGCGTGCAGGGCGTGGGACTCTCCGGCGGCCAGGCGCAGCGCGTCGCCGTCGCGCGGGCGCTGTACCGCCACCTGCGCGGCCGGGCCGACGTGATCGCCCTCGATGAGCCGAGTGCGGCGCTGGATGCTGCGACCGAGGCGCGCCTGTGGAGCGGCATCCGCCGCGTGGCCGACGACGGTGCCGCCGTGCTGCTCGTGTCGCACCGCGAGAGCGCGCGCACGATCGCCGACGCCGTCGTGCGGATGAACGCGAGCGAGGTGATCGCGTGAGACGCGCGTCGACGGGCCTCGGCACCGCGGCGGTGCTGCGCGGCGCGCTGCCTCCCGCGCGACGGCTGTGGCCCGCGCTCGCGGCCGGTTTCGCCTCGGAAGCCTCGGCGGTGGCTCTCCTCGCGACGAGCGCGTGGCTCATCGTGCGGGCGAGCGAGATGCCGCCCGTCCTGTACCTGTCGGTCGCCGTCGTCGGCGTGCGCTTCTTCGCGCTCACCCGCGCCGTCTTCCGCTACCTCGAGCGCCTCACGGGCCACGACGCCGCACTGCGCCAGCTGGCATCGACGCGCGGCGCCCTCGTTCGTCGACTCGTGCCGCTGGCTCCCGATGGCCTCACCCGCGCGAAGCGCGGCAGCATCCTCGGCGCCCTCGTCGACGACGTCGACGAGCTGCAGAACCTTCCGCTGCGGGTCGTGCAGCCGCTCGTCTCGTCGGCGCTCGTCGCGATCGGGGCGGTCGTGCTCGTCGCGTTCGTGTGGTGGCCGGCCGCCCTGACCCTGCTCGCATGCCTGATCGCTGCGGGACTCGTCGCGACGCTGTGGGGATGGGCGTCCGGAGCGAGGGCCGATCGCGCGATCGCCCCGCTGCGGGCGCAGCTCGCCGATGCCGTGCTCGACCACATCGGGAGCCTCGACGTGCTCGCCGCCTACGGCGCGGAGCCGGCCAGCCGCGCCCGCATCGCGAAGGCCGACGCGGCCGTGCGCAAAGCCGTCGTGCGCCGCGCCGGAGCACAGGCGGCGACAGCCGGGCTCGTCTCTCTTCTCGCCGGCGCCGCCTCGATCGCGGCCGTGATCGTCACGGCCCCGGCCATCGGCGACCTCGACGGCCCGTGGCTCGCGGTCGCCGTGCTCGTGCCGATGGCGACCTTCGAGGTGTTCACCTCGGTGCCCCTCGCGGCATCGGCGTGGCGTCAGGTGCGCGCTTCGGCGGAGCGCGTCGCCACGGCGGTGCCCGCCCAGGCTCCCGAGGGCATCGTGCGCGAGCATGTCGCCCCCACCGGCAGCGCGCCGCCGCTCGGCTCGGGCGTGCGTCTCAGCGGCGCGACCGTGCGCTGGCCCGGTGCCGCCGAGCCCGCGCTGCACGACGTCGATCTGGCGGTGCGACCCGGTGAGCGGGTGCTGGTGGTGGGCTCGAGCGGGTCGGGCAAGTCGACGCTCGCGCACGCGCTCGTCCGCTTCCTCGAGACCGACGGCGGCTACGACATCGGCGGACGCTCGGTGCACGACCTGGCCGGCGACGACGTGCGGCAGACGATCGGCCTGTGCGAGCAGCATCCGATGCTCTTCGACGAGGACATCCGCCAGAACCTGCTGTTCGCGCGCGAGGGCGCCTCCGACGCAGAGCTCGAGAACGCGCTCGAGCGTGTCGGGCTGGGCGCGTGGCTGCGTGAGCGCGGGGGCCTCGATGCGCGGGTCGGTGAGCGCGGCGGCCTGGTCTCGGGCGGGCAGGCGCAGCGCATCGCCCTCGCGCGGGCGCTGCTGCGCGGTTTTCCCGTGCTCGTGCTCGACGAGCCGACCGCGGGAGTGGACCCCGCGGCATCCGATGCCCTGCTGACGGATCTGCTGAAGGCCATCGGCGATGACCGTGCGGTCGTGCTCATCTCGCACGTGACGGTCCCCACCGGCCTGGTCGACCGGGTCGTGTGCATCGAGCGCGGGCGAATCGTCGCCTGACGCACAAGAAGTGCGGTTCTTTCACACGAAGCCAGAAGGCGGAGGGTTTATCGCCGCGATCCCGGCGGGCCGGTGGAAAGATGAGCGACAGTGGAGGGAACTTCGCCCTAGAGGAGATCCCCATGCACACCACTGACACGCACGATTCGGACGCCTCCGACTTTCTCGCTGTGCCGGTCTGGTACGACCGTCACCCTTCGCAGGCCGAGGGCGAAGACTACTGACGCGCCCCTAGGACAGGCGCACATCCTCGGCAGCGACCCGCAGAACGACGTCGCGGCCTGACGCCAGGCCCAGATCGATCGCGCGATCGGTGGACACGTCGATCGCGACGTCCGGTCCGACTACCCGCACGCGCACGCCACCGGGCGTCTGCTCGAGCCGCGCCACCCGCGCGAGCCACTCCCCCGTCTTCGCCGGCGACCCGTCGGTGCGCGCGATCTGCACGCGCGACGGTGCGAAGACGGCCGCCGCCGGTCCGTCGGCGATTCCGGATGCCGCGAACTCGAGGCCTCCCGCGACGAACCGCCCGTCGCGCACCCGGCCGGAGACGCGGTTGACCCCGGCGACCGCGGCGGCGAACCGGGTCGCCGGCACGGCGAAGACGTCTCGCACGGCACCGGCCTGCGTCACCGCACCGGCCTCGAGGATGACAAGGCGTGTCGCGAGGGCGACGGCGTCGACCGCGTCGTGCGTCGCGATGATCGCCGTCGTGCCGGTCGCGGCGAGCTGATCGTGCAGCACCGTGCGGATGTCGCCCGCCGTCTCGGGGTCGAGCGAGGTGAGCGGCTCGTCGAGCAGGAGCGCCGCGGGAGCCGTGGCGAGCGCCCGGGCCAGGGCGACCCGTTGCTGCTGGCCGCCCGACAGCTGCGCGGGCCGACGGGCGCCCATGCCCTCGAGACCGACGCGCGCCAGCCATTCGTCGGCCTCCACGCCCGCCGCGGCGGCGGAGACGCCCCGCACCCGACGACCGAACGCGATGTTGGCGCGGGCGCTCAGGTGCGGGAAGAGCCGCGGGTCCTGCCCCAGCAGCACGACGCGCCGCTGCGCGGGTGTCACGTGCGTCCGTGGCCGAGGTGCGGCATCCAGCACCCGATCGTCGAGCGTGATCCGTCCCTCATCGAGCCCCACGAGCCCCGCGAGAACTCCGAGCAGGGTCGATTTGCCCGCCCCGCTCGGTCCCATGAGGGCGATGACCTCACCCGCCGCCGCGCGCACGTGCGCCTCCAGACGGAACCCCGCCCGCTCGACCACGACGCGCGCGTCGAGCGCCTCACCCGTCATCCGGGGGCCTCCGCACGCCACGCGCGGACGAGGAACAGCACCGCGACCGCCGTCACGAGCAGCAGCAGCGACAGCGCGACCGCCGTGCCCTGCGAGACGCCCGCGCCGTTGAACGCCGTGTAGATCGCGAGCGGCATCGTCTGCGTGACCCCCGGTGCGTTCCCGGCGAACAGCGCCGTCGCGCCGAACTCTCCGATCGCGCGCGCGAAGCACAGCACGATTCCGGCGACCAGCCCGGGCGCCGCCAGCGGCAGCGTCACGCGAGCGAGGATCGTCCACCGGTTCGCACCGAGCGCGGCGGCCGTCTGCTCGTACCCGACACCCGTCGTGCGCAGCGACCCCTCGAGCGCGAGCACGAGGAACGGCAGCGCGACGAAGGTCTGCGCCAGCACGACGGCGCCGGTCGTGAAGGGCACGCGCACGCCCCACTCGCCGAGCAGCCCGCCGAGCCAGCTCGTGCGACCGAAGAGGAACAGCAGCGCGACGCCGCCGACCATCGGCGGCAGGACGAGCGGCACCGTGACGACGGCGCGCAGCAGCGCCGCCGTGCGCCGGCCCGCCCGCGCGATGACGAGCGCGAGCGGAACCCCCAGCACGACGCACACGACCGTCGCGATGAGGCCCGTGAGCACCGACAGCCCGAGCGCCGACAGCGCTTCGATCGAGGTGATGTCGCTCCACAGCGTCGACCACTCGACGCGCAGCACGAGGGCGCTGAGGGGCAGGACGAGCAGCCCGGCCCCGATGACCGCGGGGACGGCGAGCACACGCGGAACGAACCCTCGCGCGTCGCGACGATGGGTCACGGCGATCCGAAGCCGCGCGCCGAGAGGACGGCGCGGCCGTCATCGCTCAGCACGAACGCGACGAACGCGGCCGCGGCGGCGGGGTTCGCGGCATCCGTCATCACGGCGATCGGATAGCGGTTGACCACGTCGTGCGCGCCCTCTGCGTCGACGACCTCGACGCCGGCGACATCGCGCACATCGCTCGCGTAGACGAGTCCCGCGTCGGCCTCGCCGATCCTGACCTTGGCGAGCACAGCGGTGACGTTCTGCTCGAGGCTCCCCGCGGACACCGTGACACCGGCGTTGCCGAGCAGCGTGCCGGATGCCGCACCGCACGGCACTTCGGCAGCGCACAGCACGACGGTGAGATCCGGGTCGGCCAGGCTCTGCAGCCCCGTGACGCCGCCGGGGTTGCCCGCCGGGACCGCGATGACGAGGGTGTTCGTCGCGAAGAGGGCGGGCGCCGCGGCGAGATCGCCGATCCTGTCCATCGTCACCTCGTCGGCCGAGGCGAAGACGTCGGCCGGCGCTCCCTCGATGATCTGCCTCGCGAGAGTGCTGGATCCGTCGTAGACGACCGGGCGCACATCCACGGACGGATGCCGCTCCTCGAAGCGCGCAGCGAGCTCGTCGAACGCCGTGCCGAGCGACGCCGCCGCGTAGATCGAGAGCTCGCCGGTCAGCTCGGGGCCGACGCCCTCGACCGGCGCCGAGGGAGCACGGGGGTCCTCGTCGGCGGGGCGGACGCCCCCGCTCGCCGCGCAGCCGGCGAGCGCCACGAGTGCCGCGACGGCGAGGACGACGGCGAAGCGGGAGCGCGCCACGTCAGACCTTCGGGGTTTCGACGATGACGTTCGTGGCCTTGACGACGGCGACCGCGAGGGAGCCGGGCTGCAACGCGAGGTCGCGCACCGCCTCGGCCGAGAGCAGCGAGACGACCCGATGCGGCCCCGCCTGGATGTCGACCTGCGCCATGACGCCGTCGACCTGCACGCGCGTGACGAGCCCGACGAAGCGATTGCGCGCACTGGAGAGCACATCGGTGGGGTCGGATGCCGCATGGGCGAGCTCGACCGCGAGCGCCGCGAGCTTGTCACCCGGCACGCGGGTGGGGGTGTCCCCCGTGGTGGGAAGAGTGCCCGCGTCGATCCACCGGCGAACCGTGTCGTCACTCACCCCCACGAGACGAGCGGCTTCAGAGACGCGATAGCTGTCCACGCGGTGAGACTATCACCGCATCTGCGGACGAATACTCCTGAATCATCCGCACTTGCGTGATCAGAGGCCTTCCGTGGCCTCGCCCGTCGCGACCGACTCCGGGATCTCACCCGGCCGGAACCGCGGCAGCCGGCTGGCGGGCAGGATCGCCACGGCGCTGACGCCCGCGAGCACGAGCAGACCGAGCTTGAGCGCGCGCAGGCGCGCCTCCTCGTTCACGACGATCGCGGCGTCGACCTGGGCGGGCGTCGCGTCGGTGGTCTCGAGCACGTCGCGCAGCCGATCGTTGCTCACGAAGTTGGTGCGATCGAGATCGACCTGCTCGACGAGCTGCGGCGGCAGCTCGGGATGCTCCGCGAGCGCCGAGACGACGTTGACGCTCAGGATGCCGACCAGCAGGGCGCCCGCGACGGCCGTGCCGACAGCGGACGCGAGATTCTGCGTCGTGCCGCGCACCGACCCGACATCGCCCGCGAGCTCCTTCGGCGACGCCGTCACCAGGACGTTGAAGACGAGGGTCACGAGGGCGCCCTGACCGACGCCGAAGACGAACAGCCCGAGGATCGTGGGCAGCGTCTCCCAGTTGTTGGTGACGACCACGGCGAGCCACACGAGCGCGATCGTGGTGAGGCCGAACGAGAACATGCCGATCGTGCGCGGCGGGAACCGGCGATAGAACCGCACGACGAGCATCGCCGTGACGAACACCGTGAGGTTGAACGGCAGCATCGCGAGCGACGTGTCGAAGGGCGTGCGACCCTGCACGATCTGGATATACAGCGGGATCGCGAAGTTCAGCGCCGCCTCGAGTCCGACCACGACGAACATCGCAGCCACGGCCGCGCGCTCACGCGACGAGGCGAACACCGACAGGCTCACGAGCGGGACCTTTCCGGCCTTCGTCCGGCGGCGCGTCCACACGAAGAACAGCTGCACGAGCACGATGCCGACGACGACCAGCACGGGTGCCGGTGACAGACCGACGACGTCGAACGGGGCGTCCGCCTCGGCCGTCACGAGGCCCCAGGCGTTGAGGTTGTTGACCCCGAGCGTGAGGGCGACGATGCCCAGGCCGATCAGCAGCGCCCCGACGACGTCGATCGTGATGTCCCGGTTGCCCCGTGCGCTGCGCAGGCGGAAGCTGAGCGCGAACACCGCCACGGCGAGCACGAGCACGACGACGAACACCTGCCGCCAGCCCACGAACGTCGCGAGCGCTCCTCCGATGAGGAACGCGCTGACGCCGGCGAGCGCGCGTGCCGACCCGAGGGACCCGATCGCGGCCTCCTGCTGCCGGCCGCGGTAGTTCTCGGCGATGAGCGCGACGAGCGACGGGACGATGATCGCCGCCGATGCGCCCGCGAGCGCCTGCGCGAGGATGACCCACTCGACGGAGGGCGCGAACACCATGAGCGCCGCCGATATCGCGAAAAGCGCGACGACGACGCGGAACATGACGACCCAGCCCACGCGCTGCCCGATCTTCGCCCCGACCATGACGAGCGCCGCGACGACGAGTCCGTACGTGACGATGGCGGTGCTGACGTCGGTGGGTGGGACGCCGAACGTGTCGACCATGCCGCCCAGCGACACCGGGAGCGCCGAGACGTTGTACGACATCAGGATCTGCGCGAGGAAGAGGCCGATCATCGGCACCCACGATGCGCGGGTCTCGTTCGCGGCATCCGTCTTCATCGTGCGCTTCCCTCCGCGCTGCGGGCGGACCGGTGCGGGTCGGACGCGAAGACGTTCAGGCCCAGCGCGCGGGACAGGTACGCCGTCGCGATCTGCCCCCGTACGCTGTTGCCCGCGCTGTCGAGGGGCGGTGAGAACGCGCCGATGCCGACCTTGCCCGGTGCGATCGTCACGAGGCCGCCCGAGACGCCCGACTTGCCCGGCAGGCCGATCTCGAACAGCCACTCACCCGATCGCTCGTACAGGCCGCTCGCCGCGAGCACCGCGAGGGTGTCGCGGCAGACGTCGGCGGCGACGACGCGTTCGCCCGTGATCGGGTTCACGCCGCCGTCGGCGAGAGTCGCGCCCATGACGGCGAGGTCTCGCGCGTCGATCAGGACGGAGCACTGGCGCGTGTACACGTCGACGACCTCGAAGGGGTCCTCCGTGATCCGGCCGTAGCTTTCGAGCAGCTGCGCGATCGCGCGGTTGCGGTGGTTCGTCGCCGTCTCGGACCGGTACACCTCCTCGTCGACCTCGAGAGGCCGGCCGGCGAAGCGCGACAGCCCCGTGAGGATGCCGGCCCACTTCTGATCGGCGCTCTCCCCCGGCATGAGCGCCGTCGTCGCGATCGCGCCGGCGTTGACCATGGGATTGCCGGGGTGTCCATCACCGAGCTCGATCGCGAGCAGGGAGTCGAAGGCGGCGCCGGTGTTGTTGACGCCGACGACGTCGAGCACCTTGTCGTGACCGAGCTCGTCGCACAGCAGCGCGTAGACGAAGGCCTTCGAGATCGACTGGATCGAGAAGAGCGCGCGGGTGTCGCCCGCCTCGTGCGTGCCGCCGTCGACATCGACGACGCACACTCCGAAACGGCGCGGATCGGCAGCCGCGAGCGCGGGGATGTAGTCGGCGACGTGCCCCTCATCGTGGCCGGCGGCCCGCTCGTGCGCGGCAGCGAGCACATCGTCGATGCGGCGCCCCGCGGGCACCTCGCCGGTGTCGACGACCTGCTCGACGTCGGCGACATCCAGTTCGCTCTCGCGCACGATCCCGAGACTAGCGGCGCTGTTCGCGCGCCGGAACGGCCTTCGTCGCAGCGGATGAGCCGTACCCTGGCTGCTATGGCGATTCCTCCCCTCGTCGAGCCCGTCGACGTCCTCGACGATGCCGAGGCCCTTCGCACCGCACGTCACCGCGTGCTCGCGGGATTCGGCGACATCGCACAGCGGCGGCTCGCCGCGGCGCACGTCGCCGTGGTCGGCGCCGGAGGCCTGGGCTCTCCCGTCGTGCTCGCCCTCGCCGGCGCCGGGGTGGGCACCATCTCGATCGTCGACGACGACCTCGTCGAGGCATCCAATCTGCAGCGTCAGGTCATGCACCGGGTCGCCGACATCGGGGCGCGCAAGGTCGACTCGGCCGTGCGCATCGCCGCAGATCTGTCCCCCACGACGCGCGTGCGTCCGATCCACGAGCATCTGACCCTCGCCAACGCCGCGGAGCTGCTCGCGGGCGCCGATGTCGTGATCGACGGAACGGACACGTTCGAGACACGCGAAGCCGTCGCCGCCGGATGCGACGCGCTCGGCGTGCCGCTCGTGTGGGGCGTCGTGCAGGAGTTCCACGCTCAGGTCACGGTGTTCTGGTCGCGTCCGCCCGAGGGCGTGCCGACCGTCGGCCTGGCGGACCTGTACCCGCCGGGCTCCATGGGCGGCGTCCCCAGCTGTGCGGCCGTCGGTGTGCTCGGCACCCTGTGTCTGCAGACGGGCAGTCTGCTCGCCACCGAGGCGATCAAGCTCCTCACCGGCGTCGGCGAGCCGGCCCTCGGGCGCGTGCTCGTCGTCGATGCCCTCCGCGGCCGCGTCGACGACGTGCCGCTGCGGCCCGCGCGGTCGACCGCCGCACCGGTCGCCGCCGATCCGGCGCACCCGGGCCGCGTCCCGCCCGCGATCCCCCAGCTCGATCC
The DNA here is from genome assembly GCF_053644835.1 of Microbacterium sp. NPDC055357. Classification (NCBI taxonomy): domain Bacteria; kingdom Bacillati; phylum Actinomycetota; class Actinomycetes; order Micrococcales; family Microbacteriaceae; genus Microbacterium; species Microbacterium sp. NPDC055357. The sequence continues at coordinate 96,650 of NZ_JBSHLZ010000006.1, read as the reverse complement.
CGAGCAGACGCGCGCCGCGCGGGCCGCGGGGGCCACGCTGGTCGACGTGCGCGAACCGCACGAGACGGCGCTGGGCACGATCGACGGCAGCATCGAGGTGCCCTTGGCGACGCTCCTGTCCGAACCGGCGCTCGCGGGCGCCGGTCCCGTCGTCGTCGTGTGCCAGGTCGGGGCGCGCGCGCAACGCGCCGCGCACACCCTCGTCGCCGCCGGCATCCCCGCGTCGGTCCTCGCGGGCGGCATCGAGGCGTGGCAGCGCGAGGAGCCGGTGTGAGCGCGCTGCGGTCGATCGCCGACCACCTCGCCGCCGTCCTGACCGCGGTCACGCCCGTCGACGCCGGGATCCACCCGGTGAGCCGGGCTCACGGGCGGATCCTGCGCGAGCCGGTGCGAGCGGCCGTCGACATCCCGGTGTTCGACAACTCGGCGATGGACGGGTTCGCCGTGCGCCACGAGGACGTCGCCGCCGCATCCCCGGAGTCTCCGATCACCCTGCGCGTCGTCGCCGATGTCCCCGCCGGAACCGCCCTGGATCCGCCTCTCGCACGCGGCGAGGCGGCGCGGATCATGACGGGCGCTCCCCTGCCCGCCGATGCCACGGCGATCGTGCCCTTCGAAGACACCCGCGGCGGGCTGGCCGACTCCCTGCGCGAGATCACCGTCCTGAAGGCTCCGAAGGCGATCGGCGCGCACATCCGGCGTCGCGGCGAAGACGCCCTCGCCGGCGACGAGCTGATGCCCGCCGGAGTGCGGGTGGATGCCCTGCAGGCCGCGGCTGCGGCCGCCGCCGGGGTCGCCATGGTCGCCGTGAGCCGGCGTCCGCGCGTGGCTGTCGTCTCGACGGGTTCCGAACTCGTCGCGCCGGGCTCCGTCCTCTCGCGCGGGCAGATCCCCGAGTCCAACAGCGAACTGCTCGCCGGCCTCACCGCCGAAGCCGGCGCCGACGTCGTGCTGCGAACGAGCGTGTCCGACGACGGCGACGGACCGCGTCACGCGATCGCCGAGGCCGAACGGCTCGGCGCCGACGTCGTCGTCTTCTCGGGCGGAGTGAGCGCGGGAGCATACGAGGTCGTCAAGAATACGCTGGGCGACGTCATGACCTTCACGAAGATCGCGATGCAGCCCGGCAAACCGCAGGGTTTCGGCCGCACACCGTCGGGAATCCTGCTGTTCGGGCTGCCCGGCAATCCCGTGAGCGCCGCCGTGTCGTTCGAGGTGTTCGTCAGGCCCGCCCTGCTGGCCCTGCAGGGTGCCGCCGCTCTCGCGCGCCCCGTCCTCACGATCGCCGCCGCGAACGGATGGCGCACGCCACCGGGCCGAACCCAGTACCTGCCCGTCGCGATCGATCGCACCGACCCGCGAGCCTGGCGCGCCGTGCCCGTCACCCGTGGCGGCTCGCACCTGGCGGGTGGTCTCGGGCGCGCCGACGCGTACGCGGTCGTGCCCGCGCACGTCGGGGCAGTCGAGGCGGGAGACCTCGTCGATGTCATGCTGATCTCATGAGCTTCACGCACCTCGATGCCGCGGGCCACGCCCGCATGGTGGACGTCACCGAGAAGCAGCCGACCATCCGCTCCGCGACGGCGCGCGGGCTGGTGCGGTGTGCGCCCGAAGTCGTCGCGGCCCTGCGCGACGGCTCGGTCCCGAAAGGCGACGTGCTCGCCGTCGCCCGGATCTCGGGCATCCAGGCGGCCAAGCGCACGCCCGACCTGCTGCCGCTCGCGCACGTCATCGGCGTGCACGGCGCGACCGTGGACCTCGCCATCACCGATGAGGGCGTCGCGATCGAGGCCAGCGTGCGCACCGCCGACCGCACCGGCGTCGAGATGGAAGCGCTCACGGCCGTGACGGTCGCGGCACTGGCCGTCGTGGACATGGTGAAGGCGCTCGACAAGGGCACGTCGATCGAAGCCGTGCGCATCGTGCGCAAGACGGGCGGGAAGAGCGGCGACTGGGTGCGGCCGGGCGAAGAATGACCCGTCCGGCGGTGCGCCGAGCACAACGGCGTCGCCGACGAATGGTCCCTACACGATGACCACGTTCGGCGCCATCCTCGTCGCGGGCGGACGCGCCTCACGCGTCGGCGGCGCGACCAAGCCGCTCTTCGAGGTCGGCGGACGCACACTCCTCACGACGGCCGTCGAGGCCGTGCACGCGATCGACGCCGACCCCGTCATCGTCGTCGCCCCCGTGCTCGACACGGCTCTGGCCGTCACGTGGGTGCGCGAGGACCCGCCCTTCGGCGGACCCGCCGCGGGCATCGTCGCGGCGCTCGAGACGTGGCCGGAGGGGAGCGACCCCGACTGGACGGTGCTGCTCGCATGCGACCTCCCCTCGGCCGACGCCGCCGTGCAGCGGCTCGTGACGGACATGATGCTCCTCCCCGCCGACATCGACGGCGTGTGCCTCGCCGACGCGTCGGCGCGTCCGCAGTGGCTCATCGGCGTCTACCGCACGGCGAAGCTGCGCGCGGCGGCATCCGCTCTTGCGGACCGCGGGCGGGACGCCCCCGTGCGCGCCCTGGTCGACGATCTCGCGCTCGCGGTGATCAGCGTCGCTGACGCGCTCACCCGCGACGTGGATACGTGGGAGGATCTTGCCCGAGCCCGATCCGAGCGCACACCGACCGAGGAGGCACCGTGAGCGAGTCCCGCACCCTTCCCCCCGAAGCCCTCGACGACTGGGCGACGGCGCTGCGTGCGCAGTTCGATCTCGCGCCCGAGGATCTGCCGATCGCGCTCATCCTCGACCTCGCGCGGGATGTCGCGGTCGGTGTCGCGCGCCCCGCCGCTCCGTTCAGCGCGTTCGTCGCGGGCCTCGTCGCGGGACGCGCGGGCGGTTCCCCCGCCGACACGCGCGCGGCCGTCGAGACCATCACGGCCCTCGCCGCGGACTGGGAGGCATGATGTCGCGCGTGCGCTACTTCGCCGCCGCCGAGGAGATGGCAGGCGTCGCGGAAGAGACCCGTGGCGAAGCGACCCTCGGCGACCTGCGCGCCGCCCTCGCGACCGAACGGCCCGGGCTCGGCGGCATCCTTCCCCGCTGCGCCGTGCTCGTCGGCGGCTCCCGCGTCGACGACGACACGCCACTCGGCGCCGACGACCTCATCGACGTGCTGCCGCCCTTCGCGGGCGGCTGACCGGCGACCGGCGCGCGTCGCCCGTCGCCCCTGACGTCGAGCCGTACCGTTTCCGCCGAACCCGACGTCGACGACGTTCGGTTCGACGGGAAGGGTCAGGTTCGATGAAGCGACCGAGCGCCCGAGCGACCGAGCGACCGAGCGACCCAGCGTCCGAGCGCCCGACCGACCGAACGCCCGCACGACCCAGCGACCGAGCGCCCGAACGACCCAGCGCCGAGCGCCCAGCGCCCAGCAGCAGAGACGCCGCCCGGAGCGCACCGACGGTCAGCCGCCGATGCCCTTCCACGCGGTCGTGCCGTCGGACTCGACCTGGCGCTTCCACACCGGCAGCTCGCGCTTGATCGCCTCGATGACGTCGCGGCAGACGGCGAACGCCTCGGCCCGGTGGGGCGATGCGACAGCGATGACGACCGCGAGGTCTCCGACCTCGAGCCGGCCCACCCGATGCGACACGGCGACGATCGCCTGCGTCGAGCCGATGCACGATGAAGCGATGCCGTCCAGCGTCGCCTCGGCGTCGGGATGCGCGCTGTATTCGAGGGCGACGACGGCGGTTGCGGCATCCGGATCATGATCGCGCACGCGGCCGATGAAGGTCGTCACGGCACCCGCGGTCGGGTCCTCGACAGCGTCGAGGTGCGCGGCGATGTCGAGAGGATCGGCGCTGATGCGCGCGAGACGGACAGCGCTCATGCGTGGTCTCCTCCGGCGAGCTGGTCGATGACGTGCCGCGCGACGGAGAGCACGACGGGGATTCCGGATGCCACGGCCCCCGGCGACCCGGGAAGGTTCACCACGAGCGCCCCGGCCGACACCCCCGCCCGGCCGCGCGAGAGCATTCCGGCCGGCTTCTCGAGGACGCCGATGCGGCGGATCTCCTCGGCGATCCCCGGCACGTCGCGCTCGATGACGCGCGCCGTGCCCTCGGGAGTCTCGTCGCGGGGCGAGAGGCCCGTGCCGCCCGTCGTGACGACGAGTGCGGCGCCGTCGGCGAGCGCTGCGCGCAGCGCCGCCTCGACGGTGTCGGCGCCGTCCGCCACGACGACGGCGTCGCCGCACGCGAACCCGGCGTCGCGCAGCGCCGCGACGGCGATCGGTCCGCTCGCGTCGTCCCGGACGCCGGCCGCCGAACGATCCGAGACGGTCACGACGACGGCGAGGTGCGGCATCCCCTCAGCCTACGATCCACGTCGCTGAAGTCGCACGACGACCGACTTCGAGGTCGGCGTGCCACTGACGTCGGCGACCGAGTCGAGCGGCACGAGGACGTTCGTCTCGGGATAGTACGCCGCCGCGTTGCCGCGCGGCGTCGGATACGCCACGATGCGGAAGGCCTCGGCCGTGCGCTCCTCGGTCCGCCCCGCGGCATCCGTCCACTCGGACACCAGATCGACGATCTCACCGTCGGCGAAGCCGAGGTTGCGGATGTCGTCGGCGTGCACGAGCACGACGCGGCGGCCGCCGTGGATGCCCCGGTAGCGGTCGTCCTTGCCGTAGATCGTGGTGTTGTACTGGTCGTGCGAGCGCAGCGTCTGCAGCAGCAGGCGCCCCGGCGGGATGCGGGGATACTCCAGCGGATTGACGGTGAACCGGGCGCGCCCATCGGCCGTGTCGAACCGGCGGGCATCGCGCGGACCGTTCGGCAGCCGCAGCGTCGCCCCCTTCGCGATGCGCGCCTCGTAGTCGTCGAACCCGGGCACGACGCGCTCGATATGCGTGCGGATGCGCGCGTAGTCCGTCTCGAGCGCGGCCCAGTCCGCTCGGGGCGCGTTGGCTCGCACCGGCCGGCTCCCCTGCGCCCGTGGCGCCTCATCGCGCGCGCCGAACAGCAGCTCGCACAGCCGCGCGACGATCGCGACCTCGCTCAGCATGTCGTCGGCGGGCGGCGCGAGGCGCCCGCGCGACGCGTGCACGGCGCCCATCGAGTCCTCGACCGTGACCCGCTGCTCGCGCCCCGCCCGCCGGTCGCGGTCGGTGCGGCCCAGCGTCGGCAGGATGATCGCCCGTCGACCGGTCACGACGTGGGAGCGGTTGAGCTTCGTCGACACCTGCACGGTGAGGTCCACCCGCGCCATCGCCTCCTCCACGACCGCCGTGTCGGGCGTCGCCGAGATGAAGTTGCCGCCCATCGCCATGAAGAACCGCACGCGTCCGTCGCGCATCGCGCGGATCGCCTCGACCGTGTCGTAGCCGTGCTCGCGCGGGGCGCTGAAGCCGAACTCCGCGTCGAGGGCGTCGAGGAAGGACGCCGAGGGCTTCTCGTAGATGCCCACCGTGCGATCGCCCTGCACGTTGGAGTGACCGCGCACGGGGCACACTCCCGCGCCCGGGCGCCCGATGTTGCCCTGCAGCAGCAGGACGTTCACGACGTCGCGCAGCATCGGCACGGAGTGCTTGTGCTGCGTGAGCCCCATCGCCCAGCACACGATCGTCGCCTTCGAGGCCCGTACGGCCTCGCCGACGCGGCGCAGCTCGGCTTCGGACAGGCCCGTCGCGGCGACGAGGTCGGGCCACGCGGCATCCGTCATCGCCTGTCGGTACGCGTCGAAGCCGCTCGTGTGCTGCGCGATGAAGTCGTGGTCCAGCGCATCGGTCGCCGGGTCCGCCGAAGCCTCGAGCAGGTGCTTGCCGATCGCCTGGAAGAGCGCCTGATCACCGCCGAGCCGGATCTGCACGAACTCGTCGGCGAGCTTCGTGCCGCCGAGGATCATCCCCTGCACGGTCTGCGGATTCTCGAACCGGACGAGACCTGCCTCGGGCAGCGGGTTGACGGCGATGATCGTCGCGCCGCGCTTCTTGGCCTTCTCGAGCGCCGACAGCATGCGCGGATGGTTGGTGCCGGGATTCTGGCCCGCGATGATGAGCAGATCGGCCTCGTGGACGTCTTCGATCGAGACGGTGCCCTTGCCGATCCCGATCGTCTCGGTGAGCGCCGAGCCGCTCGACTCGTGGCACATGTTCGAGCAGTCCGGCAGGTTGTTCGTGCCGATCCCGCGCACGAGCAGCTGGTACAGGAACGCCGCCTCGTTCGAGGTGCGACCCGACGTGTAGAACGCCGCCTCGTCCGGGTCGTCCAGCGCCGCAATCGCGTCGGCGATCTCGCGCAACGCGTCATCCCACTCGATCGGCCGATAGTGCGTCGCACCCTCGTCGAGGATCATCGGATGCGTCAGTCGCCCCTGCTGCCCCAGCCACCAGTCGTCGTGCCCGGCGAGCTCGTCGATCGAGTGCGCCGCGAAGAACTCCGGCCCCACGCGGCGCAGCGTCGCCTCCTCGGCGACGGCCTTCGCGCCGTTCTCGCAGAACTCGGCGAGATGGCGCTTGTCCTCTTCGGGCCATGCGCACCCCGGACAGTCGAACCCGTCCTTCTGATTCACCCGCAGGAGCGTCTGCGCCGAGCGCACGACACCCATCTGCTCGGCGGAGATCTGCAGCGCGTGCAGGACGCCGGGTATGCCGACGGCCACGCGCTTGGGCTTCGAGACGCGCACGCGCGATTCGTCGATGTCGGACACCGGGGGCTTCTTCACCATGCCCCCAGGCTAGGACCTCCCGGGAGCGTCGGGCTCGCGCTCAGCCGGCGGGTGCCCGCGCGGGAGCGCGCCCCGGGATCGGCACGGTTCGGGGCCGTCAGCGGCGGCCCGTGCCGAAGATCCCGCGGATGACGCCGTCGAGGACGGTCCGCGTCGACCGCGATCCGAGGATCTGCTCGAGCCCGGATTTCGGCGCCCGGCTCGAGGTGCGGGCCGAGCCGCTCGTCTTCTTGAGGAGCCGCTCGTACTCCTTCTGGGCCCTGCGGTCGGCATCCGCCTGCGCTTTGTCGATCGCCGCCCGCTGCCTGGCGAGCTCGGCGTCGATCTTCGCCTTCTCCAGCTCAGCCTCGGCTGCGGCGGCCGCGTCGTCGGCGGCGCGCATCTTGGCGGCGAGGATCTCGCGCGCCGATTCCCGGTCGATCGGTGTGCCGTAGGCCGCGAGCAGCGGCGACGCCTTCACGGCCGCCTCGATCGCGGGATCCGGCGTGGGCGACATGAGTCCCTGCGGTGCGCGCAACCGAGTCCAGGCGACGGGCGTCGGTGCGCCCTTCTCGCTCATCACCGTCACGATGGCCTCGCCCGTGCCGAGCTCTTGCAGCACGCGCTCGAGGTCGTAGCCGGACTTCGGGTAGGTGCCGACCGCCGCGCGAAGCGCTTTGGCGTCGTCGGGCGTGAACGCGCGCAGCGCGTGCTGGATGCGCGACCCCAGCTGCGCGAGCACGTCGGCCGGCACGTCCTTCGGGGTCTGCGTCACGAAGAAGACGCCGACGCCCTTCGAGCGGATGAGCCGGACGGTCTGCGTGATCGCGGCGATGAAGTCCTTCGAGGCATCCCTGAACAGCAGGTGCGCCTCGTCGAAGAAGAAGACGAGCTTCGGCTTGTCGAGATCGCCGACCTCGGGGAGGATCTCGAAGAGCTCGGCGAGCAGGTACATCAGGAACGTGGAGAACAGCGCGGGCTTGTCGATGACACCGGGCACTTCGAGCAGGCTGATGACACCGCGGCCGTCGGGCGCCGTGCGCAGGAAGTCGCGCACGTCGAACTCGGGTTCGCCGAAGAAGACGTCCGCGCCGTCGTCGGCGAACGTGATGAGCTGGCGCAGGATGACACCCGCCGTCGCCGCCGAGAGGCCCCCGAGCCCCTTGAGCTCGGCCTTGCCGTCGTCGCTCGTGAGATAGCTGAGCACGGCCCGCAGATCAGACAGGTCGACGAGGGCGAGCCCGTTCTGATCGGCGTAGTGGAAGACGAGGCCGAGGCTCGACTCCTGCGTCTGATTGAGCCCGAGCACCTTGCTCAGCAGCAGGGGGCCGAATCCGCTCACGGTCGCGCGCACCGGAACGCCCTTGCCGACACCGCCGAGGGCGAAGTACTCCGTGACGGATGCCGCGGGGGTCCAGTCCTGGCCGATGGCCCGGGTGCGCGCGAGGAGCTTGTCGCTGGCCTCGCCCGGCGTCGCGACGCCGGACAGATCCCCCTTGATGTCGGCGGCGAACACGGGGACGCCCTTCGCCGCGAGCTGCTCGGCGAGGCCCTGGAGCGTGCGCGTCTTTCCTGTCCCGGTCGCGCCCGCGACGAGGCCGTGACGGTTCGTCATGGCGATCGGGATGCGGATCTGCGCCGATGCGACGGGGTCGGTGTTGACGAGGGCGCCGAGCTCGAGCGTCTCGGCGTCGAACGTGTATCCCTGGACGATGGCAGCGACGGCTGCGTCATCGAGCGGGCCGGTCGCCGCCGGTTGCGGTGGGGCGCCCTCGGCGACCGTCGACAACTCAGGAGAATCCGGCGGTTTCGGCGCCCGCGGCTCGTGGGCGGTCGATTCATCCGGAGCACCGCGCACCGGCGACTCGGCGGGAACCCCCGCCCGGGCCTTCGCGGCCTCGGCCTCGGCCGCGGCGAGCGCGGCCCTCGCCTGGGCGACCTTGAGCTGGGCCTCGGCGGCTTCCGCCTCGGCCCGCAGGCGTGCGAGTTCGGCTTCGGCGACGGCGTCCGGCTCGGTCATGCGCACAGCCTAGCGACGCGCCGCATGCGTCCCCCGGCCTACCGCCCGACCGCGAGGCTCGGCCGCGGTTCTTCGCGTGCGAGGAGCCGCCACATCGCGGCAGCGACGATGAGCGCCGCCCCCGTCCCGAGGAGCGCGCCGCCGGCGGTGTCGCTGAGCCAGTGCGCGTGCAGCACCGTCCGGCTGAGCGCCATGAGCAGCACCCACGCCACCCCCAGAATCAGGACAGCCACGCGCGGGAAGAGCACGACGAGCGCCGTCGCGAGCGTCGCGGCACCGGCCACGTGCCCCGACGGGAACGAGCCGAAATCGGTGATGATGATGATGTCCTCGGGCCGGTCCCGGCCGAACACGCGCTTGAGCACCTGCACGAGCGCCGCCGACGCCGCCTGCGCCAGGATGAAATACGCGGCCGACCAGGGTCGTCGCAGCAGAAGCAGCACGAGGGCGCCGCCCAGCGGCACGACGAGGACGGCGAACCACCCCCCGCCGAGAAACGCCATGACGAGCGAGAAGCTCGACAGCGCTGAGCCCTCGGCGCCCGCGAGGACGCCGTTCCACCACGCGTCGACGGCGAAGGGTCCGTTGCCCTGCGCGAGCACCCACGCGCCGAGCGCGCACGAGAGCGACACGAGCACGAGTCCCCACACGAGGAACGGCACCGTGGGCGAGGCGACGTTGCGTTGCTCAGCCGGCATTACCCCATTGTGCCGGGCCGGATGCGAGGATGCTGCCATGATCCGCGTGCTCGACATCGTCCGCGCCATGATCGCCCCGCTCACACGCACACGTGCGTTCCGCGCCGCCGGGCCGCGGCTCATGCCCCGGCTCGAGCGCGCCTTCGCCCGGATCACGGGAGGCCGCGTCCCGATCAGCGGGCTGCTCGTCCCGTCGCTCGTGCTGCACACGACGGGCGCGCGTTCGGGCGAGCCCCGCGAGGCGGCGCTCATGTACACGCCCGACGGCGAGGGCCGTGCGATCGTCGCGGGCACCAACTTCGCCGGCGGACGCCACCCGGCCTGGACGACGAATCTCCTCGCCCACCCCGACGCGGCCATCACCGTGCGCGGCAGACGGATGCCCGTTCGAGCCGCGCCGATCCCCGATCACGAGAAGGATGCCGCGTGGGCGCGGATCGAAGCGCAATGGCCCGGATACCGCTCGTACGAGCGCAGCTCGGGTCGCGTCGTGCGACTGTTCCGGCTGCAGCCCGTCCGCCGCTGACTACGGAGCGAGCTGCCCGACGGTGCGGGGACGCACGATGAGCCACAGCGCCAGAACGGCGATCGCCGAGCAGCCGACCATGACGGCGGCCATCGTCGTGGCCGTGATTCCGGCGTCGTTCGCGATCCACCCCACGAGCGGCGAGACGAGACCCGCAACGCCGAAGTTGGTCGCTCCGATGATCGACTGCGCCGTGCCCGCGGCTTTCCCGTGCCGGTCGAGCGCGAGCACCTGCACGCACGGGAACGTGAAGCCGCACGCCGTCATGAAGACGAACAGCGGCACGACCGTGCCCCACAGTCCGAGCCCGAGCTGATCGGTGACGACGATGGCGGATGCCGCGGCCAGGAGCACGACGGTGGACCACGCCATGACCCACTGCGGCCCGAAGCGTGCCGCGAGGCGCGACGCCGTCTGCACGCCGATCACGACGCCGACGGAATTGGCGGCGAAGAGGAGCCCGTACTGCTGGGGGTCGAAGCCGTACGTCCCCTGGAACAGGAACGACGATGCCGACAGGTACGAGAACAGCCCGCTGAAGGTCATGCCCCCGATGACGAGGACGCCGAGGAACACCCGGTCGCCCAGCACGCTGCGATACCGCTGCCACACGGTCGTCGTCCCCTTCTCGCTGCGCCGCGCGGGCGGCAGCGTCTCGGGGATGAACACGACGGCCGAGATCAGCATGAGCGCGCCGTAGGCGGCCAGCACGATGAAGATGCCGCGCCACGGCATGACGAGCAGCAGCGCAGACCCGGCGAGGGGCGCGAGCACGGGGGCGACACCCGACACGAGCGCGAGCCGCGACAGCATCACGACCAGCCGCCGTCCGCCGAACAGGTCGCGCACGACAGCGGCTGCCACGACGCCGCCCGCGGCAGCGCCGGCTCCCATCAGCACGCGCGTGACGGCGAGCAGCTCCAAAGTCGGTGCGAAGGCGGCCGCGGCGCTCGCCACGACGTGCAATGCCGTGACGGCCAGCAGCGGGATGCGCCGGCCGACCTTGTCGCTGAGGGGCCCGACGATGAGCTGGCCGAGGGCGAAGCCGATCATCGTGCCCGTGAGAGTCAGCTGGATGGCGGCCGATGTCGTCTGGAAGTCGGCCTCGAGCACGGGGAAGGCGGGCAGGTACAGGTCGATCGTGAACGGCCCGAGAGCCGTGAGCGCGCCCAGCAGGATGATGTAGAGCACGCGGCGACGCGTCGAGATCGCGTCGCCGGGATGCAGGACGACCGGCGCGGTAGCAGGATTCGACCCGAGGGTGCGGATCGCGCCGGTCGTGGGTGGCGGCGTCGAAGGGACGACGGGAACGGACGCGGTATCGAGCAAAGTTCTTCGTTTCAGAGGCAGCGGCGCGGCGTCCGGGATCCGGCAGGGGCGCGAGGGCATCGTCGGTCGGCTGTCACAGCGATGGCGACAACGTCGATCGAATCGATTCGAGCTTTCATGATATCGGATGCCCACCGGCCGACCGTGCATACCCCGCGATCGGACTCAGACGATCTGCGGCCGGTTCCCAGGACTTCCATCACATGCACCCGCATAGGATTGACCCGTCCGCATCCCGCGCCAGACCCGGCGCCGAGCCGAGAGCACTCGCATGTCCCCGACTCCCCCGTCCCCGTCCGAGAAGCGCACGAGCGGGAACCCCGCGACTCAGGCGAAGATCGACCTGACCGTCAAGCAGCAGCGTGAGCAGAAGCGGCAGGAGAAGCTCGCCGAGTACCAGAAGCAGCTCGCGAAGCGCAAGCGCGGCAAGGTCGTGTGGTGGACCGTGGGATCTGTCGGAGCCATCGCCGTGATCGGCGCGATCGTGGCGTCCTTCGTCTTCGCTCCGCCCCCGCCTGCGTCTTACACCGCAGGCAGTGAGGGCGCCGAGATCGAGGGCGTCGAGACCTTCACCAACACGACGACGCACGTCGAGGGCGTGGTGGAGTACGAGCAGAACCCGCCGGCCGGCGGCCCGCACAACGCCGTCTGGCTCAACTGCGGCATCTATGACGAGCCGCAGCAGAACGAGAACGCCGTGCACTCGCTCGAGCACGGTGCGGTGTGGATCACGTACGACGCCGACCTCGTGCAGGGCGAGGACCTCGACCTGCTCAAGAGCAAGCTGCCCTCGAGCTACGTCGTCCTGTCCCCCTACGAAGGTCTCGACACCCCCATCGCGCTCAGCGCGTGGAACCACCAGCTCAAGGTCGACGAGGCCGCCGATCCCCGCATCGAGGAGTTCCTCGAGGAGTACTGGCGCTCCGACCTCGTCCCCGAGCCCGGAGCACTGTGCTCGGGCGCGATCGACGGCCCCGGCAAGCAGTAGCCGTGACCGGCACGGCGGAGCCCGCGAGGGGAGCGAGACGCTGGGTGCTCATCGCCCTGGCGGTCATCGCGATCGCGGCCGTCGCCTTCGCGATCGGTCGATTCTCGACCTTCGGGCAGGCGGCATCCGTGGCCCTTCCCGATACCAACTCGCCCGAGGCGGGATTCTCTCGCGACATGCAGGCGCATCACACTCAGGCGATCGAGATGGCGATGGAGATCTACCGCAAGACCGACGACGACGAGTTGCGCATCCTGTCGTACGACATCGCGACGGCGCAATCGGCGCAGCGCGGGGAGATGTACGACTGGCTCGTGAAGTGGGGGCTGTCGCAGTCCGACGGCGCCATGATGGTGTGGATGGCGCCGCTCGGCGACGGCCACGTGCACGGCGACGGGTCGCCGCTGAGCCCTCAGGAAGCGGATGCCGCGATGGGGATGGCGACCCCCGAGCAGCTGACCGCCCTGCGCGATGCGACAGGGACCGAGGCCGACTGCCTGTTCCTCGAGCTCATGATCCGACACCACGAGGGTGCCGTGCCGATGGCGCAGGCCCTGCTCGACCTCGGCTCCGAGCCGCGCGCGCTCGCCGTCGCGCAGAGCATGAAAGATGGCCAGACGGCCGAGCTCGACGCCATGCGGTCGATGCAGGCCCGCCTCGGCTGCTCCTGACCAACCGGCGACCGGTCATCGAGTAGCGCGGAGCGCCCGACCGGTCATCGAGTAGCGCGGAGCGCGTATCGAGATGTGGGGGAGAGCATTGACGCTGCTGCGCAGCGTCAATGGCTTGCTTGCATCTCGATACGGCCGCTGCGCGGCCTACTCGATGATGAGTCACCGCGGATCAACGCTGCTTCGCAGCATTGATCCGCGGTGACTCATTTCTGCGAGCCGGCGAGGAGAGCTTGCACGAAGTAGCGCTGGAACGCGAAGAAGACGATGAGCGGCACGATCATCGACAGGAACGCCCCCGAGCTCAGCACGTCGATGTTCGATCCGAACTGGCGCAGCTGAGACTGGATCGCGACCGTCAGCGGCTGCGACTGGGAGTTGGTGAAGATGAGGGCGACGAGCATGTCGTTCCACGTCCAAAGGAACTGGAAGATCGCCAGTGAGGCGATCGCCGGCAGTCCCAGCGGCAGGATGAGCTGGAAGAAGATCCGCCAGTCCCCCGCGCCGTCGATACGCGCGGCTTCGAGCAGTTCGGCGGGCACCTGCGTGAAGAAGTTCCGCAGCAGGAAGATCGCGAACGGCAGCCCGAAGGCGACGTGGAAGAGGATCACCCCGAGCACGCTGCCGAAGATCCCGAGCGTGCCGAACAGGCGCGCGAGCGGGATCAGCGCCACCTGCACGGGAACGGCGAGCAGGATGATGACGACGATGAGCAGCCAGTCGCGACCGGGGAACTGCATCCACGCGAACGCGTAGGCGGCGCACGCCCCCAGCAGCACGACGAGCAGCGTCGAGGGCACGGCGATCACGATCGTGTTCCAGAACGAGCCCGTGATGGTGGGGTTCGAGAGCAGGTTCGCGTAGTTCTCGAGCGTCAGCTCGGCGGGCTTGGTGAAGACGGTCCACCACCCCGAGGAGGCGTTGTCTCCCGAGCTGCGCAGCGACGTGAGGAACAGGCCGATCGTCGGAATGAGCCAGAACAGCGCCACGATGATGAGCACCACGTTGACGATGCTCGAGGTGAACACACCGACGATCTTCTGCGCGGTGGTCTTCTTGCCGCGGACGATGCCGAGATCCGCTGAGGCCGCGCTCATCGACTGCGCTCCTCACGGAAGCGGCGCACGTTGATGATCATCGACGGCAGCACGAGGATCAGCAGCAGGATCGCCAGCGCCGAGCCGAGACCCTGGTTGCTGCCGCCGCCGAACGAGACGGTCCACATCTCGACGGCGATGACGTTCGCCGCCGGTTTGGAGACGCCGGGCGGTATGACGTAGACGAGGTCGAAGATCTTCAGGACGTTGATGATGAGCGTCACGATCACGACGACGAGCACGGGAGCGAGCAGAGGTGCGGTGATCTTCGTGAACACCTGCCATTCGTTCGCGCCGTCCATGCGCGACGCCTCCTGCAGCGACCGGTCCATGGCAGACAGACCCGACGCGATCATGACCATCGCGAAGCCCGCCCAGATCCAGATGTACGACAGGATGATGACCGCGTTGATGAGCGAGGGACCGAGCCAGGAGACGCCCTGGAAGCCCTCGTCGAAGTTCGTCGCCGGCAGCGCGACACGGTAGGTCTCCCCCGCCGTGAGTCCTTCGATGAGGAAGGTCCCGTCGGCTCCCGTCGTCGCGTAGCCGTGGATCGAGCCGTCGGGTGCCACGGCGTCCACGCGCACACCCGGAAGGCCGCTCTTGCCGTCGCCGATCTCGCCGTTGACGCCCCCTCCGCCCGAGACGACGTCCAGGAACACCGTTCCGGCGAGTTCGGTGTCGCCCGGCGCCGCCGCCGCGACCGCTTGCGTCGCGTCGGGCGGGATGTTCGACTGACGGATGCCGGTGAGCGGGAAGTCCTGCACGCTCCCCGGCGACAGCTCCTCTTCGGAGGCGATCGTCCCGCGGTCGGCGATGACGCCGAACCCGTCGCGCGGGGTCGCTCCCGGATAGCCCGCCTCGTTCGAGAACGCCCTGTCGACGCCGACGACGACGGCGTTGACGACGCCGAGGTTCGGGTCCTCCTGGAACATGCCGCGGAAGATGACACCCGCTGCGAGCATCGAGATCGCCATCGGCATGAAGATGATGAGCTTGAACGCCGTCTTCCACTTCAGCTTCTCCAGCAGCACGGCGAAGATGAGCCCCAGGATCGTGCACGCCAAGGGCGCCACGATCACCCACATGACGTTGTTGCGGATCGCGGTGAAGGTGCTCTCGTTCGTGAACATCGTCACGTAGTTCTCCCAGCCCACGAACGCGTCACCGCGCTGGCTGTAGAAGGACCGGATGACGGTGTAGACGATGGGATACACCACAAGCGCGCCGAGCACGACGAGCGCGGGCCCGAGGAACGACGCGAGGATGAGGGTGCGCCGCAGACGCCCCTTGCCCGGGTCACGAGCAGTCTGCTCGCTCCCCGGGCCCGGGTCCGCCGCGGTCTCGACGAGAGCGGTCACGGTAGGTCCGATTCCCAGTGGCGGGGCGTCAGTATGCCGCGACGGCCGCCGCTTCCAAGGCTTCCATCGTGCCCTGGATGTCAGAGGGATCGGCGTAGAAATCGATCATGATCTGCCAGAACCCGGCACCGACCGTGCCTCCGAAGGCGCTCGGCGTGAGATCGGACATGTCGAATCGGAACGTCTCGGCACCGGTCAGGGCCTCGGCGATCTGGCGCGCCGTGTCGTCGGGATACAGCGACGTGTCGACGTTGTTGTTGGGCGAGGTGAGACCACCGTTGGGCACCCAGATCTCGGCCGCCCCGGGCGACGCCAGGTACTGCATGAGTGCGTCGGTCGCTTCGTCGTCGACGAACTGGATGGCGACATCGCCGCCGCCCACGACGGCCGGAGTCGAACCGTTGATCGACGGGAAGTCGTAGAAGAGCGCGTTCTCGCCGACGACCGAGTTCCCGTCATCGGTGATGTTGCCCGCGACGAAGTCACCCTCGTAGACGGTGCCGGCCTGCGGGTCTGCGCCGAAGACGGCCGTGACGCTCTCGGGGAAGGTCCGCTGGGCGCCGCCGGGCTGCAGCACATCGCTCGACCACAGCGTCGCCATGACCTCGAGGGCCTCCGCGACCGACGGATCGGTCCACGGGATCTCGTGGTTCGTGAGCTGGTCGTACTTCTCGGCACCGGCCGTGCGCAGGTAGACGTTCTCGAACCAGTCGGTCAGCGGCCAGCCCACGTCGGCGCCGACCGAGATGCCCGAGTATCCGGAATCCTGCACGAGCTGGAGCTGCTCGAGGAAGCCGTCCCAGTCCTCGGGCTCGGATGCTCCCGCTTCGTCGTAGATGTCGGCGTTGTACCAGACGGTCGACTTGTTGGCAGCCTTGAACCACACCCCGTACAGCTCGCCGTCGACCGATCCGAGGTCGATCCAGCTGTCGGAGTAGTTCTCTTCGACGGCGCTGCGGGCTGCGTCGCTCAGCGGGATGAGATCACCGGCGGACGCGAGCGACTGCATGAGCGCCGGCTGCCCGATGACCGCCACATTGGGCGGCGAGCCGCCCTCGAGCTGGCCCTGCAGATACGTCGGTCCGTTGTCCCCGAAGCTCGTGTAGTCGACCTGGGCGCCCGTATCCTCCGAGAACTTCTGCAGCACCGCTTCGAAGTTGGACTGTTCAGCTCCCGACCACGCTGCGGCGACCGTGAGGGTCTGCCCCGAGAAATCTCCCTCGACGGTTTCTCCGCCACCGTCCCCTCCACCGCCGGCGCATCCGGCGACGAGAAGACCGGCGGCTCCGAGTGCGACGACGGAAACGGCACTGCGAGTACGGCTGCGTGCGTTCATCTGCGATCCCCTTCGGTGTTGCGGTGTGCGTGCTGTGTCGCGGGAGCGATGCGAATCCCTCCCACGTGGGTCACCGTAGGACTCCACGTCGCGCGCGGCAAGCCCCCCGCCGCCAGCGCGATCACATCGATATACTCCCGCACACGCACGAAGACCCCCGGGCGAACCCGGGGGTCTTCGATGTCGCATCAGACGACGGGGAGATCTCGACTCGGCCGCTGCGCGGCATCCGGGATCTCTTCGTCGGTCGTGATTACTTGAGGGTGACGCTCGCGCCGGCCTCTTCGAGCGAAGCCTTCGCCTTCTCAGCGGCTTCCTTGGTCGCGCCCTCGAGCACGGCCTTGGGAGCGCCGTCGACGACGGCCTTGGCCTCGCCGAGACCGAGCGAGGTGAGCTCGCGAACGACCTTGATGACCTGGATCTTCTTGTCACCGGCGGCCTCGAGGACGACGTCGAACGAGTCCTTCTCTTCGGCCTCTTCGGCGGGTGCGCCACCGGCCGGTGCGCCAGCGGCGACGGCGACGGGAGCGGCAGCGGTGACGTCGAAGGTCTCCTCGAAGGCCTTGACGAACTCGCTGAGCTCGATGAGCGTGAGCTCCTTGAACGCGTCGAGCAGCTCGTCAGTGCTGAGCTTTGCCATGATGTGTCTCCTTGTATCTCGATACGGCCGCTTCGCGGCCTACTCGATAACCGATTGATACGGCCGCTTCGCGGCCTACTCGATAACCGATTGTTTGTTTATGCCGAAGCCCGATGTCAGGCCGCGGACTCCTGCTTCTCGCGCAGCGCGTCGACCGTGCGAACGGCCTTCGACGGGAGCGCGTTGAAGACGTATGCCGCCTTGGTCATCGTGGCCTTCATCGCGCCGGCGAGCTTCGCCAGCAGGACTTCACGGCTCTCGAGCTCGGCGAGCTTGTTGACCTCATCCGCGGTCAGAGGGTTTCCGTCGAAGAAACCGCCCTTGATCACGAGAAGAGGGTGTGCCTTGGCGAAGGCGCGCAGACCCTTCGCGACGGCGACCGGGTCACCGTGCACGAACGCGATGGCCGACGGACCCTTGAGGTCGTCGTCCAGCGACGTGATCCCCGCGTTGTTCGCGGCGATCTTGGTCAGCGTGTTCTTCACCACGGCGTATTCCGCGTCCTGACGAATGCTGTTGCGCAGCTCCTTGAGCTGGGCAACCGTCAGACCGCGGTACTCGGTCAGCAGAACGGCGGTCGAGTCCTCGAAATTCTTCGTGAGCTCGGCGACCGATGCATCCTTCTGCGCCATGGCCACTCCTTGTGTGTACGAGACGCTCCGCGATGACGGTGCGCCGGCCGCAGACATCTGGTTCTTCCCGCAGGGAAATGAAAAGAGCTCCGGCGCAAGCGCACGGAGCTCTGGAAGAAGTTCGTGTCACCTGCGCGGGCCCCTGCATTTCGCAGAGCTTCGATCGATGTGCGCTCACACGCACGCCGATGACCGGCGGTCTTTGGCTTCGACCAGAGTACGTGAGGACGCGTCGCTCACCAAATCGGAGCTTCCTCCCCACCGCGGTGCCGCGACGCCCTGTCCACCGACGTTGCTCTCACACACGGTGGACACGCGCCGCACGTCGGATGCCCGCCGTACCGTCCCGGCATGCTCCGACTCATCGGCCCAGACGAACATCCCGCAGATCCCGCGTATCGCGTGCCCTGGCGGGTCGATCGATCGAATCCGCCGTGGTGCCGCGTCGTCAACGAGGGACCCGACGAGCTCACGCACGTCTCGACGCAATTCTTCGGCGACGGGTGGATGGAGCCCGCCATTCCGCGCGCGTCGATCCGACCCGGGCAGAGCCTGCGGATCGCCCTGTGGCCGAACACCGTCGACTCTGCACGCATCACGGTGCACTGGCGGGTGGGGCCCACTGCCGAGTACGCTTGGACCTTCGTGATGTAGTCAGGCGATCCGGTCGCGCGGCCGCCAGAAGCGCGCGTCGACCTCGGACACGCGCGTGGGCCGGTCCTCCCCCGTGAGGGCGTACGGATCGATGCCGCGGAACAGCTCCCCCAGGTCGACCTCGAGGACACCCGCGATCTTGAGCACCGTGAGCAGTCGCGGATTCGACCCCCTCTCGATCTTGCGGATGTTCGACACGTCGAGGTCGGCGACGGCAGCGAGGCCCTCGGCCGTGAGCTTGCGTGCCATCCGGTGGGCCGTGAGGCGACGACCGAGCTCGACACGAGGGTCGATGTTCTTCGAGGGCACTCTTCAGTGGTACCGAGCGTCGAGTGTAAAGGCGAAGGTTCACAGACAAGGGGTTATAAACCTCCGCGGGTTCCGCCCTCCGGGATCGCCGGCGGAGCACTCACCCCGACTCGGTCGCGAGCCCGGTTTCGAGATACAGCGCCGTCGCCTCGGCCCGACTGCCCACGTCGAGCTTGCGGTAGATCTTCGCGACGTGGAACTTGACGGTGTTCTCGCTGATGGCCAGCGCTGTGGCGATCGCACGGTTGCGACGGCCGGTCGCGAGGTGCGCGAGCACTTCGACCTCCCGCGGGCGCAGGCCCCACTGGGTCACCGCCGCCACGGCGCGCGGAGGATCGAGCGGAAGGACGATCGCGATCTCCGTCCCCCATCCCGGTGTCGCCTCGACCGACAGCCGGCCGTCGAGCGCATGCACGCGGTGCCGGATGAGCTTCAGCTGCGACGAGGCGTCCGACAGATCCCCCGGTCCGTCGTCGCGCATGTCGATGAGCAGGTTGGTCCCGTCGCAATCCCACTGGACGCGCACGCGGCCCACCCGCGGACGATCGATGAGCGCGAGGATCGACCCCCGCACAACGGCACGGGCTCCCTGCGCGACTTCGCTCGGCAGGGGCCGCCCATCGGCAGGCGGCTCGACGAACTGTACGTCGATCTCGCGATACCGCACGAGCGGCCGCAGATCGTCGCGGAGGCGCTCGAACGCCGTCGTCACGGGCTCCTCGGTGGCGGTCCTGACGCGATCGCTCGCGGTGCGCAACTGCACGAGCCCGGATGCCGCGATCCCCGTCGCCGTCTGCCGCGCCGATCGATCGTCGAGCGATGCCGACCGAAGCGCCGCGAGGACCGATTCCAGCGTCGTGGAGTACTCGTCCGCGAGCTCTGTCAGCGCTTCCATCCGCTCGCCCGCGCTCGCCCGCGCGAGCGTGAGGTAGTCAGGGGTCGCCGCATCAGCGAGCTCCTGCACGCGCAGCGCGACGACGTTCCACAGCTGGAGGACCGTCGCGGCGCGGTCGTCGGCGGAGCCGGCCCCGTTCTGCGGGTTCGCCATGACCATCAGCGCACCGTTTCGCGAGACGACCTGCAGCACCGGGACCGCTGTGCCGGCGGCATCCATCTCACCCACCGCGACGGTGTCGGGGTGCTGGGTCCGGCGCAGATCGTCGAGGGCGAGGAAGGACACGCGCTCGACGAAGGCGGGGTCTCCCACGCCCCGTCGATGCCCTCCCCCGGCGTCGGCGGCGAGGATGATGAGCCCGTCGTGCGGCACGAAGGCGGCGAGCAGTTCGGACAGCCGCGCGGGGAGCGCCGTGGCGGGTACCCCCACGACATCGGCGAGATCTCGCAACGTGTGCTCTGTGCAGGCGTGTCCTCCGTCGGGCATGACCTCACGGTACGCGCCGCCCACCCGTTCGGGTAGTCCTGACAGTTCGCCCGGCGGATCGCGCCACCCGTCCCGATGGGCGAATCTGGACACACAGCGGGTGATACCGAAGAAGAAGGAGGACGACGATGTCAGCCAACAGAGCAGTGGCCTACAAGGGTCCCGGCATGGTCGAGGTCATCGACACCGATTTCCCCGAGTTCGAGCTCAAGGACGGGCCGGGGGTCAACCCCGCGAACGTCGGGCGCAAGGTTCCGCACGGCGCGATCCTGCGTACGGTCGCGACGAACATCTGCGGCTCGGACCAGCACATGGTGCGCGGTCGCACGACGGCACCGGCGGGACTCGTCCTGGGGCACGAGATCACGGGCGAGGTCGTCGAAGTCGGTCCCGACGTCGAATTCATCAGCGTCGGCGACATCGTCTCGGTCCCCTTCAACATCGCGTGCGGGCGGTGCCGCAACTGCAAAGAGGGCAAGACGGGCATCTGCCTCAACGTCAACCCGGACCGTCCGGGCAGCGCATACGGCTACGTCGACATGGGCGGGTGGGTCGGCGGACAGGCGGAGTACGTGCTCGTGCCGTACGCGGACTGGAACCTGCTGCGCTTTCCCGATCGCGACCAGGCTCTCGAGAAGATCCTCGACCTGACGATGCTGTCCGACATCTTCCCGACCGGCTTCCACGGCGCTTACACGGCGGGAGTGGGCCCGGGCTCCACCGTCTACATCGCGGGTGCGGGTCCCGTCGGCCTCGCCGCCGCCGTCGGCGCGCAGCTGCTCGGTGCGGCCGTCGTCATCGTCGGAGACCTCAACGCCGATCGGCTCGCCCAGGCGCGCTCCTTCGGCTGCGAGACGGTCGACGTGTCGCAGGGCGACCCCGCCGCGCAGATCGAGCAGATCCTCGGCGTGCCCGAGGTGGACTGCGGCGTGGACGCGGTCGGATTCGAAGCACGAGGACACGGATCGGATGCCGCGCACGAGGCGCCGGCGACGGTGCTCAACTCGCTCATGGACATCACCGCGGCGGGCGGCGCGCTGGGCATCCCGGGCCTGTATGTCACGGGGGATCCGGGTGGGATCGACGAGGCCGCGAAGGTCGGGTCGCTCTCGATCAACCTCGGTACCGGCTGGGCGAAGTCGCTGTCGTTCACGACCGGGCAGTGCCCCGTCATGAGATACAACCGGCAGCTGATGATGGCGATCCTCCACGACAAGGTGCAGATCGCGAAGGCCGTGAATGCCACGCCGATCTCGCTCGAGGAC
This sequence comes from Microbacterium sp. NPDC055357, assembly GCF_053644835.1. Lineage (NCBI taxonomy): Bacteria > Bacillati > Actinomycetota > Actinomycetes > Micrococcales > Microbacteriaceae > Microbacterium > Microbacterium sp. NPDC055357. Next base: position 75,089 of record NZ_JBSHLZ010000006.1, on the reverse strand, counting down.
GCACCGAAAGGCTACGCCGAGTTCGACCAGGGCGCCGCGAAGAAGTACGTCCTCGATCCCAACGGCTACATCAAGACCACCTGAACGCACACCAACGAAAGGACCACCCCATGACGAACGTCACTCTCGCCGACGCGCGCCGCGTGATCGAGGCCGCCGAGAAGCGGGCCGTCGAGATCGGTCAGCCCATGAACATCGCCGTCGTCGATTCCGGCGGCAACCTCGTCGCCCACGTCCGCCAGGACGGCGCCTGGATCGGCAGCGTCAACATCTCGATCAACAAGGCCTGGACCTCGAAGGCCTTCGACATCTCGACGAAGGACCTCGGCGACAACTCTCAGCCGACCCAGCAGTTCTTCGGCATCCAGAACACCAACGGCGGCAAGGTGGCGATCTTCGCCGGCGGCATCCCGCTCTCCAAGGACGGCGTCGTCGTCGGCGCGGTGGGAGTCTCGGGCGGCTCGGGAGAGCAGGACCACTCGGTCGCCGAAGCGGGCGCTGCAGCGTTCTGACGCCGCGGCACCGGCCTCATACGCCGCGGACGTGACGTCGGCGCATGAGGCCGTGCTCCGCGCCGACGGCGGAATGCGGCGGTCAGCGCGTGCCGGGTCATGCCCGTCGCCGGGTCGGCGTAGGGTCGAAGCCGTGACCCCCGAACTCGCCGCGCGCATCGTCGCGGACTCCCGTGACCGGGTGGCGTGGGTGCGGGCTCGCTCGCGGGGGATCACGGCGACGGACGTCGCCGCACTCACGTCAGAGCGTGCGATCCCTCGCGCGGCAGACGCGAAGCTGCTCGGCTCCGGCTTCTCGGGCAACGCCTACACGGCGCATGGTCGTCGGCGCGAACCCGAGATCGCCGCATGGGTCGCCGCGACGCACGGCATCCAGCCCTCTTCCGCGCTGTTCCACGCCGCCGTCGAGAAGCGCCATCTGGCCACACCCGACGGCGTCGCGGTGGACGGCCGTGGGCGCGTGACCCTCGCCGAGATCAAGACGACGAACAAGCCGTGGCGCAGCATCCCGCGCACGTATCTGCGTCAGATCTTCTGGCAGCAGCACGTCCTCGGCGCCGAGCGCACTCTCGTCGCCTGGGAGCAGCACGACGATTTCGTGCCCGTCGCCGATGAGCCCCGCTGCGCGTGGGTCGATCGCGACGAAGACGAGATCGCCAAGCTCGTGCAGCTGGCGACGTCGCTCATCGACGAATTGCACCGGCGTCACCTGCGCGGACGGCCCGAGAGCGATCGGATGCCGCAGCCCGCTGCCCCGCGTCACCCGTTCCGCGCGCTCGCCCTCGCCGACTGACCGCCGCCATACGCCTACCCCGTGAGGTCGGCGTCAGCGTGATCAATAGTTGACAGAAGTCAACGACATGCATATCGTTGACCTTTGTCAACTTTCGCGCCAGTGCTGCCGCGGTTCTCCTCGACGAAGGACGCCCATGGCAGCCAAGACCCCCGCGCTCACCGAATCCGGCATGACGCACCGCCAAGTGCTCCAGGCCCTTTCCGGCCTGCTGCTGGGCATGTTCGTGTCGATGCTCGCCTCGACCGTCGTCTCGACCTCGCTCCCCGTGATCGTCCACGATCTCGGCGGGGATCAGGCCGCCTTCACCTGGGTCGTGACGGCGACCCTGTTGACCACGGCGATCTCGACCCCGATCTGGGGCAAGCTCGCCGACCTGTTCAACCGCAAGCTCCTCATCCAGCTCGCGATCGCACTCTTCGTCCTCGCGACCGCGGCGGCCGGATTCGCCCAGGATCCCGGCACGCTCATCGCGTTCCGGGCCGTGCAGGGCCTGGGTGCCGGCGGTCTCGCGGCGCTCAGCCAGATCATCATGGCCGACATCATCAGCCCGCGCGAGCGCGGCCGGTACATGGGACTCTTCGGCGCCGTCATGGCCCTCGCGACGATCGGCGGCCCGCTCCTGGGCGGCGTCGTCACCGACTCGCTCGGCTGGCGCTGGAACTTCTACATCGCGATCCCCTTCGCGATCGTCGCGCTGATCCTGCTGCAGGTGACCCTGCACGTGCAGCAGACGAAGCGGAAGGCGCACATCGACTATCTCGGCATCGTCCTGCTCTCGGCGGCCGTCTCGCTCCTGCTCATCTGGATCACGAACGCCGGCACGGACTACGAGTGGTGGAGCCTGACGACGATCCTCATGGTCGGCGGTGCGCTGATCTCGACGGTGGTGTTCGTCGTGGTCGAGCTGCGGTCGCGCGAGCCGCTCATTCCGCTGCGCATGTTCCGCAACCGCACCTTCACGCTCTCGGTCCTCGCCTCGATCGCGACCGGCATCGCGATGTTCGGCGCGTCGGTGTTCCTCAGCCAGTACATGCAGATGGCACGCGGCGCGACGCCGACCGAAGCCGGGCTCATGACGATCCCCATGATCGGCGGACTCCTCGTCTCATCGGTCGTCGTCGGCCAGCTGATCAGCCGTTTCGGCAGGTGGAAGAGCTACCTCGTCGTCGGATCGATCCTGCTCATCGCGGGTCTGTGGCTGCTCACGACGATCGAGTACGACACGAACTTCGTCCTCGTCTCGATCTACATGTTCCTCATGGGCGCCGGCGTCGGCATGACGATGCAGAACCTCGTGCTCGTCGTTCAGAACACCGCCCGACCCGAAGAGATCGGCGTCGCCTCATCCGGCGTCACCTTCTTCCGCAGCCTCGGCGGCACGGTCGGCGTGTCGGTCATGGGTGCGGCTCTGGCCACGACCGTCGCCGACCTCTTCACATCGAGCAAGGAGGCCCTGGCCACGGCCATCGAGAGTCTCGGTCCCGAGGGGGCCGCCGTCGCGGAGCAGCTGCAGTCCGGCGCACTCCCCGCCGTCCACTCGCTCCCCGCGAGCGTGCAGGTCATCGTCGAGGACATCTACGCGCAGGGGATCTCGAACTCGTTCCTGATCGCCGTGCCGTTCGCTCTCCTGAGCCTCATCGCGGTCATCTTCCTGCCGAACACGCCCCTCACCCGCATGACGACGAAGGAGCGCCTGGAAGCCGGCGAGGCCGATCTGGCGACGGTGTCGGCAGCCGAAGGGATGAGCTCGATCACAGCGACAGGTCCGATCCCGACGACGGATGCCACGGCTCGCCGCTCGCGCCGCGGCCGCCGCTGATGTCGACCCCGATGACCGGGCCCGACGCGTCTGACACCCGCGCAGACGCCGTGCGGGCGCTCGAGGCCGAGTTCGGCGAGCTGTTCACCCACGTGCGCCGACTCCTCGCCGGCAACGCCGACCGGATGAGCCCCGGCATGCTGCCCGGCGAGTACAAGGTGTTCACGACGATCGTGCGGCGCGAGCAGGTCACGCTGTCGGCCCTCGCCGACGCCCTCATGGCGGACAAGGGCCAGATCAGCCGCACCGTGCGCGGACTCGAGAAGCAGGGCTTCATCCAGCGCACACCCGATCCCGCCGACGGCCGCTCGAGCCTCCTCTCGCCGACACCGCTCGGCCTCGAACGACTCGCCATCGCCCGCGCGCCGCAGGAGGGCGGCATCCTCACGGCGCTCGAGGCCTGGTCGGTGGACGACATCCAGGATCTGACGCGCCTGCTGCACGCCCTCACGCAGGGAGGACCGCCGGCTCGGTGACGCGCACGGGCCGCCCGACGGCCCGGGAATCCGATTGACTGGATGCTGCGCATCGCGCGCGCACGAAAGGACCCGTCATGACCTCGGCCTCAGCCACCGCCCCCCGCCTTCCGGAGCGCATGCGGGCGATCGTGTTCGACGCGCCGGGCGATCCGTCGGTGCTGCGCGAGACGACGCTCCCCGTCCCCGCTCCCGCGCTCAGCGAGCTGCTCGTGCGTGTCGTCGCCGCCGGCATCAATCCGATCGACGCGAAGACGCGCGGCGGCACGGGCGTCTCGGGACTCATCGAGTCGTTCCCGTCGACGCTCGGCTACGACGTGAGCGGCGTCGTCGTGCGAGCGCCGTACGAATCCCACCCGATGCAGCCGGGCACGCCCGTCTTCGGCATGGTGCCCTTCCCCCGCTCGGGCGGCACATACGCCGAGTACGTCGTACTCCCCTCGCTCTCTGCGGCGCTCAAGCCCGAATCGCTGTCGCACGCCGAGGCGGCCGGGGTGCCGCTCGCGGCGCTCACCGCGTGGGGTCTCGTCGTCGACACCGCCCGGGCGCACGCGGGTCAGCGCATCTTCATCCACGCCGGGGCGGGCGGCGTGGGCCACGTCGCCGTGCAGCTCGCGGCGCATTTCGGAGCGCACGTGACGGCGACCGGATCGGAGCGCAATCTCTCATGGTTGCGCGAGCTCGGTGCATCCGAGGTCGTCGACTACCGCACGACGCGCTTCGAAGACGTCGTGAGCGACGTCGATGTCGTGATCGATCTCATCGGCAACGTGCGCGACGACACCGGCACGCGCTCGCTGGGCGTCCTGCGTCCCGGCGGCCTCTACATCCCCGTCGCGACGGGGTCCTGGCCGGACTACGCCGCCGCGGCGCATGCGGCGGGGGTTCGTGCGACCTCGTACAAGGTCATCCCCGACGGGCGCGCCCTCGCGACGATCGCCGGGCTCATCGACAGCGGCAGCCTGCGGATCCACGTCGACGACGTCTTCGATCTGTCGGATGCCGCCGCGGCCCACGCGCTCCTGGAGCAGGGTCACGCGCGCGGGAAGATCGTCCTTCGCGTCAGCGACGACTGATCACGCGTCAGGCGGGGCGGTAGGTCGAGACCATCGGGCAGTCGAACGGGTCGCGCGCGGCCAGCCCCACGCGGTTGAGGTACTCGATCACGATGCCGTAGGACTGCAGGATCGTCGTCTCGGTGTAGGGCACGTTGAGCGTGCGGCACTGCTCCATGACGATCTCGCGCGTCTTGGCGAGGTGCGTGCGCGGCATGCTCGGGAACAGGTGGTGCTCGATCTGGTAGTTGAGTCCGCCCATGAGCCACGTCGCCCACCAGCCGCCCGAGACGTTGCGCGAGGTGCGGACCTGCTTCGTGAAGAAGTCGAGCTTCGCATCGGGCGCGATGACGGGCATCCCCTTGTGGTTCGGAGCGAACGACGCCCCCATGTAGACGCCGAAGACGGCGAGCTGCACGCCGAGGAACGCGAACGCCATTCCGAGCGGGAGGAAGAAGAAGACGGGACCGACGAAGACGGTGAACCGCAACGCGATGAGGCCGAGCTCGCGCCAGCGGTCCTTGACGGGACCGCGGCTCAGCAGGTGCTTCAGGCCCAGGTAGTGCAGGTTGAGTCCCTCGAGCGTGAGGAGCGGGAAGAACAGCCACCCCTGCTTGCGCGTGATCATGCGGCGCAGGCCGCGTGCCGTCGCCGCATCCTCGTCGAGGAACGAGATCGTGTCGATCTCGATATCGGGGTCCTTGCCGACGCGGTTCGGGTTGGCATGGTGGCGCGTGTGCTTGGTCGTCCACCACGACAGGCTGATGCCGACGATGCCGTTCGCGAGCAACCGGGCGAGCCGGTCGTTGGCGGGCCCGGCCGTCAGGATCTGTCGGTGGGCGGCTTCGTGCGCGAGGAAGGCGACCTGGGTGAACAGAATGCCGAGGGCACCCGCGATCAGCAGCTGGAACCAGCTGTCTCCGAGCAGCACGAAACCGGTGATGGCGCCGCCGAAGCCCAGAGCGATCAGGACACCGACGAAGGCGTAGAACCAGGGCGCACGACGCAGCAGACCGCTCTCGCGCACCACCTGAGCCACATCCGTGTATGCCCGCGCCATCGGCGGGAAGTCAGCGGTGCCGGCGTAGGTCTGCCGAACAGGACCGAGCCGAGGCTCGAGGGTGGTGGCGGAGATGAACGCACCTGCTCTTTCGATCGGGACCAGTCGGCCGCAAAAGCCAAAGGCAGTCGCCGATCGCTGAGGTCTACGCTACGCGGCCCACATGTCGCGGACGGCATGTTGAGCGGGTCAGATCACGCGGTCGTTGCCGCCGTCGACGCTCAGGTGCGCGCCCGTCGTCGCGGGGAACGATTCGCAGAACGCCACGACCGCCTCGGCCACCGTCGCACTGCGCACCTCGACGCGCAGCAGGTTGCGCGTGCGGTACTGGTCGACCGTCAGGCCGTAGTGCGCGGCTCGCGCCTCGAGCAGCTCGGGGCTCCAGATGGCGGTGTCGAACACCGCATCCGGTTCGACCTGGTTGACGCGAATGCCGTCCTCTGCCCACTCCAGTGCGGCGACCCGCGCCAGCTGTGCCGCGGCGGTCTTGCTCGCCGAGTAGGCCGCGACGCCCGGGCCGGGCGCTGCGACGTTCTTCGTCGACACGAGGACGACGCGACCGCCGCGCGGCGAGCGCGCGAGGAGCGGATGCACCGCCCTCAGCAGTCGCGCCGGGGCGGTGACGTTGACCCGGAAGGCCCGGTCCCACACGTCGTCGTCGAGCTCGGCGATGGGCTGCGAGGGCGGGAAGATACCCGCCGCGATCACGACGATGTCGACTCCGCCGAACTCGCGCACGGCGAGATCGAGCGCTTCGTCGATGACCGCGGAATCGCTCACGTCTCCGACGACGCCGCGCCATGCGTCACCGGCCACGACCGAGGTCACGTCGGGCGAGAGGTCGATGCCGACGACGGCGGCGCCCTCGGCCGACAGCTGCTCGGCGACGGCGCGGCCGATGCCCGACGCGGCGCCCGTCACGATGGCTACTTCGCCCGTGAGCGGCTTGCGTGTGCGCCCGGCGAGCTTGGCCTGCTCGAGGCTCCAGTACTCGATGTCGAACGAATCCGCTTCGTCGAGCGAGCGGTACCCACCCAGCCGGTCGGCGGCGTCGATGACGTCAATCGTGTGCAGCGCGACATCGGCGGTGACACGAAGCGCCGCGACGGACTCCCCCGCGAAGAGGCAGCCGAGGGCGGGGTCCATGATGACGCGCGGCGCCGGATCCAGCGGCGTGATCCCGGTCGTCGCGCGGGCGCGATTGCGGTCGACGTACGCACGGTAGGCCGCCGCATACGCGTCGACATCGCGCCCCACGAGGGGGCTGCGCTTCGTATACAGAACGTGCTCGGGCGTCGCCGTGCCGCGACCGGTGAGCTCGGTGAGATCGGCTCGGCGCGCGAACGCGTCGGCGCGCGCCGAGGCGGACTGCCGCAGCAGCATCGGACGCCCGGCCGCCTCGGACACCGCCTGACGCAGCGACGCGATCTCCGCGGAGTCGCCGGTTCGGGCGACCGTCGCGCCCGGGTCGCCCCAGTTCGCCACTCCGACGGCGGCCGACGCACGGTCGACGAGCTCGCGGTGCCGCGCGAGAACGGCGTCGGCGTCGTCACCGAAGGTGAAGAGTCCGTGGTTGGACAGCACGACGGCGTCGGCTCCACTCACATCCGTGTTCGCGATGAGGCGGGCGAGCGGGAATCCGGGCATGACGTACGGCAGCACGAGGACACCGTCGCCGAGAGCTTCGGCGATGTCCGCGGCCGCGACGTCGCGGTTGGTGAGCGACACGATCGCGTCGGCGTGCGAGTGCAGAACCACCCTGCCCGGCAGATACGCGTGCAGCAGCGCCTCGATGGAGGCCGTCGGCGCCGACGCGTCGAGCGAGGCCTGGCGCAGCTCGTTGACCATCGTCGCGTCATCGAGCTCGTCGAGCTGCAGGATCTCGTCCAGTCGCGCGCGACGCAACGGCGCGAACCCGGCCGCCTCGATCGTGCCGAGGTTCCAGCCGCTGCCCTTGACGAGCACGAGATCGACGGGCGCGCCCGTCACATCCACGCCGACCGTCTTGATCGAGGTGTTCCCCCCGCCGTGGAGCACGTACGAAGGGTCACCGCCGAGGTCGCGACTGACGCGCACGATGTCGTCGAGGGCGGTCCGGTGGTCGATCGAAGTCATGCTGAGGCCTCCCAGACCGCATCCATCGCCGCGAGCACGCGGTCGAACGTCGCCGCCTGCCGCTCGTAGTCGACCGCGCACTCGCCGGGGACGACGACGAGCGCGGGGTCGGGTTCGGTGTTCCACGCGCCGGTGTCCATGCCGACGCCACGCGCTGCCAGCCAGGCGACGCCACGCGCGCCGAGCTCGGTGCCGAGCTGTCGCCGCATGGGGTGGCCCACGACATCGGCGAACATCTGCGCCCACAGCGCGTTCTTCGCGCCGCCTCCGGCCAGTGTCCACGGACCGTCCGAGACGGCGGCACCGCTCGAGCGCACCTTGTCGAGCTGGACACGGTGGTATTGGGTGATGCCCTCGGCCACGGCGCGCGCGACGTGCGCGTACCCGTGACTGCCCTTGATGCCGATGAACGTGCCCGAAGCGCCGAGGTGCTCGGGAGCGCCGTGGATGAACGGCAGGAAGAGCAGCCCGTCGGCGAGCGGCGGCGCCTTGTGGCCCGCGTCGAGCAGGTCGCGGGGAGTGACGGGAATAGTCGCGCTCGCGCCGAGCAGCCCGGCGGCCCACTCGATGCTGGCAGCCGATGTCGGGGCGACCTCCATCGCGAGCATCGCGGTCGGATCGGGCAGGAGGGCGTTGATCGTCACGCGCGGCGGCTCGGTGTCGGCGGGCACGACGACGCTGTTGATCGCCCAGGTGCCCACGATGACCGTGACGTCGCCGAGTGTCGTCGAGCCTGCTCCGAGCGGGCTGGCGACGCAGTCCATGCAGCCGGCGACGACGGGCGTGCCGGCGGGGACACCCGTGCGAACCGATGCCGCCTCGGTGACCGCGCCCGCGATGTCGTCCGAGCTTCGCAGCTCGGGGAACAGGCGCGCCGTGTCGGCGGGAAGGCCCAGCAGATCGAGCACGGCCGGCTCGTAATCGCGGGTCTTCAGGTTGACCAGGCCGCATCCCGACGAATCGGACAGGTCAGCGCTCGCCGTTCCCGTCAGACATGCCGTGAGCCAGTCCTTGCACGTGAGAGCCCAGCGGGCGCGAGCGAGCGTCTCCGGCTCGTTGTCGTGCAGCCAGCGCAACACGACGGCAGGCTGCGCGGCCCAGGGCATCGATCCCGTCAGCAGGCGCACCCGCTCGACCTCGTCGGCATCGAGCGCCGCCACGACGCCCTCGGCTCGGTGGTCGGTCGACGCGATCGCGGCGCGCACGGGACGAAGATCCTCGTCTGCCAAGTACAGTCCGTTGCCGTGACCGGTCGCGCCGATCCCGGCGATGGTCCAACCCTCGCGTTCCAGCTCCGCCGTGAGATCGCGCAGCACGTCGGCGACGACGTCCCACAGCGCGTCCATGTCGACTTCCTGGCGTTCGCGCGACACCGCGACACGCGGATTGGGGGCCGACACGGTGCGGATCTCACGCCCGGACTCGTCGAAGGCGGCGGCCTTCGCCGAGGTCAGCCCGACATCGATGCCGATGACACAGGTGCTCATGATGGTTGTCGTCCTCTCCGCGCTCAGGGCGTTCCGGCCACGGCGGGCCGCGTTCGCAGCGCCCTCGGCACGAAGCGGCGAGCCGATTCACGGTAGCGCGCGATCTCGGACTCGGCGTGCTCCGGCGTCCACCCGGCGTAGGCGACGAGCACGGCGGCGGCTCGCGGCGCGCACGCGAGGCCGACGTCGCCGTTCAAGGCGATCACCGTTCGGCGCAGCAGGACGTCTTCGAGGCTCAGAGCCCCCTCCTCGCGCACGGCGTGCACGATCTCGGCGGCGATCGCGCCCGTTTCGTCGTCGATGACCTCTGCGAGGGTGGGATCGGATGCCGCGAGCATCTCGATGTCGCGAGCGAGCGCTCCGTAGACGTCGGCCAGTCGCGCGGCGCTGCGTGCGGGAAGCGCACTGCGCGCGACGAACGAGGCACGGAAGCGGGCGACGCTCTCGGCGGGAGCACCGGGGAAGCGCGCCTCGCGTGTCGGCGACGCTTCGCGCGGCATCCCGAGCTGCTTCTCGATCTTGCGCAACACCTGCTCACCGAGGGCACGGTGCGTCGTGTACTTGCCGCCGATGACAGTCAGAAGCCCCGCGGAGTCGCCGTCGTGGGTGACGATCTCGCTGTCGCGGCTGACCGACGAAGGGTCGGTGAGGTCGGCGACATAGGGCAGCGGGCGGACACCCGAATACGACCAGAGCACGTCGTCGGGGGTGAGTCCCGCGTCGGGGATGATCGCGTTCACCGACTCCAGCAGGTACGCCACTTCGTCGTCGTCGATCGCGATGTCCTCGATCGATCCGTCGTACGGCAGGTCGGTCGTGCCGATCATGAACCGACCGTCCCACCAGGGCAGCACGAACATGGGCCGGCCGTCCTTCGGGGAGTCGAAGAAGACGCACGTGTCGGGAACGCCGGGGAAGGCGTCCACGATGAGGTGACTGCCCTTGGTCGGACCGATCCGGCGAGCGTGGGAACCGGCGAGGTCCAGCACGGAGTCGACCCAGGGTCCGGCCGAGTTGACGACGACGGGCGCACGCAGTTCGAGGTGCTCCCCCGTCTCGCGGTCGCGGTAGACGACACCGGCGATGCGGCCGCGTTCGCGCAGGAGCGCGGTGACGGGCGTGTGCGTGAGGATCGTCGCGCCGCGCCGGTCGGCGTCGATCGCGAGCTCGAGCGCGAACCGCTCCGTGACGGGGACGTGTGCGTCCTGGAAGAGCCCACCCCAGCGCACGCCCGCACGTGCGACCGACGGCCAGTCGCGCTTGAGTCGACCCGGCAGCACGATGCGGTTGAGCGGCAGGCGCTTGCCGATCGCGAGCACGTCGTGCAGGATCAGCCCGCACGACATGAGCCACCCGGGGGTCTTGTTCCACTTCGCGAACGGGATGAGCATGGGGTACGGCAGCACGAGGTGCGGCGCCGTCTTCAGCAGGATGTTGCGCTCGCGGATCGACTCGAACACGAGCGGGATCTCCAAGCGCGGCAGGTACTTGAGCCCCCCGTGGATGAGCCGGGTCGAGATGGCCGAGGTGCGGGCGGCGATGTCGTCGCGATCGATCATGACGACGTGCAGGCCGCGCGCGGCGGCTTCCCGGGCGATGGCCAGGCCGTTGATCCCCGCGCCGATGACGACGACGTCCGCCGTCCGGGGCGCGCTGTGGGTGCGCAGAGTGGGCATGTGGATCCTTCGACGCTGCGGGCGCCCCGAGGGGCGCCCGCAGACCGGTTCAGTGGGAGAGGGACTGGAAGAGGTCGAACGCCTCGGCGGGGGTGAGCCCGTCGTGCACGACCCCGCGCACGGCCGAGAGCATCGCGGCGGGGTGCTCGGACTGGAACACGTTGCGGCCCATGTCCACACCTGCGGCGCCCTCCTGGATCGCCTGGTACGCGACGCGCAGTGCCTCTTGCTCTTCGACCTTCTTGCCGCCGGCGATGACGATCGGCACGGGGCACGCGCTCGTGATCGTCTCGAAGCCCTCTTCGACGTAGTAGGTCTTCACGAAGGCCGCGCCGAGCTCGGCGCTGATGCGGGTCGCGAGACGGAAGTAGCGCGCGTCGCGCACCATGTCGCGCCCGACCGCCGTGACGGCCAGGACGGGGATGCCGGCAGCCTGGCCCTGGTCCACGAGAGTCGTCATGTTCTTGACCGACTTCGTCTCGTTCTCACCGCCGATGAACACCTGTACGGCCAGCGCGGCGGCATCCAGACGCACGGCGTCGTCGATCGAGACCGCGATCTCTTCGTTCGAGAGGTCGTTCAGCACGCTCGGCCCACCCGAGGCGCGCAGCACGATGCCCTTGCCGTTGTCGGCGGGGATCGTCGTGCGCAGCGCGCCGCGCGTGCACATGAGGGCGTCGGCCTGCGGGACGAGCGGCAGGATGGAGCGATCGAGTCGTTCCAGTCCCGACGTCGGGCCCTGGAAGTACCCGTGGTCGAAGGCGAGCATGACGGTCTTGCCGTCGGCGGGGTCGAAGACACGCGAAAGCCGTGCGCGCATGCCCCAGTCCTGGCCCGCCTGCCCCTTGAGGTGGAAGCCGTCGTGCGTCGCGATCGCGCCCGAGAAGTCGGTTCCGTCGCGGAGGTCGTCGAGGTCAGCCATGAATGGGCTCCTTCTCTGTTGTGGTGGTGGGCGTCGCGGTGCGCGAGCCCGGGGTCATCGATGCACGCAGGCGTCGGATGCTGCTTCTGCCTGTGCCGGTCGCGGTTGACGCGACGACGACGACGAGCACGACCAGGACGCCCTTGAGGACGTTCTGGGCCCCGACGGACCACCCGACGAGGTTGAGCAGGCCCGAGAGCAGCACGAAGAACAGCGCACCCGTCCACGCGCCGACGGGCACGGGCCGGCCGCCCGAGATGAGCGTGCCGCCGATCACGACGACGGCGATCGAGTCGAGCATGTAGGAGGTGCCGAGAACGGTGCTCGGTGAGATGAAGGCAGCGAGGAGACCGCCGACGAGGCCCGCGAAGCCCGCGCTCAGCAGGTACGCCGTCGCCGTGACGGCGGCGACCTTGAGGCCCGCGCGCTCCGCCGCGCGCTCGCTCTGACCGACGGCGACGATGGACAGGCCGAGACGCGTGTGGCGCAGCACGAACCAGATGACGATCGTGACGAGCACGACGAGGATCGCGATGAGCGGGACGCCGAGGACCTTGGCGTTGACGAACGCGCGCAGCGCCGGATCGGCCGAGCTTCGTGCCGAGTCGGCGAGCAGCAGCGTCGCGCTGGTCACGACGAGACTCGTCGCGAGCGTCGCGATGATGGGCGGGACGCGCAGCAGAAGGATCGCCGCGACGCTCACGAGCCCCGCGACGACCCCCGCGCCGGCCGCCGCGACGAGTCCGACGAGGGGGCCCGCCGTGGCTCCGACGGCGACCGAGACGTACGACGACATCGAGACGATCGTGCCGACCGAGACGTCGATGTTGCCGGGCCCGAGCGTGATGACGAGCATCTGCCCGAGCGCGACGAGCACGAGGAAGGGCGCGAGCGAGAGCGCCTGCGTCAGCGGGTCGAAGGGCGCGCCCGGGCGCACGGCGACGATGAGCGCCCATACCGCGAGCACGCCGATGAGCGACCAGCCCCACGCCGGCCAGCTGAATCCGCGACGAGCGCGCGGGGCGGAGTTGTCGATCGCGGTCATCGTACGAACCTCTCGGTGATGATGCGGCCGGCCAGCACGGCGATGACGATGAGTCCCTGTGCGGCGGACTGCAGGCTGGAGGGCAGGTTGATGAGACTGAGCAGCACGGTGATGAGGCCCAGCGTGACGGCGCCCAGCGTCGTGCCGATCGGCATCGCGCGGCCTCCGGCGAAGGTGCCTCCGCCGAGGATGACCGCGGCGATCGTCATGAGCGTGTACTCGCTCGCGGCGTTGATGTCGCCGGACCAGGTCTGCGAAGCGAGCAGGAGACCCGCGACGATCATGAAGGCGGCGGCGATCACGTAGGCCGTGACCCGGGTGCCGATGAGGGAGACACCGGCCTTCTCGAGCGTCGGCGCCTGCGAGCCGAGCGCCCGCATCCTGGTGCCCACCTGGGCCCGGCGCGTCACATACCAGGCCACGAGCGTCGCGATCACGATGAAGATGATCGGCGCGGGGAACCATGTCGGACGCCACGTCGAGATGACGGAGAGCCATTCCGGCGTCGCACCGCCGGGCGTCGGCCGGATCTGCAGGCCCACCCCCAGCCATACGAAGGACATCCCGAGGGTGATGATGATCGACGGCACACCGCGGCGCTGCACGACGTAGGCGATCAGGGCGTACGCGACGAAGATGCCGACGATCGACAGCACCGCCATGACGGGCGCTTCCAGGAAGAGCGTTGCGGCGATCACCGTCACGAGACCGACGAGATAGCCGACGCTCAGGTCGATGTCGCCGACGCTCATGATGATCATCTGGGCGTGCGCGGCGAGCACGAGCGGCACCGACGACATGAGCATGAGCGTCAGGCCGGGAACGCTCAGGATGCCGGGCTGGAGTGTCGCCGTCACGATGAAGATGGCGATGAGGGCGACGAGCGACAGCAGGGCCGGCGAGCCGTTGACAGCGCCGACGCGCAAGCGCTGCGCGGTCGTGGGGAAAGAAGCGGTGGCGGTGCTCATCGTGCGTGCTCCTGAGTGCGATCGTCGCTGCCGAACGAATCGGCGATGATGCGGTCCTCCGTGATGTCCTCGCCGGCCAGCTCGCTCACGATGCGGCCGGAGCGGAAGACATAGACGCGGTCGCAGTGAGCCATCTCGCCGTTCTCGGTCGAATACCAGACGATCGAGCGTCCCCGCGACGCTTCGACGCGCATCAGGGCGTAGAGCTCGTTCTTGGTCGAGACGTCGACGCCGCGGAACGGGTCGTCCAGCAGCACGAGCGTCGCGTCGGTCGCGAAAGCGCGGGCGACGAGCACCTTCTGCTGGTTCCCGCCCGACAGCGACATGATCGGGGCGGGTGCCCCGCCCTTGATCTTGAGCCGCTGCACCCACTCGCCGGCGAGTGCGCGTTTCGCGCCGGATCGGATGACGCCGGCCACCGCGAGGTCGCGCGAGGCCGAGACGGTCAGGTTGTCGGCGACGCTCCACAGGGGGAAGACGCCGCTGGTCTGACGATCGCCGGGCACATAGGCGCGGCGTTTGGCGACGGTGACTCCGCGGGCCCGCGTCCACAGGCGCCGCAGGAGCGCATCCTGTCCGTGGCCGGCGAGACCCGCGAGGCCGACGATCTCGCCGGGCTGGACGACGAACGGGACCGAGCCGTCGTCGCGCAGTCGCGCGACGGTTCCTTCGTGGGCGATGTCGGTGGGCTCACTCGTCGTGACGCGCCGCATCGTGGCGGTGTCGGCGTGGACCTCGCCGCCCATCGTCGTGAGGAGGCCTTCCTCAGTGGCATCCGCTGCCGGAAGCGTCTCGACGATGCGGCCGTCCTTCATGACGGCGATTCGGTCGGCGTTGGCGAGGACCTCCTGCATGCGGTGCGAGATGAGCACCATGCTGACGCCGGATGCGGTCAGCTCGCGCAGGTGCGCATAGAGCTGTCGCGTCGCATCGACGCTCAGCGACTCGGTCGGCTCATCGAGGATCAGCATCGCGAGTTTCGGCGTGCACAGCGCGCGGGCGATCTCGACCATCTGGCGCTGCGCCATCGTGAGATCGCTCGTACGGCGCAGAATCGCGACGCCGTGACCGGGGAAGACGTCGTCGAGCTTCTCGGCGACGCGGTGCTCGGCGGTGCGCTTCCAGGAGAGGCCGCGCGCTGCGCCATCGGACAGCGCGATGTTCTCGGCGACCGTCAGGTCGGGGCACAGCGCCAGCTCCTGATAGATCATGCGCACCCCCGCCCGGGCGGCGGCGCGCTGATCCCACGCACCGCCGCCGCGCCAGGAGACGAGGCCGGTGTTCGGCTGCTCGCGGCCGGCGAGCACGCGCATGAGGGTGCTCTTTCCGGCGCCGTTGTGGCCGACCAGACCGAGGATCTCTCCCGCGTTGACGGTGACGTCGATCCCCGTGAGGGCCGTCGTGCTGCCGTACCGCTTGGACACGTCCGTCGCGGTGAGGACGATGCCGGCCGCTCGGGGCGGTGCGGCGCTGTCGCGCCGTGTCGCGGATGTCATCGAGTGTGCTCCTTCGGACTGGTCGGCCGTCGACTACTTCTGCAGCGCCGGGGCTTCGACGCTCTCCCCGGCCGCGAGGGCTGCGAGGGCCGCTTCGATCGAGGCGTCGTCCCAGGCGTTGGCGGCGTACTCGTCGGTGCTGAGCTCGGCGACCCAGTAGTCCAGGTCCTCCTGCGCGATCTTCACGAGCGGCAGCACGACCTCGGCCGGAACCTCTTCGCCGCGCTCCTTCGCGAGGGCGACGTAGATCGCGGCGACGACCTGACCGGGATCGGTCAGCGCGGCGAACGAGCCGTTGTCGAGGCCGCTCTCCTGCCAGAAGGCCAGCGACTTGCCGTCGGTGTCGAAGACGACGACCGGCGCCTCACGGCCCGCCGACTCGAAGGCCTGCACGATGCCCATGCCGCCGATGCAGCCCGGGACGGCGGCGATCTCGGGCAGCGAGCCGATGATCCCGACGATCTCCTTCTGAGCCGTCGCCGAGTCGCAGAAGCCGTTGATCTCGGCAGCGACGGTCACATCGGGGTAGTCCGCGAGGATCTCCTGCTGGCGAGCGTGGAACGCCTCTTCGGGCTGAGAGCCCACGACACCGCGGTTGATGACGATGTTGCCGGTGCCGCCGATGGCCTCCAGCGCCGGCTCCAGCGAGTCGGCACCCCACTGGCCGTACTCGTTGCGCACGACGGTGCCGCAGCTGGTGTCCATGTCGGCGTCGAGGATGATGACGTTGATGCCTGCGCTGCAGGCTTCTTCGATGACCGGCACGAGCGCACTGGAGCTCGCCGGGATGACCATGAGCACATCCGGGTTCTGCAGCATGAGGCTGCGGATCTGCGAGGCCTGCTCGGTGGCGCTGTTTTCGCCCGGGGCGTTGACGACGGAGTACTCCGACACGACACCCTCGGCCTTGAGCTCTTCGGCGACGGTCTCGAACTTGTCAATGAGCGTCAGACGCCATCCGTTGACGAAGCCGTTCGACAGGGCGATCTTCAGCCCTTCGGGCTCGCCGCCGGCCGTCGTGTCGCCCGCGTCGCCCGTGCCGCCGGCGCAGCCGGCGATCAGCAGGGCAGCGGCTGCCGCTGCGGTCACCGCGGTGGCCGCGCGGCGGATTCCGGTGAACTTCATTGTCATTGCCTCCTGGTTTCGCTTCGTCGCGATATGACGAGCGCTCTGTATCTTGGCGCCAGGTCTGTCAACCTGTTACAACCAACCTGTCATGATGAGTTGGTGATGACTAACATAGGCATGAGCGAGGAAGCTGTCAATCGCGCGCGATACGCTCTCATCACTGCGCGTGCCGGATCGAAGGAGCCCCGCTATGCCGACACCTGCCACCTATGTCGCCCTCGACCGCGAAGCCGATATCCCGCTGTGGCAGCAGCTCGCTCGCGTCCTGCGCGAAGAGATCGAGCAGGGTCTGCTGCGGGCTGACCAGGCCCTCCCCTCCGAATCGGAGCTCATCGACCGCTACGCCGTGTCGCGAACGGTCGTGCGCGAGGCGCTCGCGGATCTCGTGCGCGGCGGGCTCATCTACAAGGTCCGCGCGCGCGGCTCCTTCGTCTCACCCCGGCGGCCCGACCTGAAGTTCATCGGGTCGATGACCGGGTCCTCCGATGACCTGTCCTCCACCGGACGCAGCGTCACGACCCGGGTCATCGACTTCGAGGTCGGGACCGCCGATGCGAGCGACGCCGAAGCACTCCGGATCACCGAAGGCTCTTCCGTCGTGCGCCTGCGACGACTGCGCAGCGTCGACGGCACCCCCTGGCTGCTCGTGGACACCGTGCTGCCATACGACCGCTTCCCCACTCTCGGTCGGGCGAACCTCGAGAACCGCTCGCTGTACGAGCACCTGCGGCGGCACTTCGGCGTGCAGCCGAGCGGTGCCGACCGATGGATCAGCGCCGTCATGCCCTCACCCGAAGACGCCGACCTGCTGCAGCTGGGGACGGGCCAGCCCGTGCTGTCGATCGAGTCGGTCGCGTGGGATGCCGACGGCGTGCCGTTCGAGAGGTACAGCGCCCTGCACCGCAGCGACGAGTCCCGGTTCTACGTCGGCATCCGGTAGCCGCTCACACGGTCGCGAGCACCCGCCGCCCCTCGGCCACGATCTCATCGGCGATCGCGCCGAGCAGCGGTGAGCGCAGGTTCCACTGCTGCCAGTGCAGCGTCACGTCGACGGGCGGGCCGCCGAGCGGCACGAGGTCGCCCGCGGCCAGCGGTCCGCGCGACTGGAACGTGGGCAGCAGCGCCCATCCGAGCCCGAGCAGCGTCGCCGCGGCGAAGTCGCTCGATGCCGGGACGTAATGCCGCGGCGGGGCGGCCGGAGCGACGCCCCGCGCCGCGAGCCACTGCGCCTGCAGGTCGTCTCGGCGGTCGAAGTCGATGAGGGGTGCGGCGGCCAGGGCCGCGGCATCCGGTCCGTCCGGAAACCACCGCTCGACGTACGCGGGGGTCGCGACGGCCTCGTAGCGCATGGCACCCAGCGTCGAGACGCGGCACCCCGCGACGGGCTCGGCGCGCGACGTGACAGCACCCATGACGGTGCCGGATTCGAGCAGGGCGGCCGTGAAGTCCTGATCGTCGCGGTGCAGATCGAACACGACGGGATGCCGCGGGGCCAGCCGCGCGAGCGGTTCGAGGAACCACGTCGCGAGCGAATCGGCGTTGACCGCGAGCGGCACCGAGGTGCGCACGTCGCCGTCGGGGTCGGCGCCCAGTGCGGCGATGGTGTCGTGCTCGAGCAGGGCGGCTTGACGTGCGAGCCGCACGACGGCGACGCCCGCCTCGGTCGGCCGCGCCGGCTTGGAGCGGATCAGCACCGTGCGCCCGAGCATCTCCTCGAGCGCCTTGATGCGCTGGCTGACGGCGGAGGGGCTGACGTGCAGTCGCCGCGCCGCGGCATCCAGCGTGCCTTCGTCGAGCACGACAGCGACGGTCTCGGCGAGCTCGAAGGGAATCCTCATCATCAGTCACACTAATGCTCCTGAAGAATCATGAGCTGGACTGAGCCGCGCGTCGGCCATAGCGTCGAAGACGTGCTCACCTCGATCCTCGCCGGCCTCGGCCTCGGTCTCTCCCTGATCATGGCGATCGGGGCGCAGAACCTCTTCGTGCTGCGGCAGGGGCTGCGTCGTGAGCATGTCTTCGTCGTCGCCGCGATCTGCGCCGTGTCGGATGCGACGCTCATCGTGCTCGGAGTCTCAGGTGTCGGCCTCGTGCTGCAGGCGGTTCCCTGGCTCGTCGACGTCGTGCGCTGGGCGGGCGCCGTCTTCCTCGTCGCCTATGGCCTCCTCGCGGCCAAGCGCGCCTGGCGCCCGAGCGGCGAAGCGTTCGTCGCGGCCGAGACCGAACGGCGCGACGGCCCGGGCACGATCACGACGCGCACGCGCCTGGCGCCCGTCGTGCTCACGACGCTCGCACTGACGTGGCTCAACCCGCACGTCTACCTCGACACGGTCTTCCTCCTCGGCTCGATCGCCAGCACCCACGGCGACGGCCGCTGGTGGTTCGCGTTCGGCGCCGTGCTCGCGAGCATCGTCTGGTTCTTCGGGCTCGCGTACGGGGCTCGCTTCCTCGGCCGCTGGCTGTCGACGCCCCGCGCCTGGCGCGTCGTCGATGCCGTCATCGCGGTCGTCATGATCGCGCTGGGCATCTCGCTCGTCCTCCCCCGCTGACCCACCCGCTGCGCGGATTCGAGGGCGTCCGGCACGATAGGGGGATGAAGCGTGTGCAGGTCGTTGTCCGCGGCACGGTCCAGGGGGTCGGCTACCGGTACACGATGCGCATGATCGCGAGGGACGCCGGCGTCTCGGGCTGGGTTCGCAATCGTCGCGACGGAAGCGTCGAGGCCGAGGTCGAGGGCGAGGACGCGCAGGTCGACGACGTGCTCGAGTGGATGGCGGAGGGACCGCCCGGCTCGCGCGTCGAGTCGGCCACCGTGACGGAGTCCGCACCCACGGGCGCGACCGGTTTCGAGGTGCGCGCGACCGCGTGAGCGGACGTCATCCCGGCACGCCGGCCGCGAGCTCGGCGAAGACCTCGTCGGCGCGCTCGCGCGTCGCCAGCGGCGCCCCCTGCCCCGCCCACAGCGACAGCAGGTCGCCGCCGTCGCGGCGTGCCGCCTCGGCGCGGAAGACGCCCGTGAGCCAGTTCTGCGCCGGGAATGGTGCGATGGCCCCCGAGGCTTCGATGTCGCGCATCGCACGATTGGGGATGCCGCGGGCGAGTCGGCCGCTCATCGCCCGGGTCAGCACGGTGTCCTCGGCCGCGGCTCGCGCGATCGCGCGCCGGTGCGCCTCGGTCGCGGCGGATTCGCGCGTGCGCAGGAACGCCGTGCCCACCTGCACCCCCGACGCGCCGAGCGCGAAGGCCGCCGCCACGCCGCGCCGGTCGGCGACGCCCCCGGCCGCGATGACGGGCACGCCCACCGCGTCGACGACCTGCGGCACGAGGGCGAACGTTCCCACGAGCGAGTTCTCGGCCGCACGCAGGAACGACACGCGGTGCCCCGCAGCCTCGGCCCCCGTCGCGACCACCGCATCGACGCCCGCCTCGTCGAGCGCGACGGCCTCGGCGACCGTCGTCGCCGTGCCGACGATTCGGATGCCGCGGCGATGCGCGGCACCCACGAGCTCCCGGCTCGGGGCGCCGTAGACGACGCTCACGACCGCGGGTGCGGCATCCATCACCGCCTGCACCTGGTCGGCGATGTCGGGCAGGAACCTCTCCGGGAGCGTCGGCGGCGCGACGCCGACGGCGTCGTAGAGCGGAGCGAGCGCAGCCAGCGCCGATGTGAGTTCGACATCGGCGGGCGTCACCTCGTCACCGGTGGGCAGCCACAGGTTGACCGCGAACGGCTTCGGGGTCGCGGCCTTCACCGCGGCGATCGTCTCGGTGATGCGGTCGGGCGCGTACCCGTAGAGACCGTAGGAGCCCAGGCCTCCCGCTTCGCTCACGGCGCCCGTGAGCGAGACCGACGACAGTCCGCCGAACGGGCCGAGCACGATCGGCACGTCGATTCCGAACAGGTCCTGCAGGCGGCGCGGCATGCCCTCGACGGTACTCCCCCACCGACGACGAAGGACCCCACCCACGGGTGAGGTCCTTCGTTCGGTTCCTGAGCCTGTGCTCGGTTCCTGAGCCTGTCGAAGGATCAGATGACGTTGACGTCCAGCGGGATGCCGGGGCCGAACGTGGTCGACACCGCACCCTTCTGGATGTAACGGCCCTTCGCGCTCGACGGCTTCAGACGCACGATCTCTTCGAGAGCGGCGTTGAGGTTCTCGTCGAGCTGCTCGGCCGTGAACGACGCCTTGCCGACGATGAAGTGCACGTTGGCGTGCTTGTCGACGCGGAACTCGATCTTGCCGCCCTTGATCTCCTCGACGGCCTTGGCCGCGTTGGGGGTCACGGTGCCGGTCTTCGGGTTCGGCATGAGGCCACGGGGACCGAGGACCTTTCCGAGGCGTCCGACCTGACCCATGAGCTCAGGGGTCGAGACGGCCGCATCGAAGTCGGTCCATCCGTCGGCGACCTTCGCGATGAGCTCGGCGCCGCCGACCTCATCAGCGCCCGCCGCGATCGCGGCCTCGGCGGCCGGACCCGTCGCGAAGACGATGACGCGGGCGGTCTTGCCCGTGCCGTGCGGCAGCATGACGGTGCCGCGCACCATCTGGTCGGCCTTGCGCGGGTCGACCGAGAGCTTGAGGGCGACCTCGACGGTGGAGTCGAACTTCGACGAGCCGGTCTCCTTCGCGAGAGCGACGGCCTCGGTCGGCGTGTAGAACGTGTCGGCGGCGATCTTCGCCGCGGCGGCCTTGTAGGCCTTGGACTTGTGTGCCATGTCTATTCCCCTCAGCCCTCGACCGTGATGCCCATGGAGCGAGCCGTGCCGGCGATGATCTTCATCGCGGCGTCGACATCGTTCGCGTTGAGGTCGGGCTGCTTGGTCTCGGCGATCTGGCGCACCTGATCCTTCGTGAGCTTGCCCACCTTGGCGGTGTGCGGCGTCGCCGATCCCTTGCCCACGCTGGCGGCCTTCTTGATGAGCTCTGCCGCGGGCGGGGTCTTCAGGATGAACGTGAAGCTGCGGTCCTCGTAGACGGTGATCTCCACGGGGATGACGTTGCCGCGCTGCGACTCGGTCGCGGCGTTGTACGCCTTGCAGAACTCCATGATGTTGACGCCGT
This sequence comes from Microbacterium sp. NPDC055357, assembly GCF_053644835.1. Lineage (NCBI taxonomy): Bacteria > Bacillati > Actinomycetota > Actinomycetes > Micrococcales > Microbacteriaceae > Microbacterium > Microbacterium sp. NPDC055357. The sequence goes on along the minus strand of NZ_JBSHLZ010000006.1, from coordinate 53,471 downwards.
GCTGACCGAGCGCGGGCCCGATCGGCGGCGCCGGGTTGGCTGCACCGGCGTTGATCTGAAGCTTGATCAGGCCGGTCACCTTCTTCTTCGGTGCCATTCTTCTTCCTTTCGATCGAATCGGATGCTGCTGCATCCGGTTCTCCCGCACATCCGGCCTTTCCGGAGTGCGGTGTCTTGTGGGTCTCGATACGGCGGCTGCGCCGCCTACTCGACCTTGCGCCGAGTCGCATCAACGCTGCTGCGCAGCATTGATCCGCCTCGCTACAACTTTGTGACCTGGTCGAACGAGAGCTCGACGGGGGTCTCACGCTCGAAGAGCGAGACGAGGACCGTGAGCTTGCCGCTCTCGGGCTTGATCTCGCTGATCGTGCCGGGAAGACCCGCGAACGAGCCCTCCTTGATCGTGATGGTTTCGCCGACCTCGAAGTCGACCTCGGCGGGGATGACGCGCGCCGCGGCGCCGCCGGCCTGCTTCGTGGCGGCCCCGCCCTTGGCGGGAGCGACGTCCTTGATCTCGACGAGGCTCTTCAGCATGTTGAAGGCTTCTTCGAAGCGCAGCGGGGTGGGGTTGTGCGCGTTGCCCACGAACCCGGTCACGCCCGGCGTGTGACGCACGACCGACCAGGTGTCCTCGTTGAGCTCCATGCGCACGAGCACGTAGCCGGGGATCCGGACGCGCGTGACCATCTTGCGCTGTCCGTTCTTGATCTCGACGACGTCCTCCATCGGGACCTCGATCTGGTAGATGTCTTCCTCGACCTCGAGCGTCGACTTGCGCTGCTCGATGTTGGCCTTCACCTTGCGCTCGAATCCGGCGTAGGAGTGGATGACGTACCACTTGCCCGGCAGGCTCCGCAGATCGGCGCGGAAGGCCTCGTACGGGTCCTCTTCCTCGGACTCGTCAGCGTCTTCGGACGCATCGGCGACCTCTGCGGCGTCAGCGGGCGAGACGCTCGCTTCGACCTCGTCGACGACCTCGGCCGCGGCGGCGACCTCGTCGACGACCGCGGGGTCGAGCACGGGCGCGTCTTCATCGCCGTTGACGTCGGGGCCGTCGTACGGCGCCACGTCGTCGGCGCGGTCGGCCTGGTACTCGGCCACCTCGTCGGCGATGGATTCGTTGAGGGCCTCTGCGGCGGCCTCGGCCTCTGCGGCCTCGTCGATGTTCAGGGCGTCGTTCACGATCGCGTCAGCCTCCGGGTCGTCGATGTCGATGTCGTCGTTGTCGGAGAGGTCTTCGCTGTTCGAGTCGTCCACGATGTGCAGTGCGACGTGCTCCGCGGGCTCGACCGAGCGCTCCTCTTCCGCGAGGACGTTGCCCTCCTGGGCTTCGTCGTCTTCAGAGGACTGCTCTGCGGCCGTAGCCCAGTCCACGTCGTCGTTAAATCTTTCAGACACTTCGTTAACTTCCATTCCGTGGGCGGATGCTGCGATCCTGCCCGCGTCGTGAATCAGCTCAGGCGGGGATGCCGAAGACGACCGTCGTGACCCAGACGAACAGCAGGTCGAGGCCGTAGACGAACGCCATCATGACGACGACGAACCCCAGCACCACCAGCGTGTACTTCAGCAGCTCCTGGCGAGTCGGCGTGACGACCTTGCGCAGTTCTGCGAACACCTGACGGATGAACAGCACGATGCGCGCGAAGGGGTTGAGCCTCTTCTCGCGTGATCCGCCGCTCGAAGCGACGATCTCGCCGCCCGGCTCGTCCTGCATCATCGATGTCACCTGATTTACCTTCCGTGTGTCAGAGCGTGTCGGCGCGACTGCCGACAGCGCTGACGCGCAGGGCGGACAGGAATCGAACCTGCAACCTGCGGTTTTGGAGACCGCTGCTCTGCCAATTGAGCTACCGCCCTAGAGACCCTGGGGATCTCAGGTTGCCTGCATGCGGTCGCCGCGACCATGTTCCGGGAAGCACCCGAAGCGCGGGCACGGCGAAAGAATGCAGACTTCAACTGCACCATCCAGTGTACGGCATGCCTTCCACGCCCGCGAACCGGATCAGTACTGCTGAACGCCGTATCGATCGGGCTCCTCGGCGCGTTCGAAGGCGCGCCCCGTGAGCGATGTCGCCGTGACGCGCACGTAGGTGTATTTCAGCGTCGGGATCCAGGGCGTCAGGCCGAGCCCGTCGGCGCGTTCGACCTCTGCCGACGTGTCGAGCACGTGCGCCCGGCCGCGCAGCACGACGCTCCAGGCATCCGTGTCGGTGTGATCGTCGACCTCGAAGAGCACTTCGTCGTTGGCGGTCAGCTCGAACAGCTTGCTGCCCTGCGCGGTGCGGAACAGCACGGCGTCGCCGTCGACGACGTAGTTGACCGGGAAGATGTCGATGACCTCACCCACGCGAGTGACGAGCCGCCCGAGCTCCTGCCCGCGCAGACGCTCCCAGCATTCGTCGTCGTTCAGGCGGACGACGGGATCTTTGCGTGCATCCATGACTCCATCCTGCCCCTTCCTCGCACCCCGCGATACCTCTCCCCCGCCCGGTTCGCCGCGGTGCTCGCCCCGCCCTCCCTGCCCGCCCCGCCGCCCTCGCCGCGATGTCGAGCCCGACCATTTCCGTCGAACCCGACATCGTCGACGTACGGCTCGACGGGATCGGTACGGTTCGGCGGGGTGCGGTGCTCCGGGGGCGAACGACCGGGACGCGACGGTCAGGGGCCGACGCGGATGAGCTTCTTGTTGACGAACTCGTCGGCGGCGAGCAGACCCATCTCGCGCGACGTTCCCGAGCGCTTGACGCCGCCGAAGGGCAGGCCGGCCTCGTCGGCGAGCACGAGGTTGACGTAGACCATGCCCGCCTCGATCCGGTCGGCGATGCGCGCCGCCTGCTCGCTGTCGGTCGTGAAGACGTAGGAGCCCAGCCCGTACGGGGTGTCGTTCGCGACGGCGACCGCCTCGTCCTCGCCCGAGACCTTGTAAACGACGCCGACCGGCCCGAAGAACTCTTCGCGGTAGGCATCCATGTCGCTCGTGACGCCGGTCAGGACGGTGCCGGGATAGTACGCGCCGTCGCGCGTGCCCCCTGTGACGAGCGTCGCACCCTGCGCGACGGCCCGCTCCACCTGCTCGGCGAGCCGCTCGGCCGCCGTGAGCGACGAGAGCGGACCGAGCACGGTGTCCTCGGCGAACGGGTCGCCGACCTGCGCGCCGCTCATCCGCTCGACGAACTTCTCGAGGAACCCGTCGTAGAGCTCCTGGTCGACGATGAAGCGCTTGGCGGCGTTGCAGGACTGGCCGTTGTTGTCGAGGCGCGCTTCGACCGCGGCATCCACCGTCGCGTCGAGGTCGTCGGTGGACAGCAGGATGAAGGGGTCCGAACCGCCGAGCTCGAGAGCGACCTTCTTCAGGTTGCGCCCCGCGATCTCGGCGACGGCGGAGCCGGCGCGCTCCGAGCCGGTCACCGAGACGCCCTGCACCCGGCGGTCGGCGATGACGGTGGCCGCCTGGTCGTTCGTCGCGTAGATGTTCGTATAGACGCCCTCGCCCATACCGGCATCCGCATAGATCTGCGCGATCGCGGCGGCCGACTCGGGGCACTGCGACGCGTGCTTGAGGAGGATCGTGTTTCCGACGACGATGTTCGGCGCCGCGAAGCGCGCGACCTGGTAGTACGGGAAGTTCCACGGCATGATGCCCAGCAGCACTCCGAGGGGCGTCCGACGGATGACGGCGGTGCCCTCCCCCTCGATGTCGACAGGCTGGTCACCCGTGATCTTGTCGACGTGGTCGGCGTAGTACTCGGTGATGTCGGCGGCGAAGTCGACCTCGCCCTCGGCGGCGGCGAGCGGCTTGCCCATCTCGCGCACGATGATCGCGGCGAGCTCGTCACGGCGCTCGCGGTGCAGCTCGGCGACCCGACGGATCCGCGCCGCACGCTCGGAGGCGGGAACATCGCGCCACGCACGATAGGCGGTGTCGGCCTGTGCGATGGCGGCATCCAGCGCATCATCGGTGATCGTCGGGTACGAGGCGAGGGTCTCACCGGTTGCGGGATTGACGACGGCGTAGTCGGTCATGGCATCTCTCCGATCGGGTGCGGGGTCACGGTCTGCTCTTCTTGCGGGTTCGGGGAACGACGATCATCGGCACCGGCAGCTCGCGCAGCATCTTCGCCGCCGTCGATCCGAGAAAGAGCCGTCGCGGTCGGGCGAGGCGACTGGAACCGACGACGGCGAGCTCGCCGGGCTCCCAGCTGAGGTGTTCGACGGCTTCTTCGATGCTGTCGCCGAGTCCCACGACGGCTTCGGCCTCGACGCCCCGGGGCAGCGTGCCGCGGGCGTGCACGAGCACCTCGTCGGCGTGATAGGCGGCGGATTCGAGGCTCGCGACACCGGCGGGGAGGTCGAGGGCGACGAGCGAGACGAGCCGCAGCTCCGCCTGCGTCGTGGCGGTGAGCGCGAGGCTCTCTTCGAGCAGCACGTCGGCGCCGGGCCGCAGGCCGATCGCCGCTGTGATCCGAGAGACGCCGAGCGCGGGGTCGATGCGGCGCGCCCCCTCGGGCGCCAGCATGACCGGCACGTCGGCCGAGTGCAGCAGCTCGGTCGCGACGGTGCCGAGGCGGTGACGCCCTCGCCGTCCGCCCGAGGCGGCACCGACGACGATGTGGGATGCCTCGAGTTCGTGCGCGGCCTCGAGCAATCCGGCCGCGAACGACTCCCCGTAGCGCACGTGCGTGTCGTGTTCGACGGCGCCGGCGAGTTTGTCGGGCACGGCGGCCAGCCACTCCTCGACCTGCTCCTCGAGGTGTCGGCGGTAGTTCGCAGCCGGCAGCGCGACGATGTGGCGGCTCTCATCGGGCAGCACGACGACGACATCGAGGGTCGCGCCGGTCGCCGCGGCGAAGCGCGTCCCCAGCGCGAGGGCGTCGGCCCCCGCATTCGTCGCCGCGTAGCCCACGACGACATGTCCGCTCACACCCGCACCTCCCCGATGATCGGTCACACGGCGCCGAGCGCCTCCGCCACGACGTCCAGCCCCTCGCGCAGAAGCGTATCGGGGATGGACAGCGGCGGAAGGAAGCGGATGACGTTGCCGTAGGTGCCGCACGTGAGCACGATGACACCGGCGGCGATGCAGGCTTTCGCGACGGCGGCCGTGAGCGCAGCATCCGGCTCGGCCGTGGCGGGGTCGACGAACTCGGCCGCGACCATCGCGCCGTGACCGCGCACGTCGCCGATCCGCGGATCGGCGGCCTGCAGTTCGGTCAGCCTGCCCTTCAGGATCTGCTCGACCTCACGGGCACGCGCGGGCAGATCATCCGACTCGAACACCTCGATCGCGGCGAGGGCCGCCGCGCACGCGACCGGGTTGCCGCCGTAGGTGCCGCCGAGGCCGCCCGAGTGCGCGGCATCCATGATGTCGGCCCGGCCCGTCACGGCGGCGAGAGGGAGTCCCCCCGCGATCCCCTTCGCCGTCGTGATCAGGTCGGGCACGATTCCGAACCGGGTGCTCGCGAACATCTCCCCCGTGCGGGCGAACCCGGTCTGGATCTCGTCGGCGATGAAGACGACGCCGTTCGCGCGGCACCAGTCCACGATCGCCGGAAGGAATCCGTCGGCGGGGACGATGAAGCCGCCTTCCCCCTGGATGGGCTCGATGATGACGGCGGCGAGATCACCGGCACCGACCTGCTTCTCGATGATCGAGATCGCCCGCTTCGCGGCATCCGCCCCGGAAAGACCGTCGCGATACGGATACGACAGCGGGGCGCGGTAGATCTCGCTCGCGAAAGGACCGAACCCGCTCTTGTAGGGCATCGCCTTCGCCGTGAGCGCCATCGTCAGGTTGGTGCGGCCGTGGTAGCCGTGGTCGAACGCGACGACGGCGTGCCTGCCGGTGAACTTGCGCGCGATCTTGACGGCGTTCTCGACCGCCTCCGCGCCGGAGTTGAACAGCGCGCTCTTCTTCGCGTGGTCGCCGGGGGTCACGCGGTTGAGCGCTTCGGCGACGGCGACGTACGACTCGTACGGCGAGATCATGAAGCACGTGTGACTGAACTGCGCGATCTGCGCCTGCACGGCCTCCACGACCTTCGGATGCGCGTTGCCGAGCGTCGTGACAGCGATGCCCGAGCCGAGGTCGATGAGCGAGTTGCCGTCGGCGTCGACGACGACGCCGCCGCCGGCCGCGACGGCTGAGATCGGCACCGTGTGCGCGACCCCCGCTGCGACCGCGGCGGACTTCCGCTCGAGCAGGCGCTGCGACTTCGGACCCGGGATGCTGGTGATCAGTCGGCGCTCCTGGACGAGGCCGGGTCCACCGAGCGGCGTAGGCGTGGGGATCATGCTCGCGAGCGTACGGGTGCCCCCGGGCAAAGACACGTGCCTACGTGTACTTTTTGGAAGGACAGCTATACGTCCCGTACAGGAGGAGTCGCCATGCCCGCCGTCGCGCCAGCGCCCACTGTGCGTGCGCTTCTCGCCAGCGGCGACCTGCAGCTCACGCTCATCACCGAAGCGGATTCCCCCGCGGCGCTGGACCGCGAAGTGCGCTGGGTGCACTCGAGTGATCTCGCCGACCCGACGCCGTTCCTCTCGGAGGGGCTCGTGCTGCTCACGACGGGCACCCAGTTCCAGGGCGAGGACGCGACCACCCCCGGCGCGTACGTCCAGCGCCTCGCGTCACGCAGCGTCGCGGGGCTCGGGTTCGGCACGGCGGTCGTGCGCGACGGCATCCCGCCCGATCTCTCCGACGCGTGTCGTGCGGCGGGGATCCCCCTCTTCGAAGTCCCCTACCGCACGCCGTTCATCGCCATCGCGCGCGCTAACGCCGAGGCGATCGCAGCGCAGACGTTCGAACGGCGCAGCTGGGCGCTCGCCGCCCAGCGTGCGATCTCGCTCGCGGCCCTGCGCCCGGACGGACTCGACCGGACGCTCGCGGAGCTCGCGCGGCAACTCGAGACGTGGGTCGGGCTGTTCGACGCGGCGGGCGAGCTCGTCCGCGAGCATCCCGCCGCCCTCGACGCCGAGACGGCAGCCTCGCTGCGCGACGAGGTCGACATCGTGCTGCGGCGTGCTGCCCGCGCGGGCTCCGCGCTCCAGATCGGGGCCACGGCGTTCACCCTGCAGACGCTCGGCCGCGGCGGAAGCCTGCGCGGCGTCATCGCGATCGCGGCGGGCGGGCTCGATCACGAGGGGCGCGGCGTCGTGACAGCGGTCATCGCGATGGCCGGCCTCGCGCTCGAGCAGCACGACGGCCTCGCGCGTGCGCGCAATGCGCTGCGCGCCGGACTCATCCAGATCCTGCTCACCGGCGACCCCGCCCTCGCGCGACGCATCGCGCACGAGCTGTGGGGTCCACTGCCGACGGCGCCCGTGCTGGTGGCGATCGCGGACGCCGTGGACAGCGGCGCGGCCGGGCTCACCGACTTCCTCGAGCTGCGCATCGACGAACGGCGCGGGTCGGTCTTCTTCGGCGGCAGTGACGACGGCCTCGTGATCGTGGTGCCCGCCGACGACCGTCGCATCCTCGACGATGTCGTGGCACGCTTCGACACGCAGCTGGGGGTGTCCGACCCCGTGGGCTACGACGCCTTTCACAGCGCGCTCGAACAGGCGCGCGTCGCCCGCGCGCGCGGGCGGGGACCGCTCACCGATTTCGCCGACGTCGCCCCGGCGGGGGTCTTGTCGGCGCTGTCCGCGGACGCGCACGTGCTCGCGGCCGCCGAGCTTGCGCCGCTCACGGATCATGACACAGAAGAGGGCACGCGCCTCGTCGAGACTCTCGCCGCGTGGCTGGACAACGACTGCTCCCACGAGGCATCCGCGCGGGCACTCGGGGTGCACCGGCACACGATCCGCACGCGGCTGGGCGTCATCGAGCAGATCCTCGGGCGCGATCTGACCTCGTTCGCGACCCGCGCCGAGCTGTGGGCTGCGCTGCGGGTGCGCGGCGGCTGACTCACGGCGTTCGCGAGCCTGTCCGCCGCCCGGTCAGCGCGGCGCGTGCGCCTCGAGGAACTCGTACACGTCGGTCGTGTCCACCCCCGGGAAGGCGCCGGTCGGCAGCGTCGCGAGCAGGGTCCGCGGTGTTCGCACGTTCGGCCACGAATGCTCGCGCCACGCCGACTCGAGCTCGGCGGGAGCGCGTCGGCAGCACGCCTCGACCGAGTGCGTCGACGTGCCGCGGTTCACGGTGTCGCGTCCGAGGAACCACTTCGTGTCATCGAACCGCACGCCCACCGACACGGAGTGCGCCCCCTCGCTCGACAGTTCGACGCGCGCCGTGCACCAGTAGGTGCCGTTGCCGGTATCGGTGTACTGGTAGTACGGATTGAAATGGTCGTCCTCGTCGAAGACGACGCGCGACGTCCACTTGCGGCAGCACATCTGCCCCTCGATCGAGCCGAGACGGTCGGTCGGGAAGTTGACGTCGTCGTTCTCGTACGCCTTCGTGATGGTGCCCGATTCGTGCACCTTGAGGAAGTGCACCGCGATGTCGAGGTGCATCGTCGCGAGGTTCGTGAACCGGTGCGCCGCCGTCTCGTACGACACCGAGTAGGCGTCGCGCAGATCCTCGATCGAGATCGCCCGGTCCTTCTTCGCCTCGCGCAGCGCGGGCACGACGTGCGCCTCGGGAATCAGCAGCGCTCCGGTCAGGTAGTTCGTCTCGACGCGCTGGCGCAGGAACTCGGCATACGAGGTGGGCTCGCGATGCCCGAGGATGCGGCTGGACAGCGCCTGCAGCACAGCGGTGCGCGGGTCGCCCTTCGCCGCGAGCCGGCTCGACAGATAGAGCCGCCCGTTCTTGATATCGGCGACGCTGCGGGTCGTCTGCGGCAGATCGGCGACGTAGTGCAGCGTGAACCCGAGGTGCGCCGCGATGTCCGACGCGGTGCGCTGCGTGAGGGGGCCGCCGGGGTGATCGACGGCATCCAGGATCCGCCGCGCATGCCCCTCGAGGTCGGCGAAGTAGTTGTTCTGCGTGCGCATGAGCTTGCGCAGCGCGACATTGGCGCGCCGAGCCTCTTCGGGGGTCGCGGCACGCTCGTCGCGCAGTCGTTCGATCTCGCCCTGCAGCGCGATCATCGCGGCGAGCGCCTCGGTGGGGATCGTCTTTCCGATGCGGAACGGCTCGATGCCGAGCGCCTGGAACGTGGACCCGCGCATGGCGCGCTCGAGGGAGATCTCGAGCGTCGCGCGCTCATCGAGAGGCTCTGACTCCAGGAGCGCGTCCAGCGTCGAGCCGAGCGCTCGGGCGATCGCGCGCAGCAGTGTGAGCTTGGGTTCACGACGACCGTTCTCGATCATCGACAGCTGACTGGGAGCACGGTCGACGGCCGTCGCGAGCTCGTCCAGCGTCATCCCGCGCTGCGTGCGCAGCTGCCGGATACGGCGGCCGATCGTGAGTGCATCCACATCCTCAGTCATATCGAGGATCGCATCCATATCGGCTCCTTCTGCCCGTGACGATGACCGGATTCTGTCACGAAAGCAGAAGTATGCGCAAAGTTCACAGCGGTATCCGTGGGTTCAGCCCCAGAAGTTCACCCAGAGTGGATGCCACGACCCACCGCCCGGCTTTCGCACAACGAAGCGCCATCCGTTCCCCACCTTCCACGTTCCGCACAGAGAGGCCAGGACCCATGACACCTGCGACCGCGACGCCGATGCGTACACACACCGCTTCGATCCCCGCCCAGACCCACGAACCCCAGATCGAGATCCTCGGCGCGATCCGCCCGCGCTACGACGAGATCCTCACCCCCGAGGCCATCGCCTTCCTCACCGAGCTGCACCTCCGCTTCTGCGGACGCCGCCACGACCGACTCGCCGACCGCATGCGCCGCCGGTTCGAGATCGGCAACGGGCACGACCCGCAGTTCCGCGACGACACCCGGCACATCCGCGAGGACGCGCAATGGCAGGTGGCCGGCGCGGGACCCGGCCTCGAGGACCGCCGCGTCGAGATCACCGGTCCGACCGACCCGAAGATGACGATCAATGCGCTGAACTCCGGCGCGAAGGTGTGGCTCGCCGACCAGGAGGATGCCACGAGCCCGACCTGGCGCAACGTCATCGAGGGTCAGCTGTCGCTGCGCGACGCGATTCGCGGCGACCTGTCGTTCACGAGCCCCGAGGGCAAGGTCTACGAGGTGACCGCCGAGCAGACGCCCACGATCGTGATGCGCCCGCGAGGCTGGCACCTGACCGAGAAGCACATCTCCTTCACCGACCGCGGCGGCCGGACACTGGCGGCCTCGGGGTCGCTCGTCGACTTCGGGCTGTACTTCTTCCACAACGCCCAGGCACTCATCGACGGCGGTCGTGGCCCCTACTTCTACATCGCGAAGCTCGAGTCGAGCGAAGAGGCGAAGCTGTGGGACGACGTCTTCACGTTCAGTGAGCAGTACGTGGGGCTTCCCCACGGCACGATTCGCGCCACGGTGCTCATCGAGACGCTGCCGGCCGCCTTCGAGATGGAGGAGATCCTCTTCGAGCTGCGCGACCACTGCGCGGGCCTCAACGCCGGCCGGTGGGACTACATCTTCTCGATCATCAAGAACTACCGCGGCCGCGGGGCGCGATTCGTCCTCCCCGACCGCAGCGAGGTCACGATGACCGTGCCGTTCATGCGGGCCTACACCGAGCTGCTGGTCAAGACGTGCCACAAGCGCGGGGCCTTCGCGATCGGCGGCATGAGCGCGTTCATCCCGAACCGGCGTGACCCCGAGGTGACAGCGCGCGCGTTCGAGAAGGTGGCCGCCGACAAGAAGCGCGAGGCCGGAGACGGCTTCGACGGCACGTGGGTGGCCCACCCCGATCTGATTCCCGTCGCGAGGGCCGAGTTCGACGCCGTGCTGGGCGATCGCCCCAACCAGATCGACCGTCAGCGCGACGACGTCGAGGTGCGAGCGGCCGACCTGATCGATGTGCACATCGGCCGGCCCGTGACGGCGGCGGGTGTGTACGGCAACGTCTCGGTCGCCATCCGCTACCTCGAGGCGTGGCTGCGCGGCCTCGGCGCCGTCGCGATCGACAACCTGATGGAGGATGCCGCGACCGCCGAGATCTCACGCTCGCAGGTGTGGCAGTGGATCCACCAGGACCGCACGACCGACGACGGCACGCCGATCACGCGCGACTACATCGAGGGGCTCATCACGCAGGTGCTGAGCGAGGTCGACAGGACCGGCGGGGACCGTTTCGACGATGCCGCCGCGATCTTCCGCGAGGTCGCGCTCGGCATCGACTTCCCGGCGTTCCTCACGCTCCCCGCGTACGCGAAGTACCTCAACGACAGCGAGTGAACCGCTTCCCCCACGGCTCCTTCGAGCCGACCGGCACACAGACCAAGGATTGACATGACCGCTTATCAGAACGACATCGCCGCCATTCAGGCACTGAAGGAACAGAACGGTTCCCGCTGGGATGCCGTGAACCCCGAGTACGTCGCCCGCATGCGGGCGCAGAACCGCTTCCGGACCGGCCTCGAGATCGCTCAGTACACGGCCGACATCATGCGCACGGACATGGCCGAGTACGACGCCGATTCGTCGCTCTACACTCAGTCCCTCGGCGTCTGGCACGGCTTCATCGGGCAGCAGAAGCTCATCTCGATCAAGAAGCACCTGAAGACCACGAACAAGCGCTACCTCTACCTGTCGGGCTGGATGGTCGCAGCGCTCCGGTCGGAGTTCGGCCCCCTTCCCGACCAGTCGATGCACGAGAAGACCTCGGTGCCGGCGCTCATCGAGGAGCTGTACACCTTCCTCCGGCAGGCGGACGCCCGTGAGCTCGACCTGCTCTTCACGAAGCTCGACGACGCCCGCGTCGCCGGCGACGAGACGGCGGTGGAGTTCATCCAGTCGCAGATCGACAACTACGAGACACACGTCGTGCCGATCATCGCCGACATCGATGCCGGCTTCGGCAACCCCGAGGCGACCTACCTGCTGGCGAAGAAGATGATCGAGGCGGGAGCCTGCGCCATCCAGATCGAGAATCAGGTCTCGGACGAGAAGCAGTGCGGCCACCAGGACGGCAAGGTCACGGTGCCGCACGACGACTTCATCGCGAAGCTCAACGCCGTGCGCTACGCGTTCCTCGAGCTCGGGATCGACAACGGCGTCATCGTCGCGCGCACCGACTCGCTCGGCGCCGGCCTCACGCAGAAGCTGGCCGTCTCGCACGCGCCGGGTGATCTCGGTGACCAGTACAACGCGTTCCTCGATGTCGAGCAGATCGACGCGGCGGACCTCGGCGACGGCGACGTCGTCATCAAGCGCGACGGCATGCTGCTGCGCCCCAAGCGCCTCGCCAGCAACCTGTACCAGTTCCGCGCCGGCACGGGCGAGGCCCGGTGCGTGCTCGACGGCATCACGTCGCTGCGCAACGGCGCCGACCTGCTGTGGATCGAGACCGAGAAGCCGCATGTCGAGCAGATCGCGGGCATGGTCGACGAGATCCGCAAGGAGATCCCGAACGCGAAGCTCGTCTACAACAACAGCCCGTCGTTCAATTGGACGCTCAACTTCCGCCAGCAGGCCTACGACCAGCTCGCGGCGCAGGGCGTGGACGTCTCGACCTACGACCGTGCCGACCTCATGAACGTGGTGTACGACGACACCGAGCTCGCCGGGCTCGCCGACGAGAAGATCCGTACCTTCCAGAAGGACGGCGCGGCGCGCGCCGGGATCTTCCACCACCTCATCACGCTGCCGACCTACCACACGGCCGCCCTGTCGACCGATGACCTGGCCAAGGGCTACTTCGGCGACGACGGCATGCTCGCCTACGTCCGGGGTGTGCAGCGTCGCGAGATCCGCGAGGGCATCGCCACCGTCAAGCACCAGAACATGGCGGGCAGCGACATCGGCGACAACCACAAGGAGTACTTCGCCGGGGATGCCGCTCTCAAGGCGGGCGGCACGAACAACACGATGAACCAGTTCGGCTGAGTCCATCCCCTGACAAGGCCCGGGTCTGCGAGATCCGGGCCTTCGTCGTGCCAGGATGCCGCGCGCCACGGTGACGCAAGACGGTGCGACCGTCCTGCGTCAGCTGTCGCGCAGCGTCAGATCGTCGGGGCTGATCGCCCGGACGCCGTCGAAGCGAGTGAGATCGGTGTCGTACGTGACGACGCTCGCGCGGTTCTCGATGGCGAGTGCCGCCAGATGCGCATCATCGACGAGGTTCGCCGCGGTTCCGCGCGCAACGAGCAGACGCTCGAGGATCTCGGCGTGACGCGCGCCGGGATGGAGCACGTGAGCACTGGGAGCGGCCAGCCAGTCGTGAACCTGCGCCATCGCCTCCGACGCCGTCAGCGGAGACGGGAACACCCGGGGGTTCGTGGTCAGGCGCACGAACCCCAGCAGCGCGTTCCAGCTGAACCCGACATCGTCCGCACCGTCGAGTGCCGCATCGAGCCACGCAACGGATGCCCGGTGCTGCGCGCTGCGAGTGTCGACCGCGTACACGAGGACGTTGGTGTCGACGACCCTCATCGTCCGACCTGCAGGCGCCGCACCAGCTCGACGTCTTCCATCTCTCCCAGCACGCGGTTCGCATGGACGAGATCTATCGCCGCTGCCCCGAGGTCGCGCGGCTTCGTGTACCCGCCCGCCCGCTTGGCTGCCGGTGTCGTCCCGACGCGAATCGCGTCATTGAGAGCACGCTTGAACGAGATGCCCCGCTGCGCCATGAGCCGGCGGATCGCGGCTTCTGTGTCGGCATCCAGGGTGACGGTCGTACGCACGATTGACAGCATAGCATCATCAGGTGTGATGACATGCTGTCACCTTGCACGCAGCCACCGGCACGCAGCCACCGGCACGCCGCGCAAGGCGCCTGCGACACCGGGCGAATCTTCCCGATGATGCTGGATGTTCATCTCCCCAGAGGAATACCGGCCGACTACGCTCGTTGTCGTGACCGAACGCGCCCCCCTGTCCCGCAAGCTCAGTGCTATCGCCGAGTCCGCGACCCTCAAGGTCGACGCCAAGGCGAAGGCCCTCCAGGCCGCCGGCCGGCCCGTCATCTCGTACGCCGCCGGCGAGCCCGACTTCTCGACGCCGCCGTTCGTCGTCGAGGCCGCCGCCCACGCACTGCAGGATCCCGCGAACTACCGGTACACACCGGCCGTCGGGCTGCCCGTGCTGCGCGAGGCGATCGCGGCGAAGACGCTGCGCGACTCGGGCCTCGAGGTCACCCCGTCGCAGGTCGTCGTCACCAACGGCGGCAAGCAGGCGGTGTACCAGGCGTTCCAGGCGGTCGTGAATCCGGGCGACGAAGTCCTGCTGCCGGCGCCCTACTGGACGACGTACCCCGAGGTCATCGCGCTGGCCGGGGGCACCCCGGTCGAGGTCTTCGCCGGCGCCGATCAGGAGTACAAGGTCACCGTCGCGCAGCTCGAGGCGGCCCGCACCGACAAGACGACGGCGCTCGTGTTCGTCTCTCCGTCGAACCCGACCGGCTCGGTCTACACGGCGGAAGAGACCAAGGCGATCGGCGAGTGGGCGCTCGAACACGGCATCTGGATCATCTCGGACGAGATCTACCAGAACCTCGTCTACGAAGGCGTTCGCGCGGTCTCGGTCGTCGAGGCCGTGCCCGAGGTCGCCGGTCAGACGATCCTCGTCAACGGCGTCGCGAAGACCTACGCCATGACCGGCTGGCGGGTGGGCTGGATGGTCGGCCCCGCCGATGCGATCAAGCTCGCCGCGAACCTGCAGTCGCACCTGTCGTCGAACGTGAACAACATCGCGCAGCGCGCGGCGCTCGCCGCCCTCACGGGCCCGCAGACCGAGGCGGAGGACTTCCGTCTCGCGTTCGACCGCCGCCGGAAGCTCATCGTGTCCGAGCTCGCCGCGATCGACGGCGTCGAGGTGCCGACGCCGCTCGGCGCGTTCTACGTCTATCCCGACGTGCGTGGCCTGCTGGGCCGCGAGTGGCGCGGCACCCGCATCGACACGACGCTCGAGCTCGCTGATTTCATCCTCGACCAGGCCGAGGTCGCCGTCGTGCCCGGCGAGGCCTTCGGCCCTTCGGGCTACTTGCGCCTCTCGTATGCGCTCGGCGACGACGCGCTCCTCGAGGGCGTGCGACGCCTGCAGGAGCTGTTCGCCCAGTGATGAGCGCGGAGCCTCACCCGCGCTCCACCCTGATCCGCGCGCGCCGAGCAGCCCTGCTCATGAGTGCAGGCCTGCTGCTGACGGGCTGCGGCGTCCTGACTTCCGGGCCCTCCCCCACATCGACCTACACGGATGCCGCGGGGGCGACGATCGTCGTCGACTGGACCGACTACCCCGCTCACGCCGGACAGGGCGGCGAAGCCATGCTCGGCGCGCCGGACCAGGACGGACTCGAGGAGCCCGCCAGAGAGCTCATCGAACAGCTCCGCACCGCCGTCGAGCAGGAATCCGGCCTCGCCCTCGTCCCGAGCGAGGCCGAGCAGTCCTGGTTCGGCGATGATGACTGGCATCCGCAGACGGGCAACGGCTACGGCGGCGAATCGATGCTGACCACGGTCAACTGCTGCGAACTGCAGTCCGACGGCGTGCCTGCGCCTGCCCGCTGGGACGCCGTGATCGATGCCGCGAGTCGCGTGACGACCGACGCGGGCCTGGGGGCGTTCGTCCTGGACAGCGAGACGATGGACGCCGAGTATCGCGACCGATACTGCACCATCCCCGACGGCGGATGCTGGCACGTCTCAGCCAGCGTCTTCGACGGGTACCAGTGGGTGTATCTCACCATCCAGGACACGTCGCTCGATCCTTCGGGGGATGCCGCGGCGGAGGCGGAAGAGTTCGGCTGGCCGCTCGCGAGCATCGCCCTCGGGTACGGCGCGACGGTCGTGCGCGCGGGCGAGTCGGCGGATTTCGCCCGGGCGATGGAGCCGTTCCTCGGCCTCGAGCGCCCCGAACAGACGACGTCGGACTGACGCACGCACCGACGTCATCGCGACGTCCGCACCGGCAGCGCCGCGGCCGCGACGCTACCGGATGAGCCGGTCCGTGACGGGAGACTCGTTGCCGGCCATGTCGAATCCGACGGCGCAGAACCGCAGCGGCAGGTCGGCCTCCGCCAGGAAGTACGACTGTCGCCGGTACGGCTGGTAGGCCTCGCGGTCGGCGCAGTCGGTCTCGTCGGGCGGGCCGAAGAGCACGTGGATGTCGGCGATGTCGGGAATGTCGAAGAGCGGATCGACCATGACGTCGGTGTCGCCGAGACGCTCGATCGCGAGCTCGGGCCCGACCGTGGGCGGAACGGCGTCGATCGAGAAGATGAACCGGGCCGCGAGCGCCTCTTCGCCGGGGACGGCGGCGCACGCGAGCACGAACCCGTTCTCGACGGGCAGCGTGACGGGCACCACGACGGGGTCTTCGGCGCCCGCCGAGACCGCGTGACGCGCGGCGCCGGCATACGCCGACGCGTCGGTGCAGCGCGCCGCATCGCCGAGCGCGACGTCGGTGATGACGGCGACCTCGACATCGCTGTCGCTGCGCAGGGCGAGTTCCGGGGTCCGGCCCGCCCCGTCGGCGCCGTCGGGCGCGAAGATGCCGCCTCCCGCGATGTCCCACAGGGTCGACACTTCGAGGGGGCAGGCGCCGCCGAGTGCGAAGTCACCGTCGGCGAAGCAGTCTCCGACACCGGCGACGTGCACGCCGTAGCTGGAATCGGGAACAAAGACGGCGGCGTCTCCGTCGATCTCGCACGGCTTGCCGAGGTAGCACGTGTCTCCGCGCTCGACCGGAATCCCCGTGTTCGTCGTGTTGATGAGCGAGACGATCTCGCCGTCGGCGATCAGCGGCGATCCCGACGAGCCGCCCCGCACACCGGGGCAGTCGGTGCGCTGTGCGGCCAGCCACAGCCAGGTGTGCTCGATGACGTCGACCGTGCTGCCCAGCGTGCAGGCACCGCGGCGCAACACCCATTCGTCGTCGTCGACGTCGTCGGTCGGCGCGGCGATGTTGACGACGTCGCTGCCCACGTCACCTGGCGCGGACGCGATCGGCAGCGGCACGGCCCCTGCCTTCCGCAGATCGCCGAGCGTCGCGTCCAGGCGCACGATCGCGATGTCGGTGCCGCGCATCGAGGCGTATTCGACACGTTCGGCGGCGACGCGCAGCCGAACGGCGTCGGGGGTGTCGGCGGTCTGGAAGAAGGTCGCCTCGCCGAACGCCTCGTCGTCGATCATGGTGCGGTTCGCGGGGTCGCCGTCCAGGCCCGCGCAGTGTCCGTTGGTGAGCAGGTATGCCGCGGTGTCGTCGACGCCCGTCTCGATGAGCGAGGCCGTGCACCGTGAGGCGAGCTCGATCGTCACGACGCCGCCGTAGTCGGCGAGCTCAGCCGACGTGACCGGCGCGCCGAGAGCTCCGGTCGACGGGGTCGGCGCAGGGCTCTCCCCCGCCGCGCAGCCCGCCAGGAGCAACGCCGTGAGCGCGGTCGTCACCGCGAGAATCCGCTTCATCCCTGCCTCCTCGTCGCAGGCTAATGCATGCCGCGGCACGAGCCCGCGGCATGGCGTGCGGGTGGCTCAGAGACGACGTCGCGCGGCAGGAATCGGCGCCCGTCGGCCTTCAGGCGCTCGCGCCGTCGCGGTGCGCGGCATCCATCTCGGCCGATTGGAGCTGCAGGATCGCGAGCGCTTCGTGAACGGCGCCGATGCTCGTGTCGATGTCGCCGAAGTGGTGCAGGAAGCCGTTCGAGTCCCGGACGGAGACCGTCACGAGCGCACGCCCGTGGCGTGGCAGAGCCTTCGATTTCGTTGAGCGCGCGGGCATGTTCGCGATTCCCCTTCCGTGCTCTGCGAACCTATCGGCCGCGGCGCCGCGAAGCCCGGAAACACGCCGATCGGCGGGGGTCAGAGCTCGACGCCGACGAGCACGGGCTCGGGTTGGAGGATGAGTCCGAACTCGGACTGCACACGCCCCTGGATGAAGCGGGCGAGCTGCGCGAGCTCGGCCGCTGTCGCGCCGCCGCGGTTCGTCAGGGCGAGCGCGTGCTTGCTCGACAGCGCGGCGCGGGACGGGCCGATGCGGAAGCCCTTGCCGAGCCCCGCATTCTCGATGAGCCAGGCGGCGCTGACCTTGACGGCGGACTCGTGCGCCGTCGGCGGCGGCACGTACCCGTCGAACGAGGCGAGCGGGATGACCAGCACCGACTCCCGTTCGGGGGCGACCTCCCAGCGCGGGCATTCCGGAGGCAGGGTGCGCGCGAACGACGCCGACACGATCGCGTTCTGGAAGAACGAGCCGGCACTCCGGGTGTCGGGGTCCGCCTCGTCGAGCACCATTCCCTTGCGGGCACGAGTGGCCAGCACGTGGTCGCGGATCCAGGCCGACGACACCGCCTGCCCCTCGTCGAGCCCGAGCGCCGTGCGCAGCTGCGCACCCGCGATGGGGCGTTCCGTCGACCCCACCTCGGCGAGCTCCAGTGTCACCGCCAGGATGACGGCCGATCGGGCGGGCACGGAGCCGTAGTGCTGCTTCAGCACCGACGTGCGGAAGCCGAGTCCGAGCTCGGGCGCGGCGACCGTGCGCACCTCGCCGTCGGCCTCGTCGATCAGATCGACTTCGACGAGCGTCTGGACGATCTCCTGACCGTACGCGCCGATGTTCTGCACGGGGGCAGCGCCCACCGTGCCGGGAATCCCCGCCATCGCCTCGATGCCGGCGAGTCCGTGCGCGACGGCGTAGGCGACGAGGGCATCCCAATCGTGCCCGGCCTGCACCCGCAGCCGGACGTGCCCCGGTCGAGGCGACGGCAGCTGCTCGATGCCCTGCGTGAGCACGCGCACGACGGTGCCTTCGATGGGTTCGTCGCCGACGAACAGGTTCGACCCGCCGCCGAGCACGAGCCACGGCTCGTCGTTCGCCCACAGTCCGCGCAGGGCCGACACGAGCTCGTCGGTCGTGCGGGCGTCGATCATGCGTTCCGGCGCACCGCCGGTGCGCAGCGTCGTCAGCTGCGCCAGGGCGATGGGGGTGATGTCGGGCATCGTGTCAGGCCAGGCGCACGCGCACCTGCGCCTTGCCCAGGACGGTGGTCTCGCCGTGCGTCACGGTGAGGTCGATGCGTGCCGTCTCGTCGTCGACGGCGCCGACCTTCGCGACGATCGTGAGATCGGCGCCCGTCTCGGGGTCGACGACGACGGGGCGCGTGAACCGCACGCCGTAGTCGAGGATGCGGCCGGGATCCCCGAGCCAGCCCGTGACCGTCTGCACCGCGACGCCCATCGTGAGCATGCCGTGTGCGAGCACGCCCGGAAGACCCACCGAGGCAGCCACGTCGTCGCGGTAGTGGATGGGGTTGAAATCGCCGGAGGCCCCCGCGTAGCGCACGAGCGACTCCCGCGTGAGGTGCACGGAGCGCTCTGCGACGACGTCGCCCACGGACAGCGCGGTCATGCGTCCGCCCCCACCAGGAGCACGGATGTCGCCGTGACGACGTGGTCGCCGTCGGCATCCGTGATGGTCGCGTCGCTGGTGACCATCGCGTTCGCACCGAGAGTGCGGATGCCGGTGATCGCGAGCTGCGCCGTGAGCTCATCGCCCGCGACGATGGGGCGCGAGTAGGCGAATCGCTGCTCGGCGTGCAGGACGCGCGAGAGCTCGATGCCCGAGTCGGGCTCGGCGAGCAGCTGCTGCAGTGTGAGGTCCTGCACGACCATGGCGAACGTGGGCGGCGCGATGACGTCGGCGTAGCCGAGAGCCCGCGCGGCGGTCGGGTCGACGTAGGCTGCGTCGTCGGCGAAGACGGCACGAGCGAATTCGCGCACCTTCTCACGGCCCACGAGATACGGGGTGGTCGGCGGGAACTCTCGGCCGACGAGCTCGGGGTTCACTGGCACCGTCACATCCTATC
Source organism: Microbacterium sp. NPDC055357 (assembly GCF_053644835.1). Classification (NCBI taxonomy): domain Bacteria; kingdom Bacillati; phylum Actinomycetota; class Actinomycetes; order Micrococcales; family Microbacteriaceae; genus Microbacterium; species Microbacterium sp. NPDC055357. The sequence continues at coordinate 33,653 of NZ_JBSHLZ010000006.1, read as the reverse complement.
GAGCGGCAGGCTCAGCGCCGGCGCCCGCGGATCGCCTTGAGCGCCATCTGCACGGCGATGACGATCAGGAAGGCGGCGAACAGGATGTTGCCGACGAGCGGATCGATGACCGTCGCGAGCCAGGCGCCCAGTGCCGTCGTCGTGCACGCCGCGCCGCCCACCAGCAGCGCCGCGATGAGGTCGACGTTCGAGCGACGGATGTTGCCGATCGTGCCGGACAACGCCGTCGGGATCATCATGAGCAGCGACGTGCCCTTGGCGACGAGGTCGCTCGCCCCGAACAGCAGCATGAGCACCGGCACGACGACGACCCCGCCGCCGACACCCAGCAGGCCCGCGAGCACGCCCGTGATGAGGCCGAGCAGAATGAGGCCGAGCACGCTGACGACCGTGAGGGGCAGACCCGCATCGCGCGAGGGGATGACGAGGAAGAGCCCGACGACGACGATCGCGAGGAAGCCGACGAAGCCCCAGCGCAGCACCGTCACCGGCATCCGCGGCAGCAGCCACGTGCCGATCTGGGCCCCGACGACGGCTCCGGCGGCGAGGATGAGCGCGGGGATCCACGCGACCGAATCGGTCAGCGCGTACGACACGACGCCCACGGCCGCCGTGGGCACGATCGCGCCGAGCGACGTGCCCGCCGCGAGTCGCTGGTCGAACCCGAGGCCCAGCACGAGGAGCGGGACGATGACGGTGCCGCCGCCGACCCCGAACAGACCCGACAGAAGCCCCGCCGCCAGACCGATGCCGAGACAGGTCAGGACGTAGCGCAGGTCACGTGGCCGAGCCGCGGCATCCCGCGTCATCCGAACCGGAATCCGATCCCGGCACCGGCCGGAAGAGCCGTCGCGTTGCCCAGGAAGAGCAGCGGGATCGCGACCGCGAAGGCGATCACGACGGCCAGCAGAAGCACGCCCAGCACCGCCCACACGATCCACAGGCCCGAGCGGCGGGTTCCGGTCGCGGCGGTGAACGCGCCCGGGGTGTCGCCGTCGCGGTCGTCGACGAGCTCGGCGAGCTCGGGAGGCAGGTCGTCGGCGTCTGCGTCGGACCGCTCGGGCTCGGGAGTCGCCACGTGCGGGGTCCAGGTCGAGCCGTCCCACCAGCGCAGCGCGCCGTGTCCGTCGTCGTACCAGCCAGGAGGCCTCGAGGTCATCCGGCAACGATACCCTTGCGGCACTTCGCGTCCTCCGCAAGGGGCTGACGATCCCCGCGCCGAGTGCTTAGCGTGGCGGCATGAGAGACGTCACGATCTTCGCGCCGGTGCCGATCCTCACCGTCACGGTCGAGGGACAGTCCGACGGCCCCGAGGTGCACATCCACGCCGGCGGCCAGGGCGTCTGGCAGGCACGGATGCTGCGGCGTCTGGGCGTGGACGTCACGATGTGCTGCGTCCTGTCGGGCGAGACGGGCACCGTGCTGCGCCACCTGCTCGAAGACGAGGGCATCTCGGTCGCCGCCGTCGAGCGGTCGGGTCGCGGTGCGGCGTACCTGCACGACCGCAGAGACGGCGAGCGCACGGTCGTCGCGCAGGAGGACGGCGATCCGCTCGGACGCCACGAGCTCGACGAGCTCTACGGTGTCGTTCTGCGCGAGGCGCTCGGAGAGCGGTCGCGGCTGGTCATCCTGAGCGGGCCGGCCGGTGAAGAAGCACTGCCGCCCGAGACCTATCGCCGCCTCGCCGCCGACCTGCGCGCGGGCGGTGCGACCGTCGTCGTCGATCTCGCGGGTGATCGACTCGAGGCCGCGCTCGAGGGCGGCGTCGACGTGCTGAAGGTCAGTCACGAGGAGCTGCGCGACGACGGGCTCATCGACGAAGCGAGCCCGCACGAGATCATGGCGGCGATGCGGCGTCTGCGCGATACCGGGGCGGCGACGGTCATCGTGACTCGTGCCGAGGAACCCGCGCTGTTCCTCGACGCCGGCGGCTTCCTCGAGATCCGGCCGCCGCAGTTCGAGATCGCCGACACGCACGGCGCGGGCGACTCGCTGACGGCGGGAACCGTCGCGGGCATCGCGCGCGGCGAGGCACCCCGCGACGCGGTCATCCTCGGCGCCGCGGCCGGCGCGCTCAACGTGACGCGGCACGGTCTGGGAACGGGAGACCCCGACGCGATCATCGAACTGCGCCAGGACGTGGTCGTCACACCGCTCGCCGACGACGCGGCGGCGGGCATCGATCAGCCGGTGACGGGCCGGGTGAGCCCGGACGGTCTGGCGGCTCTCGCCGAACCGGCCGACGGCGACGCGGAGGAGGACTGATGCGCGCGCTCGTGACGAACGACGACGGGATCGACGCCCCGGGGCTGCACGTGCTCGCTGCGGCCGCCCGCGACGCCGGATTCGCGGTGACGATCGCGGCGCCGGCGGGCCAGTCCAGCGGCGCGAGCGCGTCGATCATGGCGGAGGAGGCCGACGGCAGGATCGCGGTGGAACGCCGGACGATTCCCGGCCTCGACGAGGTGCCGGCCTTCGCGGTGCACGGCGGGCCGGGGCTCATCGCCCTCATCGCGGCGCGCGGTGCCTTCGGAGACCCCTCCGATCTGGTTCTGTCGGGCGTCAACCACGGCGCGAACGTGGGGCGCGCGATCCTGCACTCCGGCACGGTCGGGGCCGCGCTGACCGGTGGCTTGAACGGTGCGTGGGGGGTTGCGGTGTCGCTGGACGTGGGCATGCGCCCGACCGAGTACCACTGGGACACGGCGGCACACGCCGCGCTCGCCATCGTCCCGCAGATCATCGAGCGGCCGCGCGGCACGGTCGTCAACCTCAACGCACCCAACACCGCCACCACGCGCGGCGTCATCGAGGCCAGTCTGGCCCCGTTCGGCATCGTGCAGACCACGATGTCCGAGCGGCACGAGCATCACGTGCGGCTCGCGGTGGAGGATCTGCCGTCGACGCCGGAAGCGGGCACGGATGCCGCGTTCCTCGCCGACGGCTGGGTCACGGTCACGGGGCTCGATCCCGTGTCCCACGTCCCCCTGGGGCTCGAGGTCGACGCGGGCCGTGGTTAGGCGACGTTGGGCCGCGCGTGGAACGGCCTGCGGTGCGGGATGGGCGCCGGTTTGGTCGAGGGGTGATGCTCCTCTGCGGTGAACAGCGCCGATGCGGCATCGATGATGGCCTCCGGGGAGTCGAACATCCGGATGCCGTGCGTTCCCGCGACCCACACCACCTCGTAGTGGCCCGACGCGACCCGCTCGACGTACGCGATGAGTTCGCCCGCCCGGCGGTTATGCAGTCGCCATGCTCCCGTCCCTGAGGGGACGAAGTCGAAGACCGGACCGGTGGCCATGATCGCGCTCCTGCTCTCCCGCCGACGCACGACGGGTCACCCTGAGCGTCGCCCGGCGAACCGGGTACGGCCAGGGGGTTGCGTGGAAGGGACTCCGGCGCTACCGGCCGGGAGCCGGCCCGCCGATAGCGCCGGCTCCCGCCTTCCGCAACCGGGTCGACGGTCCAGCCGAAGGCGGCGAGGCTGAGATCGGAAAGGAGCACGACATGAACAGCACTCCGGATGCACCCCAGGAGGACTTCCAGCCTCTCGGCGATCGCGACAGCTCGATCGAGGCGGATCCCGCGGAAGACCCCGCGCAGGCCGAATGGGACGGCACGACCGGCATCGACGCCGAACGCCCCGTCGATGACACCGAGATCCCGGCATCCGATCTTCCGGATGCCGCGGCGCAGCCCGAGACGCAGGGCACCGACCCCGTCGCCGCCGAGCTCGGCGAGGAGGGGCAGGGCGACCTCGCGCCCGAGGACCTGTGACTCAGGCGATGCGGGAGTCGCCGGGCGGTGACACCCGCATCCACCGGAAGCCGTAGGGCTCGAGGGCGAACTCGACCCGTCCCCGGTCATCGATCTCGAGCTGCTCGGGCCCGTGCAGGTCGAGCAGGACCGTCCCCTCGTCGACCTCGCCGACCTCGACCGTCACCCGCACGGGCACGGCGGTGAAGTTGTGCAGGGCGATCATGCGCCCGACCTCGGCCGTCACGGCGTGCACCATGACACCCTCGCCGTCATGGTCGAGGAACTCGAGCTCCCCCCAGCCCAGTTCGACGCACGCGCGGTACCGCGCGATGAGCTTCCGCACGAACATCAGCAGCGAGTCGTCGTCGTTGCGCTGCCGGCGCACGTTGACGTGCGCGGGCGCGTAGCCGTCGCCCGGCTGCGGGGAGGTGAGCCGGCTCGGCGCGGCATCCGAGAATCCACCGTTCTTGCCGTCGGTCCACTGCATGGGCGTGCGCACCGATCCGCGGCCCGGCACGTCGGGGTTCTCGCCCATGCCGATCTCTTCGCCGTAGAAGAGCACGGGGGTGCCCGGCAGCGAGAACATCAGGCTGTAGACCATCCGGATGCGGCGCGGATCCCCCGAGAGCATGGGCGGAAGCCGCCGCGTGATCCCGCGACCGTACACGCGCTGGGCCGGATCCGGCGCGAGCGCGTCGAACACCTCGTCACGCTCGGCCTCGGTGAGCTTGTCGAGGGTGAGCTCGTCGTGATTGCGCACGAAGTTGGCCCATCCCGTCTCGGTCGGGATCGCGGGGCGCGACGAGAGCGCCTCGATGAGCGGCGCGGGGTCGTCCCGCACGAGCGAGAGGTACAGCGCCTGCATCGAGACGAAGTCGAACTGCAGATCGAGTTCGCCGCCATGCTCGCCGCCGAAGAAGCGCACCTGTTCCTCGAATGGCAGATTCACCTCGCCGAGCAGTGCGGCATCGCCGGAACGGCGCTGCAGGAACCGTTTCAGGTCGCGCAGGAACCCGTGCGGATCGCCGAGGTCTGCGTCTGCCGGCACCTCGAGGAGGTGCGGGACGGCGTCCAGCCGGAAGCCCGAGACCCCCAGGGCCAGCCAGAATCCCATGGTCTTGGCGATTTCGTCCCGCACGCGCGGATTGGCGATGTTGAGGTCGGGCTGGTGCCGGTAGAACACGTGCTGGAAGTACTGCTCGGTGCGCTCGTCGTACTCCCAGACGCTCGCCTCTTCGCCGGGGAAGACCGTCTCCTGCTTCTGCGCGGGCGGTTCGTCGCGCCAGATGTAGAAGTCGCGATACGGCGAGGAGCGGCTGCGTCGCGCCGCGACGAACCAGGGATGGCGATCGGAAGTGTGGTTGACGACGAGATCGACGATGACGCGGATGCCGCGGTCGTGAGCCGTGCGCAGAACCTCGACGAAATCGCCGTGATTGCCCAGGCTCGGGTCGATGCCGTACAGGTCGCTGACGTCGTAGCCGTCGTCGCGGCCGGGCGTCGGATAGAACGGCATGAGCCACAGGCACGTGATGCCGAGGTCGGCGAGGTAGTCGATGCGCTGCGCGAGGCCCGCGAAGTCGCCCGTCCCGTCGCCGTTGCCGTCCATGAACGTCTCGACGTCGAGGCAGTAGACGACGGCGTGCTTCCACCACAGGTCGCTGGTGTCGGTGATCTTCATGCGAGCCTCCGCAGTGCCGGCAGCAGGTCGTTTTCGGCCCGGGAGAGAAAGCGCTCCTGGTCCTTTCCGACCCCGTGCAGATAGACGCGATCGAAGCCGAGTGCGGCCAGATGCGCGATGCGCGCCGCGAGTTCCGCCGCGTCGTCGGCGATCAGCACGCCCGCGTGCAGGTCGTCGTCGCTCGGGTCGGCCGCGAGCGCGTCGAAGTCCTCGGGCTGCTCGATGTCCCACAGCGAGGCGTCGATGACGCAATGGCGCCACTGGTCGCGCGCGACGGCAAGCGCTTCGGTCGTGGACTCCTCGAGCGAGACGTGCACCTGCAGGATGCGCGGGCCGGTGCCGCCGGCATCCGCGTACGCGGCGAGCACGCGCTCGAGCACCGCCGGCGCCTGTGCGACGGTCGCGAGGCCGTCGGCCCACCCCGCGACCCATCCGGCCGTCTCTGCGCTGACGGCGGCGCCGAGCAGGGGCGGGGGCGCGCCGGGCCGTGACCACAGCCGAGCGCGATGCACGTCGATGACCCCCGTCCGCGTCACCTCCTCGCCCGTCAGCAGGCGCCGGATGACATCGACGGATGCCGCGAGCCGTTCTTCGCGCTGCGCCTTCGGCGGCCACGGGTCGCCCGTGACGTGCTCATTGACGGCTTCACCGCTGCCCAGAGCGGCCCAGAACCGGCCGGGGAACATCTCCTCGAGCGTCGCGATTGCTTGCGCTGCGATCACCGGGTGATATCGCTGGCCGGGTGCCGTCACGACGCCGAGCGAGAATCCCGTCGATGCCAGGGCGGCGCCGAGCCAGCTGAAGGCGTGTCCGGATTCACCCTGCGCGAGCCCCCACGGTGCCACGTGGTCCGAGCACATCGCGCCGTCGAAGCCCGCCGATTCGGCTCGGGCGACGGCGCGCAACACCGCACTCGGCGCGAGCTGCTCGTGAGACGCGTGGTACCCGATGAAGACCATGCGGCGAGTCTCGTCGGGGCGCAGGCACGCGACAAGGCCTTGCGCAGCATCCGTTCACCGGGTTACACCCGGCGCCGCACACGGCGCAAGGGCCCTCCGGCCGAGCACGAGCGGCGTCATGCTGAGCATGCGAACGGAGGGCGTGCGGTGCGCGGAAGGACCGGGACGGCGATCGCCATGTGCATCGGCGCGGTACTGGTGCTCGCCGGCTGCGGCCTGCACGTACCCGCAGACCCGAACGGCACGACGGCGCGTGTCGAAGGGTCGGTGCTGCGGGCCGGGGCGGTACCCGAACCGGGGCTCGTCGAGGTCGTGCGCGATGAGCCGGCGGGCCCGCTCGTAGACATGGTGGACGATTTTGCGCGGGAGCACGACGCATCCGTCGACTGGACGGTCGGAGGCGAGGAGATGCTCGTGACGCTGCTCGAAGAGGGTGAGCTGGATCTCGTGGTCGGCGGGATCACAGCGCAGACTCCCTGGGCCGACCGTGCGGCGGTCACCCGCGGATACCCGCAGCTCGACGGGGGCGACGGTCGCGAGATCGTCATGCTCGTCCCGCTCGGTGAGAACCGCTTCCTCTCCGAAGTGGAGATGTTCCTCGACGAAGAGGTGGCGGAGTGAGCCCGGTCGGCCGCACCGATCTTCCTGCCGAGCAGCGGGAGGCGCTGAAGAAGGCGATCACGTGGGAGTGGATCACGATCGCCTACACCGTCGGGACGATCACACTCGTGGCGTTCGTCGTCGGCAATTCCCAGGCGATGAAGACGGCGTGGATCGAGGACATGCTCTCGCTCATCCCGCAGATCGCGTTCCTCATCGCGCTGCTGTTCATCCGTCGGGACCCCTCCCCCTCGCATCCCTTCGGCTTCCACCGCGCCATGGTGATCGGCCATCTCGTCGCCGGGGTCGCCCTCTTCGCCGTCGGCGGCAACCTCGCCCTCGAATCGGTCACGGGGCTCGTGGCGGCGGAGCATCCCACGATCGGAACGGTCAACCTCTTCGGGTACACGATCTGGCAGGGCTGGCTCATGGTCGCGGTCATGGCGCTCATCGTGCCAGGCCCGTTCATCTACGGACGCGCGAAGCTGCGCATCGCGCCGACGCTGCACAGCAAGCTGCTCTATGCCGACGCCGACATGGCCAAGGCCGACTGGCACACCAACGCCGCATCCATCATCGGCGTGCTCGGCATCGGCGTCGGCCTGTGGTGGCTCGACGGTGTCGCCGCCCTGTTCATCTCGCTCGGCATCGTGCTCGACGGTTTCCGGAACACGCGTGCCGCCGTGCGCGATCTCGTCGACGAGAGCGCCCGCACCTTCGACAGCGGCCAGACGCATCCGCTCTTCGCGCAGATCCTCGCGACGATGCGCCGGCAGCCGTGGGTGCGTGACGCGGGAGTGCGGATGCGCGACCTCGGGCATGTCTTCCACGCCGAGGTCTTCTTCGTGCCGTCGGGGCGCCGCCCCGTCGGCACGGACGTCCTCCGCACCGCGGCTGAGCAGATCGCGCAGCTCGACTGGAAGCTGCAGGACGTCGTCGTGATCCCCGTCGATCGGATCCCCGATGAGGCGATGACGGAACGCGAAATCAGCGCAGCGGATTGAACGGCGCGATCGCCTGGTCGACCCGGCCCGTGACGATCTGCTCGGCGAGGAGCTTGCCGGTCGCCGGGCCCAGGACGATGCCCCACATGCCGTGACCACCGGCGACGTAGACGCCGGGTGCGCGGGTGGCGCCCACGAGCGGCAGCCCGTCGGGGGTGACCGGGCGAGAGCCGACCCATTCGTCGTGACGGTCGTCGAGATCCATGCCGGTGAACAGGGCGCGCGACTGGTTGACGATGGCCTGGATGCGGCGGGGCTGAGGGGCCTCGTCGGGGCGGCGGAACTCCATCGTGCCGGCGATGCGGAAGCGCCCCTGGTACGGCGTGCAGGCGATGCGCTGGAACGGCATGTAGACGGGGTAGTCGATCGGCTCGTCGGTGTCGACGGTGAACGAGTACCCGCGGCCGGCTTGCACGCGCACCTTGACGCCGAGCGGGCGAGCGAGCTGCGGCATCCATGCTCCGGTCGCGACGACCACGGAATCGGCCTCGAGCTGTTCGCCGCCGGCGAGCGTGACCGAGGGGCGGCCCGTGGAGCCGACCGCCGTGACCGTCGCATCGGTGCGGATCACGCCGCCGCGGGCGCGGACGGCCTCGGCGAGCGCTTCGACGTAGGGTCCGGGCTCGAGGAAGCGCTGCCCGTCGAGACGGTAGGCGACGGTGACGGCGTCGGAGAGCTGCGGCACGAGTGAGCGCGGATCGGTGAGCCGCTCGAACGGCACGTCCTGACCATGCCGGATGACACCCTCGACCTCGCGCAGGAAGCCCTTCGAGTGTGGTTCGTCGGTGAAGCCGATGACGAACGGCCCCTTCTTCGTCCAGGCGTCCACGCCGCCCTCGGCGAGTTCGTCGAAGCCGGCGAGGGCGATCTTGTCGATGGGCGTGAGCGCCGCCATCGTGCGGTTCCACGCGCGCATCGAGCCGTGCGAGGCGAAGCGGGCCAAGAAGGACCACAGGGCGACATCGGCGCGGAAGGGAACGTGCAGTGCCGCATCGGGGTCGAGCAGCGCCTTCGGTCCGTACGTCCACAGGCTCGGGTCGGCCAGCGGGATGGTCTTGCCGGGGGTCAGCCAGCCGGCATTGCCCCACGACGAACCCGCCGCGACGCCCGCGCGATCGAGCACCGTGACCTCGACGCCGTGCTCCTGCAGGTGCCACGCGGTCGCGAGACCGACCATTCCTGCACCGATGACGATCGAACGCGCCACAATACCTCCTCGGTCATGGGCTTCCTGCCGTCAAGTATGCAGAATCGGATGCTGCACCTCAGTGATCGTGCAGATTCTTTGCCTGGGAGGTGGCCATAAGGAAGAATCACTCTTGACAGAGGGGGTAGGCCGATGCGGACAGAGGAATCTTCGCGCGCATTCGAGGTCGACGACATCGACCTCGCGATCCTCCGCGAGCTCGAACGCAACGGCCGGGTCTCGAACAGCGAACTCGCGGCACGCGTCGGCATCGCCGAATCGACCTGCCACAAGCGCGTGCGCCGGCTCGTGGCATCCCGTGCGATCCGCGGCGTGCACGCCGATGTCGACCCCGCCGCCGCGGGTCTCGACCTCGAGGCGCTCATCGGCATCCGGCTGCACGCGCACGCGCGCGGCGACCTGCGGCGGTTCCAGACCTACCTCGAGCGGCTGCCCGCGACGCGGCACGTCTACTTCGTCGCGGGCGACCTCGACTTCCTGCTGCACGTCGCCGTGCGCGACGCCGCGGCGATGCGCGAGCTCGTGAGCGACACCCTGAGCCTGCGCGAAGAGGTGGCCGCGACGAACACGAGCCTCATCTTCGATCACGCCGGCGGACGGCGTTGACCCCGGCGCCAAGCGCGCCCGTGCGCGATATGGTCGGCGGGAGCCCCTCGCCTGAAGGAGTCCACATGCTCGATGTCGCCGCCGTCCGAGAGCAGTTCCCCTCGCTCGCCTCGGGCATCGCCCACTTCGACGGGCCCGGCGGAACGCAGACCCCGGCCGTCGTCGGCGAAGCCGTCGCGCGCACGCTGACGGGGCCCCTGTCGAACCGGGGCACCGGGATCCTGAGCGAGCAGAACGCCGAGGACGCCGTGACCGCGTTCCGGCACGCGCTCGCCGACCTGCTCGGTGCCGCTCCTGAAGGCATCGTCTACGGGCGCAGCGCGACGCAGCTCACCTACGACTTCTCCCGCCACCTCGCCAAGGCGTGGGAGCCGGGCCACGAGATCGTCGTGACCGAGCTGGACCACGACTCCAACGTGCGGCCGTGGATACAGGCCGCCGCGCGAGCGGGGGTGACGGTGAGGTGGCTCGAGCTCGATCCCGCGACGGGCGACCTGCGCCTCGACGACCTCGACGAGGTCGTGAACCCGCTCACGCGCCTCGTCGCCGTCACGGGTGCCTCGAACCTGATCGGCACGAAGCCGCAGGTCGCGCGGATCGCGCAGCGCGCGCACGAGGTCGGCGCTCTCGTCTACGTCGACGGTGTGCACTACGCCGCGCACAGCCTCGTCGACGTGCAGGCGCTCGGAGCCGATCTCTTCGTCTGCTCGCCGTACAAGTTCTTCGGCCCGCACTGCGCCGCCCTCGCGGCATCCCCCGATCTGCTGGATCAGCTGAGCCCCGACAAGCTGCTGCCGTCGCCCGACACGGTGCCCGAGCGCTTCGAGTTCGGCACGCTGCCGTACGAACTCATGTCGGGCGCGACGGCGGCGGTCGACTTCATCGCCGGCCTGGCACCGGCGGGAGGGAGCCGGCGCGAGCGCCTCGTCGCGGCGGCGGACCTCACCCACGAGCACGAACTCCGGCTGCGCCATCGGATCGAAGACGCGCTCGCGGCGCACGGCGACCGCCTCGTCGTGCACTCGGTCGCCGAGGACCGCACACCGACGCTGTTCTTCACGTTCGCCGATCGGGATGCCGCCGCGGCCGGCCGGTTCCTGGCGGCGCGCGACATCGCGGCACCGGCCGGCACCTTCTATGCGCACGAGCCCTTCCGCGCGCTCGCGACGGGCACGGATGCGGGCGTGCGGGTCGGCTTGGCACCGTACAACGACGACGCCGAGATCGATCGGCTCATCGAGGCGCTCGACGACTTCCTGCGCTGATCGCACACGCGCTGCTCTGGAGGATCCGACGCGGACGCGCGAGGCTGAACTCATGGACCGGCTGACGCTCGACACGCTCCTGCCCCTGGAACATCGCGGATGGGATGCACTCTGCGCTTCTCGCGGAGGCACGTTCTACGGCGAGCTGATGACCGAGGATGCCGTCATGGTCCTGGTGAACGGGATGATCCTCGACCGCGCGACGGTGGCCGAGTCGTTGAACGAATCGCCGCCGTGGGCGGCCTACGTCCTCTCTGACGCGCGAGTCATTCCGACCGGCGTCGCATCAGCCGCCCTCGTCTATCGGGCACGCGCTGAGCGCGATGGCGAGTCGTTCACCGCCCTCATGACGAGCCACTACTGCGTCATCGACGACGAGGTCAGGCTGGCGCTGTACCAGCAGACGACGATCACGCACGATGACCCGTCGCCGTCGACACCGTGAATCCGGTCCGCGTCATCGTGGCTAGCGTGGGAGCGTGACTTCGACGCCGCGCTACCCGAGCACGATCGCGACGCCGATCGAGCACGAGCTCATCGTCAAGAAGTCGCGCTTCCTCGCTCATGCCTTTCCTGTCCCCTCGCCCGGGGATGCCGAAGAGCTCATCGCCGCGACGCGCAAGCGGTATTGGGACGCGAACCACAACTGCCTCGCGCTCGTCACGGGGCTCTCCGGCGAGCACGCGCGTTCCTCGGACGATGGGGAGCCGTCGGGGACTGCCGGCGCACCGATGCTCGATGTTCTGCGCAGACGCGACCTCACCGATGTCCTGGTGATCGTCACCCGCTATTTCGGCGGCGTGAAGCTCGGCGCGGGCGGACTCGTGCGCGCGTATTCCTCGGCGACCTCGGAGGCACTCGATCGAGTTCGGCTGGTGCGGCGCGAGGTCTTGACTCAGGCGACGCTCGCCGTCGGTCATGCGGACGCGGGCCGCATCGACCATCTGCTTCGCGAATGGGCGTCACGACATCGTGCGAGTCTCGGCGAATCGAACTACGCCGATCAGACGACGTTCGAGGTGTGGCTGGCGCCGCACCTCGTCGGCACCTTCACGGCCGATATCGCCGCCGCGACGGGCGGTGCACTCGTCCCGGTCTATGGGGCGCAGCGCATCGTCGACGTGGCGGCGTGAAGGGAACGGAGCCGGGTCGGCTAGCATCCGGGAATGACGAATCCGACCCCCATCGACGATGTCCCGATCGGCGGTGAGTCGATCCGCCTGGGGCAGTTCCTGAAGTTCGCCGGGCTCCTCGACTCCGGCGGAGATGTGAAAGAGGCCATCATCGACGGCTACGTGATGGTGAACGACGAGGTCGACCGCCGCCGCGGACGGCAGCTGCAGCTCGGCGACATCGTCAGCTTCGGAGGCCGCAGGGTCCGCGTCTGTCCGTGAGGATGCCGGGGATGATCATTCCCGCGTGTCGTCGGGGGTCAGCGCTTCGTCCCGTATCCGGTCATGCAAAAAGCCCCGGAACAAGCCGGGGCCTTCATTGCGTAGCGGGAGAGAGATTCGAACTCTCGACCTCACGATTATGAGGAACCTACGGGCAGAGCGGTTCGCGGAGGTTGACGGCAACTGTCCCGGAAAATCGCGGTTTCGCAACAACTTCGGCGCTTGTTGAGGGCCACTGGGAGCGCCGATAACGACTCAGGTGTGGGCAAAATGTGGGCACGCTTTCAAGTCCTCGGAAGGGGCCTCGTCGACGTGCGCGCGACGGAGGGATTTGAACTCCACCGATCGAACGGTGATGGGTGGTGGTTCAGGTAGATTTCCGCGGAATCACGCGGGTTCGAGAGCACGACGACGCATCCTCAACCTTCGCGCGCAGTCGTGGTTCTCGACGACGCACTCGAGATCACCACGGAACTCCCACACGGGCCTGGACACAGCAGCTCACTTCCAGGCTGACCCTACCGGGCAAACGTGATCAGATGTCGCCTACTCGTGCAGCAGTCCCTAGATCCCGTCGAGGGGGCATGCTTGCCATTCCTGCATATCGCCGATGACCTTGTCGGTCACCGCCGACACCAAGTCCCGCTACACCTCGCTGCCATAAAGGTCGGAGAGATGCTTGGCGATATCGCCGGTGGTCATGCCGCTCTCCTACCACGAGATCACCGCGTCATCGAACCCGGCGATCCGGCGCTGATGCTTCGGCAGCACCACCGGGCTGAACGTCCCAGCCCAATCCCGCGGCACCTGGATGGTGACCTCGTCGATCTCGGTCCGCACCATTTTCGGCGTCGACCCGTTCCGCGAGTTCGGCGCCTGCTTCCCCGCACGGGTGGTGTTCGGTTTCGGTGGGGACCAGCAGATGTAGTGCGAGGGCGTTGCGCCGTGACCCCTATCAATCGCAAGAATCGGCTTTTGACCAACAGCGCTGCGCGAATCGAATGCGGACCTGTTGCGGTTCCTGCACCGGCGGATCGGGCGCGGGCGGATGATGCCGCCGGCCTCTTCGGTGAGACGCTACTGGTCGCGTGGCGGCGGGTCGAGGATCTGCCGGAAGATGCGTCCGAGGCCCGGATTTGGCTATGCGGTATGGCACAGGGGCGCTGCTGAATCACTCGCGGGGTCAGCGCCGGATCATGCTAGATCTCTCCGAGAGCCAGCCCGAGCTGCAGGTAAAGTTCGGTGACGATCGCGCTATTCACTCGGTACGCGGGGATATCTCCCCGTTTACGGATCCCCTTCGAGGGGTTGGCTAGCAGCACACCGGCGCTTTCGAATTCCGCGAGGTAGCTGCTGACCGTTGCCACAGTGATGCCGAGGCCGTCAGCGATGCGTTGTCTGGTGCTGTTGGGATTCGCGCGCAAGAACCGAATGATTCCGACCTTGGCTTCATTGCCGAGCAGCGACAGTGGCAGCACCGCAGTGTCGTCGTCTGTCGGGCGCGCGATCTTTGGCATGCACGCATTCTCGCAGGCCCGGCGCGAACACACGCGACGGGGTTTAGAATTTAACTAGACACTCATCTACTGGCGAGTTAAACTCTTCACCCATGGAGCATCGGAGCGTCACCTCGGCAACACCTGTCGACCGGACGCTCCGCGTGTCCCCCGAACGACCTACAGACAGCCTCCGCCACGCGCGAGTATCGTTCGAGCACCAAGCGAGCCGGGCCCCAATTGCCGCTCGCTCTTCGCTCGCGCACGCCGTTCGGAACGGTTCGATCGATCCTTTTCGAGCAGGTCGTTTCGTGTCTATGATGCACGGACGGCGAGGCATGTTCGTTGTCGGACTGGGTTTGCTCGTCGTCCTGAGTGTTCAGGAGGGGCAGCGATGATGGCATCCCAGCGATCGAGTCGGCGCGGCCTGGTGTGGGCTGTGGTGGGCGGCGGCGTCCTGCTGGTCGGCATCGTTGCGATCATCGTCGCGTCCTTGCTGTCTCGCCAGACCCCTGGACCGGCCCCGTCCCCCGATACGACGCCTGGCACATCACAGCCGTCCACCTCTTCGAGTTCGCCGCCCGATGTCGACGCCGTCGTGGATGCGAGCGTGGCGGAGTTCGGCTGGGTTCCCGAACCCATCACGTCAGACCCGAACGTGTACATCAGGGCAGCTCTCGCAGCCGCGTCGACCTTTGACACGACGAAAGCTGAACGCCCTGACTGGCTCTCCCACCTGGATTCTTGGTTCACCCCGGACACCCGTTATGCCACGGACGCCGACCGGCAGATCGAGCTTGACGCAGCCCGGCTGGAACTTCGCCAAGGTGTTGTCTTACCCGAGCAGGAGTGGGATCTCCTCGCGGCCAGCGATGGACGTGTGAAGGCCGATCCCGTCGGCGACATCGTGTTCGTCGACGTGTCGGACGACGATTCCGGGGATATGTCGATCGGGACGATGGATGTCCTGTTGACGTATACGCAGGACGATGGGACCGGCACGGAGGTTGAGTTCGAGGAGACCGTGCGGGTGAGTGTGCAGGTTCTCTGCGGTCCCGCCTCGGTTCCGACACCCAATACCGATCAACGGGCAGGGGACTGCAAGGTCGTCCGGTATTTCACGGAGCCGTTGGAGCCCTGACATGGGAGCCCCGGTCGCCGCGATCGCAGCCCTCGCCAAGACGAGGACTGGACAGCGAATCGCGATCGGAACGCTCATCCTCCTCCTGCTGGTGAGCGCGTTCTTCGCGACCCCGTGGATCGCGATCCCGTTCGCCCTCGCCGGGCAATCGATCGCGACCACTCCCCCACGGCCCGGTGGCGGCCCCGCCGTCGCCGGCGACTGGGCCTACCCCCTCGCCGGTTCCTACACGAAGGGCCGCGGGTACGGGCATAACCCGGTCCGCGGGTGCAGCTACTGCTCCGTGAACCATCAGGGGTATGACATGGCCCAAGGATGCGGGTCCACGATCTACGCCGCCGGCCCCGGAACCGTGATCACCGCCGGGGTCTACTTCGGGTACGGGAACACCGTCCGCATCGACCACGGCGACTCCCTCATCACCCTTTACGGCCACATGACCACCGGCTCCCTCCGCGTCACGACCGGACAATCCGTGACGGCGGGGACTGCGGTGGGTGCGGAGGGCAATACGGGGAAGTCGTTCGGCTGCCACTTGCATTTCGAGGTCACTCATCAGGGTCGTTCGATCGATCCGCAACCGTTCATGGCCGCGCGCGGTCTTCCCCTCGTCTAGTCCTAGCGAAGGAGCAAACCCATGTCCCTCTCCCACTCCTGGCCGTTGGGTGTTGATGTTCCCGATATCCAGCCCGATTTCAGCGCCCCCTTCTTCGGCGGCCTCCAAGTCCTCGTCTCCTACCTCCTCGCGGCGGCGCTGATTGTGGTGCTGGCAATGTTGATCATCGCCGGTGCCGCGTTGGCGTTCCGCGGGCTGGCATCTGACCGGGTGCGGACATGGGCGGGCGAGAACATCCTGTGGATCTTCATCGCCGCCGCCGTCCTGGGAGCCGCATCCGGCCTGTTCCAGTGGTTCGTGAACTTCGACTTCGGATTCTGATGCGCACCCCCGCCGCCCTCCTCGCCGGAACAGCCCTCGGACTGTTCCTCGCGCTCGGCGCGGCACTCCCCGCCACCGCTTCAGCAACCACGGCTTCGGCGAAAGTGGTCGCGGCGGCAAACCCCATCGAAGGCGAACCCTGGTCCGCTCCGGCTCAGCCCGTCACCTGCACCAACACGAGCGGGCAGATCTCCTGCACCCCCACGGATCCCGCGTCGGTCACGGCACTGCACTGCTTTGCGGGAGTTCTCGCGGCTGGTACGCGCAGCACCGTATGCACGACCTATTCCGGTCACGTCGAAGCGCTCCGCAACGACGGCGGGAAGCCGCTTCTTGTGGAATACGGCTGCAGTCTCGGCGACGTGGTCTGTGTGACGTTCGAGAACGCGGGCCGGGGGATGGCGCTGTCGGCGACGACGATGATGTTCGCTGTTGCCGACAACATGCGGTTCGACACCTCGTCACTGTTGTGGTCAGCGGCGGTTGAGGAATGGTCGTTCTGGCAGTGGGCGATCCTCGTGATCCTCATGGGGGCGATGGTGTGGGCGATCGCTGCCGCGATCGTCTCCGGCGACCGTGAGCAACTCGTCGGGGCGCTCGTGCGCACATTCATCGCGATCCCCGCCGTACCCCTGACCTTGTGGGTGACCGGGCACCTGTTGAACGCGATCGATGACCTGACCTGGTACATCCTCAACCGTGAAGGCCCCGGCAGTCTGTTCGCGACCCTGCAGGGGGTGATGTGGGCGGGCGGGCAGGCGAACTACTTCTTCGCATTCGTGATCCACGGGCTGCTAATGATCGGGATGCTGCTACTGATGCTCGTGTTCACCTTCCGCAACATCGTCCTGGCCGCCCTGATCGCCGTCGGCCCGATCGCCTGGATGGTGTTCCCCATCCGCGGCATCGGTCCCCAATGGGTGGTCCGATACGCATCCGCAGTCATTGTGCTTCTCCTCACGGGCCCGTTGACGATCGGGTTCGTCACGTTGATCATCAACGGGCTATCGACGGTGAAGACGATCTGGGACCCGCAGTCCTGGCCCCTCCTGTTCGGGCTCGTGCTCGTCGCGTTCGCCCCGTTCGCGATCTTCGGCCTCTTCTCCTTCGTCGGCGCAGCCGCCGCCGACGGCATCGGCTCGAGCGCCGCTTCTCACGCCGGGAGGATCACCACCAGCGGCGCCCGCACCGCCGTCAGCATCCCGACCCGGCTGGGTGCGTCGCCTGCCAGCACCCTCGGTTCCCGCGGCTCCGTCGCCCTCCCCACCAGCACCCGTGCCGGCACCGGCGGCCCCGTGAAAGGCCCCGGCGCCCCGAGCTCCCGCCCCGCGACATCCCGGACGGCCGGCCGCGGCTCCCCCGCTGCGGCGTCATCACCGACGACAACGTCCACCCCGCCGCCGGGCGCGAAGCCGACACCGCAGGCGTCGACCCCGTCGCCGCAGAACGGTGCGGGAGTTCCACGGCCGGCGGTGTCACCGAATGGAAGGACGTCGTGATGAGTGCGGCGATGGATCAGTCACGTCCGGTGCGGTTGCCGCGCCGATCCCGCCAGGGGGTGGTGATGGGCATGGACGGGTGGCAGCTGGCCTTTGTCGCCGCCGCCGCCCTTATCCTCCTCATCGGCATCAACCGGTTCGGCCCACCCGGACTCCTCTACGCCGCCCCCCTCTACCTCGCGTTCGGGATCACCGCGCTGACGAGCATTCACGGGATCTCCACACCCCGGATGGCGGGCCTGTGGGTGATGAAGCAGGTCCGGCAGGCGGCCGGGGCAACGACACAGTCGTTCCGCCCCGAGCGTGTGCAGCTTTCGGGGACGTTGAATATGCCGGGGGTGCGGGCGTCGATCCAGTTGTGGGAGGTGGAGGGGATGGCGTGCGTGTACAACCCGCACGACCGGACCGTGTCCGTCACCGCCGAACTGGAGGTGCAGGGGTTTTTGATGCACGACACCCCGGAACGGTTCGACCTCGCCCAACAGTGGTCCACCGTCCTCGCCTCGTTCACGCAACGCCCCGGGGTGAAACGCGTCACCCTGCAAGAACGCACCCTTCCCACCACGATCCGTCCCGCCCGTGACCATTACGACACGGTGCGGCTGCGCCGAAACCTGGACCAGGGGTCAGTGGTGGCGGTGAATTACCGGGAGGTGATGGACGGGTCGGAGCGGTTCGCAGTCTCGCACCGCAACTACCTCACCTTCACCCTGGACCTGGTCGCCCTCGGCGCCCAACTGAAATCCCTCGGCGGCGGCAAAACCGCCATCACCTCGCTTGCCTACATTGAAGCCGGAAACCTCGCTGACGCCCTGCACGCCGCCCGCGTCCGCGTCCGCAAATGGCTCACACCGCGGGATGTCGCAGCACTGGGACGGGTGGCGTTTGATCCGGAGTTCGCCGGCACAGTGCAAAACCGGGACGAGGCGCAGTCGGGGGTGGACCCGGTGGCAATCGGGCCAATGTTCCTAGATGAACCGAAGGGGAACAACGGGATCGTGGTCACCGATTCCGGAGTGCACTGCACGATGTGGATTCATGAGTGGCCCCGCTCGGACGCCCCCGTCGGGTTCGTGTCCCCGATCGTATTCGCCCGCCACCCGCACACCGGCGACGCGGTCACCCACATCCTCTCCCTCGTCCTCACCCCCGTCCCCGTCTCCAAAGCACTCCGCCGCATCCGGGATGAGAAGAAAGTGTGGCGGGGAAACGAGAAGCTGCGTGCGAAGCGCGGCGCGGACGGGTCGGCTGCGGACCTTGCCGACTGGGAAGCACTCGGCAAGCAGGAGCAGGAGATCGTCGCAGGTCACGGTGAGTACCGGTACGGGGCATACCTCACCGTCACCGCTCCCACGGAGGAGGAGTTGGATCAGGCGATCGCGGGGATGCGCAACGCGTTGTCGCGGGCGGGGATGGAAGCGCAGATCCTGTACTGCCAGCAAGCCGAAGCGCTCATGGTCAACGCGCTGCCTATCGGACTGGGCATGAAATGACTCGCCGCACCGTCACCTTCACTCCCGGCAACCTCACCCGCCGTGAACGTAAAACCCTGCGCCGCGAACTCGCCGCGCTCAGCAGGGAAGAGCAACCACCCCGGTCGACGCGTCGGGATCGGTCGCTGCCGGACCCGGCCGTTCGGGGTCCGTTCGGGCCGGGGTTGATCGAGGGCGGGTACTGGAATCTCGCTTCCCCGGCGTTGCCGCCGCATCAGGCAACGTCGCAGCATCTGGCGGGGATCTACCCGTTCGTCGCCGACGCCGGCCTCGGCCACCGCGGTCCCATCGTCGGGGTCGACCTCAACGCGGACGCCCTCTGGCATTTCTCCCCCTGGGAGGCCTACACCGATACCTCCGATCGGGGCACGTTTTCGACCAACATCCTCGCGCTCGGTGCGTACCGGTCCGGGAAATCCGCCACCATCAAGACCCTCACCACGAGGTCGATCGCGTTCGGCCACCAAGTCGTCGTCCCCTCTGATCCGAAAGGGGAGTGGGTGACCGTCGCCGAAGCCATCCCCGGAGGGAAGGTGATCCGCCTCGGCGGTGGCACCGGTGCCCGCCTGAACCCGCTGGATCGGGGGCCCAGGCGGACGGGTGCGTCGGATGAGCAGCACGAGCAGATGGTCACCCAGCGGCGCATCGGCACCCTCATCGCCCTGGTCGAGATGACCCTCGCAGGCCGGCTCACCGCTGTCGAGCATGCTGCCATCCACGACGCCCTCGCCCGTTGCGTCACCACCACGGGCGATCGCCCGACGCTGCGGGGTGTGTATGAGGAGCTCGGTCGGCCGCCGGTGGGGACGGAGTCGGAGCGGCGGGTGGCTGAGGGTGCGGTGCAGCCGAGGTTCGTGCTGCGCCGGTTCGTCGACGGGGACCTCTCCGGCCTGTTCGAAGACGAATCCACCGTCGAGTTCGATCAGGACGCACCCATCGTTGTCACCGACACCAGCGAGCTGTTCGCCCGGGGGGAGCTTGCCGCGCAGTTGACGCAGGTGTGCTCCACCGCGTGGATCCAGGCCGTCATCTCCGACCGGTCCGCCCGCCGCACCCGGTACGTGGTGCGGGAAGAAGGGTGGCGGGATATGACGTCATTGGCGTCGCTGCAGATGTTCCAACAGTGGCTGAAACTGTCCCGGCATTACGGGATCAGCAACATTGTCATCCTGCACAAGATCGGCGACCTCGACGCGGTCGGGGATGCGGACTCCACCGAACGGGCCCTGGCGTATTCGATCATCGGGGACATCGAGAACAAGTTCATCTTCCGCGTCAACCACCAAGAACAAACCGCGCTCCGCAACCGACTGAACCTCCCCGCCCCACACGTGGAGATGGCCAGGGAACTGCAGAAGGGCGAGTTCATCGCCTACATCGGCCAATACTCCTACCTCGTCAACTGCTTCCCCACCAGCACCCCGTGGGAATACAACCTGTTCAGCACCGACGACGCCGTCACCCCCGCCGACCGCGACGACCCGCACCTGCACTTGCTGGACCCGGACGAACTTGAACACCTCTGGCCCGCCACACCCGCCGCGGATGGGTGGGGTCGGGATGTGGAGGGCTGGTTGGCCCCGGTATCGAAGGAGCTGTCATGAGAGTCCGTGCCTATGCGACCGTCACCGGGCCCGCCGCAACCTACACCGGCCCCGACGGGCACACCGAACCCATCACCACCACCGCCGATGAAGACATCCGCCACGCCGTCGTCCGCCGCGCCGCCGACGAAGCCCGCCGCACCGGCACCCCCATCGAACTCGTCACCCGCGGTGACCGCGGCGACCACCACCTCGTCGTCCACACCGACGGAACCCTCGCACCCCTCCCCCACGACGCGCACGCGATCGACGAGGCCCCCGACACGGCGCCCGCGTCAGCCCTCACGGAGGAGGAACTCGTGGCGGAGGAGCTCGAACTGTTTGGGAAGGAGGTGAGGGAAACGGCTCCGCACCCGGAGGACACCTCCACGGCCGCGCCCGCCACGGACGATCCCCTCACGGATGAGTCCGTCTCGGACGCGGCCCCGGTTGCGGAGCCACCCACACCCCGCCAAACCTTCCTCACCACCCCCGCAGACCCTGATCACGGCGGGTCGGGATGGCACCGGTTCTGGGCCCGGCTCGGATTGACCCGCGGCGGGTCACACGCGCAGAAGGCCCGGGCCCGGGCAGTGCGGGCAGTGTCGTCGCAGTGGGCGGGGTGCCGAACCATCGCGGTGGTGAACGGAAAGGGCGGGGTGGGCAAGACGATGACCACCGCGATGCTCGCCGCGGTCCTCGCCCGGCACGGGGGCGGGAATGTGCTCGCCTGGGACAACAACGACACCCGCGGGACGCTGGGCTGGCGCACCGAACCTGGTCGGTACGACACCACCATCCGCGACCTCCTCCGCCACGCCCCGGGTTTGTTGGATCGGGCGGCGGCGGTGTCGGAGATCGCGCAGTTCGTGCACCATCAGCCCGACGACCGGTACGACGTGCTCCGCTCCAACCCCGAACTCCTCGCCACCGACCAACGCCTCACCACGTCCGAGTTCGATCTGCTGATGCAGGTCGCTGCCCGGTACTACCGGGTGGTGGTGTTCGATTCCGGCAACGACGAGTCCGCGGATCGGTGGCTTCGGATGATCGATTCGTCCTACCAGGTCGTCATCCCCACCCTCGCCTCCCCCGAGTCCGCCGAGTCCGCCGCGCTTCTCCTGGACGCGCTCCGCACCCGGGATGCGCACTCGCGTGTTCTCGCCGACAACGCCGTGGTCATCGTCACCCAGCAGGAGGCCGCGCACCCGAAAGACCTGGTCCGCATCGTCGACGGGTTCGCCGGCCTTGTCCGCGCCGTGGAGATTATCCCGTTTGACCCGGCCCTGAAATCCGGGCCGCTGCGGTGGGGCACGCTCCGCACCCGCACCCAAGACGCCTGGCTTCGCGCCACCGCCACCACCGTCATCACCCTCTGACCACGGTGACACGACGATGAGTGACGGGCTGCTTGTGAAGATCCTCGCCGGCGCAGCGGCCGCAGGGATCGTCCTCACCCTGGCCACCGCGTTCCTCGCTGAAGTAATCACCCAGGCCCTGTGCGGTGCCCGCCCGACCCCGACGGGCCTGTTCTCCGGCATTGGGCTTGCCCTGACCGGGGACCCCACCACTTATACGGCTCCGGCGGGGTGTGAGTTGCCGGTGTGGCAGATCCGGGTCGCCGACCTCACCGCCCTGCTCCTCATCATCGCCCTGGCGGTCGTGGTCATCACGGCGGTGCGCCGCTACCAGCACTCGGACCGGGCGTTCGTCTCGGATTTGCGCACCCGGCCGGGGTTCGCGGCCGGGTCGGAGATCCGCCAGCACCTCTCCGCGAAAGCCGTGCTCCGCAGGGCATCCCAGCTGCGGCCAGGGGCGGGGCGGGCGGTGCCCGCGGATGTCGGGTGGCGGGTCGGACGGTCGCGGGGGATGGACGTGTACGTGTCCATCGAAGACTCCGTCGCTCTGGAAGGCCCACCCCGCTCCGGAAAGGGATACCGGGTTCTGATCTCCGCGATCCTCGACTGGACCGGGCCGCTCATCACGACCTCGACTACGAACGACAACCTCACCGCCACCATGCGGCCCCGCCAGGCCCGCGGGGACGTGCACGTGTTCGACCCGCAAGGCCTCTCCGGCATCCGCCACCCCCTCCGGGTGTCCCCCATCACCGGGTGCGAAGACCCGCTGGTGGCGATGCAACGTGGCGCCGCGATCATCACCGGCACCGCCCTCGGATCCTCGTCCACGAACCAGGAATGGGCGCAAGCCTCCGGTGTCGTCCTCGGCCGCCTCCTTCACGCCGCCGCTGTCGGCGGCAGAACAATCGCCGACATCTACGACTGGGGATCCTCCTCTGCCCTTGCCCGCGGGGCGGTGGACATTCTCCGCGGTGATGGGGCACCGGGGTGGGGAGACAGCCTGGAGGCGACGATCAGTGGGGATGAGAAGCTCGTCTCCTCCATCTGGTTCGGTGTCCAAGGCGCCGTCGCCCCGCTCGCCGTCCCGCAGATCCGCGACTCCCTCATGCCCCGCTCCGGCGACCCGATCTTCCGCCCGGGCGAGTTCCTCACCGCCCCCAACACCCTCTACCTCATCGGGTCCTCCTCCGGTGCCGCCGCGATGGGCGGATGGTTATCGGCGCTGATGGATGACGTCGTGGAGGTCGCCCGCACCACCGCGCTCGCCTCCCCCGGGTCGCGGTTGCCGTTGCCGTTGGGGTTGATTCTGGATGAGATCGCCAACATGTTCCGGTGGGGAAACCTGCCCCGCACCATGGCCGACGGTGGTGGGCGCGGCATCTGCACCTTCGTCGTGTTGCAGGCCCTCTCCCAAGCAGAAACGTCCTGGTCCAAAGCAGAAGCGGACACCATCTGGGCTGCCGCCACCGCGAAAGTCCTCCTCGGCGGCGCATCGCACGTCGATCACCTGCGCGATGTCGAAGCGCTTCTCGGCACGAGAGACACCCGCCGCACACAGAGGTCGTGGACGACGAGGGAGAGCGGGCACTCCACCAGCGAACACAACGAACGCCTCCCCCTCATGTCGGTCGATGAGATCCGCCGCATGCCCCAAAACCTCGGCCTCCTCGCCTACCGGAACCGCCGCGGCGTACTCCTGGACCTCACCGGATGGGACGAACGCGCCGACGCCCGCACCATCCGCACCGGCAAAGCCGACACCGAACGCGAACAACAAGCCGTCTTCCACACCCACACCACCCCGACGACTCCCTCAGCCGAGAACAAGGCTTCTCCTGAGGAGCCGGCGGCTGAGGTCGAGGCGGTTGAGGTGGTGAGGGACGAATGAGCAATCGCCGCAAGCCCCGCGACGCCGGGTACCAACGCGATTACCTCCGCTCGAGGGCGTGGTTCGCCCGCCGGGACCGCTGGTTCACCGACCGGCTCCGCAGCACAGGGGAGCTCGCGTGCGCGGCGTGCGGGGGTGTCGCGTCGAAGCGTGAGCTCGAGCTGCACCACGTCGACTACGCCGGCGTCACCATCCACAACGGCAGGTGGGTTGCCGCGGAGCGGGACGAGGATCTGGTGGCGTTGCATCGGGGATGCCACGAACTGCTGCACCGGCTCATCGACCGCGACCCCGTCCTGTCCCGCCACCGCACCCGCCGCGACGCCACCGCCCTCGCCCTCACCGCCCTGCGATCCAAGCTCCAGCGCTACGGGGAGGGGGTGGTGTCGTGAAGGGGTACAACCCGGACGTCGACTACGACGGGATGCTCGCCGACGACCTCGCCCTCGACGCCCGACAGCGTGGCGGGACGTCTGCTGCGATCGCGGCGCACGTGGTGAATTGGCGCACCCTCACCGATGAGGGAGCCCCGGTGGAGTGGGCGGCGCTTCGGGCGTGGGTGGAGTGGTTCACCGTCCGCTACCACGTCCCGCACAGCGTCATCCCGAACTGCTGGTGGCAACACGGGGCGCTCGTGGAAGAACTCTCCGCCCTGCACACCGCACACACCGTCTCCTTCGACAGTTCCGACACCGGGTACGGACCGGTTGGATTCCACGAACACCTCACCCTCGCCCACCCCCGCCTCACCCGCGCGTACGGCGGCGGGTGCAACAACGGCCACCAAGCCACCCGCCCCCGCTCCTGGACGAACGTCACCGACGAGAAGGAATGGGCTGCGTGGACCACCACCGGCCACGCCCACCGAGACACCGACACCGGTGCCTCACAACGGAAGGAAGAAGGATGACAACCAGAATCCCGGTCACCATCGAGGGAAACCTCACCGGCGACCCCGAACACGGCGCCAGCGACACCGGCAACGAATACGCGCGGTTCACCGTCGCCGTCAACGACCGACGCCTCAACGACACCACCGGACTGTGGGAAGACGCCGGCACCGTCTTTCACCGCATCGTCGTGTTCAACAAACAGTCCCGCAACGTCGCTGACTCGCTCCGCAAAGGCGACGCGGTCCTCGTCGCCGGGGACCTACGGTTCGGGACCTACGTCGACAAGGAAACTGGGCAGACCCGGGAGACCCGCGACATCGTCGCGGACAACGTCGGCGCGTCCCTGAAATTCCAGGGCGTCACCGTTCAGCGCAGCCCAAAAGCTGACGGCCCCGCCGCATACACGACGGGGCCGACCAGCACGCCGGTGAATCAGACCGGCGCCACACTTGCACGCTGACCCAACAACAGGAGCGGGCGAGAGTCACTGTACTCCCGCCCGCTCCGCATGTGTACGCCTCCTGCGCGAAGTCCCCGCCAGCGGTCGACCGCACCTCGAGGTACGCACATGTCGCTGTACGGCGCCCTGATCCCGCGTGGATGCGAGGTGCGCCTCGCCGCGACGCCCCTCTTGACCGGCCTCGGTTGAGGGTGGAAGATGCGGTCCAAGAATTCGGCGATCAGCTGAATCACTGGGGGCATCACATGACCGATAACTCTGCAGGCCCAAGTCTCGGCGAACGCATGACCCGAAACGGCGTGGAGTACGTCTTCCAAAACGGCATCTGGGTGCCCGTGGGTGATTTGCCAGGCTTTCCCCCGGACAACGCCCCGCACCGCAGAGTAGATGGTGACGAGCTCGGCGACTGGGCATGAGCACACTCGAAGGCAAGCCCAGTGTGGAGGTGCCCCCGGACCGCTGGCGGGAGGCGATCACAACATCTCGTGAGGCCGCGAAGTGGGGTGCGGGGGCGATCGGCGCCGTCGGCGTGGCCATCTTCGGCGGGATACCTGCGCTCAAAGGGCTGAACTTCGAGTGGGGCAACCTCGAAGACAACTCGCAAATGTGGTTTGCTCTCGCGTCGGCGCTGGTCGGAATAGGCGGGGTGACCCTCACCATCGTTCTCCTGATCCGCGCAACGCTGCCAATGTACACATCGTTGTCGCGCATCAGCCAGCAAACCCGGCGAGACCTGCGCAGAGCTGCCGTGGGCGAGTTCCTCCCCGCGGCATACCCGACCGTGGAACTACTCCAGCAGGAGATCGCTAGACGAGAGGAGGCCGTCGCGTTCACTGAGCAGCAGGCGCGCGACGCGGTCGGATCGAATAAGACAGCAGCCACCAAGGTTCACCAGGATGCTGTGGTCTTTCTTGAGCAACTGCGGGCGTGGGCCACGCGGCTTCTGAACTACGACGGGTTCAACCAAACGCAACGGCGATTGGTCGGGCCTGTCATGGTCATCGCGATCTCCGCAACCGCGCTCGGCGCCACCTGTTTCATGTTCGCGACCAGCAATCCTGCTGATAGCGCGGAGGACACGGTGCCGCCTCCCGAGGTTGGCCAGGTTGCCTACCTCACACCGCTCGACGCTGCCGCATGGGCGGAGATCACCAGCGTCGCACGCGTCGATGGGTGTCAGGACGATCAGGGGCGCTACCTCGTTCTGGTTACCGGCCACGCCGACGACCTGTACACCGTCCAGACATTGCCTCGCGCTGCCGGTATCTGCCAAGCATGGACGTTTGATGTTCGCGCGGAGGTGGCCAGTGTGAACGTGCTCGCCGAGCCACGCAAGGCCACCATCAGGTTCACGCCCGCACCGTCGCCCGCAGAACGCTAGATCGGCGGCGGTCCCGCGTGTACCTTCGACCGCGGCTTCGGCGTAAATTGTCTCTGTGGACGCCGCGCTCATGCTCTCGTTAGTGGTTCATGTCGCGTCCGCTGCGAATGCAATCGATGACGCTTTCGACAAAGTGCCGCGGCCATGGCCCGTAACGGCAGGGTCGTTCGTTGATTCGGCGCTGGAGCACGCTCATCATGCGCTCGATGACGCCATCTTCGCGGCGTTGGAATCTGGCGTCACTATCGAGCAGATCGAAACTGCCATCGGTCACGCCGTCGTCAAGCCGGAGTGGTTCGACGACCAATAGCCGCCAGCGGTCGCTCGAGAGGTGCCCACCGGGAGAGGCCCGGCCAGTGGGAGCTTCTCTCCTTCTCAGGCGGATGCGAGGGTCACCGCATTCGACCAGACCCAGCAGCGGTACCCGTTGCCTGCGACGGTGAACTGGACGCCGCACGCAACGTCGTTCCAGACAACGACAACGCCGTCCACCTGGACCGCGTGCGGACCGAACCGCACCCACGCGCGACACGCGCGAGGCTTCGGGTCTCGCGTGACCGGCAATCGATCTTCTTGACGTTCGTCGGCAGTGAGGGACTGCAGGGGGTGTTGTTCCGCGACGCGCTGCAGGATTCGGTCGTTCATCTGCGCGTCGACCCTGTCCGCATACCGATGATTCGTTCCCACCGAACCTGCCCTCCCTTCACGAACGACGACACTACCGAGTGTCGCACTTGTGTTCTAATCTTGGGGACCATGGAAACGCAGAAAATCGAACACGATCTGACGTTGTGGATGGCGAACGATATCCCTGAGCGGATGTTCTATGCCGGTCGGCGCTGGCGCGTCACGGATGTCCCGACCCGCCTGCGGAAGAGCGTATGGACGATGGACGTTCCGACGCACGGTCTGTACGGGTGGCGGTTCCAGGCGACAGCCGAGAACGGGGACACATTCGTATTCGACGTCTTCCGCACCGAGCACGACTGGCACGTCCACCGTCAGTACTCCTGACCTCCCGCACCCACGTCACCGCGACAGGCCATGGCTTTCGCTCGGCGCGGCGGGCGTATGAAGTGGCGCGCTGACGGCGACCGTCGCATACGCTGGCTCACGCGCGTGCAGCGGGGCCATCTCCTGGGCGATGCGGTCGCGTTGAACACGGCGCGCATGCAGCCGCTCAGCGAGTCGCGCCCGACGAGTCCCCACCGCCAGCGGCGCCGAAGGCCCGCGGGCGTGTCCGGCGGCGTCGGCCGAGGCCGCGCGAGCATCGAGATGCTGCAGCCCGCGGGTGGCCTCAGCGATCCATCGGTCGAGGCTGGCGAGGTGATTCAGCCCGTCGTTCTCAGATGAGTGGTCCGGCGCGTGCGGAGACGCGCCGGGCCCTTGCGGAGGGTGGGCTGCACGGTGCAGTTCACTGTGCGCAGCGCGGCGGGATTCATCGATTGTCACCTCGGGTGTGCCGCGGAGCATGGTCGAAGCCAGAGCGTCGAGTGCGGCGTCGCGGTGGTGGCTGATGAGGATGGCTTCGTTGACATAGCGGCCGCGGGTCATCCCGACGTAGAGGCCGGCGGCGTTCACGCCGGGTCCGACGATGGATACGTCGGCGGTCTCACCTTGAATGCCGTGCACGGTCGACGCGTACGCAAGGTGCACATGCTCGGCGGCGTAGGCGCGATCGACGGTGCGGGTCATACCTGAGTGGTGAACGCTGACGAGTTCGAGGTTGTCGCTGGTGATGCGGCTGATTCTCCACAGGGCCCGGTTTTCGACATCGGTGCGATGGTCGTTACGGCGGGTTTGCACGACGTCGCCTTCCAGCAAGCGCTGCTCGCCCTGCCCGACGGCGAGCCGCCGGGCAGAGAGGTCCCCGTCTGTGACGCGGCGTTCCTGGATCGCTTCATTGACCGCCGCGGCTTCGTCGTTGGTTCCCGTCACCAACGCCACCCGCTGCTTCTTGGCGCTGTGGCGGAAGTAGGCGTCCACCATCGCCTCACGGGCGGTCGCCTCATCGGGCGCCAGCCGCACATGACCTCCCCCGTGCAGGGCACATGCAATGTCGAGCGCGTCGTCGGCGGAAGTGGGGCGCCGCATACGAAGAGTAAGGGCGGCGTAGTCCTGGTCGTGGAAGCGGTGCACAGCACTCAGCTCGACGGTCGCGGTGGCGCAGCGGGTGGCGATGGCCATCGCGCCGGCGTGACCGACAGGGGTCGCTTGGAGGTCGTCGCCAACCATCACGATCCCAGCCCCCGCGGAGGCTACGACGTCGGCGAGGGCGTTCGCGGTCTGCAGGTCGACCATCCCCGCTTCGTCCACAACGATCCGATCCCCCGCCCGCAACAGGTAACGCCGGGGCCCCTCATAGATGACGCCGGGCCGTGCGGGGTCGGGGTCACCTCGTTCTAATCGGGTCCAGGATTGTGCGCCGGCAGGGTCGGTGCCCCATCGCCAACCGTGGTCGGCGAGGAGGGCGTGCAGGCTCGACGCGGTCGCCCCGATCTCGGTCCCGGCGACCGTCGCAGCCTTCTTCGTCGGCGCGACCACCACCATCCGCCGCCCCTGATCCATCAGCGCGGCCATCGCCACCCGCAGCATCGTCGTCTTCCCCGTCCCCGCAGGTCCGGTGATCGTTACCAGCCGGTCCGTCCCAGCGATCTCCCCCGCCGCCTCGGCTTGCTCCGCGTTCAGTGACACGGCGTCGGGGAGGACCGTGTCCGCGATACGAGCGATTTCCTGGTGCGTGCAGCGGGTGCCCGAGCGGGTGATTCGCTCGAGGCGAGCGGCGAGGTCAACCTTGAGTACTGCGGTCGCGGTGGCCATCAGCGCTTTGACGTGATCAGGCGCAGCGGCGCCGTCGAGGAGATCGATCGTGTGGGTGAGAGCAAGGTCCACGATCCGGTCAGCGACCGGGTCCAGCTCGTCCCGGTCCGCGATGACACCGGATGCGGCGAGGGCACGGAGGGCGCCGGCTCGAACGTCCAGGAGGCTGAACCGGCCGCCCGTGGCCGTGGAGCGGTCGTCGGCTTCCACGATCGCCGTCGCTGCGAGCAGTTCCAGGTTGAGTTCCTTGATCCGCGTCGCCCGCATCCGGACAGGCGGGCGGGGGATCAGGATGCGGCGGTCGATCGCGGTGAGTTCGTCCCGGATGAGGCGTTCCCATTCGGCTTCGTCGATGTCGTGTGGTTTCTGCGGGCGACCCATCGCCCACGCAAGGCGATCCACCTGCTGGATGACATCCACGCTCGGGTTCTCACCCGGGTGCTCCTCCCGCCACTGGGACAGCAGCATGGCCCGGTTTGCTTCGATCTGTGTCGACCTGCGCGAGAGTGGACGAACCGCATGCGACAACTCGGCGATCTCCCCAGCACCATCGAGGGTGAACCCGTGGCGGGCGAGAGCAGCAAGCCATGTCGGGTCTGTGCGGGCGGCGAGTTCTCCCTCTGCGTTGATCAGCGTGTGCAGCTTCATCGCCACCCGGGAGTCGACGTTCGACCATTGCCCATCCCGACCCTGGACCTTCACATTCAGCCACAAGTGCCGGTGGATGTGCGGGTCCAGCGCACGGGAACGGCGGTGCTGCAGCTCGACTACTTCCACGCGCGCGAGATCCTCACGGATCCGGCCGCCGGCACCGCGACGCGCGTTCAATTCCCGCTGCCAGGTCAGAATGATCCGATCACGCAGCCGATCCTGGAGCGCTTCGAACTCCACCGCGAGATCCGCATCCAACACAGCGGCGACGCTGAACGACTTCGGTGCGTTGATCGTCCCATCCAGCAGCAGATCCGCGGACGGCAGCTGCAGATCACGACCCCGCCGCTCCCCCAACACTGGATCACACCCGTCCACCCACCGCCGCAACGCCGACTCGTCCAGCAGGTCCATCGAGATGGCACCGTCCTCGACGACGAACCGCGAGACCCCGACGGCGCCGGCATCACCATACGCGGTGAGCGCGTCGGCGCCCGTTGTGGCTCGCAGGTGGGAATCGCAGGTGCCCTTCAGCGCGTAAGAGATCGCCTGCCGAACCCCGTGAGATTCGACACCCCTCTTCCACCGCTCGAGGCCGCCGCGCACACCGTCAGACTACGCGCTTATGCTGATCACGTCACGGGTTACACAGAAAGTGCCTGCGTGCATCACTTTCTTCTATCGCCTGATTGGTTCGGCAAGAGGGTGATCGCCAGCGCGCGGATAGCGGAGGGCGAGCGAGCATTCTGTCGAGCGGGTCTCGCGAGCATCCTCGGCGAATTCACGAATCTCAGCTGTCAGCGCTGTTCTAGAACTGGGGCGCCGCCTTGGGCCTCCACCTGGCCTTCACATCCCATCGCTGCTGCTCGGTGAACGACCGTGAGCGAGCGTGATTCTGTGCTGTCCGCGACGTCGCGTTCACCCGCCTGATGATCGTCAACACGAGCTTGCTAACGTCGTCGGTGAAATGAACCCAGCCGACGCGAGACGCCACTCTGACGGGCATGCCGTTCGCCTGTCCGCGGCGCTGGTCGCCGTCGCCGCTTCTCTCGCCGCACTCCCCCTCGGCCTGCAGGCGATCAACCTGCTGCGCGATCAATTACATATCCATTGCTCATGGGTCGGAGCGGAAGCCGCAGGCGACGGTACATGGGCGTGCAGCGACGGCATCGGCTACCTCGGCTTCGGCCTCTTCCTCGCCGCGATGTGGCTCGCGACCGCGATCGGCGGCCCGATCATCGCGGTTCTCGTTCGGGACGGCAGGGACGCACGGGGGTTCCTCCTAGGCCTCGCGACTGTCTCCGCGGCGTGGATACTCGGAGGCACATTCCTGGGTGCTGCCACACTCGTCGGCGACGAGCACGCGCCTGCCGAGGGACTGGAATCTTGGGTCACAGCGGTTGGCCCGTCAGCAATCCCGACCTTCGCGGCAGTCGCCGCAGCCATAGCTGCGCTCATCATCAGAGGCGCAACAGCGCGCGTGCTTCTGATCGCGGGAGCTCTCCTGCTCGGTTACTCGACCGCACTCGAGCCTGGTGTCGGTATCAATCTACTCCCCGCCGCCGGACTACTCACAGCGGCTGCGATACGTTCACCGATCCGCGCTCCCCGCATCACAGATCGCGCCCTATCCACCTGACCCGCGTCTGCACGGGTCGCACCGACGTGATCGGGTGCGCGATCAGCAACCGCCGATCGACGCTACTTCCGGAAGCCTCGCGCTGTTGCCGCGGTGACCACGACGAAGACCGCCATCGATGCATGTCAGAGCCCGAGGCTCGTATCGATTCCGATGAGAGTCGAGCTCAACGGTCTCACTCTGAGGTCCGCCGCGTCGCAAGTTCCTCTAGAAGGGGGCTCATTCGGTGGGGGATGACTTCGGTCGTCGCGATTGAGGTGTTGCTTCGTTGTACTCCGGGTGCGAGTTGTATTTCTTGGGTGATGCGGTGCAGGTCGATGGTGTCGCGTGCGACGACTCGGAGCATCAGGTCGCCGTCTCCGGTTGTGGTGTGGGCTTCGATGACTTCGGGGATTGCGGTGATGGTCGCGTATACCGCGGCGATGGTCTGCTGGGAGACGGAGAGGGTGACGAACGCGAGGAGTGGGAGTCGCAGGCTTGACGGTGTGACGGAGGTGCTGGGCGGTCTGAGTGCTTCGTGTTCGCGGAGCCGTTTGAGTCGGGCGTGGATGGTGTTTCGCGAGAGCCCGAGACGGTGTCCGAGCTCGATGAGGGAGGCATCTTGGGCGCTGTCTCTTGTGAGGAGGATGCGGGCGTCGGTGGCATCGAGAGTGTACATATGATCCATCCTAAGCCGCACCCGCGCCGATTTTCTGAGCATGTGCATAGCTAGAAGGTGGAAGCTTGTGCAGTTGCAGGGGCTTCACCTATCGTCTGCGGGCATGGATATGACACAGCTTGTCGAATTGCCTCGTCTTGATTTGCGGGGGTTCACGTCGCCTGTCCAGTTCCTGCCGCGGCTCAGTGAGGAGCTTGGCGTCGAGGTGTGGGCTAAGCGTGATGATGTGGGTTCGGTGGGCTTGGCCGGGAACAAGGTGCGCAAGCTCGAGATGGAACTCGCTCAAGCGAAGCTTCTCGATGCGACGCACATCGTCACGGAGGGCTCCCGTCACTCCAACGCGACGAGAGCGGCAGCGGCAGCGGCCGCGGCGATCGGGATGAAGTGCACGCTCGTGCTCTGCCACGACGAGCCTAAGGAGCCGGTGGGAAACCTGCTGCTCGACGCCCTGTTCGGGGCTGACCTTCGTCTTGTGGGCGATGTGTCGTGGGTGGAGCTCGCTCGCCTCACCGAGGATGTCGTCAGCGAACTGGAAGCTGCCGGCGAGCGTGTCTACCGACTCCCCATCGGTTCGGCCACCGGCCGGGGCGCCACCAGCTTCGCCCGCGCGTACCTCGAAGCGGATGAGCAGATGAAGGCCCAGGGCACGCAGTTCAAGACGATCGTTCACGCGAGCTCCGCGGGCAGCACGCATGCGGGACTGACCGTGGGCCGGGCGATCAGCGGGTCCGATACTCGCATCATCGGCGTCATCGTCGCAGGTGAGGTTTACGACGATGTACCGGGAATCTACCTCCGTCTGGCGAACGAGGCCGCCTCCCTGATCGCCCCGTCCGTCCGCATCGACGCGTCCGACCTTGAGATGACCGAGGCCTATTTGGGTGAGGGATATGGTATGCCCGCTCCCGGTGTCCCGGAGGCCATTGACCTGATGGCACGACTGGAAGGGATCGTCGTAGACCCCGTCTACACGGGCAAGGCGGTCGCAGCGATCATCGACATGGCCCGCAGCGGAACGGTCGAAGGGCCCTTGCTCTTCTGGCACACCGGTGGCTACCACGCGATCTTCGACCCCACCTACACGCAGCGGATCTGGTCCGCCATCCCGCGGCTACACGAGATCCAGCTCTGACCCACCGAGCTAGGGCAGACCGTTAGTACCGGAAACCAACGCTCGGGGAGAGAGGTGACGTCCCCTGGAGTGGTGGAGGATTCGGCAGGGTTGTCTTCGTCGTAGACGTTGGTGAGCCATCGTGCGAGGGTCAGTGAGAACCGATC
>NZ_JBSHLZ010000005.1:174536-231319 GCF_053644835.1 Microbacterium sp. NPDC055357 | reverse complement strand
CCGGTGCCCGAACTCCGGGTCATCCTTGTGAGCGTCGAACAACGCGTTCGCCCGATACGCCTCCACGACCTCACTCGGCGTGATGGGGGCCGCCAACCATCGGTAGTAGGGCTGGCGGGAGAGCTTCAACACCCGACACGTCACCGTCACAGGGATCCCTGCGGCGGCGAGCTCCGTCACGAGCGGGTAGAACCTTTTCCCGGCAGGTTCGCCTGAGACAGATACGCCGCCGCCCGCCGCAGCACCTCGTTCTCCTGCTCCAGCAGCCGGTTCCGCTTGCGCAGCTCACGGATCTCAGCCGCCTCGGTCCGGGACTGGCCGGGCCTGGCGCCCTCGTCGATGTCGGCGCGACGCAACCACTTCTGCAAGGTCATGGGGTGGACACCGAAGTCTTTCGCGATCTGCTCGATCGTCACTCCGGGTTCGCGGTTCCGAGCGACGCGCACCACGTCGTCACGGAACTCACTCGGGTAGGGCTTGGGCACAGCAACATCCTTCCAGGCCCACCCCTCGGGCAAGCCAGATCAGATGTCACCTACTCGTGCAGCAATCCCAACTTTGACGATGGACTGTCGGATCTCACGAGAGTTGTCAGATCCTGGGAGGGGCTGACCTGGGTATTTCACGGTGTGTCTACAAGACTCGGTGCCCGCGTGTCTCACCGGACGTGCCATGAATCGGCTGAATCGCCCCACCCAGACACGCCCCGTGTCTCCCGAGGGATGATCGAGGCATTGGCGCGGGAACCGTAGGAACTCAACGCGAGGTACGCGCTGTGTGGGTGTTGGTCTTGGCGTCAGCAAGAAGGATTTCCGGTGATCAACGTGGGCCTCACCAACCAGAATCGTTCTTGCGTCTGACGGCGGGTCCCGGTCCTGTAGCCGCTACCCCGATGTCCACATCTCGTCGACTAATGTCTCCAGTTCGGTCCGCCCCTTATCAGTCAACGAATTATTGACGTACACGATGACGATCCAGTCAGACTGATGTACGTCAGATGACGAGGACGCAAATACTGCCGCGCTCTCCTTGGAGCTGAATCGTAGGAGCTGGACGGTCGGCGACTCGTACCCTTCGATGCATCCGTTGACTTCTGCGCAGAGCTCGACGGTTTCGTCCTGTATGCCTTGAAGCGCTTCCGAAGCGTAGCCGCCGTTCTGAGACGCTGACGCCAGGATCTCGGCAATGCTGAGATCCTGGCGGGAGTCTCGTTTGACAACCCACACCCCCAAGCCAACGAGAACGGTGAGGACGAGCGCGACCGCGAG
Organism: Microbacterium sp. NPDC055357; assembly: GCF_053644835.1. NCBI lineage: Bacteria > Bacillati > Actinomycetota > Actinomycetes > Micrococcales > Microbacteriaceae > Microbacterium > Microbacterium sp. NPDC055357. The sequence continues at coordinate 230,051 of NZ_JBSHLZ010000005.1, read as the reverse complement.
AACGAGCGCGATGACCATGCGCCTATTCGTTCTCCGCGTTCTAGCTTGCGTCATCAGATCACCAGTTGCACTTGTGGTTCGCCACGTTGTTCAGCCAGTTCGGGTTACTTGACCGCCAGCCTTCCAGGTCCCAGGAACTCCCCCCGGTCCATGGCGTGTAAGCACCGAGCACGTGGCAGTCGTACTGCTGGCGATAGGTCGCCTTGTTGTTCACGGCCGGAATCTTGCCGCGCAACTCATCCCAGCCTGCGCCTTTCAGAATTGCCTGACCGGCGGCCCAAGCACCGATCCCGCCGAAGTCGCGAGCGGAGGAGCGCAACGCGACTCATCCAATCGCGAGTGTATCGGCCCCGGACCGCCACCCGCGGATGACACGGCTGCGCGGCGCGGCTTCATCTGTCTTGCCCGCGATGCCGGGAAGAACCCTGGGCCTCGGAGCAGCACTACGCGGCGCGCCGAGCACCGGACAACTGGAGTGAGAATCTGACAACTGGAATGAGACGACTCGACAGGTCCGTGAAAATCGGACAACTGGAGTGAGACACGACATGGACACGGACGATCACGAAAAGATAACGGCGGGCCTTCCCTTTCGTTACCTCGTCGTTATAGAGTGATGGCGGCAGTTGTTTGCTGTGGCAGCTGCCGACATGTGATTGCAGGACACTCTTGGTGCAAGGGACAAGGGCCGGTCGGGAGCCTCTCCGACCGGCCCTTACTCGTGCCCTTCGAGGGGCCTGCGGCATCCGTTCCTCCACCGATTGACGAGGTCGGGAGTTATCCACAGTTTTCAGGGCTGATCTGGTCTCTTCCGACTCCGATGTCGGAACCCCTCACCACAATTGAGGGTATGACAACACAGGTGGATGCCGCACTCGAGACCCTCGACGGGCTCGCGCAGGCGCTCGCCGAAGTGCTGTCCCCCACGCTGACCGAGGCGGGCCAGCGCGCGATGTCGAACGACCAATTCCTCGTGTTCACTCGTCTCGTCGAATCGATCGGACGCCGGGTCGATGCGGCACGCGTGATCGGCGCCGCCGAGATGGAACGGCGCACGACGCCCGATGGCACCCGATTGGTGCACGCGCTCGGCTGCACTTCCGCGACCGAGGCACTCACGCGGCTCACGGGCGTGTCGACGGCGACGGCTCGTGCGCGGTTGCGCGCGTCGCGTCCCATCGCGCCGTCGATGAGCTTGACGGGTGAACACATCCCCGCCGCGTTCCCCCGGCTCCGCACGGCGCTCGAAGAGGGAAAGATCGGGATCGACAGCGTGACCGCCATCACGACCACACTCGGCCCGATCTCGACACGGTGTCACCCGACCGAGCTCGCGGCCGCCGAAGAAGAGCTCGTGGGCGCCGCGGTCGGTGCTGCCGGCGAGCCCTCGTGCGATGCGGACACCCTCCGCTGCCAAGCGCAGGTCTGGGCACTCGTCCTCGATCCCGACGGAGTGCTGCCCGAATACGAACGCGCCGCCCGCCGGCGCGGCTTCACGCTCGGGCGCGTGCGCGACGGCCTCATCCCCGTCACCGGCGGTCTGCTGCCCGACGTCGCCGCGCAACTGCAGCGCTTGTTCGATGTGAACATGTCACCCCGCGTCGCGGGCGCAGCGACCGAACACACAACGACCGAGGGCACAGCGGCCAAAGACACAACGACCGGGGGCACGGCGACCGAGTCGATCGGGAGCACGGCGACCGAGTTCGTTGGGGGTCCTCGATTCGTCGAGTCTCACGAGCCCGACGAGTTCGCCGAAATCGATACGCGCACCCGTGCGCAGAAGCAGCACGATGCGCTCGCGGCGATCCTCGGGGTCGCCGCACGGTCGGCCGAGAGCCCGTCGATCGGCGGCGCGGCGCCGGCACTGCTCGTCACGATCTCAGCCGCCGAGCTCGAAGCCGAGAATGGCGTCGCGTTCGTCGACGGCACCGATCAGCACCTTCCCGCCGCCGTCGCCCGACGTATCGCGTGCTCCCACGGCACCCAACGCGTCGTCCTCTCCGACGATGGCCGCATCATCGAGCTGGGATCACCGCAGCGTGTGTTCACGGGTCATCAGCGCCGCGCGATCACCGTGCGAGACGGCAACTGCATCATTCCCGGATGCCACGTCCCCGCCGTCTGGTGCGAAGTGCATCACACCATCGAGCACTCACGAGGTGGTCCGACCCACGTCGACTTCGGGGTCCTGCTCTGCTGGCACCACCATCGCACCCTGGAGACGAGCGGGTGGCGGGTGCGGATGGTCGACGGCATCCCCGAGGTCAAGGCACCCCGCCATATCGATCCGCTCCAGCTGTGGCGACCCGTGCGGCGCTCGGCCGCCGTCGAGTTCGAACGACGACGACGAAAGCGGGCGGGATGAGCGCGTCACACGCCCCCGCCGCCGCCTCCTCCGCCGCCCCCACCGGCAGAGCCACCGCCGCTCGAACCCCCAGAGGTCGACGACGACGACGCGGTGCTCGCCGAGAGGGTCGAGATGCCGGCCGAGAAGGAAGCCGCGTTGAATCCGCTCGTCCCGGCGTACCAGCCGGGCGAGTGCCCGTCGCCGTAGAGCACGGCGAGCTGCTGCGCCCACTCCTTCTCCTGGCCGAACACGACGGCGTACGGCAGCAGAGTCTCGTACAGCTTCAGCATCTGACGGGGATCCTGCGTGTCGACGGCGACGCGCTCGGCACCGGCGGGCGACTGCAGCATCCGGATCCGGTCGGCTTCGGCCCACTCGATGAACTGCTGCAGCCCGCGAAGATGATCGCGCGCCTCGGCTCCCGCCGACGTGAGCGGCTTACGCGAGACGAGCACGACCGTGACCAGGACAGCAAGGCCCGACGCCACCATGAGCGTGATCGGCACGGCACCGTCGACGCCGCCGTCGAGCGCGACGAAGCCGAAAGCGAACACCAGCACGGTGGCCGCGATCGCACCGAGCACGGCGAAGTACCGCGACGGCGACACCCGTCGCCACAGTCCGCGGGCCGTGAGCTGCTTCGTCGCGGCAGCGATGATGCCCTGCGCCGCCGTCGAGAACCTCGTGTCGGAGCGCCCGAACTCGAACGTGTCGCCGGGCTTTCCGTCGGGAAAGAGCCCGTGCAGCAGCATGAGCCCGTCGCCGTCGGCGCGCGACGGGTCCACGAGTTCGGCGGTGAGCGGGGCGCGCCCCGTGAACCGCCGCGATTCTCCCTCGACGATCCGGATGCTGCCCACGACGGCCTGTTCCAGCACTTCGGCCGGAATCGCCTTCGACGTGCGGTGCAGAAGCACGGCGCTCTCGAGCGCATCGATGCCGGGCGGCGGTGTGTACTCGGCGATGATGGTCGGCCGGCCCGGGTCATCACGCAGTCGCCGACCCCGCACGACTCCCGCACCGACCAGCGCGCCGACCACTCCGAGCCCTGCGATGCCCTGCAGCCAGCCCCACGGCGACGCGAGATACGAGGCGTCGAACGCCGAGAAGGTTCCCTCGTCAAACGCGACCGCTATCGTCATGGTCTCGCGGGGATCCAGGGGTCCCGCCGTTGCGACGATCCCGCCCGCGGCGGCATCCGTCTCGATTCGGCACGTGTCGCTCGAGCCCTGGCGTCCGACGTAGCACGACGCCGCCCCCGTCGCGGCACCGGCGAGCGCAGGATCGAGGGTCAGGCGTGCCGTGACCCGCCCGAACGGCTGGGCCCACATCGTGCCGTTGACGTTCCAGTAGAACTCGTCCGCGCGCGTGTCCGCGAAGAACCGCGTGACGTTCTCGAGCTCATAGGCGAAGACGTAGGTCTGCCGACCGTGCACGTAGTCGCGGGCGCGCGAAGTCATCGAGAACCATCCGTCATCCGATGAGGTCTCCTCGGCGCGCGCAGCGCCGTCCCCGTCGGTGATCGAGATCAGACGCGGTCGCAGGGGACTCCCGAGATACTCGTCGGGAATCGTGCGACGCATGCCGCGATTCTGATCGTGTTCGGGGAACACCGCGACGTAGGTCTCGGTCACATGCAGACGGCTCGTGCCATCGTCGGCGCGTGACAGGACGTAATCGACCTCGAGGCTCTCGAACGTGAAGTCTTCGACGTCCGCGGCCGCCGAGGCCGTCGCCGGGGCGAAGGTGGCCAGCAGAATCGCCATCATCGCGAACACGATGAGACGGGTCCGATGCGAGGGGGTGCCGACGGCGCGCGTCATGCAGAACAGCCTATGTGCGCGGCCAGGTCGTACCCTTGACGCCATGACAGATCGCCGTCTCGCCATCGCCGCCTGGGAAAGCCTCTTCCGCGCACAGCACGAGATCTTCGCAGAGATCAGCGGCGACTTCGAAGACGCCGGCCTCGTGCAGGCCGAGTACGACGTGCTCCTCACGGTGACGCGCGCCAAGGACCGCACCGCGCGGCTGCGAGATGTCACGGCCAACATGCTCATCAGCCAGCCAAGCGTGTCGCGCCTCGTCGACCGCATGGTCGCGCGGGGACTCCTAACGAAAGCGCCGGATCCCGAAGACGGCCGCGGCTCGCTCGTGCGGGCGACCGACGACGGCGTCGCGGCGTTCCGCCGCATCGCGACCGCCCACGGATCGTCGATCGCCGAGCGCATGTCGGTGCTCAGCGACGACGAACTGGTTCAGCTGCGCGACATCACGACCAAGCTTCGGGCATCCGGACGTCCGCGCTCCTGAGGTCTACGGCGTGCGCCGCCGCAGTGTCACCGACGCGAGCACCAGGGCACCGAGCGCGAACGCACCGACGATGAGCAGCGGACCGAAGACGTCCCACCCCTGTTCCCCCGCCATGACGGCGTCGATCGTGTCGATCGCATAGCTGAGCGGCAACCAGTCCGAGATCGCGTGCAGGACATCGGGCATGTCCTCGCGCGGCATGAACAGACCGCCGAGAAGAATCTGCGGGAACACCAGCAGCGGCATGAACTGCACCGCCTGGAACTCGGTGTGTGCGAACGCGCTCGCGAGCAGCCCGAGCGCACTGCCGAGGACCGCGTCGACGATCGCCACGAGGCCGAGCTGCCACAGCGGACCATCAACACTCAGGCCGCACACTCCGACGGCGAACACGACCGTCACGACCGCCTGCAGCATCGCCATGAGCCCGAAGGCCAGCGCGTAGCCCGCAATGAAATCGGCCTTGCCGAGCGGCGTCGTCATGAGCCGCTCCAGGGTGCCCGAGCGCCGCTCGCGGAGCGTCGTGATGGAGGTGACGAGGAACATCACGATGAACGGGAACAACGCCAGGATCGCCCCGCCGAACTGATCGAAGACTCCCTCCTGCTCGCTGAACAGCCACGCGAACAGTCCGACCAGCAGACTCGGCGCGACGAGCATGAGCGCGATCGAGCGCGGGTCGTGGATCAGCTGCGTGAGCACCCGGCCCGCCGTCGCGAGCGTCCGCGCGCCGATCACGCACGGCCCCCACCGGCACGGCGTGAGCGGGCCCGTCGCCGGGTGAGGGGAGGAGCGGATGCCGCGCCGTCATGCGCCGCCGCATCCCCCGGACGCGCCCCACCGCGCTCGACCAGCGCGAGGAACGCGGCATCCGGATCCGGCGCCCCAGTGTCGCGCAGAAGCCCCTCGGGCGTCGTGTCGGCGATGATCCGCCCCTCGCGCATGAGCAGGAGCCGGTCGCACCGCAGCGCCTCATCCATGACGTGACTCGACACGACGAGCGTCACGCCGTCGTCGGCGAGGTCGCGGAACAGCTCCCAGAGCTCGGCGCGCAGCACAGGATCCAGCCCCACGGTCGGCTCGTCGAGCACGATGAGCTCGGGCGCGCCCAGCATCGCGACGGCGAGCGACACCCGGTTCTCCTGACCGCCGCTGAGCGATCCGACTCTCTGATACCGCTGTCCGGTCAGCCCGACCTGCGCGAGCACGCGGTCGACATCGCCGCGCGAAGCCTCGACCAGCCGGGCGAAATAGCGCAGGTTCTGCTGCACCGTGAGGTCGCCGTACACCGAGGCCGCTTGCGTGTCGTACGCGACCCGACCGCGCAGCTGCTGCGACCCTGCTCGCTCCCCCAGGACGGTGACGATGCCACCCGTGACCTTCTGCACGCCGACGATCGAGCGCATGAGCGTTGTCTTGCCGCATCCCGACGGGCCGAGCAGGCCCGTGATCTGGCCGCGCGGGATCGTCACATCCAGGCCTGCGAAGATCTCGGATCCGCCGCGCCGCACGCGAAGATCCCGCACGAGTACCGCTTCTGCGACCACGACATTCGCCACGGCGCGATTATCGTTCCGGGCAGGGTACGGGTCAAGGCACCGCGCTCACCAGCGGTTGTGCACCTCCTCGGCCCACCCGAGCACACCGGCGAACGGGATCGAGACACCGTCCTGCGTTTGGAAGGTTCCGTCCCAGTGCCCGAAGCACTGATCCGTCGCGCTCGCGACGACGCCGAGATTCGTGCGCGTCTCCTTGTTGTGGAACGGAGTGAAGGATGCTGCGAGCCCGCCGCCGACGACCCGCCACGGTCGTCGCCAATCGGCGATGTCGTAGTCCCACACGAGCTCGTCGTGGATCTTGTGGAGGCGCCCGTCGATGACCACGGCGTTCTCGGTGGACCCCGTACCGTCTGTCCACTTCGCCCCGACCTGGATGCCGATGACCCGGCCGTGCGAGATGCCCGACCCGGCACCCCAGTTCCACCGGATGTCGTACGGCCACCGCCCCCGGCCATGGTCGAGCACGGCCCACGACTCCCCCGCGGGCACATCGTACGAGACGCCCTCGATCGTGACGGTGCCCGACGCGGGGCGGGCGACGTCCTTGACGGTGTACTGGAATCGGGTGTCGCTCCACGGCACGACGACCGCGAGTCGCTCGTGCCCGTCGGGCAGTTCGGCGACGACGTCGAACGAGGCATCGGCGATGCGGGCACGCAGCCGTGTGCCCCCGGCTTCCGCGGGATCGATGTCGATCTCGAGGCCCTTGGCGCGCGCCTGCGCCGACCCCTCGCCGAGCGACGGCGGCAGAGTGAACCCGCGAGCCGGCAGCACCGTCGCCCCGTGACGCCACTGCCGCTCGGTCGCGCGGTCGAAGACCCACACCTCGTGCACGGCGGCGTAATCGATCGACGACACCGTGAGGGCGAGCAGATGCGTCGGGGTCGTGATGCCCCAGTACTCCCACCGCTTGTTGCGACCCCAGAACCCCGAGCCGATCCCGGCGGTGTCCACGACCGGCTGGCGCGCCCACCCGACGGCCGCGCGGTTCAGGCGCCCGTTCGGCAGCGTAAGCGGCACGCGCTCGATCAGCTCGGGCAGGGGCGTGGGGTTCATGGCTTCTCCACCTCGTGGGATCGGGCTGCGGCGCGCAGCCCGTCGTTGATGCGCCGCATGGCCTGTTCGGGCACCTTCACGAACCGCCGGTCGTAGGTCACCAGTCCGTTGACCTCGTCCTCGACGTCGGACAGCTGCGTATACACGGTCGCCGCGAGACCTCGGGCGATCGCGGGTTCGATCTCGCGCACGTGCAGCCGCTCGAGCGCGGCGACGAGACGCTCGCGCGACCGGTAGCGGCGGTATCCGAACACGCGATCGCTCGCCGTGTGCCCGGGGACGGCGAGGCTGTAGCCGCCGTACTCGGTGACGGCGAGCACCCGCGCATCCGCACGACGGGGTGCCCGCACGGGACGGAAGTACACGTGCAGGCTCCGCACGTCGCCGGCCCCCTGATCGTGCCATCCGCTCGCGTGATCGATCGGACGCGTCGGATCCAGGCGCCGCACGTCGTCCGCGATCCGCGCGCCGTCGAACTGTCCCCAGCCCTCGTTGAACGGCACCCACAGCGCGATGGACGGCACGCTGCGCAGATGCTCGATCATGTCGTGCAGCTCGGTCTCGTACTGGACCCGACCCGCGGCATCCGCTCGCCCGAACCTCGCGTACCGGCGGTCGTCGAGCGCGGGGGCGCCGAAGACGGGCGCCGTGATGACGAGCGGGTTGTAGCGCGTGCCGCCGTTGACGGCGTCCTGCCACACGAGCATGCCGAGGCGGTCGCAGTGGTGGTACCAGCGCAGCGGCTCGATCTTGATGTGCTTGCGGAGCATCGTGAAGCCCATGCCCTTGGCCAGCCGGATGTCGTACTCGAGCGCGGCATCGGCGGGAGCGGTGTATCCGCCGTCGGGCCAGTAGCCCTGATCGAGCAGCCCGACGGGCAGGTACGGCTCGCCGTTGAGCAGCAGGCGCCACCGGCCGGAGGCGTCCGTTCCGACGCCGAACGAGCGCATGCCGACATAGGAGTCGACGCGATCGTCGCCGAGAACGACGCGCACGTCGTAGAGGAAGGGGTCCTCCGGGCTCCACGCTCGGACGCTTTCCGTGAGAGCAACCCGCGTCGGCTCGCCGATCGGGACGGATGCCGTCGCCACGAGCTCGTCCGCCGCCCTGATCTCGACGGTGGCTCGATCCTCGGCCCGCGCGTGCGCGCTGCCGACCATCACCACGACCTCGCCCGCGGCGAGATCGGGCGTCAGGACGAGCGCGTCGACGGCGATGCGCGGCACGATCTCGACCCACACGGTCTGCCAGATCCCGGACTGCGGCGCGTACCAGATTCCGCCCGGCCGCGTGGACTGCTTGCCACGGGAAAGCCAGGCGGCATCCGTCACATCACGCACCGCGACGACGATCTCGTGCTCGCCCGTGTGCGCGAGATCGTCGGTCACATCGATCGCGAACGGCAGGTATCCGCCCGTGTGGGCGCCCACCTCGACACCGTCGACCGCGACACGACACGACTGGTCGACCGCGCCGAAGTGCAGGATCACCCGCTCCCCCTCGGCGAGGGTGCGCGGCGGCGCGAAGCTCCGCCGATACCAGAGCGTCTCGTCGGCGCCGAGGACGCGCCCCACGCCGGACAGCTCGGTCTCGGGAGAGAACGGCACGACGATCTCGCCCTGCCACGCCGAGGGCGGGTCGGCCGGGTCGGCGACGGCCAGGGGATCGGATGCCGCGAAGGGCGTGACCGCGTACTGCCAGCGCCCGTTGAGGCTGCGCCAGTCGCCTCGCACGAGCTGCGGCCGCGGATACTCGGGCAGCGGCGCGTCGGGATCGAGGGCGTCCGCCCACGGTGTGCGCAGGCTCATGCGCCGACCTCGTCGACCGCACTGCGGACGCGTCGCAGCAGCAGCACGGGGACGATGACGAGCACCGCGACGACGGCGGCCGCCGGGAAGATCCAGGGCGTGGGCACCTGCTTGACGACGCCCAGATCCGTGTAGGTCTCGTTCGCACCGATGATGACGGCGGCGCCGATGAAGGGACCGACGACCATCGGCACCAGCACGGCGGCGATCATGCGAAGCCCCTGCACGACGCCGACCCGGTCGAGGGGCGTCGCATCGCGCACGCTCGCGGCGATGGCGGCGACCGACAGCATGAAGCCGCTCATCATCACCGCACCCACGACGATGACGCCCACCATGTCGCGCGCGAACGCCATTCCGATCAGACCCGCGACGAGGATCGCCGTCGCGGGCAGGATCGCGCGGACCTTGCCGATCCGGTCGATGACGCGCCCGCCCAGGACGCTCGCGATCGAGGCGACGATCAGGACGCTGCCGAGCACGATCGCGTAGCCGTCGATGCGCAGGTACCGCTGGATGTAGATGATCAGGTACGGCACGAACACCTGCGTGCTCGTGCCGACGATCGCGTACGCGAGCAGCAGCAGATACAGTCGCGGGTTCGCCCGCACCGACGAGGGGCGCAAGCCGTAGACGACCGACGAGAGATATCCGTCGGCGCTGGGCGCGATGTGGACCGGATCGCGCACGAGGAACCAGGCGAGCACCCCCACGGCCGCCGTCGCGAGGCCCACGATCGCGAAGAACAGGCGCCACTCGCCCGCCTGCGTCAGCCCGTCGAGCGCACCGAAGACGAGGAGCATCGCCAGCAGCGGCATGATCGCGAGCACGCCGTCGACACGTCCGCGATTACCCGGCTCGGTCGACTCGGTCACCCACGCGTTGAAAGCGGCGTCGTTGGCTCCCGATCCGAACACCGACATGAGGCAGTCCAGGGCCACGATGGCGACGACCGCCGTGCCGACCGCGAGCGCGGCATCCGTGCCCGCCGTCGGCTGGACGAACCCGAACGTCGCCGTCGTGAGACCCCACAGAATGTAGCCGACCGCGATGAACGGGCGACGCGTGCGCGCACGGTCCGACCAGGCCCCCACGAGCATCGTGGCGAGGGTCGCGGCGATCGCCGAGGCCGCCACGAGGATCGCGATGACGGTCGGATCGGTCGAGATCGTGTCGTAGACGAACACGTTGAGGTACATGTTCTCGACGGTCCACGCGAGCTGCCCGACGAGGCCCAGCAGGACCACCGTGAACCACACGCGACCGGACAGCGGCGCGAGGCGCCGGGTGGGCTCGCTCGCGGGCGCGAGGCGATCTCGGGACATCGGCATCCTTGCTCACGATCCAGGGGGTGCGTTCGATCCTAGGCCGGAGATCCCCTGGAGCGGGATCAGCATTCGATGACGTTGACCGCGAGGCCGCCTTCGCTCGTTTCTTTGTACTTCGTCGACATGTCGATGCCGGTCTGACGCATCGTCTCGACGACGGTGTCGAGCGAGACGAAGTGCGAGCCGTCGCCGCGCAGCGCGAGCCGGGCCGCCGTGACGGCGGTCGACGCGGCGATCGCATTGCGCTCGATGCAGGGGATCTGCACGAGCCCGCCGACGGGGTCGCACGTGAGACCGAGGTGATGCTCCATGGCGATCTCGGCGGCGTTCTCGATCTGCCGATTCGTGCCGCCCATGACCGCCGTCAAGCCTCCCGCCGCCATGGCGCATGCGGAGCCGACTTCGGCCTGGCATCCGCCTTCGGCCCCCGAGATCGACGCGTTCGCTTTGAACAGCGAGCCCAGCGCCGTGGCCGTCAGCAGGAACCGACGGATGCCGCGCCGCCGGTTCGCCTCGGCGAGCGCGGCCGGCGAGCCTTCGACGAGCTCGGGCACGGGCGGGTGGAACCCCATCAGGGCACTGCCGACGAGCTCGCCGTAGGGGGTGACGGCATTGCCGGCGCCGAGGCCCGAGTCCGCGAGGAAGCGCCACCAGTACATCGCGACAGCGGGCACGATCCCCGCGGCGCCGTTCGTCGGCGCCGTGACCACGCGCCCGCCCGCGGCGTTCTCTTCATTGACGGCGAGCGCGAACGCGCCGAGCCATTCACCGGGAAGCTCACGGTGGCCCGAGGACTCGGCTTCGTCGAGTTGCGCGCGGATCGAGGCCGCACGCCGCTTGACCTGCAGGATGCCGGGGAGCACACCGTCGGCGTTCAGCCCGGCTCCGACGCACCCGGCCATGGCGTCCCAGATGCCGTCGAGCTTCGCCGCGATCTCGGTGTCGCTGCGCAGCGCCTGCTCATTGATGCGCGCCGCTTCGGCGATCGTGATGCCGCGCTCGTCGCACAGGGCGAGCAGCTCGTCGGCGCTGGCGAAGTCGAGCGGATACGCGTGAGCCTGCACGCGCGGCGGCTCGCCGTCGCGGCGGATGAACCCGCCCCCGACGGAGTAGTACGTCTCGCGCAGCACGAGGCCCTCGTCGGATACCGGCGCGGGGGGCAACATCGCCGCCCCCGTCTCGCGGAAGACCGCTCCCGCCGCCGTGATCGGTCCTGCCGTCGAGCGAGACCACGCCTCGAGCGACATGGCGTTCGAGTGTCCCGGCAGGCGCGTGCGCGGCGCGAAGACGACGTCGCGCTTCGCGAACGGCACGCGGCGCTCCCCCGCGAGCACGAGATCGGCGCCGTCCGGCCAATCGCTCCAGGCCGACCGCACGGCATCCGGATCCACCGTCTCGGGTTCGAGTCCCTGCAGGCCCGCGACGATCGCGTCGGGCGTGCCGTGACCGATCCCCGTCGCCCCCAGCGACCCGTACAGCGTGCACGTGATGCGCGCGACGTCGCCGAGAAGTCCGAGCTCGCGCAGACGGGTCGCGAAATCGAGGGCCGCCCGCATGGGACCGACCGTGTGGGAGCTCGAGGGGCCTACTCCGATGGAGAACAACTCGAACGCCGAGACGTATGCGCTCACATCACCAGGCTACGTCGTCGCGTCACGGAAGGGGTGTTTCGGGGCCAACGGCGGTAGGATCGAAACTTCATCCGTTCACTTCGTGGAGGTTGCCGTGTCTGTTGCAGAAGAGCCGATCTGGCTGACGCAGGATGCCCTGAATCAGTTGCAGCAGGAGCTGGACGATCTCACCAAGAGCGACGTCGCCGACGACGTCTCGTCGGCTCGCATCGTCGAACTGCGCGGCCTCATCCGCCGCGCGCAGGTCGGATCGATGGCCGATGACGGACTCGTCGAACCGGGCATGCGTGTCACGGTCGAATTCGAATCCGACAACTCGCAGGAGACGTTCCTGCTCGGCGCCCGCGCACTGCTGGGCCCGGTCGGCGACATGGCCGTGTACTCGCCCGAATCGCCCCTGGGGCAGGCCATCGTCGGCTCCCACCCCGGAGACCGCCTGACCTATCGCGCCCCGAACGGCGTGAACATCGCCGTCAAGATCATCGCGGCCGTTCCCCACGGCTGACCGCCGATCGCTCTCGCGGTCGCGCACAACGGGCGACCGCGAGAGATGGCCGGCGATCAGCGCTTGCGCGTGCGGACGACGTCTTCCTGTGACTTCTCGCGCTTGAGCGCCCGCTTCTCCTTCAGCGACAGCTGCGCCGCCTTCTTGCCGTTCTCTTTCGTTGCCATCGGATACTCACTTCCCTTGTGACAGCTGGTGGGTATTCCGGCTGACCATAGCCCAGCCCCCGGGGGAAGTCGAACCTGTCGCGCCGGCGTCAGTCCGCGGCGACGGATGCTGCCGCGCTGTGCTCGCGGATCGTGTTGATGATCCCCGAGAAATCCTGATTCGCTCCGTCGCCCTCGGCGAAGGCGACGTAGATGTCCCGCGCGAGCGAGCCGAGCCGCGCGTCGACTCCGGTGAGGTCGATCGCCTGACCCGCCAGCGACAGATCCTTCGCCATGAGGGTGCCCGCGAAACCCGGCTGGTAGTCCCGATTGGCGGGGCTGGTCGGCACCGGGCCCGGCACGGGGCAGTTCGTCGTGAGCGCCCAGCACTGACCCGACGCGTTGGATGCCACGTCGTAGAGCGCCTGATGCGACAGTCCCAGCCGTTCACCGATGACGAACGCCTCGGCGACGGCGATCTGCGAGATGCCGAGGATCATGTTGTTGCAGACTTTGGCGGCCTGCCCGAGGCCGGAGCCTCCGCAGTGCACGATCCGCTTGCCCATCGCCTCGAGCACGGGCAGAGCCTCGGCGAAGTCGGCGTCGCTGCCACCGACCATGAAGGCGAGTGTCGCGTTCTCTGCCCCGACGACGCCGCCCGAGACGGGGGCGTCGAGCGCGCGGTGACCGGCGGCGATCGCGGCATCGGCGGCCAGACGCGCTTCGTCGACGGCGATCGTGGACGAGTCGATGAAGAGCGTGCCGGGGCGCGCCGCGGCGAGCAGCCCGGGCTCGTCCGCGGTGCCGTACGCGGCCAGGACGTGTCGGCCGGCGGGAAGCATCGTGATCACGATGTCCGCCGCTGCGGCAGCCTCGGTGCCGGCGGCGACGAGCTCGACGCCCGAGGCGGCGGCGGCATCGCGGATCTCGGCGACGAGGTCGAAGCCGAGCACACGGTGCCCTGCTCTGACGAGGTTCGCCGCCATGGGTCCGCCCATGTGGCCGAGTCCGATGAATGCGATGGTGCTCATGGGGTTCCCTTCGTCGCCGGTCATCGGCCTTGCTCGATCACTGCGCGACCGACGATCAGCTGCATGATCTCGTTCGTTCCCTCGAGGATCTGATGCACGCGCAGATCACGCACGACCCTCTCGATGCCGTATTCGTGCAGATAACCGTAGCCGCCGTGCAGCTGCAGCGCGGCGTTGGCGACATCGAAGGCGGCATCCGTCGCGAAACGCTTCGCGAGCGCACACGCGACGGCGACGTCGGGGGCAGCGGCATCCATCTTCTCGGCGGCCCGCTCGAGCAGCGCTCGTGCGGCCTGCAGATCCGTCTCCATCTCGGCGAGCCGGAAGACGATGGTCTGGTTCGCCGTGAGCGGCAGCCCGAAGACGTGCCGGTCCTGGACATACGAGACGGCACGGTCGAGGGCCCACTGGGCGCCGCCGAGCGAGCAGGCGCCGATGTTGACACGGCCGCCGTTGAGGCCCTTCATGGCGATGCCGAATCCGTCGCCCTCGTCGCCGAGCCGGTTCGCCACCGGCACGCGCACGTCCTCGAGGATCACCTGGCGGGTCGGCTGGGCGTTCCAGCCCATCTTCTTCTCGTTCGGGCCGAACGACAGCCCCGGCGTATCGGCGGGAACGACGATGGCACTGATGCCGCGAGAGCCCGGGCCGTTCGTGCGGGCCATCACGATGTAGACGGCCGACGAGCCCGCGCCCGAGATGAACTGCTTCACGCCGTTGATGACGTACTCGTCGCCCTCGCGCCGCGCGCTCGTCGTGATCGCCGCCGCATCCGAGCCCGCGCCCGGCTCGGTGAGGCAGTAGCTGCCGAGATCCTCCATCGTCGCGAGCTTCGGGATCCATCGCGCCCGCTGCTCGGCGTCACCGAAGGTGTCGATCATCCACACGACCATGTTGTGGATCGAGATGTAGGCCGCGATCGTCGTGTCGCCCTTGGCGAGCTCTTCGAAGATCGCCAGCGCATCCTGACGGGACAGGCCCGACCCGCCGAACTCCTCGCGCGCATAGATGCCGCCCAGACCCATCTGACCGGCCTGGTGCAGGGTGTCGATCGGGAAGTGCTTGTCCGCATCCCACGTGCCCGCGTGCGGGGCGAGCGCTGCCTCGGCGAAATCGCGGACCGCCTCGACGAGGGCGGCGCGCTCCTCTGTCATTCCCGCGCTCATGATCAGTGCATCGTCGGGATGACGAAGCTCGCGCCTTCCTTGAGATCGTGCGACAGCCAGCGGCTCGTCACGGTCTTGGTCTTGGTGTAGAACCGGAACGCGTCGGGACCGTGCTGGTTGAGGTCGCCGAATCCGGACTTCTTCCAGCCGCCGAACGTGTGGTACGCGATCGGCACGGGGATGGGCACGTTGACCCCCACCATCCCGGTATCGACGCGGGCGGCGAAGTCGCGCGCGGCATCCCCGTCGCGGGTGAAGATCGAGACGCCGTTGCCGTACTCGTGCGTCGACGGGAGGCTCAGGGCCTGTTCGTAGTCGTCGGCGCGCACGATGATCAGCACGGGTCCGAAGATCTCTTCCCGGTAGATCGTGTGCTCGGGCTCGACGTGGTCGAACAGTGTCGGGCCGAGGTAGAAGCCGTTCTCGTAGCCGGGGACCTCGTAGCCGCGGCCGTCGGCCAGCAGGGTCGCCCCCTCGTCCACGCCGACCTGGATGTAGTGCTCGACGCGCTGCTTGGCCTCGGCCGTCACGAGCGGACCGTAGTCGTTGCTCTCGTCGAGGGCGGGGCCGACCTTCAGGGTCGCCACGCGCTCGGCGAGCTTCGCGGCGAGCGCGTCACCGGTCTGCTTGCCCACCGGCACGGCGACCGAGATCGCCATGCAGCGCTCGCCCGCAGACCCATAGCCGGCGCCGATGAGCGCATCGGCGACCTGGTCGAGGTCGGCATCCGGCATGACGATCATGTGGTTCTTCGCTCCGCCGAAGCACTGCGCGCGCTTGCCGTTGGCGGCGGCGGTCTCGTAGATGTACTGCGCGATGGGGGTCGAGCCGACGAACCCGACGGCCTTGACGCGGTCGTCGTGCAGGATCGCGTCGACGGCCTCCTTGTCGCCGTTGACGACGTTGAGCACGCCTTCGGGGAGCCCCGCCTCGAGGAAGAGCTCGGCCAGGCGCAGGGGAACCGAGGGGTCGCGCTCGCTCGGCTTCAGGATGAACGCGTTGCCCGCGGCCAGCGCCGGTCCGGCCTTCCACAGCGGGATCATGGCGGGAAAGTTGAACGGCGTGATCCCCGCGACGACGCCGAGCGGCTGGCGCATCGAGTACACGTCGATCCCGGTGCCGGCACCGCTGGAGTACTCCCCCTTCAGCAGGTGGGGCGCTCCCGCAGCGAACTCGACGACCTCGACACCGCGCTGGATGTCTCCGATCGCATCGGGCACGGTCTTGCCGTGCTCGCTCGACAGCATCCGCGCGAGGGCCGGCGTGTCCTTCGCGACGAGGTCGAGGAACTTCAGCAGCACGCGCGCCCGCTTCTGCGGGTTCTGCGCCGCCCACTCGACCTGCGCCGCTTCGGCGTTGCCGATCGCCGCCTGCACTTCGGCCGTGCTCGCCAGCGGAACGCGGGCCTGCACCTCGCCGGTGCTCGGGTCGAAGACGTCGCCGAAGCGGCCGGATGTGCCGGCGACGCGAGCGCCGCCGATGAAGTGGGTGAGTTCTCGCGTCATAGAAGTACTATGACATTCAACTATCTGATCTGCAATCAAAGATCGCGATCGACGGATCGCGCGCCCCCGGCGATACGGTGGATGCCAGGAAGGAGCCCCTCTTGCCCCCCAAGCCGCTGCACGTCGACCCCATCGCCGAAGCCCGGCGTCAGTGGATCGCGCACGGCTGGGGCGAAGCGGCGGACGGTATGGCGGCCGTGACATCGGTCATGCGCGCGCACCAGCTGATGCTCGCCGAGGTCGAGAAGACCCTGCGGCCGTTCTCGCTGTCCTTCGCCCGGTTCGAGATGCTGCGACTGCTGGCGTTCAGCAAAGAAGGCACGATGCCAATGGCCAGCGCGACAGCCCGACTCCAGGTGCACCCCGCGAGCGTGACCAACACGGTCGCCCGGCTGGAACGCGACGGGCTCGTGCGCCGCGACCCCCACCCCGATGACGGACGAGCCGCGCTGCTGACCATCACGCCGGCAGGATACGAAATCACGGAGGCTGCCACGGCCGCGCTCAACGAGCAGGTCTTCGCGCAGGTCTGCGAAGAGGTGATCCCGCCGCTGACACAGTCGATCGCGAAGCTGCGGCTCGACGCCGGGGACTTCTCGATGCCGGCACCGGCTCCCGAACCTCTCGTCTGAGCCGCGACACGGGGGCGTAGCACCCATCACCCCTGGTCGATAGGGGGCAGACATCGCCGCGGCGCGCTCCTTACTCTGAGGGTCGAATCCCGCGAGTGAAGGAGCCCACCATGCCCGAAGCACCCGTCGCCAAGCACGCCCAGTCGCTCGCCGATGACGAAGGAGGCATGCCCGAGCAGCAGCAGTCCCCTCCCGGCCTGACCGCGCCTATGCATCCCCGTCCCGACCACGGCGAGGAGTCCTGGCAGGGCCGCGGACGCCTCGACGGGCTGAAGGCGTTCATCACGGGCGGGGACTCGGGGATCGGCCGGGCCGTCGCGATCGCGTTCGCGCGGGAGGGCGCCGATGTCGCGATCAGCTACCTGCCCGAGGAGGAAGAGGACGCGCGTGACGTGGCGCACTGGATAGAGAAGGCCGGCCGCACGGCCGTGCTGCTGCCGGGAGACCTGCGCGACGAACAGACCTGCCGCGACGTCGTGACCCGTGCCGCGGAGGAACTCGGCGGACTCAACATCGTCGCCAACAATGCCGGGTTCCACTGGGCGCGCGGCGAAGAGGGTTTGAAGGGGCTCGCGGCCGAAGACCTGCACCGTGCCGTCGAGACCAACCTGTACGCGACGCTGTGGGTCAGCCAGGCGGCGCTGGAGCACCTCGACCGCGGCGACTGCATCATCAACACGAGTTCCGTGCAGGCGTACGATCCGTCGGTCACGATGATCGACTACGCCGCGACGAAGGCGGCGATCAACAACCTCACCGTGAATCTCGCGCGCGAGCTCGGACCCGACGGGATCCGCGTCAACGCCGTCGCCCCCGGCCCCGTCTGGACCCCGCTGCAGCCGGCGACGAAGGAACCCGCCGCCGTCGCGAACATGGGCAAGGACACTCCGCTCGGCCGCATCGGCCAGCCCGCGGAACTGGCCGGCGCGTATGTCTTCCTCGCCTCCCCCGCCGAGGCGAGCTACGTCAGCGGGACGGTCGTCGGCGTGACCGGCGGCCTGCCGGTCTTCTGAACACGCGATCCTCCGTGCTCGCTGCGACCCCGCGTCGACGCACGACCGGCATCTTCGGCTGGACGGCGGGATGCTACGCCGCCAACTGCGCGCTGGGGCTCACGGTCGCCCTCGGGTGGGTCGACACGCGTCGCGCGCGCTGGGTGCACCACGCGCTCTACATCGCCACGTCCGCGCTGACCGCGGCTGCGGTGAGCTCGGCGTGGTGGGGGCGCCCGCGGGATCGGAGTCGTCGAGCGGCGTTGGCGCTCGCTCCCGCGGTCGGGCCCCTCGCGGCGATCCCCTTCGCCGGAACACACACGCGGCGGCATCCGATCCTCGCGCTGACCGCAGCGCCGTTCGTGATCGCCGCCGTCATCCGATCAGCGTGAGGAGTCCCATGGAGTTCTTGGATGTCATCCGCCGTCGCAAGACGACGAACGGTCCGTTCCTTCCTGACCCGGTGTCGCCGGCGCATCAGCGCCTGCTGCTCGAGGCGGCGAGCCGTGCCCCGTCGCAGCTGAACAGTCAGCCGTGGCGCTTCATCGTCATCGAGCACCGCGACACGATCGAGACGATCGCGCGCATCTCGGGCGAGAGCATGACCGAGGTGATGTCGAACGGCACGTTCTTCGAGCGCTACAAGCCGTACTTCCGCTTCAGCGAGGCCGAGATGGAGCACGAGCGCAGCGGGATGCTGTTCGACAAGCTCCCGGCACCGCTGCGGCCCTTCACGGGCCAGGTGTTCACGTCGCGTGGCCAGAAGCTCATGAACGCTCTCGGCGTGCCGAAGACCCTCGGGGCCGAGAACCGCAGGCTGGTCGCCGGATCTCCACTGCTTCTGGCCGTCATGCTCGATCGCAGCGAGTACCGGCCGGGCGAGCTGTCGTCGTTCTACTCGGTCTTCAGCATGGGCGCCGCGATGGAGAACGTCTGGCTCACGACGGTGGAGCTCGGGATGGGGATCCAGTTCATCTCGTTCCCGATGGAAGCACCGGGGCGGTGGCAGGAGATCGTCGATCTGCTGCGGGTTCCCGACGACCTCGAGCTCATGGCCGTCTACCGACTGGGCTATCTGCCGCCCGAGCAGCGGCGCCCCGCGATCGACTGGTCGAGCTCTCAACGCAAGCTGCCGTCGCAGTTCGTGTTCCGCGAGACGTGCGACACCGCGCAGGAGGGCTGGGACGACGTGACCGCGTGAGCCGGCCGACAGCGGAGACACGAAAGCCCGCGATTGCTCGCGGGCTTTCGATCATGACTGTCTCAACACAGTACGCGCGCCTCGAGGGACTCGAACCCCCAACCTTCTGATCCGTAGTCAGATGCTCTATCCATTGAGCTAGAGGCGCATGGCCCGCGCTTGCGCTCGGGCCAGCGTCCAGAATACCCCACGCTCGCGTTCGTCGCGAATCGACGTCACTCCTCCGCGTCGGAGTCCTGCGGGTCGGCGGAACGACGCCGATGCGCGGCGAGACGCGGCAGATCGATGAGGCGCAGGGACTGCATCCGGGCGGCGCGCATGCGCTCGTAATCGGGGTCGAGGTCGGGCCGCATGCCCTCGACCGTGAGGCGGCGCTGCAGATTCGCCTCGACGTCTCCCCACGCGGCATCCCTCGATGCTTCGACCAGCGACCGGACGGCATCGGGATCGTCGGCCCGCTGGCGCAGCTCTTTCGCGACACCGACGTACTGCTTGTGGCGCTTGCGGAGGTTGCGGGTATCCCGGTCACGGTAGTCGTGCGTTCCGTCGGGGTCGGTGAACTTGCCCCACGCGCGGCGGCGCTGCTGCTTCGCGAGGTCTGCCGCGGCCTCCTGCTCGGTCGCGAGCGAGAGCAGGGCATCACGCGCGACGGGAGCGAAGCGCTCGACGTCGAAGGGGGCGCCGTGCGCGATCGTCTCGACGAGGATGTGGTTGCGCACCACCAGTCTGGCTGCGGCGAACGCGATGGACACGCCCTCGGCGATCGCGTCCGTGGTCTTGCTCACAGCACCTCCCCCCACGAGGCTATCGTCCGGGGCGACATGCGAGAGTCGGATGCCGCGAGTCAGCCCGAGAGCTTGGCGACGATCGCCGCGATGCGTCTCGCGCGGGTGTCGGCGGCCTTCGCGCCCTCGACGTTCGTCACGTGCGCTTTGCGTGCGCTCGGCGCCAGCCGGTCGAACGCCGCCCGCACGTCGGCGTCGGCGAGCGCGGCCGCCAGATCATCGGGCACGTCGACCTCGCGCGGCGCCGTGTCGAGGGTGATCTCGACGGTGATGGGGTCGCCGCCATTCAGCCCCGTCGCGGCACGCTTGTCCGAGCTGAACGGGATGAGGTACTTGCCACCCATCACAGCGACCGTGCTGCGGTACGCGAACCCGTTCACCGTGACGTCGACGGGCGGCCGCTTGCCGGCGCCGAGCTCGTCGATGAGTTCCGGTGGGACCTCGATCCCGGTGTTGTTGCCGCTCAAGAACAGCGTCGTCTCGAATCGCATGGCACGATTCTGTCACCGGCGACACGCGCGTCGGTAGCAATCTGCACGCGCGAACGCAACCCCCGCTGAGTTTCGCGGCGGTCCCCGTAACGTCGATGTCACGCGAAACCACGGAAGGAGCAGGACCATGGGATTCCTGGATGACGCGAAGGATACGGCCGATGCTGTCGGCGACAAGATCAAGGACACGTGGGAGGACACCACGGACCGCATCGGAGACAAAGCCGACGAGATGAAGGCCGACGCCGAGGTGAAGCGTGCCGAAGCCGAACGGGACTCGGTGAAGACCCGCAACGAGATCAAAGAAGACCTCAGGGACTGATTCCCTGACCACACTGCGCCGTCGCCGAGCATGCGCGGGACCCTGGAGAGTACTCGGGGGTTTCGCAGCATCCGGTGAATGAGTGCGCAAGACGCCCGTCAGGATGCCACGCATCCCGACGGGCGTCCTCGTTTCGCGACGCCTCAGCCGATCGCGCAGATGCGCCAGCCGGCCTCGGCCTCCGCTCCCGGCTCGAGCGCGATGAGCCCCGAGTCATGCCGATAGCGGTCGGCGTTGAAGGCGTCGGGCGCGCACGTCATCGGCTCGACCGCGAGACCCAGGCGGCTCAGTGCGGGTTCGGGCTTGTCGGCGGTGTGGACCTGCACCCACGGGCACGCGGCGCCCCACGACATCGCGACGCCTGAGCCGGCGGCATCCGTCACCCGTACCGTCACGTCGCCGTCCTCGCCGCGGAGAAGGCCCGTGTAGGCGTGGTCGAGCTCGACGGAGCCGACGCGGCGCGCGCTGCGGAAGTCGAACCGCTCGGGATCGGCGTCGACCGCGACGACCCGGGTCGGCGCGAGCCTGTCGGCCGTCACCTCGAGCACCTCGCCGGCGGGGAGCTCGAGGGTCCAGTCGTCGACCGTGCCCTCTCCGGCGACGAGATACGGGTGCGGTCCGACGCCCCACGGGGCCGGCTCACTCGACTCGTTGCGCGCCGTCACGGTCTGCGTCAGACCGTCGGGCCCGAGCGAATAGGTCGTGAAGACGATGATGCGCCACGGGTACGCGGTCTGCGGCTGGATCGCGGCGGCGAGCGTCACATGGTCGGGGCCCTTGTCGATCGCCTCGAAGTCGAGCCACGCGGCCAGGCCGTGCAGCGCGTGGCCGCGCGCGGGCTCGGTGAGCGGCAGGCGGAAGTCCCGCCCGCCGAAGGAGTACGCGCCGTCGACGACGCGGTTCGGCCACGGCGCGAGGGTCGCCCCGCGGTACGAGGGACGCACGTCATCGGCGCCGAAGGGCACGACGAGATCTCGCCCCCGGTAGGTCAGCGAACGCAGCGTCGCGCCGACGCTCGCCACGACGGCTTCGTAGTCGCCGGCGCGCAGCGCGTGCTGAGTGCCGGAGGTCGCGGTTCGTGCCATGGATCAGATTCCCTGAGCGAGTCGGTAATACGCCTGGTTCCACCGCAGCTCGCGCTGGAACCCGCGGACCGTGGTGTCTTCGTCGATGACGACGAGCTCGGTGGCGGCGATCTCCGCGAAGTCACGGAACACCTCGACGCCGACGGCGGTCGTCATCACAGTATGGTGCGCGGCGCCCGCCGTCAGCCAGCAGGCCGCCGACGTGGCGAAGTCGGGTGCGGGCTTCCACACGGCGCGACCGACCGGGAGATTCGGCAGGTCGGGCGCCTCGACGTTCTCGACGACGTTGGCGACGAGGCGGAACCGGTCACGCATGTCGCTCATCGCGACGACGAGGGCCGCCCCCGGATCGGCGGTGAAGACGAGCCGGACGGGGTCGTCCTTGCCGCCGATCCCGAGCGGATGCACCTCGAGACGCGGCCGCGCGTTCGTGAGCGAGGGCGACACCTCGAGCATGTGCGCGCCGAGGATCTTCTCCTCACCGGCGACGAGGTCGTACGTGTAGTCCTCCATGAGGCTGGCCCCGCCCGGCAGGCCCGCACCCATGACGTTCGCGACGCGCACGAGGATCGCCGTCTTCCAGTCGCCCTCCGCACCGAAGCCGTACCCCTCGGCCATGAGCCGCTGAACCGCCAGGCCCGGCAGCTGCTTCAGGGCGCCGAGATCTTCGAACGACGTCGTGAAGGCACCGAAGCCGCCCTCCTCGAGGAACGAGCGCAGGCCGAGCTCGATCGCCGCGCCGTCACGGAGCGACTGGTGGCGCTCGGCGCCGGGCCGCAGCTCCCCCGTGACGTCGTATTCGTCGAGGTACACCGCGACGAGGTCGTCGATCGCGGCATCCGTCACCTGCCCGACCGCCTCGGCGAGTTCGTTGACGCCCCACGTGTTGACCTGCACGCCGAAGCGCAGCTCGGCCTCGGTCTTGTCGCCCTCGGTGACGCCGACGTAGCGCATGTTGTCGCCGAACCGCGCGAGCTTGAGCGTGCGGGATGCCGCCCACCCGGCCGCCGCGCGCTGCCAATCCTCGATCTGCTGACGCACGGCGGGGTTCGTCACGTGACCGACGACGGTCTTGCGGGCGACGCCCAGGCGCGTCTGGATGTACCCGAATTCGCGGTCGCCGTGCGCTGCCTGGTTGAGGTTCATGAAGTCGAAGTCGATCTCGGACCACGGCAGTTCGACGTTCGCCTGCGTGTGCAGGTGCAGAAGCGGCTTGCGCAGCGCATCGAGTCCCGCGATCCACATCTTGGCGGGGCTGAACGTGTGCATCCAGGCGATGATGCCGATGACGTCGTCGCGGGCGTTGGCCTCGAGCGCGAGGCGGCGGATGCTGTCGGCGTCGGTCAGCACGGGCTTCCACACGACGGTGACGGGAAGGTCCGCCAGACCCTCCACGACGGCCTGCGACTGCGACGCGACCTGACGCAGCGTCTCGTCGCCATAGAGGCCCTGGCTGCCCGTGACGAACCACACTTCGTAGCCGTCGAGGGAGGTGGAAAGGGGTGTGCGGGTCATGAGGATGTCTTTCGATGAGCGCAGGTCGCACGAGCCGGGAATCCGGATGCGGGTCCGGCTTCGCGCGATTTGCGGAGGGGAACGGGGTCAGAGAGCGGCGACGGCAGCGGCCTCGACGGCGAGCCCGGCGCGGTAGCGCTCGAGGTACGCGTCGAACCCGGCGATGTCCGCGGGGTCGGGGTCGGCGGTCACGACGACGGCGTCCGCGAAGACGCGGTCATCGAGATACGAGGAAAGAGATACGTCGGACGAGCCCGCTCCAGAGGCCGCGGGCTCGAGGAGCGTGCCGGGGTGGGCTGCGGCATCCGTCGCGATGAGCGTGCGCGCATAGGCGGCGAGCACCGCGATGCCCCACGCGCCACCCTCGGACGCGGTGTCGCGGACCGAGACGGGTGCCGCCAGTGCGCCGGCGAGGAAGCGCTGGGCGACGCCGGCCGTGCGGAACAGGCCCCCGTGCGCGAACATCCGATCGAGTGCGACGCCCTCGTCGGTGAGCACGCGCATGCCCAGCGCGAGGGTTCCGAAGACGCCGTAAAGCTGGGCGCGCATGAGATTGGCGAGCGTGAGGACGCTGTCGGGCGTTCGCACCACGAGCGGTCGGCCCTCGGCGAGACCGGCGATCGGCTCGCCGGCCAGGTGGTTGTAGGCGAGGATCCCGCCCGCGTCGGATGCCCCGTCGATCGCTTCGCGGAACAGCACGTCGAACACGGCGTCGAGCTCGAGGGGAGCATCGGCGGCCGCGGCGAACCGGGCGAACAGGCCCGCCCACGCGGCGAGCTCGCTCGCGCCGTTGTTGCAGTGCACCATCGCGACGGGGTCTCCCGCGGGCGTCGTGACGACGTCGAGCTCGTGGTGCAGCCGCGCGAGCGGACGCTCGAGCACGACCATCGCGAAGATGCTGGTGCCGGCGCTCACGTTGCCCGAGCGGGGGGCCACGGCGTTCGTCGCGACCATTCCCGTGCCCGCATCGCCCTCGGGCGGGCAGAGCAGGGCGCCGGGCTCGAGGGCACCCGACGGGTCGAGCAGCGCCGCTCCTTCGGCGGTGAGCCGCCCGGCGGAATCGCCCGCTGCGAGCACTTCGGGAAGCAGCTCGGCGATCGGGGCCGGACCGCCGAGGCCGTCGTAGCGAGCGGCGAGAGCGGCGTCATACGTGCCGGTCGCCGCATCGATGGGGAACATGCCCGACGCGTCGCCGATGCCCAGCACCTTGCAGCCGGTCAAGCGCCAGTGCACGTAGCCGGCGAGCGTCGTCAGGAATCGCACGCGCCGGACGTGCGGCTCGGCGTCGAGCACCGCCTGTCGCAGGTGCGCGACCGACCAGCGGAGCGGAATGTTGACGCCGAGCAGATCGGTCAGCTCGGCGGCGGCAGGACCCGTCGTGGTGTTGCGCCAGGTGCGGAACGGCACGAGGAGTTCGTCGGTCTCGTCGAAGGCCAGATAGCCGTGCATCATCGCCGACACGCCCATCGCGCCGATCCGCTCGAGGGGGATGCCATGACGCTCGCGGACGTCGGCGGCGAGCGCGGCGTAGGCCGAGCGGACTCCCTCCCAGACGTCGTCGAGCGAATAGGTCCAGACACGGTCCTCGAAGCGGTTCTCCCACTCGTGCGAACCGGTGGCGAGCACGATCGACGGCTCGTCGGCGTCGACGAGACACGCCTTGATGCGCGTCGATCCGAGCTCGATCCCGAGCGCCGTGCGCCCGGCTGCGATGGCGTTCATCGGCGATCGTCCCCGCTCTGCCCGTACACGTTCTGGTAGCGCTCGTAGAGGCGGTCGATCGACTCCTGCGGGATCGGGATCAGCGGGCCGGCTTCGCGCGCCAGGTGCACCGTGCGCGCCGCGTCTTCGCACATGACGGCGGCCTTGACGGCGTCCCGCGCCGTGACGCCGATCGTGAAGGGGCCGTGGTTCTGCATGAGCACGGCACGACTGCGGTGACCCGTGAGCGTGTCGACGATCCCGCGCCCGATCGAGTCGTCGCCGATGATCGCGAACGGGCCGATCGGGATCGGCCCGCCGAACTCGTCGGCCATCCCCGTGATGACGCACGGGATCTCTTCGCCGCGCGCGGCCCAGGCGACGGCGTAGGTGGAGTGCGTGTGCACGACTCCCCCGACCTCGGGCATGTGCCGGTAGACGTAGGCATGGGCGGCCGTGTCGCTCGACGGGCTGCGGTGGCTGCCGTGCGAACCGGGGACGGTGAGGCCGTCGAGGTCGCAGAGGATCATGTCGTCGGCGGTGAGCTCGTCGTACGAGACGCCGGACGGCTTGATCACGAACAGATCGGCGCCGGGCACGCGTCCGGAGATGTTCCCGCCCGTCCACACGACGAGGCCGTAGCGCACGAGCTCGCCGTGCAGTCGCGCGACGTCGTCGCGGGTCGCGGCGATGGCCGCCTCGACGTCGGGGGCGAAGGTGCGGCCCGCAGCAGCCGCGTCGGAAGTCGTCACGATGTCCTCCATCGGTTTCGCGTCGATGTTACCGGTACCACGCGCGATCGACCACCCGCTGCCCGCGCCGCGTCGACCGTCGCCGAGCCGAGCCGAGCCGAGCCGAGCCGAGCCGAGCCGAGCCGAGCCGAGCCGAGCCGAGCCGAGCCGAGCCGAGCCGAGCCGAGCCGAGCCGAGGCCCACTCTGCCCTGACCGCGAGACCGCAACGGGCCGCCGAGACTGCGGGTATACGCCGCAGTCTCGAGCTGCGGTTGCAGTCTCGCGGTCAGGAGAGGGGATGCGGCGGGGGCGCTGTCGAGTCGCGCACGACGAGCACGGGGGCGGCCACGGGCGGTTCGGTCCCGCCCCGCACGACCGCGACGGCGCGGCGGGCCTCACCGGGCAGGTCGACGCGCACGGTCGTGAGCGCGGGAGCGTAGAAAGCAGCGTCGGGGTTGTCGTCGAACCCCGTCACGCTGATGTCGCGCGGCACCTCGACCCCCTCGCCGCGCAGACCCGCGACGAGCCCGAGCGCCATCTGGTCGTTCGCGACCACGACGGCCGTCGGTCCGCGGCCGTCGCGTGCGGCGACGGCGACCTCGTTCGCGAGCCGGGCGCCGGCTGCGGCGCTCCAGTCTCCGCTCCAGCGGGGACCGTCCGCGATGCCCGCCGCACGCAGGGCATGCTCGGCGCCCTCGTCACGCGCGACGGCCTCGAGCCAGTCGGCCGGACCCGCGACACGCGCGATCCGACGGTGCCCGAGCACGACGAGGTGCTCGACGGCGAGCGCCATGCCCGCCCTCTGCCTGTCGGTCCCTCGGCCGGCGTGCAGCGCGACGAGCGGCGTTCCCGCGACGGCGTGCTCGAGCGCGGCGAGGCTCGCCGCATGCGGCGCGAGCGCGACGAGCCCGTCGACCCCCTGCGCGAGCAGGCGGTCGGCCGCCGCGACGACGGACTCGGGGTCGGCAGCGTCGGCGTAGGCGGTCGCCGTCCATCGGCCGGCCTCGCGCGCCGCGGCTTCGAGCGCGGCGATGCCGACCGACGGCCCGTACAGGGTCGCATCCGAGGCGATGACACCGAGCGTGCGCGTCTCGCGCGTTCCGAGTGTGCGGGCGGCGTTGTTGATCCGGTACCCGAGCTCGGCCATCGCCGCGAGCACGCGCGCCCGCGTCTCCGGCCGGATGCTCGCGTGCTCGTTGAGCACGCGGGAGACGGTCTGGGCCGAGACTCCGGCCGCGCGGGCGACGTCCCGCACGCCCACGCGCCCGCGGCGCGCCGGTTCGGTCTCGTTCTCGCCCATCGCGCTCACCCTACCGGCGCTCATCTCGCCTCCCGCATCGCCGGGGACGCGCCTCGCCGTGCCGTGGGCGGCCGGCGTCGCGGCATCCGCCATCCGAACAACGGATGCCGGCGCGGCTGAAACTCGCTCGCCCCGGAACGTCCTGCCCGCTCGCCGGAGGCGACGGAGTCAGGCGAACGAAGGGATGCCGCCCGTCGCCAGCGGGGCCCGGCCGGCGAGGCGCCGGACCGAGCTGAGCCGAAGCAACCCCACCAAGTCGGCGAGCCACGCCGAGCCACGCCAAGCCACGCCAAGCCAAGCCAAGCCAAGCCACGCCCCGAGCCCCGCCGAGCCGACCGGACCGGACCGGACCGGAGTCGAATCGCACCGACCCCGGCGACCCGAGCCGCGACCCGCGACCCGCGAAGGATCAGGACGCGGGGGCGAATACCCCGTCGACGCGACGCGGGATGCCGAGCGGGTTGGCGTCCTGCAGCGCGGCCGGCAGCAGTGCATCGGGCACGTTCTGGTAGGTCACGGGGCGCAGGAACCGCGTGATCGCGGCGGCGCCGACCGACGTCGTGCCCACGGCCGTCGTCGCGGGGTACGGTCCGCCGTGCTGCTGCGCCCACGTCACCGACACGCCCGTCGGCCACTGGTTCCACAGCACACGACCGGCCTTCGTCGCCAGGATCGGGATCAGCTCGCCCGCGACGGCGTCGTCGGCCTCGCCGATGATCGTCGCCGTGAGCTGCCCGTCGAGCACCGCGGCGACCTCCACGAGCTCGGACTCGTCCTCGTACGTCGCGACGAGTGCCCCGGGGCCGAACATCTCGGCGATGAGCCCCTCGGGGTCCTCGCGCAGGGCCGCGGCGGTCGTCTTGAGCAGCACCGGGGCGGGGTCGCCGTCGGCGGTCGGAGCGCCCACGAGCACCGAGACGTCGTCACGGCCCGCGGTCTGCTCGACGGCCGTGCGGAATCCGTCGGCGATGCCGGGGTTCAGCAGCGCTGCCGGCGCCGGCAGCGACGCACCGGCGAAGAGAGCCTCGAGGTTCGAGTCCGACGGCACGAGCAGCACGCCGGGCTTGGTGCACAGCTGACCCGCACTCCCGGTCACCGACGCGAGGAAGTCGGTCGCGATCGTCTCGCCACGCGAAGCCGCCGCCGAGCGCGTCACGAAGGCCGGGTTGACGCTGCCGAGCTCGCCGAAGAACGGGATCGGCTGCTCGCGCGACGCCGCGATGTCGAACAGTGCGCGTCCGCCCGAGATCGAGCCGGTGAACGCGGCCGCCTGGATCTGCGGCGCCTTGAGCGCCCGCACGCCGGATTCGGTTCCGTAGACGGTGTCGAACAGCCCCTCGGGAGCGTCGACCGAGGCGAGCGCGTCACGGACGACGCGGGTCGTCGCGACCGAGAGCTCGGGGTGTCCGCGGTGCGCCTTGACGACGACGGCGTTGCCGGCCGCGAGCGCACTCGCGGTGTCGCCGCCGGCGACCGAGAACGCGAACGGGAAGTTGCTCGCCGAGAACATCAGCACGGGACCGATGGCCTCGAGCTGCCGGCGAAGGTCGGGGCGCGGAGCGCCCATGGGCCAGTCGGCGTCGGCGTGGTCGATGCGCGCATCCAGCCACGTGCCCTCTTCGAGCACCTCGCCGAACAGGCGCAACTGGAACGTCGTGCGCTTGAGCTCTCCGCGCAGGCGCCCCTCGGCGAGATTCGTCTCGCGCTGCGCGATGGGCACGAGCTCGTCGGCGTGCGCGTCGAGCGCGTCGGCGATGGCGTTCAGGGCGCGCACCCGCTCGGCGATCGTGGAGTTCTTCCACAGAGCGGATGCCGCGGCGGCACGCTCGACGATGGCGTCGACGTCGGCGGGGGCGGTGACGGGAACGTTCATGGATTCAGTCCTTTGCGTCGGCGATTTCGGCGAGGTCGGCGACCCGCAGGGGGATCCCCACGGGGCGCTTGGCGAGATGTTCGAGGTCGGCGGCGGCCGGGGCGCGGCCCGATTCCGCGCCGACGAGGCACGAGAGCGCGAAGCCGCACACCCGACCCTGACACATGCCCATGCCCGGTCGGGCCGTCACCCGCACGTCACGGGCATCGTCGGCGCCGAGCGAGTGGACGGTCGCCCGCACCTGGGCCGCATCGACCTCTTCGCAGCGGCACACGAGGGTGTCGTCCGCGAGCCAGGTCGACCAGTCGGAGGGCACGGGCGAAGCACGGTGCATCCCCACGGCGAAGCGACGACCGCGCGAGATGCGGCGGCGCAGGCGACGGCGCGTGCGGGGGTCGTCCGGGCGACCCGCGTCGGCGGCCGCCGTGAGCGCGGCGAGCTCGCCCTCGGCGCACGACTGCACGGCCCCGCCGATGCCGGTCACCTCTCCGGCGAGATAGACGCCGTCGACGCTCGAACGCTGGTCGGCATCGGCTTCGGCGACGAGCGACGCGTCGACGTCGATGCGGGTAGCGAGCCCGAGTCCGACCGCGAGTTCGAGCTGCGGTGTGAATCCCCAGCCGAGCGCGACGAGGTCGGCCGCGACCGTGCGCTCGGTGCCGGCGCGCACGCGGCCGCGCGCGTCGACGCGGGCGAGCACGGCCTCGCGCACGCGGCCTTCGCCGCGGACGGCGGTCACGACCGTGCGGGTGCGCAGCGGAATGCGGTTGCGGAGGAACGTCGCCGCGTACGCGACTCCCTCGAGCAGCTTGCCGGGCTCCTGCACGGCGCGGAAGGGGGTACGCGCCCAGCGCGAGAGCGCATTGGCATCGCACACCGCGACGACCTCGACGCCGGCCTCGGCGAGTCCGGCGGCGACCGAGAGCAGGAACGGCCCGGTTCCGGCGACGACGGCGCGGCGCCCCGCGGCGACCTGGTTCGCCTTCAGGAGCGCCTGCACCCCGCCGGCCGCCATGACGCCCGGCATCGTCCAGCCAGGGATCGGCAACTGCCGGTCGTAGGCACCCGTCGCGAGCACGATCCGCCGTGCGCGCACGGCGCGGTCGGCGGGAGGCACGGTGTCGGTGCCCGCCACGGCCGTCGTGCGCAGCACGAAGCTCTCATCGCGGTCGACGCGCCAGACCTGACGCCCCGCGACATGGGTGATGCGACCGTCGGCGACGGCGCGCCCCAGACGCTCACGCAGCGCGGTGTAGTGGGCCCAGTGGTGGTGTCCGGTCGATTCGGGCAGCTCGAACGATGCGGGATGCCGCTCATCAGGGTGGCGCCAGTACTGGCCGCCCGTCTGCTCCCCCGCATCGACGAGGGCGACGCGCAGACCCCGCTCGGCGGCGGAGACCGCGGCCGAGAGTCCGGCCGGCCCCGCCCCGACGACGGCGAGATCGAAGCTCGAGTCAGTCATGGTTCGCTCCCGGAAGCGGCCGGGCCGGGTCATCGCTCAGGACGGTCTGCCCGTCGCACGCGGGTGTGACGCACGCGCGCTGCGCGCGGCGGTCGTCGACCGTGAGCAGGCAGTCGAAGCACACGCCGATACCGCAGAAGAGCCCGCGCGGCTCGCCGCGACCGCGGGTCGACCGCCACGACGAGATACCCGCGGCCGTGAGGGCGGCACCCACGGTCTGCCCTTCGCGGAAGGGCACGGGCACGCCGTCGAAAGTGAGCTCGGGCCCGGTCATGCCGCGCTCCTCTCATCGAAGCGGTGCGGGCGGAAGGGCTCGAGCGACATGTCGGTCGTCTCACCGCGCAGCGACTGCACGAGCAGCTTCGCCGTCCCCACCGAAAGACCGATGCCGGCGCCCTCGTGTCCCGCCGCGTGCCAGAGTCCCGGCATCCGTGCGTCCTCGCCGATGATCGGCAGGTGATCGGGGCAGTAGGGGCGGAAGCCCGAATAGGTGCGCATGATCTGCACGTCCGCGAGGACGGGGAACAGCTCGGTGCCCGCGCGCGCGACCAGGCCGACCGCGTCGGCCGAGAACGACGCGTCGAACCCGACCCGCTCCCGGCTCGCGCCCATCAGGATCGTGCCGCTCGGCGTGCCCTCGACGACCGCCGAGACCTGCAGGCCCGCGTCGGAGCTCGCGACGTTCTCGACGTACGACGCCGAATAGACCTTGTGGTACACCGTGACGGGCACCGGTTCGGTCACGAGCACGAAGCCGCGTCGCGGCATGACCGGCACCTGCACGCCCGCGAGCGCGGCGACCTCGCCGCTCCACGGCCCGGCGCAGATCACGACGGCGCCGCCGTCGATGCGACCCGCTGCCGTCTCGATGCCGACGGCTCGACCCCCCACGACACGGATGCCGGTGACCTCGGTGTGAGTCAGCAGGCGCGCACCGCGATCGCGGGCGAGTCGCAGCAGGTGGTGCGCCGCGAGGATCGGCTGCACCTGCGCGTCGTCGGGATAGAACGCCCCGCCGACCATCTCGGGGTTGAGATACGGCTCGATCGCGCGCAGACCGGCCGTGTCGGGCACATCGTCGACGCGGATCCCGAGTCCGCGCTGGTGCACGCACAGGGCATCGAGCGCGGTCTTGCCCCGTGCGCTCGAGGTGACGACGAGTCCGCCCTTGGACTCGAACTCCCAATCCGCGGCGTGCTCGGCGAGCTCGCCCCGCCACAGCGTCTGCGAATAGAGCGACAGCTCGAGCTCGGGGCCGACCTCTTTGTCCGAGACGAGCAGGTTCCCCTCGCAGCGGCTCGTCGTCCCGGCCGCGATCGACCCGCGCTCGACGACGGTGACCGACAGTCCCGCGGATGCCGCGAAGTAGGCGACGGCGGCGCCGATGATCCCCGCGCCGACGATGAGGACGTCAGCGCGTGCGGTGGCCGCCGTCATGACGCGGGCACCGTGCCGATGTGATCCGCGCCGCGCCCGTCGCCGGACCAATCGGTGAGGACGTGCTCGATGTGCGCGTGCACGAGCTCGCGCGCCCGTACGGCGTCGCGCGCCTCGATCGCGTCGAGCATGGCGTCGTGCTCGCGTGCCGACGAGACGAGGTGCCCCTGTTCGCGCAGACCCGAGAGACCGAAAAGACGCGTCTGCGAGCGCAGCGAGGCGACGAGCTCGGTGAGGCGACTGTTGCCCGCGTACTGCAGCAGCGCGAGGTGGAAGTCGCTGTCGGCCGTCAGATAGTCGATGAGGTCGCCCGATTCGGCGCCCCGGATGATCGCGGCGGACTGCTCGCGCAGCGCGGGAAAGGCCGACTCGGGCACGAACGGCGTCGCCCGTTCGATGGCCGGTGGTTCGAGCATGAGACGAAGCTCGGTCACCTCGTGCAGATCGCGCGGTGAGACCTCGGTCACTTGGAAGCCCCGGTTGGGCAGTGCGACGACGAGCCCCTCGCGCGTGAGGTCGAGCATCGCCTCGCGGATGGGGGTCGCCGAGACGCCGAACTCGTCGCCGAGGCTGGGCGCGGAGTACACGCGGCCCGGCTGCATCTCGCCGCTGATGATCGCCGAGCGCAGCGCACGGGTCACCGTGTCGCGGATGCTCGGCTGCTTGTTGAGACGGACGACGTTGCGGGGCTCGGAAACGCTCATCTCATGTCCCCTCTGACCCCTGCTGCTCACGGATGCCGACAGCTTCCATGATCTTCTCTACGACGGCAAGATCTTCCCACGCCATGCCGACACCGGTGTAGACGGCGGGCGCACCGGGCCGGCGGCGCACAGCGCCGTGCACGAGGTCGGCGAGGTTGGCGACCGGCTGCTCCCCCGACGCCCATTCCTCGTCGCTGCGCGCACCGGCGAGGTTGCCGTTCTCGCGGAAGGCCGAGCCACGCGCTTCGACGACGAGGTCGGCGGCGCGCACGAGGTCGGCGCCGAGCTCGCGGTTCTCGGTGCCGTGGGAACCGATCGCGGCGACGACGGCGTCCTCACGCACATCGCCGAGGTCGACCACGGGGGTCGTCGCCGATGTCGCCGTCACGATGACATCGGCCGTGCGCAGGGCGTCCTGCTCGGCGGCATCCGCGTTCAGGCCGTCGGCGCGAAGCTCGGCGACGGCCGCCGCCACACGATCGGGGGTGCGTCCGATGAGCGAGACGCGACCGACCGCCACGGTGTCGGCGATCGTCCGCACGTGCTCGATCGCCTGCGGCCCCGAGCCGATCACGGCGAGATGGATGGGCGTGGTGGGAGCACCACCCGGCGCAGCGGCCAGCAGGTGGGCGATCGCGACGGTCGTCGCCGCCGGCGTGCGCAGTGTCGTCAGTCGCGTACCGTCGAGCATCGCGATCGGCTGCAGCGTCTCGCGGTCGAAGAGCAGGTACCAGGCGTGGATCTTCGGCAGCCCGAGCGACGTGTTCTCGGGCGCGATCGTGGCGACCTTGACTCCCGCCGTCGTGGTCGACTGCGACGGCATGAGCAGGAACTCGCCCTTGGCGAGCGGCGCGAAGAGTCGTTCGTGGTCGTTCTCGATGTCCCAGCCCGAGCGCAGGGCGTCCTCGATCGCAGTGACGGCGTCTCGCCGGGTGAGCGTGCGATCGATCGTGGCGGCATCTACGAGTTTCACAGCTGGAACCCCTTCGGGAACGGATCGGACGGGTCGAGCATGTACTGTGCCGTGCCCGTGACCCACGCGCGCCCGGTGATCGTGGGGATGACCGCCGGGATGCCGGCGACCGAGGCCTCCTCTACGAGGCGGCCGGTGAACGAGGTTCCGATGAACGACTCGTTGATGAAGTCGGTGTGCAGGGGCAGCAGCCCCCGGGCGTGCAGCTGCGCCATGCGCGCGCTCGTGCCGGTGCCGCAGGGCGACCGGTCGAACCACCCCGGGTGGATGGCCATGGCGTGGCGCGAGTGCTGCGCCGTC
This sequence comes from Microbacterium sp. NPDC055357, assembly GCF_053644835.1. Lineage (NCBI taxonomy): Bacteria > Bacillati > Actinomycetota > Actinomycetes > Micrococcales > Microbacteriaceae > Microbacterium > Microbacterium sp. NPDC055357. Next base: position 196,154 of record NZ_JBSHLZ010000005.1, on the reverse strand, counting down.
GAACCCGGTGCCTCGAGATAGACATGGTGGCATCCGCGGATCGTCGGATCGACGGGATGCACCGGCATGTTCGTCTCGTCGACGGCGGCCATGATCGCCAGGCCCGCACGCAGCAGGTCGTCCTTGCGCGCGCGCTCGAAGGGCAGGCCGATGCTGTCGAGCGTGACGATCGCGTAGAAGTTGCCGCCGAACGCGAGGTCGTACGTCACGGTGCCGAGCCCGGGCACCTCGACGGTCTGGTCCAGCCCGACGACGAACGACGGGACGTTGCGGATCGTCACGCGCTCGGCGTGCCCGTCCTTGACCGCGACGTCGCCGACGACGAGGCCCGCGGGGGTGTCGAGCCGGATCGTCGTGACGGGCTCGACGACGGGGACCATGCCCGTCTCGACCAGGACCGTCGCGACGCCGATCGTGCCGTGCCCGCACATGGGCAGGCAGCCCGACACCTCGATGTAGAGCACGCCCCAGTCCGCGTCAGGGCGCGTCGGCGGCTGCAGGATCGCCCCGCTCATGGCGGAGTGACCCCGCGGCTCGTTCATGAGGAACGTGCGGATGTCGTCGTTCTCGGCCATGAAGCGCTGACGGCGCTCCTCCATCGTCGCCCCGGGGAGCATGCCCACTCCGCCCACGATGACGCGGGTGGGCATGCCCTCGGTGTGCGAGTCGACGGCGTGGAAGACACGCTGCGTACGCATGATGGTCCTTCGGGGTCAGATTCGGATCAACGGTAGCCCTTGGCGAGGACCGCTTCGGTGTCGGCGATGATCTGCGCGTTGATCTCTTCGGGCAGCGCCAGACGCGGCGGGCGTGTCGTGATGTTCGACAGCACACCGGCGACCTGCTGCGAGAGCTTGATCGCCTGGACGAACAGCGACTTGGAGTCCCAGCGCAGCAGCGGGTGCAGGTCGCGGTAGATCTCGCGCGCCTTGACCCAGTCCTGCGGGTCGTCGGACGTCGAGAGGTTGTAGAGCTCGACGGTCGTCTTCGGGATGGCGTTGGGGTAGCCGGCGACCCAGCCGCGGGCGCCGTTGATGCCGAGCTCGAACACGACGTCGTCGGTGCCGATCGAGATGTCCAGGCCCGGAGCGAGCTCGCGGATCGCGAACGAGTTGCGGACGTCGCCCGAGAACTCCTTGACCGACACGATGAGGTTCTCGTCGTAGAGGCGCGCGAGCAGGTCGGGACGCAGGTCCACCTTGGTGTCGAGCGGGTTGTTGTAGGCGAGGATCGGCAGGCCCACGGCGCCGACGCGGCGGAAGTGGTCCATGACCTCTTCGTCGCTCGCGCGGTAGGCGTTGGGGGGCAGCAGCATGACGGCGGGAGCGCCGTGCTCGGCGGCGTGCTCGGTCAGGCGCACGCTCTCCAGCGCCCCGTAGGCACCGACACCGGGGATGACGACGACACCCTCGGGGGCAGCCTCCACAGCGGTCAGGAAGACCTGGCGACGCTCCTCTTCGGTGAGCGTCTGGTACTCGCCGAGCGACCCGTTCGGGATGATGCCGGTCACGCCGTTGTCGGTCGTGAAGCGGATGAGCTCCGCATAGGCATCGTGGTCCACCGAGAAGTCGGAGTTGAAGGGGAGCGTGGTGGCGAGGTTGACACCGTGCCACGGCTTGTGTTCGGTCATGTGCGTTCCTTTTCCGCTAGGTACAATTGCAATGTTAGTACGCCGGAGGGTGGGAAGTCCAGCGTCATTCCCGTGAGGGGAGAACGAGCCGGCGCCGAGGCTCCTCGTTGCCCGCGCGATCGGTCGCGGTGTAGACGATCACCTGCTCCTCGTCGCCGAGCGCGCGGACGAACGCTTCCTGGAATGTCGCGATGAAGGTGCCCTCGCCTTGCCACTGGATGCGCTCCACCCCCGACATGTCATCTCGGGCGGTGAAGGTGATCTCGACGGCGGCGCCGAGTCGCGCGACCGTCGCGGTGGTGACCGGCGCGACCGTGTCGATGTGGAGCGTGCGGACGGCGACACCCGTGCGCCCCGAGGCGACGGCGCGGGCCTCGACCCGGATCGTGCCCTCCCGATCCAGCACGACGGGTCGGTCGTACCGCGACCAGGGCCCGTCATCGATGCGCACCTCGACGACCGGATCGGCATCGTCCTCGCCCCAGGTCTGGACTTTGACCTCGACGCTGGGCCGCTGCAGATGCCACCCGGATGGCGCGGCATCCGGGTGCACGATCAGCTCGACCGCGGGCGCCGACGGTGCGGCGTCGTCCAGTCGCCCGAGGGCGAGCTGCACCTCGCGGCGGGCGGCCTCGACGTCGGCGATGCTCTCGCCGGGTTCGGGTCCCGGGCCGAACGGATCGGCCTCGAGGGCCGCGCGCAGCACCGTCTTGGCTTCGGATCCGCCGAGAACTCCGTCGGCGCAGCCCCGCTCGACGGCGGCCATGACGCGTGCGAGGAAGGCCGGTCGAGTCGTCGGCACCGGCTCGGCCCAGACGTCGTCGAGCACGCTGCCGCCGTCGGCGCGACGTCGGGCTGCGACGCCCGTGTCGGCACCCGCGAAGGCGATCGTCTCGTCGTCGGCGCGGACGTACATGTGGTATCGCTCGTCGGCTCCGGTCCACACGGGCGTGAAGGGCAGACCTCCGATGCGCACCGCGCCATCGCGCTCGAGCGCGGCCGCGGGCGACGGGTCGTCGGCCAGGATCGTGCCTCGCAGCGTTCGCCGGCTGTGCAGAGCGACGTCGAGCAGCGTCGTGGCATCGGATCGCGCGACGAGCACCGACGGCCCGAAGCTCACGTTCTGCAGCCGGGGATCGTCGATCGTCCCCGCCGCGCGCAGTCCCATCGGCAGGTCGAGCTCGAGTTCGTCGCCGGGTGCCCACGTTCGCGTCACGGTCGCATACTCGCCGGCGCCCGCAGCGAGCGCGATCTCCTCACCGGCGATACGCGCCGTCGGCTCGCCGATGACCCACGAGGGGATGCGCGCGTGCACCGTGACCGGCACGCCCGCGGCATCCGTCGGCTCCATCCGCAGGCGAACGCGACCGGCAAAGGGCAGGTCGGTCTCCATGCGCACGGTCACTCCGTGCTCGCGCCACCGGAGCTCGGCGGGCGTGTAGAGGTTGACCCACAGCTCCGGCCGGGAGCCCGTGCCGCGGAAGAAGACGGCGCTCTGGTGGGTCACATGGTTCTCCAGGCCCGTCCCGCCGCAGCACGTGCCGATGTTGTCGTACTCGGGCAGGGCTCCCGGATGCACGGGGAACATGTAGGTGACTTCCGGACTCGTGTCCGACCGGGCGTCGCGGCGCGAACCCAGGATGTGGTTGAGGAGGCCGCGCTCGTAGTACTCCATGTAGGCGGGATCCAGCGTGTGGGCGAACAGCAGCCGCGCGAGCTTGAGCAGGTTGTAGGTCGCACACGTCTCGGCGTTGCGATGGCCGATGTCACCGGCGACCACGTCGGCCGGCCCCCACAGCTCGCTCTCGCCCGTGCCGCCATGCGCGTAGATCCGACCGGGCACGACGCGGTTCCACATGCCGATCGCGGCGTCGAGGTATCGCCGGTCGCGGGTCAGTTCGTACTCGTGCACGTACCCGATGAGCTGCGGCAGGTGCTGGTTGGCGTGCATCCCGTCGAGGATGTCCTCGCCCGCGGCGCCGGCATCGAGCACATCGCTCTGGTCGAACAGTCGCGCCGTCTCGAGGAAGAGCGGTTCGTCGGCGACCGCGCTCAAGCGCGCCATCGTCTCGTTCATCCCCCCGAACTCGCCCGCGATGTACAGCGACCACATGCGCTGGCGGCGCGTGTCGTCGAGCAGCGAGAGCCGGCCGTGCACCCAGTGACCCATCGCCGTGACGACCTCGAGCGCCTGCCCGCTGCCGGTCAGTTCGTGGGCGTCGAGCAGCCCCGCCATGATCTTGTGGCACGTGTAGTACGGCGCCCAGATCTCGCCATACGGGGCGAAGTGCTCGAGCCGCGAGAACTGCCATTCGCCGTATGCCGCGAGAAAGCCGGGATGCGAGAACCGGCCGGTCGCGGCGAGCGCCTGCTGCACCTCGGCCAGCCCCGCCACCATCTCGTCGACCTTCGCTCGCAGCGCCTGGTCCCCCTCACCGGCCGCGGCGAACGACAGCATCGACAGGAAGTGCCCGGCGTAGTGTCCGCGCAGCAGGTTCGCCGTCGGAGCGCCCTCGCGGCCGGGATAGTCGTGCTCGCTCCACGGCTGCTCGTCGGGGTGGCCGAAGTCCTCCCAGGCCCCGGGTGCGGAGGCACCACGGGTGTCCAGCCCGGCATTGGCCCGGAACACCGCGAGGAGACGGTCGATCGGATACGTGCGAGCGAGATGCAGCATCTCGTCCCTCGCGCGGACGAACACGCTGCCCTCGAGCAGCGTCACGTCGGCGAGTGGGAATTCCCGGATGCTGCGGCTCGGCGACGTCGTCACGACGACGCACCGAGCTGCGCGCGCGTCCACCGTTCGACGCCCTCGGCGTCGATCGGAAGTCCTGCGGAGAGCACCTCGGAACCGGTCGGCGTGACGAGCACATCGTCTTCCAGGCGCACGCCGATCCCCCGCAATTCGGGCGGCAGCGTGAGATCGTGCGCGTGGAAATACAGACCCGGTTCCACGGTCATGACGACGCCCGGCTCCAGATCCGCACCCATGTAGTCCTCGTAGTGCGCCTGGCTGCAGTCGTGCACGTCGAGGCCGAGGTGGTGGCCGATTCCGCATGCGAGGTAGCGGCGGTGCTGCTGGCCATCGGGCGAGAGCGCTTCGTCCACCGACACGGGCAGCAGATCCCAGTCGTGGAGGCCCTGCGCGATGACCTCCATCGCGGCGAAGTGGAAGTCGAGATAGGGCGTGCCCGGGCGGATGAGGTCGAGCCCCGCCCGGTGCGCCTTCTCGACGAGGTCGTGCACGGCGCGCTGCGGCGCGCTGAAGCTGCCGCCGGCCGGCACGGTGCGGGTCACGTCGGCGGTGTAGAGCGAACGCGCTTCGACGCCCATATCCAGCAGCAGTGCGGCGTCGGGCAGGATCGGCCCGTCGCAGCGCACCCAGTGCAGGATCGGCGCGTGCGGTCCGGACCCGACGATGGTCGAATACCCCGGACCGTTGCCGAAGGTGCGCGCATGCCGATCGAACGTGCCCTGCAGCCAGCGCTCGCCGAGCCCGTCGCGGATCGCGCGGGGGACCTCCGCGACGGTCGCGGCGAAGCCGGTGACCGTCGCGTCCACAGCCAGACGCAGCTGTCCGATCTCCCAGTCGTCCTTCACCATGCGCAGCTGGGACAGCGTGCGCTCGAGCTCGCTGGAGACGGTCGCGCCGACGGATGTCGCGAGCGCGGCCGCCGACCGCGCCGCCTGCGCACCGCGCAGTCCGGCGTGGCGGGGTTCGAGCGCTTCGAGCGGCTCGACGGCGATCCCGAGGGCATCAGCCCACTCCGGCAGACCCGCACTCGGGCCGACCCAGAGCTCGCCGTGTGCGGCGTCCGCGAAGAAGCCGGTGTCTCCCGGCCGGTAGGGGCGAGGCAGGTAGAGCACGCTGTCATGCCCGCCGCGGGTCGCCCACATGACCAGGACGGCACCTTCGACCTGGCAGCCGGTGAGCCACACGAAGCTGCTGTCGGCGCGGAAGCCGTACGCGGCGTCGTCGTTGCGGATGGGCGCGCTGCCGGCCGCGGCGACCAGCGTCTGACCGGGAAGGGCAGCACTCAGCCGCGCACGGTGCACCGCTGCCGCCGCAGCCGTGCCGTCGGGCAGATCAGGGTGGACGGCGACGTCGTCCCATCCCTGCTCGACGAAGCGCGTGAAGGCAGGCACCTGCGCGAGGCGCGGATACCGGGTTCCGGCGTAGGGCGGACGCGTCGTCGCTTCGGGGGCGGTCATGACTGCTCTCCTCCTCGGGCTCGGACCATCTCGCGCAGCGTCGTGAACGTGCGGCCGGATCCGATCCCATCGTGTTCGAATTCGTTGGTCACCCAGTACTGGGATGCACCGATCCGCGACAGCGTGTCCAGCTGCAGGTGCGCGTCGACGAACATGTCGTCGAAGTAGACCGCCGCGGCGAGGGGGACCTCGTTCGCCGCGAGGCGGTCGGCGTCGTAGAGCGGGCTCCACCGCGTGCGCTCGGCGAGCACGTGCACGGCGTCGCGGAAGCCGCGGAGCAGCCGAACCTCGTCGAACATCCAGGGGAAGGCCATCTCGCCCGTGAACAGCAGCGGGCGGCGTTCCGGTCCGAACTCCGGACGACTCTCGCGTGCGCGCTGCGCCGACCATGCGGATGCACCGCTGGACGGATCGCCGTAGATCGACTCCTGCAGCGTCCAGAACAGAGCGCTGTTCGCGCTGGAGGTGAGCGTCATGACGTCCTGCAGGAAGCCCGACGAGAGGCGACCCGGACGAGCGAACGCCTTCTCGATGAGCCAGTGGAGGCGTTCGTGCCCCGGCTTCATGCCGAGGTCGGTGCCGAGCGACTGGAAGCGATGCACTGTGAGCGCGTCCCCGTCGGGCAGCGTGACATCGCCGTCGGTCAATCGGTCGGCGATCTGCGCGACCACTGCGGCATCGCCGGGGAAGCGGCGGTACAGCTCGCGCGTCTTGTCGGCGACCCGATCGAACGTGCGCGCATACACCTCGTCGGCGCGCGGCGGGGTGCCCGGGATGCCGCCGCATACGTAGCTGGCGGTGAGACCCTGCGGCGCCGTCGAGAGGTAGGTGAGGGTCAGGAAGCCGCCGAAGCTCTGTCCGAGCGTGGCCCACCGTCGCCCGCCGTACCGCGTCGCACGCACGTGCTCGAGATCGCGCACGATCGAATCGGCGCGGAAGAGCGCGAGCAGATCGGCGCCCGCTTCCGCGCTCATCCCCTCGACATCGACCGCCTCGAGCGGATGGCTGCGGCCGGTGCCGCGCTGATCGACGAGCACGACCCGATAGGTCCGCAGCGCCTCGTCGATCCACCCGTCGCGGCGAAGCGGCCGGGGGTTGGCGCCACCCGGCCCGCCCTGCAGATACGTCAGCAGCGGCAGGTCGTCGTTCACCCGATCCGGGTCGACGAGCTCGCGCACGAAGACCGTGATCTGCTCACCCTCGGGGGTGCTCCAATCCAGCGGTACCGCGACCTCTGTTTCAGTGACGTGGATGCCGGGCAGATGATAGGACGTGGTCACGCGCTCGATGCTCCTTCGGTTCGGGGCGACACCGCTCGGCGAGCCGCTTCGGCCGCACGGCGTCTGCGATCCCATTCCGGATTGATCCGGGGAACCGCAGCCAGCAGCGTGCGGGTGTACTCGTCTCGCGGGTTCGTGAACAACTCGTCGCGCTCGCCCTGCTCGACGATGCGCCCGCGACTCATGACGGCGACGCGCGTCGCGATCTGGCGCACGACGGCGAGGTCGTGCGCGATGAAGAGGTAGCCGAACCCCTCGTCGCGCTGCAGCGTCCGCAGCAGGTTGATGACCTGCGCCTGCACTGAGACGTCGAGCGCCGACACCGCTTCGTCGCAGATGACGAGTTTCGGTCCGACGGCGAGAGCCCGGGCGATGCCGATGCGCTGGGCCTGCCCGCCCGAGAACTGCGCCGGATATCGGCCGGAGTGGTCGGGATTGAGTCCCACGCGCTCCATGAGCGCCCGGGTGAAGGCGCGGGCACCGCCCGGAACCCGGCGCTTCTGGTATCGCAAGGGCGCCGTCACGAGAGTCTCGACGGTGTGCCGCGGGTTCAGCGACGAGTACGGATCCTGGAAGATCACCTGCACATCGCTGCGGAATTCGTGCAGCGCGCGGCCCGTGAGCCGCGTGACATCGCGCCCCTCGAACTCGATCGTGCCCGACGTCGGCTCCATGAGGCGCGCCACGATCCGCGCCGTCGTCGACTTGCCCGAGCCCGATTCGCCGACGAGCGCGAGGGTCTCGCCGCGGTGCACCTCGAGCGACACCTCGTCGACGGCGCGGAACGGTCGAGAGCGGGAGAACAGGCCCGAGTGACCGGGGAATTCCTTGACCAGCGCCGTTGCCCGGCACAGGGGCGTCGTGCTTGTCATCGCTGTCCCTCCTCAGGGGTCGCGACCGGCGTCGCCGATGTGGTGCGCAACTCGCCGATCTCGTCGTCGATGCGCGGCACGGCATCCAGCAGTCGCCGCGTGTACTCGTGCTGAGGATCGCTGAACACCGTCTCCACCGCGCCCCGCTCGATGAGCTCGCCGTTGCGCATGACCACGATGCTGTCGGTCACTTCGCTCACCACGGCGAGGTCGTGCGTGATGAGGATGAGTCCGGCGCCCGTGTCGCGACGGATCTCGGCGAGCAGGTCCAGGATCTGCGCCTGCACCGTGACGTCGAGCGCCGTGGTCGGCTCGTCGGCGATGATCAGCTCGGGCTCCATGCTGAGCGCCATGGCGATCATGATGCGCTGGCGCATGCCGCCGGAGAACTGATGCGGGTAGTGATCGACGCGCCGCGCAGCGTCGTGGATGTGCACGCGCTCCATGGCTTCGATCGCGACCTTCTTCGCCGCCCGGGCCGACACCCCGGAGCGGTGCGAGCGGTACGCCTCGGCGATCTGCGTGCCGACGGTGTAGTACGGGTTCAGCGATGACAACGGGTCCTGGAAGATCATCGCGATCCGATCGCCCCGCACGCGACGCATCGCGCGTTCCGGGAGCGTCAGCAGCTCCTGCCCGTCGAAGCGGATCGAGCCGCTCGCCGAGCCGCCCTTGGGAAGCAGTCCCATGATCGCCAGGCTCGTCATCGACTTGCCCGAACCGGACTCACCCACGATCCCGAGGGCTCCCCCGCGGGGAACGGTGAAGTCCAGCGAGTCGACGACGCGCGCAGTGCCCCCGGCCGTGCGGAACTCCACGGTGAGACCTTCGACGCGCAGCAGCTCGCCGGCATCCGTCTGGTGCATCGTTCCCCCGGTCATGCGCGTGCCGCCGTTCGGACACGCGGATCGATCGCCGTGTAGAGCAGGTCGACGACGAAGTTGCCGATGATCACGAAGAACGCCGACAGCAGCGTGACCGCCATGATCACCGGCTGGTCGTTCGCCGCGATCGAATCGGCCGTGAGCTTTCCGACCCCGTTGAGACCGAACACCTTCTCGGTGATCACCGCGCCTCCGAGCAGGCCCGCGACATCCATGCCGAAGATCGTGACGATCGGGGTCAGCGCGGGACGCAGCGCATGGCGTCGCCACACGAGTGCGGGGCTGAGGCCCTTCGCGCGCGCTGTGCGCACGAAGTTCTCCTGCAGCGTATCGATGACGTTCGCACGTGTGAGGCGCGTGTAGACGGCGGCGTAGCCGACCGCGAGCACGATCCACGGCATGAGGAAGTTGAGGAACCACTGCACCGGATCTGCGGCGAAGGGCACCGCCTGCGGGAAGGGCAGCCATCCGAGCGCGACGACGAGCACGAACTGCAGGAGCAGCGCGAGCACGTAGTTCGGAACCGACATGCCGCCCAGAGTCAGCGCGGCGAAGAACCGGTCGGTGAACCTGCCCTCCTTGGCCGCGCTGAGCACGCCCCCGATCACGCCGCCGACCAGCCACAGGACGGCCGCACCGATCGCGATCGTCGCCGAGATCGGCAGCCGCTGCACGATCATGTCGTTGACGAGTTGGCCGGTCTGGAACGAGTAGCCCAGGCACGGCGCGGGGCACGAGATGACCGCTCCGGCCACTTCGAACTCGCGTCCCGCGAACAGACCGCCGACATAGCCGAGGAACTGGGTCCAGAAGGGCTGGTCGATTCCGAGGTTCGCCCGGATCTGGTCGATGCGCTCGGGGGTGCAGTTCTTCCCGCAGATCTGCACCGCGGGGTCGGGCGAGAGCACGAAGAAGATGACATAGGTGAACAGCGTCACCAGGAACAGCACGAGCACCATGCCGGCTGCACGGGAGAGGATCATCCGGGTCATGCGCGCACCTCGGTGTTGCCGACGAGCGCACGGATGCGATCACCGAGCGTCGTGAAGGACAGCACGAGCAGGAACAGGAACGTGCCCGGGATGATGAAGTACATCGGGTCGACGGCGTACCACGGTGCCGCCGCGGCGATCATCTGGCCCCAGCTCGGCGTGGGCGGCACGACTCCGACACCGAGGAACGACAGTCCCGCTTCGGTTCCGATGTAGCCCGGAACGGCGAGCGTCGACATGACGACGATCGTCGACATGAGGTTGGGCAGGATCTCGCGGAAGATGATCGCGACGCCGCCGGCACCGGACGCGCGGGCCGATTCGACGAACTCGCGCTCTTTCAACGACAGCGTCTGGGATCGCACGATGCGTGCGAGGTAAGGCCAGCCGAAGAGCGAGATGACCACGACGAGGAGCACCACGCGGTTGTCCGCGGGGAGCGCGGAGAGGATCGCGATCATGAAGATGAGCGCGGGGAACGCCATGAGGAACTCCATGACGCGGGAGATGACGTTGTCGACCCAGCCGCCGAAGTAACCGGCGAGCAGTCCGAAGACGGTGCCGAGGATGGTCGTCAGCAGGGTCGCCGAGAGCGCGACCGTCATCGAGACGCGTGCGCCGTAGACGATGCGGGCGAAGATGTCCCGGCCGCTGCCGGGCTCGACGCCGAACCAGTGCTCGGCACTGATGCCGCCGAGCGGACCGATCGGGATCGCGCCCATGTTCGGATCGATGGCTGTCTGGTCGAACTCGTACGGCCCCCAGCCGCTGATCGCGACGATCAGCGGCGCGAAGATCGCCATGAGCAGGATCAGCGCGATGTAGCCGAGCGAGAGGAGCGCGCGGATATCGGTGAGAAACCCTCGGAGGAGCCGCCGGCCAGAGGCCGGGGGCGACTCCAGTGACTCTTCGAGCACTGGGTCGCCGCCCGGCGTGGCTTCGACCTCGAGATTGGTCGGACTGAAGGTCATCCTCAGCCCTTCGAGGGATCCTTCAGACCGATGATCGTCAGGTCGGTCATGCTCGTGCTGGGGTAGTACCCGGCGATGTTCGAGCCGGGCAGGAAGATCGCGTTCTCGAACACGAGCGGTGCGATCGGCGCGAGCTGCATGATCTGCTCGTCGAGCTCGCCCCAGGCCTGCTTCGCGGCGTCCACGTCGGTCATCGCCTGGATCTCGGCGATGCGGGCGTTGACATCCGCATCGTCGATCTGCGCGAGGTTCTGGTTGCCCTTCTCGGTGATCATGGCTCCGTCGAACAGCGGCGGGATGAAGGTGCTCGCGCTGGAGGCCCAGTCGGGGCACCAGCCGGTGATCGCGGCATCGTTCTGCTGCGAGGGCGTCGCGATGGTCTCGTAGTAGATCGCCGCGTCGATGACGTTGAGCTTGACCGTGATGCCGGCCTTGGCCAGCGCCTCTTGCACGGCCTCAGCCTGCGCCTGAGCGAGCGGGGTGGTGCGGATGTCGAGCGTGAACTCGAACCCGTCGGCGAGGCCGGCCTCTTCCAGGAGCGCCGTGGCTTCATCGATGTTGCCCGCGCCGTCGACGCTCGGGTACAGGTCGAACTCCTTGTGTCCGCTGACCGACGGCGGAATGATCGTCGTGGCCGGGTCTGCGAGCTGGTTGCCGCCCGAAGCGTTCTGCAGCGCCGAGCGGTCGAGCGCGAAGTTGACCGCCTGGCGGACGCGGACGTCGGTGAACGGCTCCTTCGTGGTGTTCAGCGACATGTACGTCGTGCAATAGGCCGGTGCCGGAACGGCACGCTCCTGCAGCTCGGGCGTCTGGATGCGCGGAAGCACGGCGGCGCTGAGCTTGCTCGAGATCGCGTTGACGTCCGCACCCTGGCCGGCGATCATGCGCTCGTCGATCGTGCCGGGGTCGATGCCGATGTCGAACTGCCACGCGTCGGGGTACGCCTTGCGCACGTCGTCGGTGTCGGCGTTCCAGTGCTCGTTGCGCACGAGCTTGATGGTGCTGCCGGGCGTGTAGCTTTCCAGCGTGTACGGACCCGATGCGATGACGTCGTTGATGAACTCGTCGCCGCCGCCCGTGCCGACCGGGAACGGTGCGGCGTTGGCCTGTGCGAGCACGTTGTCGAACTCGGGGAACGGCTCCTTGAGGTGGAAGACGATCGTCTTGTCGTCGGGAGTCTCGATCGTCGGCAGGTCACCCGACACGTACGGGCCCTGGTAGTCCTCGGGAGCGTCGATGACGTTCTTGAGGTACGGCGAGCCGATGCCGATCTGAGGGTCCCACGCGCGGGAGACGCCGAACTTGACCTCGGCCGAGGTGATGGGGTCGCCGTTGTCGAAGGCCAGGTCGTCCTTCAGCGTGTAGGTCCACGTCAGGCCGTCCCCGGATGCTTCGCCGAGCGACTTGGCGAGGTCGGCGACGATCGCGTTGGGGTCCTCCGCGTCTCCGGCGGCCTGCATCGTCAGACCGCGGTAGAGCAGGCGATAGAAAGCGTTCACGCCGCCGTCCCAGCCGCGAGCGGGGTCGAGGTAGGAGAAGTCGGTGTTCTGCAGCATGTGGACGGTGCCGCCCGGCTGGGCCTCACCTGTGGCGCCGGATGACTGCTCGGGGGCCGAGCCTCCGCCGGCGCAGCTCGTCAGCAGCAACGCCGCCGTCACGCCTGCGGCGAGCAGCCCGGCGGCCTTCTTCCTGGTGTCCATGGGTGGACCATCCCTTTCTCTTGCTTCCTTGCGTCGAGTGACTCGGACCATGAAACAACATGACGGTGCAATGTACAACTGCACTGTCAGATTGTTATCTTTACGGCGTGCCCGATTCGGAACCCTCCCCCACCATCGCGAGCTACCTGGCCGCGTTCGAGCCATGCCCCGGGCACCTCGACTTCGCCCGTTCGGGCCCGCCCGCGCGCTCCACGGCGCAGGCCGCTGCCGCGTACTGGTCGCGCATGACCGTCGGAGATGTCGACGAAGCGTCCGAAGACGCCGCAGCACGCGTCGCAGTGTCCCGGCTCACGGGCTTCGCGGCCGACGACATCGCGCTCATCCCGAACACGTCGCTCGGCCTGTTCCACACGGCTTTCGCGCTGCGCGGGGCCGAGGTGCTCGTCTCGCGAGGCGAGTTCCCCGCGAATCTCTACCCCTGGTGGCGCGCCGAGGAACTCGGCATCCTGCGCGTGCGCGACATGCCGGGCGCCCGCCTCACGGCACCCGTGACACCCGAACGCGTCGCTGCGGCGCTGCGCCCGAGCACGACAGCCGTCGCCGTCAGTGCCGTCGATTTCCGCACGGGTTGGCGCGCCGACCTCGCGGGTCTGCGCGAAACGATCGGCGACCGGCTGCTCATCGTCGACGCGATCCAGGCTGCGGGCGTCGTCGATCTGCCGTGGCATCTCGCCGACGTCGTCGTCGCGGGCGGGCAGAAGTGGCTGCGCGCGGGGTGGGGCACGGGATTCGTCGCCGTATCCGAGCGCGCCCGCACACGTCTTGCTCCGCGCCTGAGCGGCTGGACGGCCGTCGAGCGGCCGACGAGCTACGACGGCCGGCGGCACCCGCTCGCCGCGGGCGCGCAGCACATGCGCGTGACCAACGGCTCGCCGGCATCCGCTCACGTGCTCTCGGCGGCTCTGGGGCTCGTCACCGACGTCGGCGTGCCCGAGATCGAGCGCCTGGTGTCCACGCGCGTCACGGCGCTCGACGACCGCTTGCGCGCGGGAGGCGCCGATGTCGTCTCGCCCGCCGCGGCGTCGGATCGCGCCGGCATCGTCGTGGCGCGATGGGGCGACGGCTCTGCCGGAGAACGTCGGCGGAGACTCGCGGATGCCGGCATCACCACGACGCTGCACGGGCCCGACCGCATCCGGCTCTCGGTGCACGCGACGACGACACTCGACGACATCGAGACCGCGGCATCCGTTCTGCTGTCCTGACGCGTGAGGGAGCGCGGCCGGAACCGCGCTCATCCGCTCAGCTCAGAGTCGAACCCCTCGCCACGACCCGGCACGGCATCAGCTGCGGCCCGGCGGGAAGATCGACGCCGGCGATCGCGGCGGTGAGCAGCTGCGCGGCGCGTTGACCCATCGCCTCGAGGTTCATGTCGATGCTCGAGATCGGCGGACTGGTGTCGGCGACGATGAGCTCCCAGTTGTCGTAGCCGATGAGTGCGACATCCTCGGGCACGCGGCGGCCCGCCACGAGCAGCGCATCCAGCGCACCGCGGGCGATCTGGTCCGAGTCGCACAGGATCGCATCGAAGTCGATGCCGTCGCGCAGGGCGAACTGCGTCGCGGAGCGCCCCCACCGCTCCGTCCACTCGCCGTACTCGGTGCGCAGGGACAGTCGCGCACCGGACGAACCGGTCGCGAGCACTTCGTCGATTCCCTGCGCCCGGTCCGTCGCGGCCGCATCGGCGGGCGGGCCGGTGATGTGGAGCAGGCGCCGGCGCCCCGTCATGAGCAGGTGGCGTGCCGCGAGTCGGCCGCCGTCGACGTTGTCGGGCGTCAGCGAGCAGTCGGCCGGATCATCGGACGGCGTGTAGACGTACACGACGGGCATCGGCAGGTCCCCGAGAGATCGACGCGCATCGGTGCGGCTGCCCACGACCAGCAGCGCGTCGACGCGCGGGATGAGCGCACGGATATGGCGCTTCTCACGCACACGGTCCCCTCGCGCATCGCTCAGCAGAATCGCCGTCTCCTCCGCGCCGAACGCGTCTTCGGCGCCCATGAGGATCGGAAGACTGAAGCGGCCTTCGAGGTCGGATGTCAGCAGGCCCACCGCACCCATACGCCCCGTCGAGAGGCTTCGGGCGATCGAGTTTCCTTCGAACGAGAGCTGAGCGGCGGCCTCGTGGACACGCGCGCGCGTGCCCGCCGCGACCTCGTCGCGACCGTTGAGCGCCTTCGACGCCGTCGCCATCGACACACCCGCGAGCGCGGCGACGTCGGCCAGCCGCGGCTTGCGCGGGATCACCACGCGAAGCCTGAGCGTGGCAGCGGCGAAAACCCCGATCTCATGATTTCCACAGTATCGCCCTGGAAGACAAGGGCATAGATCACTCTGCGCGAAACTCTTGAAACCGCTTTCGGTCTGCTGTAGCGTCCCATTGCAGCACATCGCACGTCGTCGTGCACAGAGATCGAAAGGGCACGGATGCCGCACTCTCCTCTCGCCCGCGGGCCCATCGGAAACGGCACGCACGGGCTTCGCACGGCGCTTCCCGCCGACAGCACGGCCTCGGGCCGGCTGGCCGATTGGCACGCACGCAACCGCAGGATCTCGCTGCCCCACGGCATCCGAGAGCTGGAATCGCAGGGAAACCTCGACAACCTCCGCCGGCTGACCGGAGAGTCCGATGCGCCGTTCCGCGGGCAGCTGTTCGCAGACTCCGACGTCTACAAGATGCTCGAGGCGGTCGCGTGGGAACTCGGGCGCGCCGATGACGCGCAGCTGCGGACGTTCTTCGACGACACCGTCTCGCTCCTCGAGCGCGCGCAACGCGCCGACGGCTACCTCGATTCGGCCTATCAGGACCATCCGGACCGGGAGCCGTGGAGCAACTTCGTGCACGGGCATGAGCTGTACTGCCTCGGTCACCTCATCCAGGCCGCCGTCGCAGCGCAGCGCGCTCTGGGCGATGACCGCCTGATGCGCGTGTCGCAGCGGTTCGTCGCGCTCGTCGACGACCTGTTCGGCGCCGACGACCGTGTCGAGTACTGCGGGCATCCGCTCATCGAGACGGCGCTCATCGAGATGTATCGCACGACGGGGGATGCTGCCGCGCTCCGCCTCGCCGAGAGCTTCATCCGCCGCCGCGGCTCGGGCTTCATCGGCGAAGGCGTGTACGGGGCCCCCTACTATCAGGACGACCTGCCCGTCCTGTCGACGACGACGATGCGCGGCCACGCCGTGCGCGCGCTCTATCTCAACCAGGGGGTCACCGACCTGTACCTGGAAGGCGGAGACCGCGATGCGCTCGCGGCGATGCGCGTGCAGTGGGACGACATGGTCTCGCGCCGCATCTACATCACCGGCGGCACGGGATCGCGCCATCAGGACGAGGCGTTCGGCGCGGGCTTCGAGCTGCCCGCGGATCGCGCCTACAGCGAGACGTGCGCGGGCATCGCCCTCTTCGGCTGGGCATGGCGCATGTACCTCGCGACAGGCGAGGCGCGGTACCTCGACACCGGAGAGATCGCGCTGCACAACGTCGTCCTGGCCGGCATCTCGGACAGCGGCGACACGTTCACCTACAGCAACCCCCTGCAGCGGCGGCGTGAGCACGTCGCGAGTCGCCAGGAGGAATCGTCCGAGCGGCTGTCGTGGTTCTCGTGCGCGTGCTGCCCGCCGAACCTGATGCGCACCTTCGGATCGCTCGAGCACTACGTCGGCGCCGCCGGCGCAGGCGCCATCGACATCGCCCACTATCTGCCCGCATCGGTGAGCTACGGCGAGGCGACCCTGACGGTGCGCACCGACTACCCCGCGACGGGCGCCGTCTCGGTGACCGTCGCCGGGGATGCCCCCGGCACGACTCTGCGCCTGCGCGTTCCCGCATGGGCGCATCCGTCAGGGGTGTCCGTGCGGGTCGATGGCACACCGCGCGCGGCGTCCGTCGGTGAGGGCTGGATCGCGCTCGAGGACGCGCTGCGCGACGGCGCCGTGATCGATCTCGAGCTGCCGATGACGTTCGACGTGCGGCATCCGCACCGCCGTGCCGACGCCCTGCGGGGCAGTGTCGCCATCTCGCGAGGACCGGTCGTCTACTGCGCCGAGCAGGGCGACAACGACATCGACGTCGACGCAGCGCAGCTGTCGCCCGACTCGATCGTCACCGCGCTCGAGACATCGACCGAGATCGGCCCTCTGGCGCGCGTTGCCGTCGGCGTCGTGCCGATCCCCGACGACGCGCCGCTGTACAGCACTCACGCTCCCGCTGCACCGGCGCAGCGTGCCGATCTCGTCCTGCGGCCCTACGCGACGTGGGGCAACAACGGCGTCGACGCGATGCGGGTCTGGCTTCCGGCCGACTCCTGATTTCCACCCCAGAAAGGAACCCATCACATGCACAAGCACATCGCACGACGCGCCGCTGTCGTCGGCGTCGTGGCCGTGGCGGCGGCGACGCTCGCCGGCTGTGGCAGCGACGGCGGGGACGGCGACTCCTCGACCCTCACGGTCTGGACGCGCACCGACGGCGAGTCCTACATGCGCGACCTCGCGAAACAGTACGAAGACGCCAATCCCGGTACGACCGTCGAGGTCACCGCGATCCCCAACAGCGAGGTCCAGCAGAAGCTCGGCTCGGCGATCAGCGCGGGCGACAGCCCCGACGTCGTCGCGATCGACGTCGTCAAGGCGCCCTTCTTCATCGCAGCGGACGCCTTCCAGGACGTCACCGATCAGATCGGCGCACTCCCCTACGCCGGCGACCTGCTCGAAGGTCAGCTGGACGCCGGCACGTACGAGGGTCGCAACTTCACGGTGCCGTTCACGGCCGATTCCTCCGTGCTGTTCTACAACAAGGACCTGTTCACGCAGGCCGGCCTCGATCCCGAGACTCCCCCGCAGACGTGGGATGAGTTCGCCGCCGCTGCCAACGCGATCGGCGCCCTGGGCCCCGACTACGAGGGCTACCACTTCTCAGCAGGCTGTGGCGGATGCGCCGCATTCGCGCTCAACCCGATGATCTGGGCCGCCGGCGGAGACCCGATCGACTCCGCGAGCGGATCCCTGAACCCCGAGGCCACCTTCGACGATCCCGTCGTGGTCGAGTTCGTCGAGCTGCTCAACGGCATGGTCGCCGGTGGCGGCATCACGACGGCGAGCCAGGTCGACGGAGGCGAGAACTACGGCGGTTCATTCGACAGCGGCATGCTCGGCATGGTCGCCAGCGGCTCGTTCTACCTGAGCCAGCTGCAGAGCACGCCTCCCGACTTCGAGGTCGGCGTCGCGACGCTGCCGGGCAAGACGGCGGGCGAAGGGGCATCGTTCGCGGGCGGGGACGTGCTCGCGATCCCGGCCGGATCCCCCGACCCGGATGCCGCGTGGTCGTTCATCGAGTGGGTCACGGGCGACGACGCGCAGACCCACCTCGCCGAGGACGGGTTCACTCCGGTGCGAACGGACCTCTACGACAGCGTGTACAGCGCGAAGGGCCCGGAGTGGGCCGCTCTCGCCGCCGCGACCCTCGAGGGACGCGTGCCCTACACGGTCGCCTTCAACGCCCTGTTCAGCGACCCGAACGGCCCCTGGGTGAGCCTCATGCAGGCCGGCGTGTTCGGCAGCGACGTGCCCGCCGCGGCCGAAGCGGCGCAGCGCACCGCACAGCAGATCGTCGACGAAGCCGGACAGTAACGGCACGGTGGGGACCGCCTCGCGCGGTCCCCACCGTCATCCCGAAGGATTCACCATGACGCGAGCGGTCACCCCGCCGAGCACTCGGCTCCGCACCCGGCTGGCGTGGACGGGCTTTCTCGCCACGGTGCCGGCGCTCACCCTGACCACGGTGCTGTTCATCGTTCCGGTCATTCTCATGCTGTGGATGAGCCTGCATCGCTGGCCACTCCTGGGCGAGCCGCGGTTCATCGGCATCGACAACTACGTGCGCGCGTTCACGACCGACACCACCTTCCTCGGCTCGCTCGGGTTCACGCTGCTGTACACCCTCATCATCACGCCCGTGCTGTTCGTGCTCGGGTTCGCCCTGGCCCTGTTCATCCGTCGATCGAGCCGTGGCAGTGCGTTCTTCCGCACCGTGTTCTTCACGCCGTACGTCATCGGCTTCGCCGCGGCGAGCTTCCTGTGGCTGTGGTTCATCGATCCGACGGCGGGACCCGTCGCAGCGATCACTGCGGCGCTGGGGATGCCGCTGGATCAGGTCGCGTGGACGACGCAGACCTGGCCGGGCCTGATCAATGTGTGCGTCATGGTGACGTGGAAGGTCGTCGGCTTCCAGATGATCCTCCTGCTCGGCGGCCTGAACGGCGTGCCCGAGGACGTGCTGGAGGCGGCTCAGCTCGACGGCGCCGGATGGTGGCGTCGCCTCTTCAGCGTCGTGCTGCCGCTCATGCGCCCGACCGTGATCCTGGTGCTGGTCTTCTCGGTCGCGGGATCGCTGCTCGCGTTCGAACAGTTCTTCCTCATCACGAAGGGTCGCCCCGACAACGAGACGGTCACCGCCGTCTACTGGATCTACAACATCTCGTTCACGAAGTTCGAGCTCGGCTACGGCGCTGCGCTGTCGGTCATCATGCTCGTGCTGCTGGTCGTCGTCTCGGCCCTGCAGATCCGGCTCCTGAGAGGAGGCGACCGTGGCCGTTCGTGACACCGAGCGCGACGAAACCGCAGCCGAGCTCGCCACGGCCACGCTCACCACCGACCGCGGCATCCGCCGAGGCGGCGACGTGCGCCGCTGGACCCGTACCCGTCGCTCGGGAGCGGGCGTGTGGTGGTGGGTCGGAGGCCTGCTCCTGGCCGCCCTCTTCCTGTTGCCGCTCGTGACGACCCTCACGGGCAGCCTCAAGTCGCCCGAAGAGCTCAGGCAGCGTCCGCCGACCCTTCTTCCGACGGAGATCTCGTTCGACGCGTGGGAGCGCATGTTCGATCCGGGCGAGGGCGTGCTGCGCGGCATCCTGAACAGTCTCGTCGTCGCGGGCGGCACCGTCGCGCTCGCGGTTGCGCTCTCGGTCCTCGCCGGGTACGGCCTGGCACGCTATCGGTTCCGCGGATCCGGAGTCGTGTTCGCCGTGATCCTCGCCGGCATGATGATCCCGTTCACGGTGCTGCTGACCCCCATCAGCGTCGTGCTGCGCGAACTCGGATTGTTCAACTCGCTGCTGGGTGTCGTGCTGGTCTACACGACCTACCAACTGCCGTTCTGCGTCTTCATCATGCGGAACTCGTTCGCCGCGATCCCCGACGAGATCGAAGAGGCATCGCTGATCGATGGCTGCACGCGATGGACGAGTCTGCTGCGGGTGTTCCTTCCGCTGGTCGTCCCCGGAATCGTGACCTCGGCGATCTTCGCGTTCCTCAACGCGTGGAACGAGTTCCTCGCGGCGCTCGTGCTGCTGACCGACCAGAACAAGTTCACGCTGCCCGTCGTGCTGCAGAGCAATCAGATCGGCCGGTTCGGCACGGTCGACTGGGGACTGCTCGACGCGGGTGTCGTCGTGTCGATGGTGCCCTGCCTCATCATCTTCTTCCTGCTGCAGCGTCACTACGTCAACGGCATCTTCGCAGGAGCTGCGAAGTGAGGCGTGGCACGCTGGAGTGATGAGTTCGGATGCCGCTCCCCCGCGCCGTGCACCCCTGCGCGCGCGACTGCTCACGGCTTTGTCGGGCCACCCCGACGGCACCCCGCCATGGGTGCGTGCCCTCGCGGCAGGCGACGATGACGGCTACTTCGCCGACGGCGGTGCCGTGTGGACCGTGCACGCCGGACTCGGCACGTTCGTCGCGGGCATCCGCGCGCTGCTCATCCAGGCTCTGAACCCCGGCGCGATGGCCGGAGTGCACGACTACTCCCGCTATCGCGAAGACCCGATCGGACGCCTCGCCGGCACCGTGCGGTGGATCATCTGCGTGACCTACGGCTCGACCGAGCAGGCGCAACGCGAGACCGCCCGCGTCGGGCGCATGCACGAGCGCGTGAGCGGCACGTTCGAGTCGGCGAGCGGCCCCCGCGCGTACTCGGCGTCGGACGCGGATCTCGTCGAGTGGGTGCACCTCGCCTTCACCGAGGCGTTCCTCGGCGCGCACGAACTGTGGGGCGGTCCCATCCCGGGCGGCCCCGACGCGTACGTCCGCGAGTGGGCGACGGCCGGACGCCTCATGCACGTCGCCGACCCGCCCGAATCCGAGGCCGAGCTGCGCCGACGCCTCGACGGATACCTGGACCGCCACGAGCTGCGCCGCGACGAACGCGTCGACGACGTCGTGCGGTTCCTGCGCGGCATCCCGTTTCGAGGGTCGATGCGCATCGCGTATCGCGTGCTGTTCGCCGCCGCCGTGGCGAGCCTGCCCCACCGGTACCGGAAGCTGCTCGGCCTGCGCCGGTCACCGTTCCCCGTCATCACCCTCACGCGCGTCGTGCTGGCGATCTCCGCCCGTGCGCTGGGGTCGGGGCCGCGCGCGCAGGACTTCGCGCGCGAACGCCTGCGCCGCCTCGCCACGACGTCCGGGCCGGTGACGCCGGCCACGCCGCGAGGCCGCCCGTGAGCGAGGACCCGCGGCTCACAGCGGCGCGCTACCGACAGGAGCGCGACGCGGCGGAGCCGCCCGAGCCCGCGGCATCCGATGAGGTTCCGCGCTCGCCCACCGGCTCGAGCACGCTCGATCGCGCGGCGTACGTCGAGACGGCGATCCAGCAGGCCATCCGCCGCGGCGACTTCGACAACCTACCCGGAGCGGGAAAGCCCATCCGCGGACTCGGGGCGCACCACGACGCCGACTGGTGGATCCGCCGCAAGATCGAGCACGAGCAGCTCACGGGCCTCGGACCGCCCGCGCTCTCGCTGCGCGTCGAGCACGCCGAGTTCGCTCGGCGCATCGACGCCCTCGCGAACGAGCACGACGCGCGGGAGTACGTCGAGGACTTCAACCGTCGCGTCGTCGAAGCCCGGCGCCAGCTGCTCGGCGGGCCGCCGGTCGTGACGCCCACGCGCGACGTCGACGCCGAACTGCGCGCATGGCGCGAGCGGCGCACAACGGCCGAGCCGGAGCCCGATGCCGCGGCCCCGCCGCGGCGACGCCGTCGGCGCCGGTGACCTCCGCCGCGCCCG
>NZ_JBSHLZ010000005.1:0-174526 GCF_053644835.1 Microbacterium sp. NPDC055357 | reverse complement strand
ACCCCACACACCACGTCCACGCGAAACCCCGCTCGGTCACCGACACCCACACACCGCCCGCCCCAGCCCCACCCCCCGCCCCCCCCCCGCCCCGACGCCGTCGGCGCCGGTGACCTCCGCCGCGCCCGCCCACCGCGCCCCGTCCGGCGCGCCGCCGTCCCGCCGCGCCGCTGTCCCGCAGCGCCGCTGTGCCGCCGTCCCGCAGCGCCCCGTGCCGCCGTCCCGCCGCGCCCGCCGCGCCGCTGTGCCGCCGCGCCGCTGTGCCGCCGTGCGCCCGCCCTGCCCTGCCCGCCCCGTCCCGCCGCTTGTATCGACTTGCGGCTTTTGCGTGAACCGCCCCGCGCGTCGTCGACAAAGGACGCAAGTCAACGGACGGGGTCGACGGGCGTCAGCGGCCCGAGGCGACGATGCGCGAGGTCAGCTGATGAGCGTGGGCGAGGAGCGTGCGGCCGAGCGTCGCGAGGCGGTCGGGGCCGAAACGGAACTGCACGCCCGTCAGGCTCAGCGCCCACTGCGGATGCCCCTCGCGCGTGAACACCGCCGCGCCGATGCCGTAGCTGCCTTCGACGATGAGGCCGGGGTTCACGGCGTAGCCGCGCTCCTGCGTCTCGCGAAGTCGCGCCCGCAGGCGCGGCTCGCCGTGCGCTACGCCCCACTGACCATCGAGTTCAGGATGCCGCTCCAGATACTCGTCCACATCGTGAGGCGGCAGGAACGACAGAATCGCGAGCCCCGCCGACGCGACGCCGAGCGGAAACCGCACGCCCTCGGACAGCACGAACGACCGGATGGGGAAGCTGCCCTCTTCGCGCAGCAGGCACACCGTCTCATCGCCGCGGCGCACGGAGAGGAAGGCGCTCTCCTCGGTGCGCACGGCGAGCGAGCGGACGATGTCGCGCGCGATCCCCGTGATGTCGTAGCGGGATGCTGCGACCTGGCCCATGAGATAGAGCTCGGGGCCCGGAGTCCAGCGCCCCGTCTGCTCGTCCTGGTCGACGAGCCCCTCGTTCCGGAGCGCCTGCAGCAGTCGGTGCGCCGTCGGCCGGGTGAGCTCAGCGCGGCGGGCGAGGTCGGACACCGCCACCCCCTCACCGCCGCCCTGCGTCACGAGGCGGAGCAGGCGCGCCGCGCGGGCGACCGACTGCGCGCCGGGAATGGTCGCGGGAGTGTCCACGATATGGACGGTACGCCGATCCCGGTCCACATGGCAACCGTGGCCTGGCCTTCGCGCGTCCGGCTAGCGGAGGATGTGTGCACAACTCCTCAAGAATCGCCGCCCGTCGGTGGGCGGCCCGCGGAAATCCGCTGGTCTCCGCGCCGGCACCAAAAGGACTTCTGGAGTTGTGCACAAGCACTCGCGCGAAGGAGCACATGTGATCGACAAGACGTGGGAATCGGCCGCAGCCGCGGTCGCAGACATCCCGGAGGGCGCCTCACTCGCCGTCGGCGGGTTCGGCCTCTCGGGCAACCCGATCGCTCTCATCGAGGCCCTGCTCGCGCAGGGCACGGGCGATCTCAGCATCGTGAGCAACAACTGCGGCGTCGATGACTGGGGGCTCGGGGTGCTTCTCAACGCCAAGCGCATCCGCAAGATGACCTCGTCGTACGTCGGCGAGAACAAGGAGTTCGAGCGGCAGTTCCTCTCGGGCGAGCTCGAACTCGAGCTCACGCCCCAGGGCACGCTCGCCGAGAAGCTCCGCGCGGGCGGCTCGGGCATCGCCGCCTTCTACACGCAGACGGGCGTCGGCACGCAGGTCGCCGAGGGCGGACTCCCCCGCCGGTACGACGGCGACGGCGGCATCGCCGTGGCATCCCCCGTGAAGGATGTCCGCACGTTCGAGACCTCGGGCGAGCCGCGCGAGTACGTGCTCGAAGAGGCGATCGTGACCGACTACGCGCTCGTCCACGCGCTCAAGGGCGACCGGCACGGCAACCTCGTCTTCAACAAGGCGGCTCGCAACTTCAACCCGCTCGCCGCGATGGCCGGGCGCGTCTGCATCGCGCAGGTCGAGGAGCTCGTCGAGCCCGGCGAACTCGACCCCGACAGCATCCACCTCCCCGGCATCTATGTGCATCGCATCATCGAGGTGGGCACCGACATCGAGAAGCGCATCGAGCGCCGGACCGTGAGCGAAGGAAACTGACATGGCACTGACTCGTCAAGAGATGGCCGCCCGCGCGGCCCGCGAACTCGCCGATGGCGCCTACGTCAACCTCGGCATCGGCCTTCCGACGCTCGTGCCGAACTACGTGCCCGAGGGCGTCACCGTCGTGCTGCAGTCCGAGAACGGCATCCTCGGCGTCGGCCCGTACCCCACCGAGGAGAACGTCGACCCCGACCTCATCAACGCCGGCAAGGAAACCGTCACGACGCTGCCCGGCACGGCGTTCTTCGACTCCGCGATGAGCTTCGGCATGATCCGCGGCGGCAAGATCGACGCCGCCATCCTCGGCGCCATGCAGGTCTCAGCCAGCGGCGACCTCGCCAACTGGATGATCCCCGGCAAGATGGTCAAAGGCCCCGGCGGCGCGATGGACCTCGTGCACGGCGCGGGGAAGGTCATCGTGCTCATGGAGCACGTCGCGCGGGACGGCTCCGCCAAGATCGTCGACGACTGCTCGCTGCCCCTCACGGGCCGTGGCGTGGTCGACCGCATCATCACGGACCTCGCCGTCATCGACGTGACAGATGATGGTCTCGTGCTCATCGAGACCGCCCCGGGCGTCACGGTCGACGAGGTCGTCGCCGCGACCGAGCCGGAGCTCACCATCGCGATCGAAAGGACACCCGCATGAACACCGACGACATCGTCATCGTCGCCGCCGCGCGCACGCCGCAGGGGCGCCTCAAGGGCCAGCTCTCGTCGCTGACCGCACCGCAGCTGGGCTCGCTCGCGATCAAGGGCGCGCTCGACAAGAGCGGCATCCCGGCCGGGGCCGTCGACGCCGTGATCGTCGGGCAGGTGCTGGCCGCCGGGTCGGGGCAGAATGCCGCGCGCCAGGCCGCCGTCGGCGCCGGTATCGGCTGGGACGTGCACGCCGGCAGCGTCAACAAGGTCTGCCTCTCGGGGCTCACGGCCATCATCGACGCGGCGCGGATGCTGCGCGTCGGCGACGCGACCGTGGTCGTCGCGGCGGGCATGGAGTCGATGACCCGCTCGCCGCACCTGCTCATGGGGTCGCGCGACGGCTGGACCTACGGCTCGGTCGAGGTGCTCGACCACATGGCGCACGACGGCCTCACCGACGCGTACGACAACGAGAGCATGGGCACGTCGACCGAGCGCCACAACGAGCGGTTCGAGATCACGCGCGAAGCACAGGATGCCGTCGCGGCACGCTCGCACCAGCGCGCGGCCGCCGCATACGACGAGGGCGTCTTCGAGGCCGAGATCGTGCCGGTCGAGATCCCCCAGCGGCGCGGCGAGCCCGTCGTCGTGACGCGCGACGAAGGCATCCGGCCCGACACGACGGTCGAGTCCCTCGCCGGGCTTCGCCCCGCGTTCGCGAGGGACGGGTCGATCACGGCCGGCAACGCGTCGCAGATCTCCGACGGCGCCTCCGCCGTCGTGCTCACGACCCGTGCGCACGCCGACGCGAACGGCTGGGATGTGCTCGCGGTCGTCGGCGCCTCCGGCCAGGTCGCGGGGCCGGACAACTCGCTGCACGCGCAGCCGGCGCGCGCGATCGAGAAGGCGCTGGCCAAGCAGGGCATGAGCGCGTCCGACCTCGACCTCGTCGAGATCAACGAGGCCTTCGGCGCCGTCGTGGCCCGGTCGCAGACCGAGCTCGGTCTGTCGGATGACGTCGTCAACCCGCACGGCGGCGGCATCGCGATCGGCCACCCGATCGGCGCCTCCGGCAACCGCCTCGTCGTGCACGCCGTGCACGAACTCGTCCGCCGCGGCAGCGGTACGGCGGCGGTCGCCCTGTGCGGTGGCGGCGGTCAGGGCGACGCCCTCATCCTCACCCGCTGACCGGCACCCGGCACCTATACCGCGAGTGGTCGATCGCCGCGCGGAAGCCGGTCGCCCACAGGATCGTGTCGAGCGCGATGAACGAGCCGTCCGGCATGCGGACGCCGTCCTCCTCGATCGAGACGAACATCGGATGCCGCACCAGAACTCCGCGCGCCTGTGCGGCGCGCGCCCACGGCGTCCAATGCATGCCGGTGACCGAGATGACGCTCCCGGGCGGCAGGCCCCGGCGCACCCGATCCTCCACGCCGGCGATCGCGGCGATCCTCGCCGGGATGTCGAACGCCTCCTCGGCCCACTGCGGCTCGCGGCGCGTGAACCAGACCGTCTCCGCGACCTGCGAGATCTCCTCGAGCAGCTGCACGGCCGAGATCCCCGCACCCACGATTCCGACGCGCTGACCGGCGAAGTCCGTCGCGTCCGTGTAGTCGGACACGTGCAGCTGGCGTCCGCGGAACCTCTCCCGCCCGCGATAGTGCGGCCAGAACGGGCGGGTCCATGTTCCCGTCGCGTTGATGACGTAACGCGCGGCCCACGCGCCGCGATCCGAGTCGACGAGCAGCCTCTCGCCCGCGTCGCGCACTGCGGTGACCCGCACGGGACGGAGCACCTCGAGGGCGAACCGTTCTTCGTACTCGGAGAAGTACGGCGGCAGCGCGGAGCGACTGGACTCGTGATCCCCGAGCGCGGGAACCGGGAATCCGGGCAGTTCGTGGATGCCGTTGACCGTGCCCATCCGCAAGGATTCCCAGCGGTGCTGCCAGGCTCCGCCGGGACGTTCGTTCGCGTCGAGCACGACGAAGCTCGGAGCATCGCCCTGCACCGAGAACCCGCGGCGTCGCAGGTGATAGGCGGCCGAGAGTCCCGCCTGGCCGGCGCCGATCACGACGACGTCGACTTCACGGGCTTCCATACCGGCTCCCAACGCCCGCCCCCGCACCCCCATTCCGCCCGCGCCCATCGACCGCGAGACTGCGTCGGCAGGTCGAGACAGCGGGTAGACCCCGCAGTCTCGCCGTCCCGATGCAGTCTCGCGGATATCCGCGGCGCGGTGGGGGCGCCCGCCGCCATCACCCCTGCGCTCGCGCTACCGATACGCGCACGAGCTACCGATACGCGCTCGCGCTACCGATACGTGCACGAGCTACCGATCGAAAGGGGGCGCGCGCAGGTTTCGGTAGCGCGACGCACACCGGAACACCGCGCGTGTGCGCGATCACCTCGGCGGCGGACCTCGGCGGCGGGCCTCAGCGTCCTTCGAACCGGGGCTTGCGCTTCTCCTGGAAGGCCGCGAACCCCTCGCGATAGTCGTCGGTGTCGCACAGCGCCGCTTGCGCGGCGTTCTCGACGTCGACCGATTCCCACAGGGCGAGCCGCTCATCGCGCAGGCGCGCGACGAGCTTCTTGCTGGCGACGAAGGCCGCGGTCGCTCCGGATGCCGCATGCTCGGCGGCCTCGATGGTCGCCGCCCGTACGTCCTCGGCCGGCAGGACTCGTGAGAACAGGCCCGACTCGACCGCCTCCGTCCCGGACATCAGGCGCCCCGTGTAGATGAGGTCGAGCGTCTTGTGGGCCCCGAGCCGCTCATAGAAGAGGGCGTGCCCGCCCGAGTCGAGCGTCGCGCCGAGCCCCGCGAACGGCGAGCCGATCTTGGCCGAGTCGGCCACGTAGACGACGTCGGTCGCGATGAGCAGACCGAGGCCGACACCGAGGCACGCGCCGTGGGCCGCGGCGAACGTCGGCGCCGGAAACTCCGCCATGCGGCGCAGCAGCGGCGTCACGAGCCCGCCGAGGTAGCCCATGACGTCGTCGTCGCGGGGGTCGACGCCCGAGATGTCGCGCCCCGCGCAGAAGGCGCGGCCCTCGCCGCGCAGCACGAGGGCACGCACGCCCGCGGCGGCCGCCTCGGCATACGCGCGGTCGAGGTCTCGGATCGCCGCTTCATCCAGCGCGTTGAGCTTGTCGGGGTTGTCGAGCACGACGTGCGCGACCGTGCCGTCGATGGTGAGCTCGATCATGGTTCTCCTCTCGCGGATGCTGCGAGCCGCGGCATCCGTTCACACGTCGTAGTCGACGACGACCCGATCGCTCGTCGGGTGCGATTGGCAGGTGAGCACGTAGCCGCGTTCCAGCTCGTCGGGTTCGAGCGCGTAGTTCTCGGTCATCGTGACGGAACCGTCGACGAGAAGCGCGCGGCAGGTGCCGCACACTCCGCCTGAGCACGCGAACGGCACGTCTCCGCGCACGCGCAGCGCCGCGTTGAGGATCGACTCGTTGGCGCTGACCGGGCTGTCGACGCTCTGCGACTGCCCGTCGAGCGAGAACTCGATGCGCCGCACCGGCTCGTCGTCACGCACGAGGACCGGCCGGCCGGCATCGGGCAGCTCGGCACCGGGCTCTCCCGTCGTGAACAGCTCGAATCTCACGTGGGCGGGGTCGACGCCGACGTCCTCGAGCGTGTCTCGGCACAGCTGCACGAGATCGAACGGCCCGCACAGGAACCATTCGTCGACCGTCTCGGGGAGGACGAGCGAATCTAGGATGCGCCGCAGCCGATCTTCGTCGATGCGGCCCGACAGCAGCGGCGCCGACCGCTGCTCGCGCGAGAGCACGTGGTGCAGCGCGAGCCGCGTCGGGTAGCGGTCCTTGAGGTCGGCGAGCTCTTCGAGGAACATGACGTCGGTCGTCGAGCGGTTGGTGAAGACGAGCGTGAACCGCGACGTGTCCGACCGGCCCAGCACGGTCGCGGCGAGGGCCATGAGCGGCGTGATGCCCGATCCGGCGGCGATGCCGGCGACGTGCGCGCCGTCGAGATCGGCCAGACCCGACGTGAACGTGCCCTGCGGGCTCATGACGTCGATCTTGTCGCCGGGCTTGAGCTCGGTCTGCGCCCAGCTCGAGAACCGGCCGCCCTGGTCGCGCTTGATCGCGACGCTGATCGTGCGGGGACCGTCGCCTCCGCCGCCCGCGTCGACCGCTCGGCACAGCGAGTACGAGCGTCGCACCTCGTGGCCGTCGATGCGCGTGCGCAGGGCGACGTGCTGGCCGGCGAAGTAGTCGAAATCGCCGCGCAGCTGCTCGGGGACCGCGAAGGTCACCTCGACGGCGTTGTCGGTGAGGGGGCGCACGGCGCCCACCCGCAGTGTGTGGAAGCGGCCGCGCCGGCGCGTCGTCGTCATCAGTGCACCCGGAAGTGGTCGAAGGGCTCGAGACACGCGCGGCATTCCCACAGCGCCTTGCACGAGGTGGAGCCGAAGCGCGAGATCTCGCGGGTGTCCAGCGATCCGCAGCGCGGGCACTTCACGCCCAGCTGCAGACGCACGACACCGACGGCAGCCCGGCCGGTCGGCGGTGCGATGCCGAACTCCTCGAGCTTGCGCTTGCCGGCATCGGTCATCCAGTCCGTCGTCCACGCGGGCGAGAGCACGAGTCTGACGTCGACGTCGTCGTAACCGGCGGCACCGAGCGTGAGCTCGAGGTCTTCGCGGATCGTGTCCATCGCGGGGCAGCCCGAGTAGGTCGGCGTGATCGTCACGGTGACCCGGGCGCCGTCGACGCGGACGTCACGCAGCACACCGAGGTCTTCGATCGTGAGCGCCGGGACCTCGGGGTCGAGCACGCCCGCCGCGACGGACCAGGCGTCGGGAAGTGCGGTCACCATGTCGCCCCCGGATGCTGTCGCGCGAGCACCTGCATTTCGGCGAGCAGGTAGCCGAGCGTCGAGAAATGCCGGCCGTGGCGACCGCCCGCCGACGAGCCGGGGACCTGCGGCACCTCGAGCTCTGCTTCGGCGAACACAGCCGCGATGACGGCGTCGAAGGCGGGTCGAAGCGTCGACGGACGCACGGCGACGCCGTCCTCGGCGAGCGCATCCGTGAGCGGTTCGTCACGGAACAGCTCGTCGACGTAGGGCCACACGTCGCCGACGGCGCGGATCATGCGACGCCGCGACTCGTCGGTACCTCCGGCGAGGCGCAGCGTCCACTGCACGGCATGGTCGCGGTGGTACTCGACCTCCTTCACGGACTTCGCGGCGATCGCGGCGAGCGTCACGTCGGTCGAACGCTGCAGCGCCGTGTAGAGCTCGAAAAGATAGACGGATGCCACGAGCTGACGCGCGATCGTCTGCGCGAAGTCGCCGTTGGGCTGCTCGAAGAGCCATGCGCTGCGGAAGTCGGGCTCGTCGCGCCAGTAGGCGAGGTCGTCTTCGGTGCGTCCGCTCGCCGTTCCCGCGTAGCGCAGGAGCGATCGGGCGTGGCCCAGCAGGTCGAGCGCGATGTTGGCGAGCGCGACGTCTTCCTCGAGCTCGGGAGCTTTCGCGATCCAAGCGCTCAGCTGCTGCGCGAGGATGAGCGCGTCGTCGCCGAGCCACAGGGCGTACTCCCCCGCCTCGGGCGAGGCGACGGCGTCGCCCCCCGACAGCTCGGCGGACAGCTCGATCTGCTCGACCGTGACCTCGCCGTGGCCGCCGGATGCCTCCGGCCCGTGACCGTGTTCCGGCCCCTGTCCCTGAGCCTGCCCTGGCCCCTGCCCCGGTCCCTGAGCCTGCCCCGCTCCCTGAGCCTGCCCCGGTCCCTGAGCTTGCCGAAGGGTCGACGGTTCGACACGCTCACCGACCAGCGGGTTGGACGTCGGCCCGTTCACAGGTGCGGCACCCCCTCGGACGCCGTGTAGTACACGGCGTGCCGGTAGTTCTTTCCCGCGGGACTCTCGAAGAACGCGCCCTTCGAGTCCGGGTCGCTCGTCGTGATCGCCTCTGCGGGCACGACCCACACCGAGGTGCCCTCGCCGCGGCGCGTATACAGGTCGCGCGCGTTGCGCAGCGCCATGTCGGCGTCGGGCGCGTGCAGCGATCCCGCATGCACGTGCGACAAGCCGCGGTTCGCGCGGACGAAGACCTCCCACAGGGGCCAGGTCTCGCGGTCGGAGACTCCGGGCGCCGCCATCAGGCTGCCCGCCCCTCTGCCTTCGCGGCCTGCTTGCGC
The DNA here is from genome assembly GCF_053644835.1 of Microbacterium sp. NPDC055357. Lineage (NCBI taxonomy): Bacteria > Bacillati > Actinomycetota > Actinomycetes > Micrococcales > Microbacteriaceae > Microbacterium > Microbacterium sp. NPDC055357. The sequence goes on along the minus strand of NZ_JBSHLZ010000005.1, from coordinate 165,564 downwards.
GCATACTCGGCCGCTGCCTCGCGCACCCACGCACCCTCGTCGTGGGCGTTGCGACGGTTCCGGATGCGCTCGGCGTTCATGGGTCCGCGGCCGGAGAGCACCTCGTTGAACTCGGTCCAGTCGATCTCGCTCGTGTGCCAGCGCTGCGCGTCCTCATCCCACCGGAGTTCGGGATCGGGCAGCGTGACACCCAGGATCTCGGCCTGGGGCACCAGCATCCCGATGAATCGCTGCCGCAGTTCGTCGTTCGAGAAGCGCTTGATCTTCCAGGCCATCGACTGCGCCGAGTTCGGCGAGGCATCGTCGGGCGGACCGAACATCATGAGCGAGGGCCAGTACCAGCGGTTGACCGAGTCCTGCGCCATCTCGCGCTGCGCTTCGCTGCCGCGCATGAGCGTCAGCAGGATCTCGAAGCCCTGCCGCTGGTGGAACGACTCCTCTTTGCAGATGCGCACCATCGCGCGACCGTACGGTCCGTACGATGCGCGGCACAGCGGCACCTGGTTGCAGATCGCGGCGCCGTCGACGAGCCATCCGATCGCGCCCATGTCGGCCCAGGTCGGCGTCGGATAGTTGAAGATCGACGAGTACCTCGCCCTGCCCTCGATGAGCTGGTCGGTCATCTCGTCGCGCGTGATCCCGAGGGTCTGCGCGGCCGAATAGAGGTAGAGCCCGTGGCCCGCCTCGTCCTGCACCTTGGCCATCAGGATCGCCTTGCGCTTGAGGCTCGGCGCGCGGGTGATCCAGTTGCCCTCGGGCTGCATGCCGATGATCTCGGAGTGCGCGTGCTGCGAGATCTGTCGGATGAGCGTGCGCCGATAGGCGTCGGGCATCCAGTCGCGCGGCTCGATGCGCTGCTCGGTGGCGATGAGCGCGTCGAAGGTCGCGAGCTCGTCCGCGTCATCCACTGCGGCCAGTTCTGGTGATGTCATCGTCGACTCCGGGTTCGGGGTGCTCTCGAATAACAGAACACTCGTTAAGTAAGTGTAGCGCGGGTCGTGACCGAGCGCCCGCGGAACTCCGCGACGACGCTTCCGTCCTCGTCCCTGACCGTCACGTCGTACACGCCCGTGCGCGCCGTTCCCGCGCGGCGTCGCGCCTCGGCCCGCAGCGTCTGCCCCGCCCTCGTCTGCGCGAGGAACGAGATATCGGCGCCGGCGGCGACCGTCACCTGCTCGTCGTCGTTGCACGCGAGGGCGAACGCCGTGTCGGCGAGCGCGAACACCATGCCGCCGTGGGTCATGCCGAATCCGTTGGTCATGTCGTCGCGGACGAGCATCGACACGGCGCTGTACTCGGGACCATCGTGCTCGATGACCATCCCGAGGGCGGCCGACGCGCGATCTGCCCTGAGCATCGCGCGCTGGCCGGCGAACCACTCGGCCGGGTCGGTCACGCCGGCTCCTTCGCGACGAGCGTGAGCACGTCGTAGGTCGCGACGATCTCGTCGCGCTGGTTGTGGATGACCGCATCCCAGCGCACTTCGCCGTACTCGTCGGTCTCGCGGGGCGTGATCTGCTTCGCCGTGAGGGTCACGCGGATCTCGTCGTCGGGCGAGACGGGCGTGATGAACCGCAGGTTCTCGAGCCCGTAGTTCGCGAGCACCGGGCCCGGCTCGGGGTCGACGAAGAGCCCGGCCGCCCACGACACGAGCAGGTAGCCGTGCGCGACGCGCCCCGGGAAGAACGGGTTCGCCGCGGCGGACTCCTCGTCCATGTGCGCGTAGAAGGTGTCGCCCGTGAAGTGCGCGAACGTCTCGATGTCCTCGAGCGTCACGGTCCGCGATTCCGATGCGATCTGGTCGCCGAGCGAGAGCTCGGACACGGATTTGCGGAACGGATGCCGCCCCTCGGCCCGCGCCGGAGCGCCCTCGTGCCACACGCCGGTGAGCGCCGTGAGCATCTCGGGCGAGCCCTGCACGGCGGTGCGCTGCATGTGGTGCAGCACCGCGCGGATGCCACCGAGCTCCTCGCCGCCGCCGGCGCGGCCGGGACCGCCGTGCACGAGGTGCGGCACGGGAGCGCCGTGGCCCGTCGACGTGCGCGCGTTGTCGCGGCTGAGGAACAGCACGCGACCGTTGAACGCCGCGATGCGGGTCATGAGCTCGACCGCGACATCGGGGTCGTTCGTCGCGACGCTCGTCACGAGCGACCCGCCGCCGAGGTCGACCAGGTGCGCTGCCTCCTCGAGCGTGTCGTAGGCGAGCACGCTCGCGACGGGCCCGAACGCCTCGATGTCGTGGACGGCCGGGGTGGTGGCATCCGAGAACCCGATCAGCACGGGGGCGACGAAGCCGCCGTCGGGGGCGGGGCCCGTCGTGCCGTCGGCGCGCACGACATCGGGTGCATCGGTCGACCCGAGCAGCAGGCGGCCGCCAGCGTCTTCGAGCGCGGCGATCTGGCGCAGCACCTCGTCGCGCTGCTGCGTCGACACGAGCGGCCCCATCGTGACGCCTTCGGCGTGCGGGTCGCCGATGACGACGCGCTCGGCGATCTTCTCGCGCACCGCCTCGACGAACGCGTCGACGGATGCCGCGGGCACGATGGCGCGACGGATCGCCGTGCATTTCTGCCCGGCCTTGGTCGTCATCTCGACCAGGAGCTGCTTTACGTATGCGTCGAACTCGGGGGTTCCCGGCGTCGCGTCCGGGCCCAGCACGGAGGCGTTGATCGAGTCGGTCTCGCTTGTGAAGCGCACGTCGCGGTCGGCCTTGTCGCGCAGCCGCTCGGCCGTCGAGGCGCTGCCGGTGAAGCCGACGAGGTCGCCGAGTCGCACGCGGTCGAACAGGTCCGGCACGGCACCGCTGACCAGCTGCAGCGATCCGTCGGGGAGCAGCCCCGACTCGACGAGGATGCGCACCCACGCTTCGGCGATGTACGCCGTGGGTGTGGCGGGCTTGACGACGGTCGGCACGCCCGCCAGGAAGGCGGGGGCGAATTTCTCGAGGGCTCCCCACATGGGGAAGTTGAAGGCGTTGATCTGCACCGCGACGCCGGGGAGACGCGTGTACACGTGCCGGCCGAGGAACGAGCCGTCCTTCGAGAGCGGCTCGGCGGGCCCGTCGACGTACACGGTCGAGTTGGGCAGCTCGCGCCGACCCTTCGACGAGTAGGTGAAGAGCACCCCGATGCCGCCGTCGATGTCGTTCAGTGAGTCGCGCTTGGTCGATCCGGCGCGCAACGACAGGTCGTAGAGCTCTTCACGACGCCCGTTGAGGATCGTCGCGAACTGCTTGAGCAGCACCGCCCGTTCGTGGAACGTGAGGGCGCCGAGGGTGCGCTGTCCCGTCGTGCGCGCGTGGTCCAGCACACCCGCGAGGTCGAGCCCCGCGGTGCTGATCGTCGCGACGACCTCCCCCGTCGACGCGTCCCGCACCTCGGTCCCAGAGCCTGCCCCGACCCCTGAGCCTGCCCCGGCCCCTGAGCTTGCCCCGGTCCCTGAGCTTGCCGAAGGGTCGCCCCCGGCCCCTGAGCTTGCCCCGGTCCCTGAGCTTGTCGAAGGGTCGCCCCCGCCCCCGATCCCGGTCCCTGAGCTTGCCGAAGGGTCGATCGTCGAAGGGTCGGGAGTCCACCACGCGTCGCGCACGTAGCTCGGCAGGATCCGGGTCATGTCTCACTCCATTCGTAGAAGCCTCGACCGCTCTTGCGTCCGAGGTGACCGTCGGCGACCATCCGGCGCAGGAGCGCGGGTGGTGCGAAGCGGTCTCCGAGCTTGTCGTGCAGCTCTTGGGCGATGCCCAGCCGCACGTCGAGGCCGACGATGTCGGTCGTGCGCAGCGGACCGACCGGATGCCGGTAGCCGAGCTCCATCGCACGATCGATGTCCTCGGCCGAGGCGACGCCCTCTTCGAGCATGCGCATCGCCTCGAGCGCGAGGGCGACTCCCAGCCGGCTCGAGGCGAAGCCGGGCGCGTCGCGCACGACGACGGGGGTCTTGCCGAGCGCGGCGACCCACGCGCGGGCGCTGTCGGCGAGCTCGGGGGCGGTCGCGTCGCCGATCACGACCTCGACGAGCGCCGAGGCAGGGACGGGGTTGAAGAAGTGCAGCCCCAGGAACCGCTGCGGGCGCTCGAGGTCGGCGGCGAGGTCGTCGATCGAGATCGACGACGTGTTCGAGGCGAGCACGGCGTCGCCGGGGAGCACCGCCTCCACACGGGCGAGGGCGTCGCGCTTGAGCCCGCGGTCCTCGGGGACGGCTTCGACGACGAGCTCGCACGACGCGAACGCGCGCACGTCGCTGGCGACGGCCAGTGCGGAGGCGAGGGTGTCGAGCGGCAGCGCGGTCGCGCCGCGATCGACCGAGCGAGTGAGCGACTCGAGCACGCGGACGCGGGCCGACTCGGCGGCATCCGGATCCACTTCGACGACCGTGACGTGCGCTCCCGCGAGCACGAAGGCGTGCGCGATCCCGGCGCCCATGCGTCCTCCGCCGAGGACGCCGACGCGGAGGGGTGCGGGTGACTTCCCTTCGGCGGGCTCAGGGACCGGAGACGAGGGGAGCGCGGGGGTCATCGCGACCTCCGGTCGAGGAAGGCGGTCATGCGGCGCTCCTTCTCGGGGCTCTCGAAGAGCTCCGCCTGCAGGTCGAGCTCGATCGCGGGGTGCGCGTCGGCGGGAGCGAGCAGGGCGCGCTTGGTGTGCATCGTCGCGAGCGCGTCGTTGCGCCCGATCCGATCGGCGATCGCGCGCGCCGCGCCGATGAGGTCGCCGGCGGGGTGGATCGCCGAGACGAGCCCCCACGCGAGAGCCTCGTCGGCGTCGAGGATCCGTCCCGTCAGCAGCAGCTCGGCCGCGCGCGCCTCTCCGACGATCTGGGGCAGACGCCAGGTCGCGCCCGCCGCCGCGATGATCCCGAGCCCCGTCTCGGGGTTGCCGATCTTGAGCGCGGGCGAGGCGATGCGGATGTCGGCCGCGTACGCGAGCTCGGCGCCGCCGCCGAGCGCATAGCCGTCGACGGCCGCGATGACCGGCATCGGCAGAGCGCGCACACGGCGGAACGCCGTCGTGTTGATGCCGCGGCGCGCGTCGTCGGCACGGCGGTCGCGCAGCTGGGCGATGTCGGCCCCCGACGCGAAGACGCCACCCGCGCCCGCGAGGATCAGCACGCGCGGCGACGCTTCGAGCTCCGCACAGAGCGCGTGCAGGGCGTCGATCGTCGCCTGGTCGATCGCGTTTCGCGTGCCCGGACGATCGAGTGTCGCGAGCACGTGGGACTCCACGTGCTCGACGCGCAACGCGGTCGGTTCGCCTGACATCCTCGTCCTCTCGCCCCGGTGCGCGGTGATCCGGACCGGCAATTTCTCACCGATCGTTCAGTAATCATGCCAGAATCGAACGCGAGCCCCAAGCGCGCCGATGGGAGACTGAAGCGTGGCATCCGTTCCGGCAACCGAGCAGGCGACTCCCGCGCGCCGCGGTCGCCCGGGCTACTCGCGTGAGCGCATCCTGGCCGTCGCCGTCGATCTGTTCAACGAACGCGGCTACGACGCGACGTCGGTCGCCGACCTCGCGTCCCGGCTCGGGGTGACCAAGTCCGCGCTCTACCACCACTTCGCCTCTCGCGAAGAGCTGCTCGAAGTCGCGGTCGACGACGCCCTGACGGGCCTCGAGACGCTGCTCGACGCGCCCGGCGCCACCTCGGGCACGCCGATCGATCGCCTGCGCTTCGTGCTGCACGGCGCTGTGCTCGTGCTCGTCGAACGACTGCCGTCGGTCACGCTGCTGTTGCGCGTCCGCGGCAACAGCGACGTCGAGCGACGTGCCCTCGATCGCCGACGCACGTTCGATCACCGCGTGACCGCGCTCGTCACCGCCGCACAGCGCGCGGGCGAAGTGCGCTCCGACGTCGACGGTGCGGTCGCGACGCGACTCATGTTCGGGATGGTCAACTCGGTCACCGAGTGGTACCGGCCGGGAGGCGGCCTCGATGCCGACACACTCGCGACCGACACCCTGAGGGTCGCACTCGACGGTCTGGGCATCCGGAATGTGTCGAATGCGTGACATCGCGGTGTCCACCATTTGGTGGACACGACCGCAGGGAGTATTGTCGACTCAGCAACTGGGGCCGACCGCGTTCTTGGGGAAAGCGGTCGCGGAGCGCGCCGAGGACTACTCGTAACCCCTGGCGAGGTCACGACGCGCTCAACACGCAGTCTTCGAGACTGTGTGGCGGCCCCCTCGAGTGGTGCAGTTGGCGCTGACCGCTCGAGGGGGCCCTTTCGATCTGTCAGCCGGTTGTCGACCGCTGGGGGACGGTCTGTGCATTACGTGCTGGGGACACGCGACAACAGGCCCTCTGAGACAGATTCAGGATCGATCTTATGCCGTCCCGGCGCGCCCTCGCGCACGCAGCGCGTTCCTGTTGCGCGTTCCGGCCTGCCGCCACCTTCTTCCGAAGGTGCTTCAGCGCTCGAGGACGACGGCCAGACCCTGCCCTACGCCGATGCAGATGGCGGCAACGGCGACGCCTCGTCCACGGCGGCGCAGTTCGTGCGCCGCGTGCCCGATGATGCGACCGCCCGACGCACCGAGCGGATGCCCGATCGCGATCGCTCCGCCGTGCAGGTTGACCTTCTCGGGGTCGAGGTCGGGCCAGCCGCGCAGGCACGCGAGACTCTGCGACGCGAACGCCTCGTTGAGCTCGACGACGTCGACGTCGGCCCACGTGCGTCCCGCACGCGCGAGAGCCCGATTCGCCGCCTCGACAGGGGCGACGCCGAAGACGTCGGGGTCGTTGCCGAACGCCGCGCGACCGGCGATCCGGGCGAGCGGCTCGGCGTCGATCGCGCCGGCACCGCCGACCAGCACGGCCGATGCGCCGTCGTTGAGCGATGACGAGTTGCCCGCCGTGACGGTCCCGTCGGCGGCGAAGAGCGGCGTGAGGCTCCCGAGCTTGTCGAGGGTCGTGTCGTCGCGGATCCCCTCGTCGCGCAGGAGCGACGCGCCGGGCACCTGCACGATCTCGTCGTCGTAGACGCCCTCGGACCACGCGGCGGCGGCGCGGCGGTGGCTGCGCAGCGCGAAGGCGTCCTGCTCGTCGCGCGGGATCGTGTGGATGCCGGCGAGCTTCTCGGCGGACTCGCCGTTCGAGATCGTCCACTCCCGGGGCAGCCGGGGATTGGTCATGCGCCAGCCGATCGCGGTGTTCCACATCGTCTGATTGCCCAGCGACGGCCACGCCCGCGGCGACTTCTCGACGACGTACGGCGCGCGGCTCATGGATTCGACACCGCCCGCGAGAACGATGTCGGCGTCGCCGGCCTCGATCGCCCGGGACGCCTGGATGACCGCTTCGACGGACGATCCGCACAGGCGGTTGACGGTCACGCCCGGGACGGTCGTGGGAAATCCCGCGAGCAGGGCGCTCATGCGCGCGACGTTGCGCGTGTCTTCGCCGGCCTGATTGGCGTCGCCGAACACGATGTCGTCGATCCGCGCCGGGTCGATGCCCGTGCGTTCGACGGTCGCGCGCATGACGACCGCGGCCAGATCATCGGGCCGGACGCCCGCCAGAGCGCCGCCCGCGCGACCGAAAGGAGTGCGTACAGCGTCGTACACGAAAGATTCCCGCATGGAGAAGATTCTGTCAGGTCGCGGGGCACCGCTCGCTCCTCGGGCCGTGTGCCGCGTCGTGTCGGTTTCGTGCCAGGATGTTAGCGGCGGACGCTGGGGCGGCCATAACTGGAGACCCAGAAGACATGGCAGAAGTCCTGCGTGTGCAAAGCCGCGGAGCCCGATCCGCCGAGGAGATGTGGCAGCGGCACGTGCCATCGGCCCGACTCGAGCACGCCGACCCCGTGCGATTCCCGTTCGAATGGGCCTCGGCCGAGATCGAGGGCCTCTCGGTCGTCTCCTACTCGCTCACGGCACGCGTCAGCTCGTCGATAGATCCTCAGGGCCAGCTCATGGCGTGCCGCGTCGTGGCGAAGAACGGCTGGGTCGGCAGCGGGCAGCGCACGCTCGATGCGTCACTCCCCTGGCTCGCGGCGGACGCCCCGACACGGGCGAAATGGGACGGCGCCGCCCACGTGCGTGCATTCGTCTTCGACCGGACGAGAGCCGAGGAGTTCGCCCGCCAGGCGTGCGGCGACGACCGTCTCGTGCTCGACGTGACGGACCCCGCTCCGCGTACGGCGCAGGCCGGTCGCGCGTGGGAATCGACGTTCCGCCACGTCATGAACGGTCTCGGCGCCATCGGCGAGGACCACCCCGTCCTCGAATCGGAGATTCGCCGGCACGCCCTCGTCGTGACGTTGTCGGCCTTTCCCACGAGCTACCTGCACGCACTGGAGCGCCCCCACCAGACCGCCGCCGCGCCCGCGAGCGTGCGCCGCGCCATGGCGTACATGGACGACCACGCGCGCGAGCCCGTCACGGTCGATGACGTCGCCGCCGCAGTGCGGATGTCGACCCGGGGCATGCAGTACGCATTCCGTCGTGCGACCGGGCGCACACCGAGCGAGTATCTGCGGTCGGCGCGGCTCGCGGGAGCCCACGCCGAGCTGCTCGAGGGAACCGCCGGCACGATCGCCGCGCTCGCGCGACGCTGGGGCTTCTCGAACCCCTCGCGCTTCGCGCAGCACTATCGCGCCGCGTACGGCTGCTACCCGAGCGACAACGCGCGGTGATCGTCGGGGTCCTCCGGCACGACGGCGGGCGCCTGATGCCGGAGCGAGGCGGCGACCGAATCCTCGACGTCGGCCGAACCCGCATCGATCTCGCCGAGCACGACGAGCGCACGGGCCTCGACCCGGACCGTCGAGCCCGGTGAGACGGGATCGTCGGAAGGGAGTCGGCCGCCGGTGTCGACGCGCACGGCCCACTGCGGGCTGAAGGCGACACTCGGAATGGTGAAATCGACCGGCTCGGCGGCGGCGTTGAACAGCACGATGAAATGCAGGTCGTTCACGGGCTCGCCCCGCTGGTCGCGCTCGCGGATGCCCCTGCCGTTGAGGAACACCCCGATCGCGTGCCCGAAGCCGGAGTCCCAGTCCTCGGGCCGCATGGCGGTGCCGTCGGGGCGCAGCCAGACGACGTCGGGGAGCGGCGCGCCTTCGGCCATCTCGACGGGGTGACCGTCGAAGAAGCGGCTGCGCCGGAAGGTGGGGTGCTCGCGCCGCAGGCGCGCGAGGGCGGCCGTGAACTCCACGAGCGGCAGGTCTGCGGCATCCCAATCCACCCAGGCGGTCGGATTGTCCTGCGCGTAGGCATTGTTGTTGCCGCCCTGCGTGCGGCCGAGCTCGTCGCCGTGCGAGATCATCGGCACCCCCTGCGACAGCAGCAGCGTCGCGAGGAAGTTGCGCTGCTGACGCGCGCGCAGCGTGAGCACGTCGGAATCGTCGGTCGGACCTTCGACGCCGCCGTTCCACGAGCGGTTGTGCGATTCGCCGTCGCGATTGTCTTCGCCGTTGGCCTCGTTGTGCTTCTCGTCGTACGACACGAGGTCGCGCAGCGTGAAGCCGTCGTGGGCGGTGACAAAGTTGATGGATGCCACGGGCCGGCGTCCGGAGTGCTCGTAGAGGTCGGCGGAGCCGGTGAGCCTTGATGCGAACTCGCCCAGGGCCTGAGGCTCTCCGCGCCAGAAGTCGCGCACCGTGTCGCGGTACTTGCCGTTCCACTCGGTCCACTGCGGTGGGAAGTTGCCGACCTGGTATCCGCCCGGTCCGACATCCCACGGTTCGGCGATGAGCTTCACCTGCGACACGACGGGGTCCTGCTGCACGAGCTCGAAGAACGTCGCGAGGCGGTCGACATCGTAGAACTCGCGCGCGAGCGTCGAGGCGAGATCGAAGCGGAAGCCGTCGACGTGCATGTCGATGACCCAGTGGCGCAGCGAGTCCATGATGAGCTGCAGCGCGTGCGGATCGCCGGCGTTGAGACTGTTGCCCGTGCCCGTGTAGTCGGTGTAGAACCGCGGGTCGTCGCCGTCGAGGCGGTAGTAGGCGCGGTTGTCGATGCCGCGCATGGACAGCGTCGGGCCCAGATGATTGCCCTCGGCGGTGTGGTTGTAGACGACGTCGAGGATGACCTCGATCCCCGCGGCGTGCAGGGCGCGCACCATCGCCTTGAACTCCTGTACCTGCTCCCCCGCTTCGCCCGACGACGAGTAGGCGTTGTGCGGCGCGAAGAAGCCGATCGTGTTGTAGCCCCAGTAGTTCGACAGCCCCTTCTCCTGCAGCGTCGAATCGTCGACGAACTGGTGCACGGGCATGAGCTCGAGCGCCGTCACGCCGAGCTTCGTCAGGTGGTCGATGACGGCGGGGTGCGCCATGCCGGCGTACGTGCCGCGCAGCTCTTCGGGTACGAGGGGGTGCAGCCGCGTGAGCCCCTTGACGTGAGCTTCGTAGATGAGCGTCTGCGCGTAGGGCGTCTTCGGGTGGCGGTCGCCCGTCCAGTCGAAATACGGATTGACCACGACGCCCTTCATCATGTGCGCGGCCGAATCGGCGTCGTTGCGCGAGTCGGGGTCGTCGAAGTCGTATCCGAACACGTCCGGCGACCATCGGATCCGCCCGTCGACCGCCTTGGCGTACGGGTCGAGGAGCAGCTTGTTCGCGTTGAAGCGCACACCGTTGGCGGGGTCGTACGGGCCGTGCACGCGGTATCCGTATCGCTGTCCCGGTTGCACTCCGGGAAGGTAGGCGTGCCAGACGAACGCGTCGACATCGACGAGGTCGACGCGTGTCTCGTCCTCACCGTCGAACAGGCACAGCTCGACCCGCTCGGCACCGCCGCTGAAGATCGCGAAGTTGGTGCCGTTGCCGTCGTAGGTGGCCCCCAGCGGGTAGGCCGAACCCGGCCACGCCGCGATCCCCGCGGCATCCGTCGGCGTCACGGCGTCAGGACGACCTTGATGCACCCGTCCTCCTTCTTCTGGAAGGTGTCGTACATGCGCGGCGCTTCGCTGAGCGGGACGCGGTGGGTCGCGAGGTCCATGACGCCCAGCGGGTCGGCGGGGTCCTCGACGAGCGGCATGACGTCGTCGATCCAGCGCTTGACGTTGCACTGCCCCATCCGCAGCGACAGCTGCTTGTCGAACATGGTCTTCATGGGGAGGATGTCGGCGTCGCCGGCGTAGACCCCGCTCAACGAGACCGTGCCCCCGCGGCGGACGAGGTCGATCCCGCCGTAGACCGCGGCGAGCCGGTCCACGCCGGCCTTGTCCATGAGGCGCTGAGCGACCGGATCCGGCAGCAGGCCGACGGCCTTCTGCGCGAAGCCGGCGATACCGCTGCCGTGGGCTTCGAGGCCGACCGCGTCGACGACGGAATCGGCGCCGCGGCCCTCGGTCAGATCTCGCAGCTCGTCAACGACCGTGTCGGTCAGGTCGTAGGTGAGCGCGCCGTGCCGCTCGGCCATGGCGCGACGCTCGGGCTCGGGGTCGATCGCGAGCACGCGGAAGCCGTGGTGCACACCGATGCGCGCGACGAACTGTCCCACCGGCCCGAGTCCCAGCACCGCCAGTGTGCCCCCGGCCGGCACGTCGGCGTACGACACCGCCTGCCATGCCGTCGGCAGGATGTCGCTCAGATAGAGGTAGCGGTCATCGGGCAGGTCGGCCCCGACGCGCACGTGGTTGTAGTCGGCGAGCGGCACCCGCAGGTATTCGGCCTGCCCTCCGGGCACCTGGCCGTACAGCTTCGTGTAGCCGAAGAGGGCCGCCCCGCTGCCGTATTCGCGCACCTGGGTCGTCTCGCACTGCGACTGCAGGCCGCGCCGGCACATGAAGCAATGCCCGCACGAGATGTTGAACGGCACGACGACACGGTCGCCCACCGCGAGGCTCGTGATGTCGTCGCCGATCTCGACGACGACGCCCATCGGCTCGTGGCCCAGGATGTCGCCGCGGTCGATGAACGGTCCGAACAGCTCGTACAGGTGCAGATCCGACCCGCAGATGGCGGTCGAGGTGATCTGCACGATCGCGTCGGTGGGCTCGATGATGACGGGATCGGGCACCTCCTCGACCGCCACGGTGCGCGTGCCTTGCCACGTGAGTGCCTTCATAGCGCGTCTCCTTGCGTTCGGGGTGTCGTTCTACCGTGGCCGCTCACGCCGCCATCGGGCAGACCCTTGATCGGATGCCGCTGACCCGAGAGAATCCGGCTCGATCTCACCGACGTGCGTCGGTGTCAACCCCGTGGTCAGGAACGCGGCATCCGTCTGGAATAGAGCAAAGACGACCAACAGAGAGGACCCATCGTGGTGCAGATCATCGAGACCATCGACGTCGACGTCCCCGTCAGCACGGCCTACAACCAGTGGACGCAATTCGAGAGCTTTCCGCAGTTCCTGGACGAGGTCGACGAGATCACGCAGGTCGACGACACGCACACGCGGTGGACGGTCACCGTGGCCGGGGCGACGCGCGAGTTCGCCGCCGAGATCACCGAGCAGCACCCCGATGAGCGCGTGGCCTGGACGAGCGTGGGAGGCGACACCGCCCACGCCGGCGTGGTGACCTTCCACAAGCTGACCGACACGTCCACGCGCGTGACCGTCCAGCTTGATTGGGAGCCCGAGGGCTTCGCCGAGAAGCTCGGGTCGCTCGTCGGCGCGGGCGGCCACGCCGTGCGCAAGGACCTGCAGAACTTCAAGGAGTTCATCGAGTCCCGCGGCGTCGAGACCGGCGGCTGGCGCGGCGACGTCGAAGCCTGACCCCCTTGACCGCGAGACCTCTGGCCGCTGACCCCTGGCCCCATGCCTCGGGCCCCTGACCGCGAGACTGCAACGGCACGCCGAGACTGCGGGGTTCACCCGCTGTTTCGGCGGTCCGTTGCAGTCTCGGGGAGGGGAGAGAGGATGCCGCGCTCTGGCCGGAGGCCTGCTCGGACTCCGTGCTGGTCTCGCCATGAGGCACGCCGACGCACGCCCACCGCGGCCTCGGGCCCCGTCTACGAGGGGTGCCGGCCGAGCCAGGCGACCGCGCGGGCCGCGAGCGCGCACGGACTCTCCGCGACGTCGAGCGTCAGGCCCGGCTCGTCCGGTGCGAGCGGCTCCAATGCCTCGATCTGCGAGGCGAGGAGCGCCGCCGGCATGAAATGCTCGCGGCGCTCCCCGGCGCGCTGCGCGAGCAGTTCGGCATCCCCGTGCAGGTGCACGAACACGACGCCGGGGGCGACGCTGCGGATGCGGTCGCGATAGCGGCGCGCGAGCGCGCTGCAGGCGATCACGAGGTCGCGGCCGTGAGCCGCGGCATCCGCGAATCGGGCACCGACCGCGTCGAGCCACACCCATCGATCGTCGTCGGTCAGCGACCGGCCCGAGGCCATCTTCGTCGTGTTCTCGACGGGATGCAGGTCATCGGCGTCGATGAACGCGGCATCCAGCCGCTGAGCGAGCAGCAGGCCGACCGTCGATTTGCCGGCGGCCGACACCCCCATGACGCACACCTGCACGTGCTGCGCGTCCATGTGGGCTCCGTTCCCGACCTCGCGTCCAGTGAAGCACGCCCCCTCCACGGCGAGACTGCAACGGCGCGCCGAGACTGCGGGGTCCACCCGCTGTCTCGGCCGGCCGTTGCAGTCTCGCGGTCATGGAGCAGTCGCGCGGTCACGAACAGGCGGCGACCGCGCGCCGCGCTGTACTCCCGGCGCGGAGTGCGATGTCATGGACACATGAGCCTGCTCGATCGTTACGCCACGCTGGAGACCTCCGCGGTCAGTGATGCCCTGGACTCGCTGAGTCTGCTGTCGGGAGTAGGCGGGCTCCTTCCCCTCACGGTCGACGCGCCGGTCATCGGGTACGCGCGCACCGCGCAACTCGAACCCCGTCATCAGGACGTGCTGCACACGCACATCCTCACCGAAGTGGTGGATGCCGCGGGCGAAGACGACGTCCTCGTCGTCGACAACGACGGGCGCACCGACGTCGCGGCGTGGGGCGGCATCCTCGGGCTGGGCGCGAGCCTTCGGGGCGTGCGCGGCATCATCATCGACGGCGCCATGCGCGACGTGCAGGAGAACCGCCGGCTCGACCTCGCCGTCTACGCCCGCGGCACGGTCCCCGCCTCGGCGCGCGGTCGGCTGCAGCAGCGCACGGCCGGCGAGCCCGTGCACATCGCCGGTCGCGTCGTGCACGAGGGCGACCTCGTGTTCGCCGACCCGACCGGATTCGTCGTCGTGCCGCGCGCCCACATCGACACGGTGCTGCGCCAGGCCGAGACGGTCGTCGCGCGGCGGCGAGCGATCAGCGACGACGTCCGCAACGGACTCGGTCTGCGCGACACGATGACCGATGCCCGCCTCGCCGGCACCGAACGCCCCGCGAACCCGGTGTCCTGACACGCGGCGCGTTCGCCCGCGTCTGGATCAGGGCATCCGCCGCAGCTGGATTATGGTTCCAGGAACGACGTATCCGCTGCGACGATGGGCTTCCCGATGACTGACCGACGCGACCGCAACCCCGTTCGAGGTGCGACGGTGCTCATCACCGGCGCCGCCCGCGGCATGGGTGAGATCTACGCCCGCCGCGCCGTCGCGGCCGGTGCTCGCGCGATCGCCCTGTGGGACATCGACGAAGAGCTCGCGCAGCAGGTCGCCACCGATCTGTCGCGATCCGGTGTCGATGCGCGGGCCTATCGGGTCGACATCTCGCAGCTCGATGACATCCGCCGCGGCATCGCGCGGGTGCGCGAAGACCTCGGGGCACCGGACGTCGTCATCAACAACGCCGGCATCGTGCGCGGCGCACCTTTCTGGGAGCACGACCCCGAACGCGACATCGAGGCGACGATGCGCATCAACGTCCTCGCCGCGATGTGGCTCACGCGCGAAGTGCTGCCCGACATGATCGCGGATGCCGGCAAGCCCAAGCGCGTCCTCAACATCGCCTCGGCCGCGGGCACCCTCGCCAACCCGAACATGAGCGTCTACGCGGCATCCAAGTGGGCGATGATCGGCTGGAGCGATTCGGTGCGACTCGAGCTCGAGAAAGCCGGGCATCGTCACGTCGCCGTTACGACGTTCTGCCCGAGCTACGTCTCGACGGGCATGTTCGCGGGCGCCCGCGGTCCGCTGATGACCCCCATCATGACGCCGAAGCAGGCGACGGCCGCCGCCTGGAACGGGATGCTGCGGGGCACCCCCGTCGTCCTGCGGCCGTGGACCGTCAAGCTCGCGATGGCGCTGCGCGGCGTCCTGCCGACGAGAGTGTGGGACACGGTCGCGGCGCGCGTCTTCAAGGTCTACTCGTCGATGGACGAGTTCACGGGCCGCCCCGCGGCCTGACGGGCGCCGACACCGAGCAACCCCGTACGGAAAACGACACGTCGCATTCGTTTACCGTACGTCAGCGGCGGGTTCGACCTGCCGCCACCATTCCCGCCTCCTCGAGCCAGCGACCGGGATTGCGCATCGCCGCGGTCTCACCGCCGGCGAGTTCGCACAGAGACAGCGTCGTGGCACCGGGGGCAACCGAGCGGACGCTTCCGGCGACGACGATCGCTCTGACGCCCTTCCGCCCGGCCGATTCCAGCACCGCGCCGACGACCTTGCCGGTCAGGCTCGTCGCGTCGAAGCGGCCCTCTCCCGTGACCACGACGTCGGCATCCGTGAGTGCGTCGTCCAGCCCCGTCAGACGCGAGATCGTCGCGGCTCCGGGCTCGATGGTCGCGCCCCAGAACTCCGTGAAGCCGAACGCGGTGCCGCCGGCGGCACCGGCGCCCGACAGCGACCTGGCGGCATCCGACGCGCCCGCGGCATCGGCAAGACGCAGCAGCGCACGCTCCAGTCCGGCGATCTGATCCTGCGTCGCGCCCTTCTGCGGACCGAATGTCGCCGCCGCCCCACGCGGACCGAGCAGGGGTGCCGTCACATCGCACAGCAACCGGATGCCACCGGGCGGAGGTGCGATCAGATGCGTACGGTCGATCGAGCTCAGGGCGAGCAGCCCACCGGCTCCGTCCGCGACGGGGCGCCCGCGCTCGTCGAGCAGGCGCAGTCCGAGCGCGGCGAGCGCGCCGGCTCCTCCGTCGGTCGACGCCGATCCGCCCAGACCGAGGAGCACACTCCGGGCACCGTCGGCGAGCGCCTGAGCGATGACCTCGCCGACACCGCGCGTCGTCGCGCCGACCGGGTCGAGCGCACGCATGAGCGGAAGCCCCGACGTGAGCGCGAGCTCGACGCATGCCGTGCCGTCGGCGAGGAGCAGATACCGCCCGCGCGCGGGCGACCCGTCGGGGCCCGTGGCCGCCCCCGTCTCCACCCACCGCGCGGCGGGCATCGAGGCGGCGAGGGCGTCGAGCGTGCCCTCTCCCCCGTCGGCCTGCGGCACCGGGAGGACCGCGTCGTCTAGACGGACCGACCGCCACCCCCGCGCGATGCTGTCGGCTGCCGCCCTCGCGTCGAACGTGCCCTTGAACGAATCCGGCGCGACGACGACGTTCAGAACGTCACGGGAAGGCGCAGCGTCGTTCATCGCACCACCATCGCACGAGCGCCCCCGCCGAGCTCACGGATTCGGCGAACCCGGGTCCTTCGTCGCCCGCCGTTCGAGCGCCGCCCGCGCGGCGTCGACAGCCTCCGGACGGGAGCGGTACGTGTGTTCGGCGGCGGGGAACAGCCCGGTGCGCACCTCGCCGGCGTACGCGGCGACCCCCGCGGTCATCGCGTCGCCGACGTCGGCGAAACGCTTCACGAAGGTCGGGAGCCTTCCCGGCGTGATGCCGAGCAGATCGTGCAGAACGAGCACCTGTCCGTCGGCCGGCCCCGCGCCGATGCCGATCACCGGGATGCGCAGCGCCGGAAGCACGACGGCGAGAAGCTCGGCCGGCACGGCTTCGACGACGAGCGCGAACGCTCCGGCATCCTGCACGGCGAGCGCCTCGTCGATGAGGCGAGCCGCGGATTCCTCGGTGCGCCCCTGCGCGCGCAGACCACCCAGCGCGACGGCGGTCTGCGGCGTCAGGCCGACATGACCGACGACGGGGATGCCGGCATCCACGATCGCGCGGATGCGCGACAGCCGCGGCGTCGTCGCGCCCTCGAGCTTGACGGCGTCGGCGCCGGCCTCCTTCACGAAGCGCACGGCGGTCGCCACCGCCTGCTCGTCCGAGGTCTCGGTCGACCCGAAAGGCAGGTCGCAGACGACGAAGGCCGTGCGCACGGCGCGCCGCACGGCGCCGGCCAGCACGAGCATCTCGTCGACCGTGATCGACACGGTCGAATCGTGACCCAGCACGACCTGCGCGCCCGAGTCGCCCACGAGCACCATGTCGACGCCGGCCTCGTCGGCGATGCGCCCCGAGGGGTGGTCGTAGGCCGTCACCATGACGATCTGCTCGCCGCCGGCCTTCATCTGGGCCAGGCGCGTGATCGTGATCGGAGCGCGGTGCGTCATGACGGCTCTCCTCCCGGCGCGAGCACGACGTTGTCGATCAGCCGGGTCGCTCCGACCCGGACCGCGACGGCGACGAGCGCCGGGCGGTCGACTGCCCGCACTTCCTCGAGAGTATCGGGGTCGACGATCGCGACGTACTCGGCGGTCAGGCCGCCCGCGCCGAGCACCTCGATCGCCCGCGCCCGCAGGACCTGTGCGTCGCGCTCGCCCGCTGCCGCGGCATCCCGGATCGCGCGAAGCGCACGGGGGATCGCGAGCGCCCGCTTCCGCTCGGACCGCGACAGCAGTGCGTTGCGGCTGGAGCGCGCGAGGCCGTCGGGATCGCGTGACGTCGGGCATACGGCGATGCGCACGGGAATGCCCAGATCGGCCACGGCGCGACGGACCACGACGACCTGCTGCGCATCCTTCGCGCCGAAGTACGCGACGTCGGGACGCACGGCCAGCAGCAGCTTGACCACGACCGTGGCGACGCCGTCGAAGTGCCCGCGGCCGCGATGCGCGCCCTCGAGCGTCTCGGCGATGTGGCCGGCCACGCTGACGGTCGTGGCAGAGCCCGCCGGGTACATCTCGGCGGGCGCCGGGGCGAACAGGATGTCCGTGCCGACGGATGCCGCAAGCTCCGCGTCGCGCTGCTCGGTGCGCGGGTACGCGTCGAGGTCGGCGGCGTCGTTGAACTGCGTCGGATTGACGAAGATCGACAGCACGACGGTGTCCTCGGCTTCGCGGGCGGCCCGCAGCAGCGTCAGGTGGCCCTCGTGCAGCGCACCCATCGTCGGGACGAAGCCGATGCGGCCCTCGCCGCGCCGGGCGAGCGCTTCGCGCAGTTCGGCGACGGTGCGCACGGTGATCATGACGGCCTCCCCTGCGGCTCGGCGGCCGCCAGGTCGCGCGTCGCCGACACCAGGGCGTCGAACAGCTCGAGGCGGCCGGGCAGACGTTCGGCGACGGCGGCGCGCTGCTGCCGCACGGTCTCGTCGTCTCCGCGCGCGATCGGTCCCGTGAGTGCGACGTAGGCGCCGTGGTCCGCCCAGTTCTCCACGGCCGCCCGCACGAGCGGCACGAGCGCCGACCGCTCGATGCCGGCGGTCGCCGCGAGCTCTGCGGCGAACCCCTCGACGGTGATGAGGAAGTTCGAGGCGACACTCGCCGCGGCGTGGTACGCGACGCGGTCGGCGTCGTCGACCTCGAAGGCATCGAGCCCGAGGGCCGTGGCGAGGGCGTGCGCCGCCCGCTCGGCCCGCGGAGTCGAGGCGGCGAGGGCGGCGGGCACGCCGGCGAACCGGGCGCCGGCGCCCGTGACGGTCATGAGCGGATGGATGCTGAAAGCCTCGTGCGCGGCGAGCGGGTCGAGCGTCGTCGATCCCGACAGATGCGCCACCAGGCGCCCGGGGGCGATGTGCGCCGCGGCCGCGGCGATCGCGGTGTCCGGGACGGCGAGCAGCACGATGTCGGCGTCGTCGCCCGTCGCTCCGCGGCCGGCGGGCCCGCGCACGGCGACGCCCGCGTCGGCGAGCGCCGCGGTGAGCGCGGTGCCCATCCGTCCGGCGCCGACGACGAGTACGGTCTCGCCGAACGGCGCACGGGGCGTCGAGGTCGGGTCTTCGGGATCCACTGTGGGGATGCTACCGCGCACGCGCGACACCGGCGTGCGCATCGGCCCGCCGTCCTCGCTAGGGTCGTGCGTGTGCCCGCCCTGAACCCCGACGACGCGCCGCTCCTCGATGCCTGGCAGCGCTACACGGCGGCCGCCGAAGCCGGCAACGTCACGCCGTTCAGCATCCCGGGGCACAAGCACCGCCGCGACCTCGTCGGCGAGGTGATCCGCGGCGATGTGCCGCTGTTCGCGGGGCTGGACACCATGAAGCAGTCGCACGGTCTCCTCGCCGACGCCGAGGCGCGCACGGCCGCAGCGTGGGGCGTCGACTGGGCGCGACTGTCGACGGGCGGATCGACGCACGCGAACCAGGCGGCGGTCCTCGCGCTCGGCCGGCCCGGCCAGTCCGTCGTCGTGTCGCGCACGCTGCATCGCTCGGTGCTGCTCGGCATCGTGTTCGCGGGGCTGCGACCGGTGTGGGTGCGGCCCGAGGTCGACGCCGCGACGGGGCTTCCGGGTGCCGTGCCGGCCGAGGTCGTGGCATCCGCCCTCGCCGAGAACCCCGACGCGTGCGGTGTGCTGATCGGCGACCCCTCGTATACGGGCACGCTGTCGGACATCGGCGGGATCGCGGATGCGGCGCACGCCGCCGGAGTCCCGCTGGTCGTGGATGCCGCGTGGGCGGCCTACTTCGGCTTCTCGCCGCTCGTCCCCGCTCACGCTCTCGCTCGCGGTGCGGATGCGCTCGTGACCAGTGCTCACAAGACGCTGCCGGCCTGGAGCCAGGGGGCTCTGCTCGTCGCCCGTACGACCCGGGCCGGAGGCCTGCTCGACCCCGACCGGCTCGAACGCGGCTTCGATGCGTCGAACTCGACGAGCCCCGCCGGCGCGATCCTCGCGAGCATCGACGCGTCACGCGCACTGCTGCAGCGCAACGGCGAGCATCTCATCGGACGACTCGTCGCGCTCGTGTCGCGCGCCCGGGCGCGGCTGTCGGCGGTCGACGGCATCGAGGTGCTCGAGAGCCGGCCCGGCCTCGCGGTCGATCCGGCCAAGCTCGTCGTGCTCGTCGCCGGCACCGGCGCCCACGGGCACTCCCTCGAGGCCGACCTTCTCGCCGAGGGGATCAGTCTCGAGATGGCCGACCGCGACGTGCTCGTGCCGATGGTCACACTCGCCGACGACGAGCGCTCGGTCGATCGCCTCGTCGACGCCCTCATCGCGGCCGTCGACCGGCACCGGGGCAGCCCGCGCAAGGTCGCGCCCTCATCGGCGTGGGCGGTCGAACCGCATCAGGCGCTCACCCCGCGCGACGCGTTCTTCGCCCCGCACGAGAGCGTCCCGGCCGACGCCGCCGTCGGCCGCGTGTGCGCCGAGCTGATCGCGCCCTACCCGCCGGGGGTACCCGTGCTCGCACCGGGTGAGATCGTCACGCGGGAAGCGCTGGACGCGCTGCGCGAAACGCGCGCCGACGGCGGTCGCATCGCCTACGCCGCCGACCCCACCCTGGCCACGATCCAGGTCGTCGCGACCGCCTGAGCGGGAAAAGACGAAGGGAGAACAGAATGTCCTCCCACTTTCAGAGTATCGCCGGAGGGGGGCCTTGCCGCAAGACCCCCCTCCTGGGGCAGAATCGATCCCCGCTCGCGCGGTGTGCGCCCGAGCGGGAGAGGCCGCATGACGAACGACCCGAAGGACCCGTTCTCGGATCTTCCGCCCGCGAAGGCGGATCCGTCGCTCATCGATGCCGACCGCAGGCACTTCGCGCGCATCGCCGATGCGCTGCGACACCAGCACGACGAGGCCGAGGCCCGACTCGCCGCCGCACGACGGATTCCGGCGCGCTCGGGTGAGGCCGCCGTCGAACGGGACCTCGAGATCCGCCGGCTCGGCAGTCGTCTTCGACTGCTCGGTCGGTTCGGGATCGACCTCTGCCTGGGCAGGATGACCCGTGCGAGCGGCGAGTGCGTGTACATCGGACGCACCGGACTCGCAGCGCCCGACGGCGAGCGGCTGGTCATCGACTGGCGCACGCCCGCCGCGGAGCCCTACTTCGCCGCGACGCTCGAGGATCCCCGCGGGCTCGTCTCACGCCGTCGCTATCGCTGGGCGCACGGCCGTGTCGTCGACTACTGGGACGAAGCGCTCGCCGCCGAGGGATTCGACGATCGCGCGTCGCTCGACGACCAGTCCGCGTTCATCGCGAGCCTCGGCTCGCACCGGACGTCGAAGATGCGCGATGTGCTCGCGACCATCCATGCCGATCAGGACGCGATCATCCGCGCACCCTCCCCCGGCGCCCTGGTCGTCGACGGCGGCCCGGGCACGGGCAAGACGGTCGTCGCGCTCCATCGCGCGGCGCATCTGCTGTATGCCGAGCCGCGGCTCACGCAGAGCGGCGGCGGGATGCTGCTGGTCGGCCCCCACCCGCACTACCTCTCGTACGTCGAAGACGTCCTGCCGAGTCTCGGCGAGGACACGGTGCGACTGTGCACGCTGCGCGACCTCGTGCCCGAGGGTCGTGACGCCGGCGACGAGAGCGACGCACGGGTCGCGGACCTCAAGGCCGCTCTCGATCCGATCGCCGTGATCGACGCCGCCGCGGCCGAGCACGAGCGGCCGCCCCGGCGTGCACTCCCGATCGATTCGCCGTGGGGCGAGCTGTGGGTGACCCGCGAGGAGTGGGCGGATGTGTTCCGCAACGCCGACCGCGGTGTCGCGCACAACGAGGCACGCGACGGTGTGTGGGAGGAGCTCATGGAGCTCCTCGTCGACCAGATCGACGACCCGGATGCCGCGCCGCAGGTCGTGCGCCGCTGGCTGCGCCAGGACGAGGAGCTGACCGGTGCGTTCCTGCGCGCCTGGCCCCTGCTCTCTCCGACGGAGATCGTCGCCCGGCTGTGGAGCGACGCGGATCTCCTGCAGCGCTGTGCACCGCATCTCTCGCCCGCCGACGCCGTGGCGTTGCAGCGATCCCAACCGCGGGCATGGACGGCAGCCGATCTTCCGCTGCTGGATGCCGCGCATCGACGCATCGGCGACCCCGAGGCGGCGCGACGCGAGCATCGCCGTCAGGCCGTGATCGCCGCGACGCAGGACCGGATGTCCCACGTCATCGACCACCTCATCGAGAACGACGACAGCGAGATGAAGGTCATGTCCATCCTGCGCGGTGAGGACGCACGGAACGTGCTCGCCGGCGCCGATGCGCCTCCGGTCGCCGATCCGGACGAGCTCGCCGGCCCCTTCGCCCACATCGTGGTCGACGAGGCGCAGGAGCTCACCGACGCCGAATGGCGGATGCTGCTGGCGCGATGCCCGTCGAAGAGCCTGACGATCGTCGGCGACCGCGCCCAGGCCCGGCACGGCTTCGTGGAGACGTGGACCGAGCGCCTCGAACGCGTCGGCGCCCGCGGCGTGCACCTCGCCCACCTCGGTGTGAACTACCGCACGCCGTCCGAAGCGATGGCGGCCGCGGCGCCGGTGATCCTCGCCGCGATCCCCGATGCGAACGTGCCGACCTCCGTCCGCGACAGCGGCATCGCCGTCCAGGAGGGCTCGGTCCATGAGCGGGACCGCATCATCGGCGAATGGCTCGCCGAGAACCCCGACGGCATCGCGTGCGTCATCGGAGACCCGGGCTTCGCGCCGAGGCCGCGGGTCCGCTCGCTCAGCCCCGCCGCCGCCAAGGGGCTGGAGTTCGATCTCGTGGTGATCGTCCGCCCCGACGACTTCGGGGACGATGTCACCGGCGCGGTGGACCGTTACGTCGCGATGACGAGGACGACGAGCCGGCTCGTCCTCCTGCGGCCCGCCCCGGTGCATCCCGTGTCACGCTGATCGGTCCGATCGCCCATGATTCACGACGGCGCTGCGCCGGCGATCTTGCTCGGGCACCGCGACGACAGGGCGTACCGCAGCAGCACGACATCGCCGATGGGCCGCGTGTCGAGCAGCCGCGCGCGGTGCTCGTCGTCCCACGGGAACCGTCCCGGATGCACGAAGCGCGGCGCGCCGGCTTCTCCCACGAAGAACGGCGCGATCACGAGCTGCAGCTCGTCGGCGAGCCGCTGCACGAGGAACTGCGTGTGCACGCGGCCTCCGCCCTCCACCATGAGCCGCCCGATCCCTCGCGCGCCGAGGTCGGTGATCGCGTCCGCCATCGGCGTCTCGCCGTCCAAGCCGACGATCGTCGCGCGATCGCCGAGCGCGCGCGTCAGGCGCCCGGCCTCACCGCGCGGGCAGTACACGATCTTCTCGACGTCGCCGAGCGTGAAGAACGCCGAGTCGGCGGGCAGGTCGCCCGTCGCCGTGATCGTGACTTTCGCGGGCGAGGCCGGCAGCCCCCGCGCGACCCGCGCGCGACGTCGCTCCTCGCTGCGCACGAGCAGCCGCGGATTGTCGCGCCGCACGGTCGAGGCGCCGACCATGATGGCGTCGTTGTCGGCCCGCAGCTGGTCGACGCGGTCGAAGTCGGCCTCGTTCGACATCGCGAGCCGGTGCGGCGCGGCACTGTCCAGGCAGCCGTCGAGCGACATCGCTGCGCTGAGCGTCACGTACGGCCGCGTCATGGCACACCCGCCAGGGCGTCCGAGACCCGCGCCACGGTCGTGTCCCACCCGCGTCGCAGCGGGCGCGCACGCCGGGCCGCCGTCGTCAGGCGGCCGCGCAGATCCGGGTCGGTCATCCACTGCCGCAGCGCGTCGGCGAGCGCTCCCGCATCGCCGGGCGGCACGAGGAGCGCGGCGTCGTCGGCCACCGCCTCGGGTACACCGCCGACCCCGCTCGCGAGGACGGGGATGCCGCGCGCCTGCGCCTCGGCGACGACCATGCCGTACGCCTCGACGCGCGTGGGCGCGACGAGCAGATCGGTGCCGTCGTACCGGCGGTCGAGCTCGTCCGCCGTGCACACGCCCGCGAGCTCGACGCGCTCGCGCAGACCGGCATCCTGCAGCCGATCGCGCAGGTCGTCGACGAAGGCGGGATCCGCGTCGGTCGCGCCGGCGAGGGTGCAGTGCCAGTCCGGGATGCCGGTGAGTTCGGCGAGCGCCGTGACGAGGACGTCCTGTCCCTTGTGCGGGGCGAGCACGCCGACGCACAGCAGCGCTCCGCCATCTTGCGTCCCGGACGCGACGGTGGCGGGGGCGACCCCCGGCGCGGCCACCGCGACGTCGTCCCGATCGAGCTGCGCCGCCGTCCATTCGCTCGTCGCGATGACGGCGCGTGCGGCGCGCACCGCACGCCGCTCCCCCTCGGCCGCGGCGGGATCGGGCTGCGGGAACGCCGACGACACCATGTGCGCGAGCACGACGATCCGAAGGCGCGCGGAGGCGTCTTCGATCGCTGCCGCCGAGGCACCCGCGACGAGACCGTCGACGAGCACGAGGGCGCCGTCGGGTTCGGCCTCGAGCGCGCCCCGGGCCTGGGCGGGATCGACCTCGACCGTGCGCACGAGCCATCCCGTGCGAAGGAGCCCGTCGCGCACCTGCCGGTCGTACACGTTCCCCCCGCTCACCCGCGCGGGATCATCGAGCCCGCGCGGCACGACGAAGCTCACGGCATCCGTCACAACGCGACCTCGTAGGTCGCCCACGCGATGTGCGATTCGTGCAGCGTCACCGCGATGGCGTCGATCCTGCCGGCATCCGCTCCGAGATCGCCGTTCCGCGCGGCCGTCACGAGCTGCTGTGCGACGTACTCGCACAGGCGCTCCGTCGTCGTGTTGACGCCCGTGAAGCGGGGGTCGTCGTCGAGATTGCGGTAGGTCAGCGACGACAGGATGCCGCTCAGCACCTCGGAGGCGAGGCCGATGTCGACGACGACGCCGTTCTCGTCGAGCTCGGCGACGCGGAAGGCCGCGTCGACGACGAAGGTCGCCCCGTGCAGCCGCTGCGCGGGGCCGAACATCTCGCCGGTGAAGCTGTGCGCGATCATCATGTGGTCGCGCACCGTGAGCGTGTAGGTCATTCGTCGTCCTTCCAGTCGATGACGTGGCAGAGTCCGGGCAGGTCGCCGGCAGCGATCGCCGCCATCGTCTCGGGCAGTCGGGTCCACGACGACTCGCCCGTGAGGAGTGCGTCGTAGGCGGGGTCGCGCAGCAGCCGCAGCGCGATCTCGAGCCGGTCGCCTGTCGTGCGCGTGCCGCGTCTGCGCGCGGGCACGACACCGACCTGACTCGAGCGGATCGTGAGTCTTCTCGAGTGGAAGTCCTCGCCCAGCGGCAGGCTGACCTCGCGGCTGCCGAACCAGCTCGCCTCGATGATCTCGCCCTCCGTCGCCGCGGTGCGCAGAGCGGTTCGCAGGCCGTCTTCCGAGCCGCTCGTGTCGATCACGATCTCCCGGCCGTGCGGAGCGTCCGCGGGCACGTGGAAGGCGACGTCGAGGGCGGCGCACACCTCGGCCTTCGTCTCGTCGACATCGACGACGGCGATCTGCACGCCCGGGATGCCGCGGGCCAGACGCGCGACGGCACAGCCGATCATGCCCGCACCGATCACGGTGATGCGGTCGCCGACGAGGGGTGCGGCATCCCACAGGATGTTGACCGCGGTCTCGACGGCTCCCGCGAGCACCGCTCGGCGGGCGGGCACACCGTGGGGCACGAGGACGAGCGCCGACTCCGGCACGACGAAGGCGGACTGGTGCGGCGCGAGCGTGAAGACGGTGCGGCCTTCGAGGGTCGACGGTCCCGTCTCGACGACCCCGACGTTGAGATAGCCGTACTTGACGGGTGCGGGAAAGTCGCCCTCTTGGAGAGGCGCCCGCATGCGGGCGTGTTCGCGCTCGGGAACCTCGCCGCGGAAGACCGTCGACTCAGTGCCGCGACTGATGCCCGTGTAGACGGTGCGCACGCGGACGTCGCCGAACTCGGGGTCGCGGATCCGTTCTCGGCGCAACGCCCCTCGGCCCGGCTCCTCGATCCAGAACGACGTCGCCTGCACCGCCATCCCCTCCGTTCGTCATCACCTCGGTCGCGGCCACAGGCCGGTCAGCGCCCACGTCTCGCGGGTGATCGGCCGACGTCCCCACCTTCCCGCATCCTGCGCGAGGTCGCGAGGGGTTGCTTTGCCGCGCGGCTCGGCTACAGCGGTCGCTTCCGCGGAGCGCTGTTGCTCACAGCGCCCGCCTATGCCCGGCGGCTAACGTTTCGGTCATGCGCGCGAGGCCGGAATCCGTGACCGTCATGACCGAGGACGGGCCCAGCGTGTTCTCGCCCGATCAGCTGCGGACGATGCGCGACGAGTTCCAGCGCTTTCTGCTCGACTACCAGTTCGGACTGCGCGAAGTCGAGACGAAGCTCGGCATCCTGCGCGACGAGTTCCTCCTCGTTCACGACTACAACCCGATCGAGCACGTGTCCAGTCGTGTCAAGACCAGCGACAGCCTCATCGACAAACTCGTGCGCAAGGGCATCGACCCCTCACTCGACACGATCCGCCGGGAGGTCACCGACATCGCCGGCGTGCGCGTGACGACGAGCTTCGCCCCGGACGCCTACCGCCTGTTCGACCTTCTCGCCGGACAGGACGACATCACCGTACGCACGGTCAAGGACTACATCGCCGAGCCCAAGCCCAACGGGTACAAGAGCCTGCACGCGGTCGTCGACGTGCCTGTCTTCCTGTCCACGGGTCGCGTCAGCGTGCCGGTCGAAGTGCAGTTCCGCACGATCGCCATGGACTTCTGGGCCAGTCTCGAGCACAAGATCTATTACAAGTACGACGGTGTCGTCCCCGACGGGCTGCTGGCCGAGCTGAAGGATGCGGCGGACTCCGCCGCGGAACTCGACGCCCGGATGGAGCGACTCCACGGCGAACTGCGCGCCCCGGATCGCCGCGGACTCATGGCGGTCTAGACGAGACGGGTCATTCGCCGCCGTCGAAGACACCGCCGTCGAGGAGCCAGTTGTAGCGCAGCCGCAGCGCGCGCTCCGTGCTCGCCACGAGCGTCGCGATCAGGAGCGAGATATTCGCCCAGGCGGGGAGGTGGATCGGGCTGATGAACGTGCCGACGCTTTCGGCGACGGGCGGAATCCGCGTGATCTGCTCGATGATCTGCGGCACGCCGATAACGAGGGCGACGAGGAGCACCGCGACCGAGGCGATCCCGATGCCACGACTGAGCGCGGGGCGCGTCGTGTTCAGTCGTGAGCGCCGGCCCTCCGCAGACGCCGAATCGGGGCTGAGCTGCCGTTCGGTCCCGTCGTCGGCGATGTAGTGGCAGCGCTTGAGCCCGAAGCTGCTGGCGACGACCTCGATCGTGCCGCCGGGCACGGCGAAGGCTGCGGGAAGCTTCGACCGCGCGAGGTTGCGGCCGTCACGGTACAGCTGGGCGATCACTTCACCGTTCGAGTCGCCCCACAGGCGCACGTCGACGGACCAGACCTGGGGTCTTCCGTGCTCGTCGGCCAGTCGCAGGTGGAACAGCGACCGAGACAGGGGCTGCCACCACCGGTATCCCGGCAGCACATGGCCGTCTCCGGGCTTGGCCCGCCGTGCAGCTCGCTTCCTCTTCCCGGAACCCATCGTTCGAGCCTAACGCGGGCGATTCCGCGTCGCAGAGATCAGGCGATCTCGCCGTTCGCGACCGTTTCGGCGAGCGCGTGCACGCGCGGCAGGTGGTGGCTGCCGTAGAAGTCAGCGGCCGTCAGGCGCGCGGCATCCGTCTCGGTCTCGGTCGGGTGCGCGAGCACAGCGGCGACCGCCTGCGCGTGCATCCATCCGCCGGCGAGTGTGCCGAGGAGCATCAGGTACGGCACGCTCACGGCGTACGCGTCGCGCGATCCCTCGAACGCGAGCAGATCGGTCGTCGCCCGGCGGGCCGCATCGACGGCGCGCGCGAGCTGGTCGGCGGTGCGTGCGGCCGTCGGCGCATCCCGCGCGCGCAGTCCGGCGACCGTCTCGTCGATCAGGTCGAACAGGTGCTCTGCCGTCACCCCGTTGTCGCGCAGCACCTTGCGGCCGACGAGGTCGTTGGACTGGACCGCCGTCGTGCCCTCGTAGATCGTCGTGATGCGCACGTCGCGATAGTGCTGTGCGACCCCCGTCTCTTCGACGAAGCCCATCCCGCCGAAGACCTGGATCGCGTCGCTCGTGACGCCGATGGCGTCTTCGGTCGTCCAGCCCTTGAGGATCGGCACGAAGAACTCGGCGAGGGTCGCGACAGCGGGGTCGGTCTCGCCGCGATCGAGCAGGTCGCCGACGTAGACGCCCAGCGCGCGCATCGCGAAGATCTTGCTCGACATCGACAGCAGCAGACGGCGCACATCGGGGTGCTCGGCGATCGGCGTGCCGGCGGGCCGGTCGAGGACGCGTCCTTGCAGGCGCTGCGCGGCGTAGTCGGCGGCTTCCTGGTAGGCGCGGTCGGCGATGCCGGTCGCCTGGAAGCCCATGCCGGCGCGCGCCGAGTTCATCATGACGAACATGCCGGCAAGGCCGCCGTGCAGCTCGCCGACGAGGTAGCCGGTCGCGTCGGCGTAGTCGAGCACGCAGGTCGGGCTGCCGTGGATGCCGAGCTTGTGCTCGATCCCGACCGTCGTGATGGCGTTGCGCTCCCCCAGCGAGCCGTCGCCGCCGACGAGGAACTTCGGCGCGACGAACAGCGACAGGCCCTTCGCCCCCTCGGGCGCTCCGGGCGTGCGCGCCAGCACGAGGTGCACGATGTTCTCGGCGATGTCGTGATCGCCCCACGTGATGAAGATCTTCTGCCCGCGGATCGCCCAGCTGCCGTCATCGCGCGGCGTCGCGAGCGTGCGGATCGCGCCGAGATCGGTGCCGGCGGCGGGCTCTGTGAGGTTCATCGTGCCCGTCCAGCGCCCGGACACCAGCTGTGTCAGGTAGGTCTCGCGCAGATCCTCGGATGCCGCGGCGTCGAGGGCGTGGATCTGTCCCGCCGTCAGCAGCCAGCACAGCGCGAACGCGGCGTTCGAGGCGTTCCACATCTCGCCGAGGCCCGCGCGGATGCCGCCGGGCAGCCCGTCGCCGCCGGCCGAGACGGGAGCCTCGGCGGTGACCCATCCGGCCTCCACGAAGGCCTGATACGCCTCGGCGAAGCCGTCGGGCAGGCGCACGTCGCCGTCTTCGAAGCGTGCGCCGACCTCGTCGCCGATCCGCTCGAGGGGAGCGATGACGGATGCCGCGAACTCTCCGGCTGCCGCGAGGATCTCGGTCGCGTCGTCGGCCGTGAGCTCTCCCGCCGTCGCGCGCGAGACGAGGTCGGTGCCGAACACCTCGCTCAGCAGGAACGTGTAGTCCTCGATCGGGGGACGGTACGAATCGACCATGAGAGCCTCTTTCACACGACGACGGCAGTGGGACTTCGGTTCAGTCTACGTGAGACTAGGTGTCACGCGGCGGCGTAGTCCTCGGTGTGCACGCGGACGGTGGCAGCGCCGGCGAGCAGCTTCGAGACGGGGCAGCGCGCGTGCGCGGCGGCGAG
Organism: Microbacterium sp. NPDC055357; assembly: GCF_053644835.1. Taxonomy (NCBI): domain Bacteria; kingdom Bacillati; phylum Actinomycetota; class Actinomycetes; order Micrococcales; family Microbacteriaceae; genus Microbacterium; species Microbacterium sp. NPDC055357. The sequence goes on along the minus strand of NZ_JBSHLZ010000005.1, from coordinate 136,191 downwards.
CACGCGCTCCACCTCGGCGACCCCGGCACCCTCGGCGGACAGGTAGGCGTCGACATGGAACTCCAGTCCGGGGCCGGGCCGCGCATCGTGCAGCGCCACCTCGACACGCACGGCGGTGCGCCGAGCACCGCCGACGATGACCTGCGCCGTCGCGTTGAGGCACGTCGCCCAGGCCAGGGCGAGCAGCTGCTCCGGATTGGTCGCGTCTGAGTCCGCGGCATCCGACAGCGGCGACGCGACGGCCACCTCGAGCCCTCCGGGCACGCGGCTCACGCCGTCACCGCCGTCTGTGTTGAAGGCCGCCGTCCGGTACCGTGCACGCATCCGGCCAGTATAATTGGACGCTGTACATCAATTCGCCGGAATGCGCGGCGCAAGCAGGAAGCGACCCGACGCGATGGGCACAGCCGAGCCGGCGATCGTGACGTTCGACGCCGTCACGAAGCACTTCGGCGCACCCGCCGAGGGACGGCCCGCGCTGCGCGACATCGATCTCACGATCGAGCGCGGCGAGATCTTCGGCGTCATCGGAGAAAGCGGCGCCGGCAAGTCGACACTGCTGCAGCTCGTCAACGGGCTCACCACCGCGACCTCGGGAACCGTCACGGTCGACGGTTCCGACGTCGCGACGCTCGGTCGGCGAGCGCTCCGGATGCTGCGTCGCGACATCGGCGTCGTGTTCCAGGGCATCCACCTCCTCAGCAGCCGGACCGTGCGCGACAACGTCGCCCTGCCCCTCACGCTCGCGAAGCGGACGAACGGCCGGGCGCAGCGGGAAGCCGTCGACGAGATCCTCGCGTTCGTCGGGCTCTCGCATCGGGCCGACCACTACCCCGCTCAGCTCAGCGGCGGCGAACAGCAGCGCGTCGGTCTCGCGCGGGCGCTCGTGGCCAGACCCGCCCTGCTGCTGTGCGACGAGCCGACCTCGTCACTGGACGCCGCGACGACCTCCGACGTGCTGCGTGTGCTGCGCAACGCTCGCGACGAGCTCGGCACGACCGTCGTCGTCATCACGCACGACCTCGACGTCGTCAAGGCGCTCTGCGACCGTGCGGCACTGCTCGAGCGCGGCGTGCTGCAGGAGCTCTTCCGCGTCGCGCGCACGGAGTATCCGACCCTTCCCAGCTACCGCGAACAGGTGCGACGGGAGCTGATGAGATGACCTGGCTCACCGAGCTGTTCGACGAGTACGGCGACGCGATCGTCGAGTCGCTCGCCGAGACCGGCTACATGCTCGTCGTGTCTCTTGCCGCCGCCGTGCTCATCGGTCTGCCGCTGGGCGTCATCGTCTTCCTGACCCAGCGCGGCGGACTGGCCGAGCACCGCGTGTTCTGGTCGGCGGCGAACATGTTCATCAACATCGTGCGCTCCTTCCCGTTCCTGCTGCTCGTGGTGTTCCTCATCCCATTCACGCGCCTGGTGATGGGCACGAGCTTCGGCACGCAGGCGGCGACCCTCCCCCTGTGCTTCGTCGCCGTCGCGATCTACGCCCGCCTGGTCGAGCAGATCCTGCGCGAGATCCCCGCGGGCATATCGCGTGTCGCCGATGCGATGGGCGCGACCCTTCCCCAGGCGGTGTTCCGCGTGCTCCTCCCCGAAGCGCGGTCCGGTCTCGTCTACGCGCTGACCTCGGCCGCGATCAGCCTGCTGTCGTACTCGACCGTGCTCGGTGTCGTGGGCGGCGGCGGCATCGGCGACTTCGCGATGCGCTACGGCTACCAGGAATACAACGACGCCCTCATGTACATCACGATCCTCATCATCATCGTGTGCGTCCTGGCCATCCAGGCCGTCGGCTACCGCACGTCGCAGCGCCTCGACCACCGCTGATCTTCAGCGCACAGAACCCCCACCACAGAAAAGAGAAGTACCACCATGGCAAAAGCCCGCTTCGGCATCCTCGCCGGCCTCGTCGCCTCCGCGCTGCTCATCGGAGGCTGCGCGTCGGGCGGCGACGACGCGCAGCCCGAGCCCGGCGGCGATGAGACGGTGACGATCCAGGTCGCCGCGGTCACCTCTCCCATGACGGATGTCGTCACGGCGGCCGCCGAGGCCATCGAGGACGGCTACGAGATCGAGCTCGTGGAGGTGTCGGACTATGTGACGGCCAACGTGATCGTGAACGCCGGAGACGTGTTCGCGAACTTCTCGCAGCACGAGCCGTACATGGAATCGTTCAACGCCGGCAACGACGGCACCCTCGTCGCGGTGCAGCCCGTCTACAACTTCGTCATCGCGTTCTATTCGAAGACGATCGACGACATCGCCGATCTTCCCGAGGGCGGCACGGTCGCGGTGCCCGACGACTCGTCCAACCGGGGCCGCGCGCTGAAGCTGCTCGCCGATGAGGGGATCATCACCCTCGACGCCTCCGTCGATCCCTACGACGCGACCGTCGCCGACATCGCCGAGAACCCGAAGAACCTCGAGTTCCTCGAGGTCGGCATCAGTGCCCTCAACGCCGCATACGACGAGGCCGATCTCGTCTTCCAGTGGCCGTCGCACATCGCCGCACTCGGCCTCACGCCCGAGCAGGACGGCCTCATCACCGAGCTCGACGACCGCTTCGTGCTGCACCTGGTCGTGCGCGACGAAGACGCCGACTCCGCCGCCACGGCCGCCCTCAAGACAGCGTTCGCGAGCGACGAAGTGCGCGAGGTCATCGAATCGAACGGCACGATCCAGCCCGCCTTCTGACCGGAAGCCGGATGCACCGGGGGCGGCGCCGGGTCGATCCACGCGATGGGCCGGACGTCAACCCCGGTGCTGCGGTGCGCGGGCTCGCCTAGCGTCGCGTGCAGGAGAGAAAGGAGTCATCCCATGACTGCTGCACGCGACATCATGACCCTCGACCCGACGTGCGTGCGAGAGAACGACACCCTCGTCGACGCGGCCCGGCTGCTGCGGGACCTCGACGTCGGCGCGCTCCCGATCTGCGGCGAAGACGACCGACTGAAGGGCATGCTCACCGACCGCGACATCGTCGTGCGCTGCATCGCCGACGGCGGCGACCCCGTCACGACGACGGCCGGCAGCCTCGCGCAGGGCAAGCCCGTCACGATCGGCGCCGACGACGACATCCGCGAGGCGCTGACGGTGATGCAGGACCACCAGGTGCGGCGTCTTCCCGTCATCGACGGCCATGACCTGGTCGGGATCATCAGTCAGGCCGACATCGCCCGCGAGTTGTCCGCCACTCAGACGGGTGAGACGGTCGCCGAGATCTCGGAGGACTGACGCTAACGGTCCTGTGGGGCATCGGTGGCACCCTCGGTCGCTCCGCTCGCGGCGTCGGCCTGCTGCTCCCCCTCGTGCATCTGCTCGGTGAAGTCGTCGCCCGCGAGGTCGGATCCTGGGCCGGTACGGTTCGGGTCGTCTCTGTCCATACCCACCATCGTGCGTCGCGCCCTGCGAGAGGGGAACGCCCTTGACACGGCGTGACGATCCACCGCCGCTGCGGCGTGCCGCGGGGTGGATGGCGCGCGTGGCGGGACAGCCTCGCCTGCTGCTGGCGGCGAAGACGGCCCTCGCCGCGACGCTGGCCTGGTACCTGGCGCCTCTCATCCCCTTCGCCGAGGACCAGTACTCCTATTACGGACCCCTCGGCGTGCTCGTCACGATGCACCCCACGGTCGCGCGATCGCTGCGGGTCGGCGCGCAGGCCCTGCTCGGCCTCGCGCTCGGCATCGCGCTCGGACTCGGCGGCATGGCGCTCGCGCGCCTGGATATGCCGGCGGGTCTCGTGCTGGCCGGTATCGTGCTGATCGCGATCCTGATCGGCGGGTTCCGTCGTCTGGGCGCGGGCCGCGACTGGATCGCGCTCGCCGCGCTGTTCGTCCTCGTCGCCGGCAACAACGCCGAGGACTTCTCGGTGTCGTACCTCGTCACGATGGGGTTCGGCGTCGTCGTGGGGGTCGTCGTGAACCTCGTGGTCGTGCCGCCGCTGTATCTGCGGCGCGCGAGCGAGAAGCTGACCGAGCTGCGCGCCACGGTCGTGCGGGTCCTCGACGAGCTGAGCGACGCGGTCGCGCACGCGCGACTCGACGACGAGCGCCTTCACGCGGCGGTCGACGAGCTGGGCGCCGTGATCGCAGCCGTCACCGACGACGTCGCCCAGGGCGACGAGAGTCAGCGCATCAATCCGCGCGGCCGTCGGCACACGGGCGAGCAGGATGAGAACGCCCGGCGCCTCGCGGCGCTCGAGCGCACGTCGTTCCTCACGCGCGACCTCATCGATGTGATCCTGCACATGGATGCCGCCGAGGATCCGACGCTGACGAGCACCCTGCGCGACGACCTCGCGCGCGCGATCCGGCGCACCGGCGAGCTCGTCGACGCCCCGCTCGGCTCGAAACGGGCGCCGGACCTGCTGCACGCGGCATCCGATGCCCTGGAGTCCTATGAGCGCGCGCTCACCGATCAGACGGCGGCGGCCATGCCGCAGGTCGCGAACGAGGCGGGGGCGGTGCTCGCCCTGCGCCGCATCATCGACGTGTCGCGCGACTTCGTGTAGCCGCGCGGTTCAGAGGTTGCGCTCGGTCTGACGCTCGGACGGACCGCCGACCTCTTCGGGCAGCTTCTCGACGGGGATCAGGACGATGTCCTGGATCTTCCAGTCGAGGTTGATGCACTCCTCGCGCGCTTCGCGCAGCTTGCGCACCGACACCTTGCCCGTCGTCGCCGGCACGACGAACGCCTCGACGTGCAGGACGTGGCCCTGATCCCGCGTCCGCGATCCGGCCGCCCGCACCCAGGGCTGCCGCAGGAGCACTTCGTCGATCTGCCGCGTGAGGGGGTGCGGCTCGCTGTCGTCGAAGGTGGTCGCGGCGGTGTCCATCAGGTCGGTGATGGCCGACTTCATGTTCCTGAAACCGTCCCACAGGATGCTCGCGGCGATGAACAGCGCGGCGGCCGAGTCCATCCACCACAGCCCCAGCCCGATGCCGCCCACGCCGATGATCGACCCCACGGCGGTCATCCAGTCCGCCTTGTTCATGTCGGCATCGGCATACAGCACCTTGTCGTGCAGCTGCTCGGCGAGCTTCATCTTGACCCGACCGAAATAGACCGGAAGCGGGATCGTCAGCGCCATGACGAACATCATGAGCCAGCCGAGCCAGACGGTGTTCCCGAAGAGCTCGACCGAGCCGATGGGGGGATGCTCGGCCGTGAGCAGGCCCGTCGCGGAATCGACGACGAGGAACAGCCCCATCGCGAGGAGCGCCACGCCCGCGACGAGATGCGCGACGCCGACCGCGCGGTGGAAGCCGTAGGGATACTTCGCCGAGGGCGGCCGGTTGACGATGCGCACGGCCAGAAGGAAGGCGATCGGCGGGGCGAGCGAGAGGATGTCTTCGATCCACGCGGCCTTCATGGCCTGCGAATTGCCCATCACGAGGTAGATGAGCGCGATCATGACGATGAGGAACGCGATCGTGCACCATTCGATCCGGATCGCGCGGCGAAGGGCCTGCTCCTGGTCGGGCGGAAGCTCGTTCCTTCCGAAACGCACCGCCATGGCTCAGCCCTCCGAGTTCCGCAGGAAGTGCTCGACGCTCACGAGGAACGCGTTGTCCCCCATCGGGGCGAGCATCACGTGGCGCCGGGTCTTGCCGTCGGCGTCGGTCGATTCCGCGTACGGCGCCGTCACCGCAGCCATCTCGGTCCACGGGGTGTCGTCGTGGAACCCGGCGATGACGAGGTCCAGCTCACCTCGCTCGAGAGCCTCGACGAGCGGGGCCTCGCTCCCCTCGGTCCACTCGGTCTCCGCCCCGAGCTGCTCGGCGTACTGCCGGACGAGTTCGACCTCCGACCCCGACGGGTCGGAGGTCTGACTCAGCTGCGTCCAGGGCGGATTGTGCGAGACGCCGACGCGCAGAGTCCCCCCGGTCACCCTCTCGAGGGTGCCCTCGGGGTCGGCGGGGATTCCGCCCGAGCACCCCGTGAGCGAGGCGATCGCGACGATCGCGCCGACGGCGATCGCCCGGAGCCTTCTCGACATGCCCTGAGCATAGATCCGCCGATGCCACCGACCCGGGCCGTATCCGCCGGCGCGGGCCCGGACTATGATTCGTCCGCGCCTACGCCCTGCGCGGTCGCGGCTCGGGAGCCGGCGGCACTTCCTTCGCCGCGATGATGTCCGCCCGCGCGATGCGCTCGACGCCCCGCTTGCCGTCGACCACGAGGGTGTTCTCGTCGGCGCTGAGCAGCTCGCCCAGAGCATCCGTCGCCTGACCGGACGCGAGCAGGTAGCGCACCACCACGCGGTGACCGGGCGCGGGGAGCGCGATGCGTCCGCGCCCGGCTGCACGATCGTCGGTGGTCACCAGGCACCCGGGGCGTAGTCCTTCAGGAAGACGCCGAACAGCTCTTCACCGGCTTCGCCGCGCACGATCGGGTCGTAGACCCGCGCGGCACCGTCGACGAGGTCGAGCGGAGCGTGGAAGCCCTCCTCGGCGAGGCGCACCTTCGTGTAGTGCGGGCGCTCATCGGTGATCCAGCCCGTGTCGACGCTCGTCATGAGGATGCCGTCGCTCTCGAACATCTCGCGCGCGCTCGTGCGTGTCAGCATGTTGACGGCCGCCTTCGCCATGTTGGTGTGCGGATGCCCGGGGCCCTTGTAGCCGCGACCGAACACGCCCTCCATCGCACTGACGTTGACGACATAGGTGCGACGGGCCGGGCTGGCCGCGAGCGACGGGCGCAGCTTCGAGACGAGCAGGAACGGCGCCGTCGTGTTCGCGAGCTGCACCTCGAGCATCTCGAGCGGATCGACGTCCTGCACGTGCTGGGTCCACGAGTTGACGTGGTCGAGGTCGGGCAGAAGGCCGCCCGCATCGATCGCCGTCCCGGCGGCCAGTCGCTCGAGCGAGCTGGACCCCGCCGTCATGGCCTGCTCCGTGAGTTCATCCGCGCGCTCGGCCGCCGCGGCCAGGATCGGGTGCGCCGTCACCGAACGCTCGAGGGCCTGGGGATGCCGGTCATTGGTGTGGCCGAACGTGACGAGTTCGGGCAGGGGTCCGTCGGGGAGCGGTGCGAGCTCGGCGTCCACGAGCGGCTGATACGCGCCCGGCGAGCGCCGCACCGTCTGGGTCGCGTTGTTGATGAGGATGTCGAGGGTTCCCGCCGCCGCGACGTCGTCGGCGAGGCCGATGACCTGTGCCGGATCGCGCAGGTCGATGCCGACGACCTTCAGCCGATCGATCCACTCCGGAGCATCCGGCAGGCTGCTGAACCGCCGCACGGCATCGCGGGGGAATCGGGTCGTGATGGTCGTGTGCGCGCCGTCGCGCAGCAGCCGCAGCGCGATATACATGCCGATCTTGGCGCGCCCGCCCGTCAGCAGGGCCCGCTTGCCGGTGAGGTCGGTGCGCGCATTGCGCTTGGCGTGACTCATCGCGGCGCAGTCCGGGCACAGCTGGTGATAGAACGCATCGACGAGCGTGTACAGCTGCTTGCAGATGTAGCAGGCGCGCGCCTTGATGAGCGTGCCCGCGGTGGGCGCCGTCGTCGACGTCGAGATCGGGATGCCGCGCGTCTCGTCGTCGATGCGGTCGGGGGCTCCCGTGGCGGTCGCCGCGACGACCTCGCGGTCGGCCTGCGCGATCGCCTCGCGGATCTCACGGCGTCGCACCTTCTTGACCGCCTTGAACATCGCCGCCGTCGCGCGCCGCACGGCGACGAAATCAGGATGCGTCTCATCGAGCCCCGCCATCCCGTCCAGCACCCGCAGGGTGACCTCGAGATCCGAAGGGTCGATGCCGCTGGGCGGCAGGTCGGTCGCGGCAGAAGTCTCGGGAGGCACACGAGATTCTACGACGCGCGGGCTGTTAGCGTTCCGGGGTGACCTCTCTCGCCGAACCCGACGCGCGCAGCATTCGCGTGTCGGCCGCCGTCATCGCCGACGACGACGGTCGCCTGCTGCTCGTCCGCAAGACCGGCACATCGGCCTTCATGCAGCCCGGCGGAAAGCCGGAGCCGGGTGAGTCTGCGGATGAGACCCTCAGCCGCGAGCTGCAGGAGGAGCTCGGCCTGCGCGTGGATCCGGGCGACCTGCGGCCGCTCGGCGAGTTCACCGCCGCGGCCGCGAACGAGCCGGGATTCGTCGTCGTCGCCGATGTCTTCGTCGCCGACATCGGCGCCCAGACTCCGGTGATCGCGGCCGAGATCGCCGAATTGCGATGGGTCACGCGCGCCGACGCCGAACACCTCGAGGTCGCGCCGCTCGCGCGAGAGAACTTCTTGCCGCACTGATCTTCACCGCGAGCGCGAATAGCCGACGGCACGGCTCGCGCGCAAGGACCCTCGCGCGATGGATTCACGCGGAGTCACAGGCGCACACACTTCGCAACGGAAGTTGAGCGGCGCCGGGTGCGGGTGTGTCCTGGGCCCATGACGACAACCGTTCTGATCGACGCGGCGCCATCGCCGGGCGACGTCGCCCCCGCCGACGACGGGGCGGCGCCCGCGACCCCGGTTCGGCGGCGCCGCGCGAGACGCTCGAGCCTCACGCCCGTCGCGGTGTCGCTGCTGCTTCCTGCCGCCGCCGTCGTCCTGTGGTTCGTCGCGACGTCGAACGAGTGGGTCAGCGAGCTGCTCCTGGCGTCTCCGCAGCGGGTCTGGGAGCAGTTCACGACGCGTCTGGCCGACGGCACGCTCGTGCGCGACGTCGCCGTGTCGCTGCGGCGCGTCCTCGTCGGTCTCGGGCTCAGCATCGTGATCGGGGTCACGCTCGGTCTGCTCTCGGGCCTGTCGCGATGGGGTCACCGCGTGCTGGACGGCACGCTCCACGCGATCAAGGCGATCCCGTTCCCGGCACTGATCCCCCTGCTGCTCATCTGGCTCGGCGTCGGCGAGACGCTGCGGATCGGCATCCTGGTGCTGGCCGCGACATTCGCGATCTACCTCAACACGGTTGCCGGTGTCGTCGGGATCGACCCGCGCTTGCGCGAACTCGCTCTCACCCGTGGTGTGCGCGGATGGAGGCTGCTGCGCACGATCGTCTTCCCCGGCGCACTGCCGCAGTTCCTCGTGGGCCTGCGCCTCGCCCTCGTGATCAGCTTCCTCGCGCTCGTCTTCGCCGAGGAGATCGCACCGCAAGAGGGGCTGGGCTACATCCTGTGGCGTGCGTCGCAGCTGAGTCAGACCGACGCGATGATCCTCGTCGCCGTGCTCTACGCCCTCATCGGCCTGCTGATCAGCGGTCTCGTGTCGCTGCTCGAACGCGTGCTGCTGCCGTGGCGGAAGGGGTTCACCCCATGACCGCCCTCCTCGACACCCGACCCGCCGCGGCGGTCCACCACCTCACGAAGGCGTTCGACGACAACATCGTGCTGCGAGAGGTCGACCTCACCGTCGACGCGGGCGAGTTCCTCGCGATCGTCGGACACAGCGGATGCGGCAAGAGCACGCTCCTTCGCGTGCTCGCCGGCATCGAGCGACCGACCGCGGGAAGCGTCTCGACGGCGGCACCGGTCGCCGTCGGCTTCCAGGATTCGCGTCTCATCCCGTGGCAGCGTGTGTGGCAGAACGTCGTCTTCGGCCTCCGCGACGACAGGCGCGAGCTGAAGCGGCGCGCGGTGGCAGCGCTGCACGAAGTGGGCCTCGACGCCTTCGCCGATGCCTGGCCGCACACCCTGTCGGGCGGGCAGGCCCAGCGGGTCTCACTCGCCCGGGCGCTCACCCTCGAGCCTCGGCTGCTGCTGCTCGACGAGCCCTTCGGCGCCCTCGATGCGCTGACCCGGCTCCAGGCGCAAGCGCTCGTGTCGCGCGTGTGGCGTCAGCACGGCTTCGCCGTCGCGCTGGTCACACACGACGTCGAGGAGGCCATCGTGCTCGCCGACCGCGTCGTGATCGTCGACGAGGGGCGCATCGTCGCCGACATCCGGGTCGATCTGCCGCGCCCGCGCTCGCACGCCGATCACCGTGTCACCGACCTCAAAGGCGTCGTGCTGGCACTTCTGGGCGTGGACGCCGACGAAGACTTCTCACCCGCCGATCAGCACCAAGGAGCGAACACCCCATGACCAGACAGCCCCTGCGCGCCGCCCTCCCCGTCGCCGCCCTCGCACTCATGCTGGCCGTCGCGGGATGCGCCGCCGGCGGCTCGTCGGCCGCCGAGAACACCGCAGCCGACGGCGACGGGCCGCTGCAGCTCACCGTGCAGTACTCGATCTTCAACGGACCGCTCAATCGTGCCGCTGCCGCCGACCTGCAGCCCGAAGGGCTCGAGGTCACCTACGTCGACGGCGCCGGCATCGACGTGGCGCAGGGTCTGACGACAGGTGCGTTCGATCTCGCGCAGTGGGGCGAGGTCGGGCCCGTGACGTCGTACGTCAACGGCGGCACCGGCATCCGCGTCATCGGATCGACCGATGCCAACGGCTCGGCCCACACGATCCTGGTCGGCCCCGACAGCACCGCCCGGTCACTCGCCGACCTCGAGGGCGGCACGACCGTGTTCTCGCGCAGCACGAACTCCTACATCCAGTTCTTGAAGGCCGCCGAAGAGGTGGGCCTCGGCGAGGACGACTTCACGATCCTCGAGCAGGTGCCCGACGCGACGTCGGCTCTGCTGTCGGGACAGGTCGACTTCATCATCTCGATCGAGCCGGTCTCGAGCTCGCTCGTCGAGACGAAGGGCCTGCGCGAACTGTCCGACGGCGAAGGAAGGATCGACAACTACTATCCCCTCGTCACCGATCAGGGCCGTCTCGACGATCCTGCGAAGCGAGCGGCGCTGGAGAGCTATCTGGCCGCGCTCAACGACTTCTTCGCGACGTCGGCCGACGACCCCGAGAAAGAGGCGGCGGACGTCGCCGCACTCAACGGGATCTCGGTGGAAGCCGCGCGGATCGCCGGCGAGAAGGTGAGCAGCACCTGGATCCCGATCGACGACGCCTTCATCGAGACCGAGCGCGCCCTCATCGAATTCTTCGTCGGCACCGGCGCCTTCCAGACGTTCCCCGAGGGCTTCGAGGAGATCTACGTGTCCGACTTCAACGACATCCTCGTGGACTGAGGCGAGCGCATGTCGACACTCGCCATCGCGCCCGCCCGCGCCGCCGTGTACCGGCTGCTGCACGAGCGATTCGCACCGCTGTTCGCCGCCATCGCACGCGACGCGGCTCACCGTGACGACATTCGCGAGCTTCCGTTCGACGAGATCGCCGCGCTCAAGGTCGCCGGGTTCGGCACGCTGCTCGTGCCGGAGGACGACGGCGGCCTCGGCGGGAGCATCGAAGACCTCACGCGTCTGCTCATCGACCTCGCCGCCGCCGATCCGAACATCGCGCAGGCGTTCCGCGGCCATTTCCACGCCGTGCACGGCGTGGTGCGCTCTCCCGACAGCGAGTACCGGCGACGGCTGCTCGCCGCGGTGACGGCGGGCGATCTCATCGCGAACGGCGTCACCGACACACCGGGCACCCCGCTCGGCGGGTCCTCGGTCACGCTGCGGCGGTCTGCGGACGGCACGGCACGACTGAGCGGACGCAAGGAGTACTCGACGGGCAACCTCTACGCCGACTGGATCCTCGTGATCGTCGCGAAGGGCGACGCGTCCCCCGAGGTCGTCATCGTTCCCGCCGACGCCGCGGGGGTGTCGCGAGAAGACACGTGGAACGGCTTCGGGCAGAAGCTCACCGCGACCGGGGCGACGAACTTCCACGACGTGCTCATCGAGGCGTGGCAGATCGCGCCGGTGGCATCCGATGCCCGTGGCGGAGATCTGCTGCAGCTCGTCCTGCTCGCCGTGACGGCGGGCATCGCCCGGCGCACGGGCGACGATCTCGCCGGCGAAGTGCGGCGTCGCCGGCGCGTCTATGCGCACGGCGCCGCCGACACCGTGCAGGCCGATCCGCAGATCCTGCAGATCGTGGGCGAGGTCGCCGCGGCGGCCGCAGCGGTCGAGGCGATCGTCGTCGATGTCGCTCGCCGGCACGACGCGCTCTTCGCGGACGACCCCGACGGGGAGCCGCACGATGACCGCGCCGTCACCGCCGCCACCTATCAGGCGCAGACCGTCGTCCCCCGACTCGTCACCGACGCCGCCGGGCGGGCCTTCGATGCGCTGGGCGCGTCGGCACTGGATCGGACGCTGGCGCTGGACCGGCACTGGCGCAACGCTCGCACGATCGCGAGCCACAATCCCATCGTCTACCGCTCCCGACTCGTCGGGGACTGGCTCGTCAACGGCGAGCTCGACAGCCGCTGGTCGGTCGGTGCGGTGCCCCCACCGAAAGGAACGACACCGTGAGCAGCACGATCATCGACAAGGCGCCCGAGCGCGCCGCCGTCGCGCCGGGCTTCCGGCTCGGATTCTTCACGCAGGTGCCGGGCGTGCCCGGGCAGTCGGATGCCGACGTGCTCGCGCAGCTCATCGACACGATCGTCGCCGCGGAGGAACTCGGCTACGACAGCGTGTGGGTGGGACAGCACCACTTCGGGCTCGGGTCGGGTCGGCTCTCGTCCCCTCTCGTGCTGCTCGCGGCGGTCGCCGCCCAGACGAAGCGGATCACGCTCGGCACGGCCATCACGGTGCTGCCACTCGAAGACCCCGTGCGACTCGCCGAGGATGCCGCCGTGCTCGACCTCGTCAGCGGCGGCCGCCTCAACCTCGGGCTGGGGTCGGGCGGGGGCGATCGCGCGGCGTTCACGGCGTTCGGGCTCGACTACGCCGCGCGCCGCGAGCTGTTCGACCGCAACCTGCGCACGCTCCATGCGCTGCTGGAAGGACGATCGCTCACCGGTGACGACGAGCCGCGCCGGCTGAGTCCGGTCGCAGCCGGCCTGCGCGACCGCCTGTGGCAGTCGGTCGGCACCCCCGAACGTGCCGCCGAGGCCGCCGCGGCGGGCAACGGACTGCTGATCGGCACGTTCGCAGACCACCCCGTGCACGATCAGCGCGCCAAGATCGACGCCTATCTCGCGGCGTGGAAGGCGACGCAGCCGGCCGACCGGGCGCCGCGGATCGGCGCGTTGCGCTTCACCTATGTCGGAGAGAGCCGGGAGAGCATCGAGCGCACGGTCGAAGACGGGCTGAACACCTTCCGACGCACCTTCGCCAACGCCTACAAGCCCGACCTCGCCGACCTGTCGACCGAGGGATACCTGAGACGCGTCACGCGGTACGGCACGGTCGACGACGTCATCGACGACCTGCGCGACGATCCGGCACTGCTCGGGTACGTCACCGACCTGCTGCCGACCGTCGGCCTCTACCCCGCCGCCGGCGACAGCACGCCCGGCGCCGACCTCAGCATCGCGCGGCTCGAGCAGTTCGCCACGACGATCGCGCCCGCCCTGGGGTGGACCCCCGCCGTCACGTCGTAGCGAAGGAGCCGACCATGAATTTGACGATCGACGCCGCGACGGCGGACCGGTTCCGGCATGCGCTGCGCAACCACCCGGCCGGCGTGGCCCTCGTGACGGCCACCCACGCGGGGCGGCACGTCGCGATGACGGTCAGCTCGCTGGCATCGGTCAGCGCGGAACCGCCGCTGCTGGTCTTCTCGGTGTCGGACGAGTCCTCGAGCGCACCCGTGCTGCTGCGCGCCGAGACGCTCATCGTGCATCTGCTCGACGCCGGCAGCGCATGGCTGGCCAGACTCGGCGCACGGCACGATGCCGACCGCTTCGGTGATCCGCGGACGTGGGCGGTGACGCCCGAGGGCGAACCGTACTTCGTGGGTGCGCCCGTCCTCGTCCGGGCGCGCGTCGTCGAACGGGTGCGCGCCGGCACGTCGACGCTGTGCATCATCGAGGCGCTCGCCATCACGGAGCAGGCCGACGCGGCCGCGCGCTCCCGACCGCTGATCTATCACGACCGCACGTGGTACGCGCTGCCCGCCGACACCGCTCTGGCGTGACCGCGCGCCTCAGGCGACCTGACGCTCCGGCACGTCCTCCGGCTGGGACGCGATCTTCAGTGACGGCGCCGTCGACGAATGCTCCTCACGCCAGTCGATGACGAGGCCCTTCGACGAATGCGCCTGCTCGGCGTACGAACGCAGCATCTGCTCATCGAGGCGCTCGGCCTCGGGGGTGTCGAACACGAAGCGCAGCGGGATGGACGGCTGAAGCCAGATCGACGTGCGGCCCGCGGCGCCGTCGGGGTGCGGCCAGGTCAGCGTGAAGCTCTCATTGCGGCGCAGCTTGGTCGTGACGACCACTTTGATATGAGCGAGGACGCGGTCGGGGATCTCGGCAGGCGTGCGTTCAGCGCCGTAGTACAGGTAGCCCATCGGGGTTCCTCTCTGGGGGAAGGGGAAACGAGCTTTATTACAACCTAGCTAGTAATTCACCTGAAGTGTCTTTTCCTTTCTTACACTCACATCCGATGTGATTCCTCGATATTGTGCAATTCCCTGGCGATGGCCGCTGCCGTGTGGCTACGCTGGGGATGCGCCACGAGGAGCGCAGAGGAGCAGCAGTGCCGCGAAGCATCATGCGCCGCGAAGGCGAACACCTCTATGCGGCCCCGCCCGAGACCCCCGAGGGGCAGCGGCTCAGCGACGCCATCCTCCGGCTGCGACGTGCGGAACGGCTGCAGTCGCAGCGAGCTCTCCGGTCCTCCGGACTGCTGCATCTCGATCTCACGGCCCTGCGATACCTCGTCCAGGCTCGTCGCGACGACCGCGCCATCGGGCCGAAAGACCTCATCGTCATGCTCTCGACCTCCAGCGCGAACGTCACGAACATCGTCGAACGTCTCGTCAGGCGCTCACTCGTCACGCGAGAACAGCACCCGACCGACAGGCGCGCGCGCTACCTCATTCCGACCGACGAGGCCGTGCGACGGGTCGACGAGGCGTTCTCGGGTCACCACGAGACGATCGTCGAGGTGATCGACGGGCTCTCCGAGGACGAAGCGGCCGCCGCCGCGACGGTCATCTCACGGCTCGCCGACGCATTGGACCGCTCCGTCGCCGACGGCGGCGCCCCGTATCACGGGGCTGATTCGGGCGCTCCCGAATCGGATGCACCCGACCGCACGACGGCGGACTTCGGCGTTGTGTCGACGGTGAGCGAGAACACATCCGGCCGCGCGTAGTGACCCACGACATCGAGGTCGTATTTTCCGCGCAGCTGCTCTTCGAGATCGATGTCGGCGACCAGCAGCGTCTCTTCCCCGTAGACGGGGCCGGCGAGCACGTCACCGAAGGGTGAGACGATGACGCTGCCGCCGCGGATCAGGTCGCCGCGGGCGTCGCCGGAACGCTGCAGATCGTAGCCGTCGGGCAGCGAGTCGACGTTGAGGTACTGACACGCGCTGAGCACGAAGCACCGGCCCTCGTAGGCGATGTGACGCATGGTCGCCTGCCAGATGTCGCGGTCATCCACGGTCGGAGCGCACCACAGCTGCACGCCCTGCTGATAGGTCGCGAGCCGGAACTGGGGCATGTAGTTCTCCCAGCAGATCGTGGCGGCGAAACGGCCGGCCGGAGAATCGACGACGCTGATCGTGGAGCCGTCGCCCTGACCCCAGACGAGACGTTCGGTGCCGGTCGGCATGAGCTTGCGGTGCTTCCCGAGGAACTCCCCATCCGGCCCGACATACACGGCGGTGCAGTACAGGGTGCCGCCGTCCCGTTCGATCACCCCCACCACGATCGTCATCCGAGCCTCGCGGGCCAGCTGCCCGATCTCATCGATCTCGGGCCCCGGAATCGAGATCGCGGCCCGCGTGTAGCGGAGGAATTCGTCCCTCCCGGCATCGTTTCGCGAGCCGAGCACCGCACCGAACGACAGCCCCTTCGGATAGCCGCCGATGAACGCCTCCGGGAAGACGAGGAACTCGACACCGCGCTCACGGGCGTCATCGACGTAGGCGCGCAGTTTGCGCATCGTGCCGTCGGTGTCGAACAGCACCGAGCCCACCTGAGCAACCGCTACACGCGCCATCACGTCTCCGTCCGTTCCTGCTTGCACCTTACCGATCGTGCCGGTGCGCGACGCTCGCGGAATCATCCCGGCTCCTCACCCGCGGAATCACCCGGTTCTCACTCTGCCGTGCCCGGCTCGCCCGGTGGTACGGTCACCACGTGATCCCCGACACAGGCGATGCCACTGACGATGCGCGGCTCGCCGTCACGCTCAGCGGTGGCGGCGCGTTCGGTGCGGCACACGTCGGGGTTCTGCAGGTGCTGGAGGAGCGCGGCATCCGTCCTGGCATCGTGACCGGCACGAGTTCGGGCGCCCTCGTGGGCGCTGCCTTCGCCGCGGGACTCGACGGCGACGCCATCGAGCGGATCGCGCGGACCTTCCGCTGGAGTCGGGTCGCCCGGTGGACCTTCCGGCCCCGCTGGGGGCTGCTGGACTCGCACGTCGTGACCGATGCCATCCAGCGGCTCCTCCAGGAGGACCCGCGCATCGAGGACCTGCCGCGTCGCTTCGGAGCCGTCGCCACCGATCTGCGCACTCGCCGTGCCGTCACGATCGACACCGGACCGCTGAGCACGGCATTGCGCGCGACGATCGCCGTGCCGGGGCTGCTCCCGCCCGTGCGCCTCGGCGGCCAGCTGCTCGCCGACGGCGGAATGGTCGACAACGTGCCGCACGCGGCGGCGCGACAGCTCGGTGCGGAGCGTGTCATCGTCGTGCACCTCCACGCGAAGTGGGAGAACGTGCGCATGATGCGCACCGCCACCCGGACGGCCGATCTCGCGCGCGATCCGAGTGTCGTGCTCGTTCAACCCGAGATGGAGCGGATGGCGCAGTGGACGATGCGCGACGTCGGGCGCCTCATCGCCGAGGGACGACGTGCCGCGGCCGCCGCGCTCGATGCGGCAGCGCCCGTGCGATAGACGCCCTCCGGCTACCGCCCTGCGGGCGTATCGCCCCGCATGAGTGCGGTTCGCAGGGATCTGAGCACCAGTAGCATGCCGCCGAGACCGAGAACGGCACCGAGGAACGGGAAGAGAGAGACGTCGGGAGTCAACAGCGGCCCGCCGCCGAACACCACGAGAACGACCGCCGCGATGACGAGGACGACGCCCACGAGCGCCGTCGTGAGCTGACCGACGAGCGAGGCGATCCAGCTGCGCTCGTTGGGGTCGCGGAACATCCGCAGGCTCATGCCGAAGGTGCCGTTCTCGAACTGCGCGCCGATCGCTTCGATCCGTCGCGGCAGCCGTCGCAGCTGTTCGCCGACCACCTGCAGCTGCACACGGGCATCCGCCAGCATGTCCCGCGGATCGAACGCGAGCCGCGCGAAATACGTCGTCCGAGTCAGCGCCTGATCGACTATGTCGTAGTCGGGCACGAGCCGGCGCAATGAGCCCTCCATCGAGGCGATCGTGCGGAACACGAGGATGAGAGCGGGCGGAAGCGCGAGCTGGTGCCGGCGCAGGACGTCGATCACCTCGGTGAAGATGCTCGCATCGGTGCGCCCGTTGTGCACGCGCGTGAGGATGACGCCGATCTCATGCTGCAGTGCCCGCCGATCCAGTTCCGATCCATCCGCGGGCTCGCCGGCGATCATCAGCAGCAGATCGGTGAGGGCGATGTCGTCCTCGGCGCCCATCGCGGACATCATCGCGAGCAGCATTCGTCGCATGCTCCGCTCCAGGATGCCGACGGAGCCGAAGTCGATGAGGGCGATCTGCCCGTCGGCGCGCAGGATGATGTTCCCCGGGTGCAGGTCGGCGTGGAAGACCCCGCGGACCGCGATCTGCTCGAACACGGTGTCGACCAGGACGTCGGCGATCTCGTGCGCCGTGGGAAGCGGGTCGGGTCGCGTCCACGAGACGGTCCCGGCCACGTCGCCGACCTCGAACCGCTCCTCCTCGGTTCGCTCGCGCGGCTCGGCGTCGGCCATGGCGGCCGGAAGGCCGCCGTCCAGGTTCGAGAACGGGATGCCCTCGATCCGCTCCTGCACCATCATCCGCTCGGTGCACAGCGCCGGGTACACCTCGGGCACGTGCACCGCACGGACGCTCGAGCGCGCGAGCGTGTCGCGCAGCAGCTCGGTGTTGGCCAGCTCGATGCGGTAGTCGAGTTCTTCTTTGAGGGAACGCACGAATTCGCCCGCGAGCGCGTTCAGCCCGTAGGCCCGCGCCCACGCCGCCCGGCGCTCGGCCTGCTGTGCCAGACGCACGATGATGTCCGAGTCGATCTGCACCGAGGCGCGGGCGTCCGGGCGCTGGATCTTGATGACGACGTTCGCCCCCTCGGTCTCGCCCTCCGCGGGATGCAGCCGCGCGGCGTGCACCTGAGCGAGCGAGGCCGCCGCCATCGGGACTTCATCCACCCACGCGAACACCTCGTCGATGGTGCCCGGCAGCTCCGCCTCGATCGCCGCCTTCGCGTCGTCCCAGGGAAGGGGAGTGGTCTGCATCTGCAGCGTCGCGAATGCATCCGTGAACTCGCTCGGAAGCACGTCGTCGCGCGTGGAGAGCACCTGCCCGATCTTCACGAACGTGACCCCGGCCTCGTTCATCGCGGCCACGACGGCCGCCGGGACGTCCTGGTCCTCTCCCTTGCGGTGGCTGCCGAAGAGGCTGAGACCGTGCTTGGACGCGATCCGCAATGTCTGCGCGTAACGCAGCATGCGCTTGCGGCGGTGAAGGAGCTCCTTCACCCCGCGGATCGGATGCCACCCTCGCCCGGACGGCCAGAAGAGCTCGGAGATCATGATGACGGTCACCGCGAGGGCGAACTGCCAGCCCAGTGCCACCGCGATGAACACGACGCCGATCGGACTGGAGACCACGAACTGTCCGTCGACCATGACATCGCCGGCTTCGAGCGCAGCGCGCACGATCGGGACCGTGGCCGTATAGATGATCGCGACGAAGATGATCGCCCGCACCCAGCCGATCGGCGTGCCGAGCACGTGCTGCGCGACCCAGGCGGCACCCACGGCGAAGACGGCACCGAGCACGATCGTGATGACGACCTCGAACATCGAACCTCCCGGTGACCCCCAGACTCTAACTTCGCGCCGGGGCGCATCCCGGTGACTCCGTCAGGTTTCACCCGCCGCGCACTCCCCCGATCACCCCGTCATCACCCTGCCGCACCGGCTCGTCGGCGAGGGTGATGGCCGGGGTACGGTGCGGGCGAAATCGGCTGGCGAGACGGCGGCGGTTCCCGGTGCCGTGCTTAGGCTGGCGGCAGCCGGAGCGGGGTCGATTCGCTCCGACCGCCCCTGAGGAGAGACGAATGGACTCGATCACGCTCCCCCGAGCATCCGACTCCCGGGCCGCCGCCGAGATGATCGTCCGCCGCTCCCACATCCTCGCGTTCACCGATGAGCTCAGACTCGTCGCCGACGAGGTGGAGTCGGTGACGACCGACTTCACCGACGAGCTCATGCACCAGCTGTTCGAAAGCGGCGTGCTGCAGGTCTGTGTCGTGGGCGCATCGGATGAGGTGTTCCGGCTCCTCGAGACCTCGTCACGCTTCGGCACGCACGTGGTGCGTGCGCTGCCGGACGCGCAATGACAGCGCGCCCCTCGCCGACCTGATCTCGTCGCCCACATCGGCGAGCGCGCCGGAAGAGGGGACGTCGTCCGCGCCGGGCGCACGGTCGTCGGCGATCGCGGCGGCGAGGTCTGTCAGCGCCCCGTGCACGCGGTCGACATCGCGCGACTCGAGCTCGGCGCCCGAGACGACGGTCGTCGTCGCGGCGGCCGTGACCGCGTCGGCCACGCGTTCCAGCGCCGTGATCTCGGGTGTCCACGACGCTGCTGCGGCGCTGATCGCCGGGGGCTCGGCGAGCGACCTCACGATGCGCGTGCGCAGATCGGAGATGCGGCGGTACGTCTGGCGCCGTGCGGTCGTCTGGGCGCGACCGGGAATCGACGGGTCTGCCGGACCGTCGCCGTTCGGCGGGCGAACGGCGGAGGAATCCGCGAGGGCGACGGTCGCATAGTCGGCCATGCCGCGGGCGAGGTCGGCGACCTGCTGCGCGAGGAGCTGAGGCGCGCGCCACGTCGACGGCCAGGGCAGATATCCGATCGCCAGCACGACGACGCACCCGAGGACGGTGTCGAACAGGCGGGATTCGATGAGCGACGCGCTCGCTCCCGCGTGCAGTTCGACGAGGAGGACGGCGAGACAGACGCTGACGCCGGAATAGAGGCCGTAGTTCCGCGGCATGGTGATCGGGATGAGGGCCGCCAGTGCCAGGACGGCGAGCACCTGCCATCCGTCGTGCGGGATCAGCGCGGTCGCGATCGTGGCCAGGATGACGCCGATGATCGTGCCGGCTCCGCGCTGCATCGCCCGTGCGAAAACGGATCCCAGGTCGGGCTTCATGATCTGCGCCACGGTGAGCATGACGACATAGGGGTGCTCGAGGTGCAGGACGAGGGAGATCCCCTGCGCGACGGCCATGCACAGCACGAGCCGCAGGATCGCGAGCCACGTCTCGCTGCCCGCCGCCAGTGTGCGGCCCGCCTCGCGCAGCCGTTCCAGGACGGACGGCCCGCCGGGCAGTCCTGCCCGGGATGCCGCGACGAACCGCCGCCGTTCGTCACTGCCGACCCGTTCGACCACGCGGGCGAGGAAGCGCACGGACGACGCGAGCGCCGCGCGTTCGGCGTCCGGCCCGCCCGCTCCCGCCGGCGACGGCGGGGCGGGCGGGGTCGCTCTCGGATCCTTGATCCACGCTGCCACCGCTCGCACGTAGGTCACGACATCGGGATCGGTCGCGAGCCCCTTCGTCGTCGTGGCGATCGTGGCATCCACCACCGGGGCAGAGGCGTTCAGCACCGTCTCGAGGTTCTGCCATCGCACGTCCCGCGCGGCGACGGCGGTGCGCGCCGCGATCATGACGTCGTAGGCGTTGTTGAGCGCGTTCGTCAGCCTCGACCCCGCCGCGTCCGCGGCGGGGGTGCCCGACGCCGCGAGCTGATTCGCGATCGCGTCGTACACGGCGGCGACGGCGCGCTTCTCGGGTGCCAGATTGGCGCCGATCACGGCGGCGACGACCGTGGTCAGACTCAGCCGCCACACCGCGCCGAGGAAGAACACCACCGGCGCCTCCCACGGATTCGCGAGCCCGAAGTCCGCGTTGGCCGCCGTGACGGCGAAGACGAGGAAGTACAGTCCCGACCTCGACGCGGTCGCGCTGACCGTGCCGGCGAGCCCGGACACCAGCGTCGCGGCGACCACGGCGACGAGGGTCGCGACGGTGTTCCCGTACACGAGCGTCCCCAGGGCGAATCCGAGCGCAGCGGTGACCGACACGAGGGCCATGCGGTGGATGCGTTCGGCTCCGGCCGAGCCGAGGTCCATCACCGAGGTGGCCATCGCCCCCATCGAGGCCAGCGAGCCCAGCCCGATTGCCGCCGGATGCTGGGGCGCGAGCAGCACGCCCAGTCCGACCGGTGCGGCGACGCCGATCGAGGTGAGCACGACGCGATCCCACTGCAGAGGCGCGGGCGTCGTGCGCGCGAGCGCCCGGAACCACCCGGGTGCTCCCCGGGCGGCGTCGGGCGTCACGGGCATCGGTCGTCGGTGACGCGGCGGGCCGACGACCTCACGAACGGGCCCCCTCGCCGATGTCGCTGCGGCGTTCGGCGCGGGACAGGGCGAACACCCCCGTGACCGCGACGAGCCCGGCGCCGATGAACGCGAAGACCGCCCACAGCGGTGCGTCGCTCGCCTCGCCGAGGATCGTGATCCCCAGGACCACCGCGACCGTCGGGTCGATGACGGTCAGGCCCGCGACGACGACCTCGGGCCGGTTGGACACGTGCGCCCGCTGCACGAAGTAGATCGACAGGGCCCCCGCGACCGCGATCCCCACGAGGCAGCCGATCGTGAGCAGGTTCGTGGCGTCGATCGCGAAGTCACGGTGACGCCACGCCGTCTGGACCCTCAGGATGACGGTCTTGCCGAGCGTCGCGACGAACGCCGAGTACACCCCGCCGAGAAGCACCCACAGGATCGGCGGAGCGGTACGGGCGCGGCCGACGACGAGGAGGGCACCCGTCGCGACGAGCACTCCCGCGAGCACGACGAGGACCGCGATGAGCTGGACGTCGGTGATCGCGTGCTGCGTGCTCACGAGGGCGGCCACGGTGACGAAGGCCGCGACCCCGACGACGCACACGACGATCGCCCGCACGACGGCCGGCGGCGGCCGTCGCCCCACGGCGATCGCGGTGATGAGCACGGTGAAGACGAGGGCTGCCACGCCGATGGGCTGCACGACGATGAGCGGCGCGAACGCGAGGCTGCCCATCTGCAGGAGGATCGCGATGCCGAGGAGGGCGCCGCCCAGCAGCCACAGGCGCGTGCGGATCAGGTGGATCGTGCGCGAGCCGCCGGCGCCGCGGTCCATCCGCTCCTCCATGGCGTGCACGCCGCGCGCCTGCAAAAGGTTGCCGACCGAGAGCACCGCGGCCGAGGCGACGGCCAGTCCGATGCCCGCCAACGGCAGGGAAGTGAGGTCCATCCGTCTGTCACCCTTCGCTCTCGAGTCGCAGCCGCACACTGATCTCGTACGCGTCGAGCTCGTCGAACACGTATCGCACGACGCTCGTGCTGTGCGCACCGGATGCCGCGATCTGACGCAGTCGCACCCTCATGACGCCGATGAGGGCCAGCTCGAACTCCAGCCTCTCGGGACCCCCGGCCTCGGCGTCGGACCCGAGGCCCGCGAGGAAGCGCGACGGAGGATGCGCGTAGAGCTTCTCCGGGAAGGCGCCCTTCTCGCGATGCAGCGCGCGGTTCGCGATCGCCGACTGCGCGGCATCCTGAAGCTCGTGGTTGACCGAGGTGAGCGCGCGACGGGGCAACCCCGTCTGCGGCGACGAGCCCAGTCCCACGATCCGCGCCACCGCGGGCAGCGACATGCCCTGCAGGAGCAGGCTTCCCGCCGCGACGACGAAGGCGATGAACACGAGCAGCTCGCGCTCGGGCGTGTCTCTGGGCAGTGTCTGCGCCGCCGCGAGCGTGACCACGCCGCGCATGCCCGCCCACGTCACGATGACGCTGTGACGCCAGGTGAGCGGTGACGCATCGAAGTAGTCGATGTCGGCACGGATCCGCCCGGCGCGCTTCACGCTCGCGCGCCGGCTCGTGCCGCTCGCCGTGCTCAGCCGCCTTCGCGTGGCGCGCCTGATGCGCGAGGAGTGGAAGGCGAGCATCGGGAAGACATAGGCGGCGCGCACCAGGATCAGGATCAGGAACGCCGCGCCCGCGATCATCGCCCCGTGCAGCAGCCCCTCGTGCGCCGCGATGTTCTTCGCGACGATGCCGTAGAGCTCGAGCCCCATCACGAGGAAGACGGCGCCCTCGAGGATGAACTCGACGGTGCGCCAGGTGACCTTGTCCGCGATCCGCTGTTCCGGTGTGAGCCGGCGCACAGCACCCTGACCGCACACGACACCGGCGACGACGGCCGCCACGAGCCCCGAGCCGTTGACCGCGTCGGTCGGCAGATAGGCGAGGTACGGCACGATCAGGCCCACCGCCGTGCTCGCCGTCGCGTTGCGCGTCCACGCCCTCAGTCGCAGCGCGATCACCCCGGCGACGGCGCCGATCGCGACGGCCGACAGCACCGCCCAGGCGAAGGCGCCGAGTGTCGCCGCGAACGAGAAGCCCGCCGCGGCCGCGGCGATCGCCGTGCGCAGGAGCACGAGCGCCGTCGCGTCGTTGAGCAGGCTCTCCCCCTCGAGCAGTGTCACGACCCGGCGCGGCGCCCCCTGCTTGCGGACGATCGATGTGGCGACGGCATCCGTGGGGCTGAGGATCGCACCCAGCGCGATCGCGAGCGGAAGGCCCAGTCCCGGGATCGCCCAGGCGAAGAAGAGTCCGAGCACGAGGGAGCTGATGATGACGAGCAGGATCGCGAGGCCGCTGATCGCGCGCAGATCACGCCGCAGTTCGATCGCGGGAGCCGACACCGCCGACGAGTACAGCAGCGGCGGGAGCACACCGACCAGGATCAGCTCGGGCTGGACGCTGAGCGCCGGGATCGCGGGCACGAGACTGACGACGACGCCGAGGGCGACGAGGACGAGCGGCCCCGCGACCCCGATGCGATCGGCCAGTGTCGAGGTCAGGGTGATCGCGATGATCGCGATCACCGCGACGACGAGCAGTTCGATGGACATTCCGGCGATCACCCGACCAGGTCGGCGACGCCCGAGCCCACCAGCTTGAACCCGAGGATGATGAACAGCACGGTCACGATGACGGCGTGGTTCGCGACCAGCCAGTCGCGCGGCTTGGCGAGCGTCGCTTCGGCGCGGTGCGGGGCCACGATGCTCACGACCCAGGGGATCGCGACCGCGGTGATGCCGATCGCGGCGAAGATCAGGATGACCGAGGCGATCTGCTCGACGGGGAGGTCGGCCTGGGAGATCCGCCCTCCCGCGGCGATGAGCAGCGGCAGGTCCTTGGGCGAGAGCGGACCGGACAGCAGGACGCCGACGATGAACGCCTTGCCGACCGTGAGTCCGTCGAGCTTGTCCATCCAGCCGGGGGTGTCCTTCGTCCCTCTCTTGCGCCACTGCAGCACGGCCATCGTCAGCAGCGCGATGCCGAGCAGGATCTCG
The DNA here is from genome assembly GCF_053644835.1 of Microbacterium sp. NPDC055357. Lineage (NCBI taxonomy): Bacteria > Bacillati > Actinomycetota > Actinomycetes > Micrococcales > Microbacteriaceae > Microbacterium > Microbacterium sp. NPDC055357. The sequence goes on along the minus strand of NZ_JBSHLZ010000005.1, from coordinate 111,676 downwards.
ACACCGTCGACGAGCAGCCGTGGGACGGAATGCGCATCCTCGGTTCCCGCGGCGCGACCGATGAGCACGAGAACCCCGACGAACACGACCATGAACACGTAGCAGCCGAGCACGAAGGCCGTGCCGTTGGAGCGGCCCTTCCCCGCCGTCGCCATGAGGATCACGGCGACGATCGCCAGCGGGCTGATGGCGACCGCGACCGCGATGGTCAGCAGGTCTGCCAGGACGACGAGCATCGTCAGGTTCTCGTCTGCACGTTGCGCAGGAACAGGATGATCCACGCGAAGATCAGCACGGCGGCGATGAGCTCGACCGCCGTGAGGTTGTAGATGCCGACCGCGAAGAGCAGGGCCAGCCCCGCCACGGCGGCGACGAAGACGTACCCGAGCACGATGAAGGTCTTCGGCACCGTGGGCAGCAGCCACGGCGCACCGATGACGAGCACGCCGAAGGCGACCGCCATCCCCGTCGCGACGGTGTTGTGCAGCAGGAAGAAGCGGTCCACGGGAAAGACCCCGACGCACGCGAGCATGACGCCGATGAGTACGAACAGCGCGCGGACGACGGCACGGCGACGACGCTCCGCCACGGTCTCGGCCGGCAGCGACGCCGTGCCGAAGCGCGCGATCGTCGTGACGATGACGCCCGAGATGATGAGGGTCAGGTTGAACGTCAGCGAGGAGATGTCGTGCGTGATCCCGAGCGCCGACAGGTTCATCTGCCACCACTGCGGATCGTTCGAGCTCAGCATCGCGGTGATCATCCCGACCGCGAGGAACAGCGCGAGCACGAGCGACAGCTGGCGCGGCGTCAGGCTCAGCCCCGACAGATACGCCGCGTATCCGCTCAGCGCCGTCGCGGCTGCGGCCATCACGACGGCGGGAGTGGTGAAGACCGTGGCGCCGATGAAGCTGTGCTCGAGGACCGTCGCGATGCCGGTCCAGCCCAGGAGCGCGATCGCGGCGTGCGCGACCGAGAGCGCCACGAGATCGAACCACAGATAGCGCGCGCGGGTCTGCCCGGGGATCCCCCCGATCTTGAGGACGGATGCCACCCACCGGCCGCCCGCGAAGGCGAGGGCTGCCGCCACCGCTCCCGCTATCGCGACGAATTCGCCGAGCGACCCGCGACCGGCGATCGGGAGCTCACGACCCCAGAACACCACCGCGGCCACGATGGCGGAGACGACGAAGACGGAGGCGGCGATGATGATCGCCGCGGACTCGTCGTCGATGAGCGCGCGACGCGGCTTCGGATCGGTCGCAAGGCCCTCGGAGATCACTGGATGACCGGGGGAATGCCGTCCGCCCCGCGGGGTGCGGCCGCCCGGTTCGCCGAGCGGTTCCACTGGGGCAGCACGATGAGCGACGCGAGGAAGAAGCAGATCGCGCCGACGAACGTCCCGCCGTTGGCGAGAGCGTTGTTGATCGTGTCGCCGCCGGGGAGGATGTAGGACCCCACCGCCGACAGGCCGAACGCGACGCAGCCGATGAAGTTGACCAGCACCGACCACCACGCGCGTTTGCCCAGGTCGAGCAGGCGCGCGTGGTGCGCGTACGCGACGAAGGCGAGGACGCCGCTCACGAGGAAGGCGACCGAGCCGCCGGCATCCGGATTCCACACGAGATGCTCTTGAGAGGTGACCGTCTTCGCATGCAGGGCGGCCGTCGTGCTCACATTGAACATGAGCGTCCCGAACGTCTGCGTCGCGGCGGCGAGCCACTCGGCACGCACCATCCGTCCGGGCGCGTACGACACCGGGACGGCGATGGCGCCGCTCAAGAAGAGCTGGATGAGTCCCGCCGTCGTGAAGAACCAGGCGCCGACGAAATAGCAGAGGTTCGATGCGCTCGCGCCCATCAGATCGCTGAGTCCGGGTGCGGACCCCACAGCGAACAGTGACGAGCCGATCATGAAGATCCAGCACTGCTTCGTCACGGTCGGCACGAAGAAGCGCCGGGGAACGTCCACCGTCATGGCCGCCGTCGTCATGGTCTCTCCATCCGTGTTTCGGTCGGTGAATCGCGTGTGCGGGGAGGACGCAGCCGAGCGTCCTCCCCGCACACGGTCGAATCAGTGGTGGAAGTGGGACCCGCTGGCCACTTCGCGAGGAAGCGGCGCGGTGAGCGACTGCAGGAACTCCACCTCGCCCTTGATGTCGGCCAGAAGCGCCGAGGCGAGGTCACGGCTGAGCCCGACCTTGACCACGATGCGCTGGAGCACCATGTCCGACATGTTGTCGGCCATGGGGTAGGCCGGCACGAGCCAGCCCTTCATGCGCAGGCGGTCCGCGAGGTCGTAGAGGCTCCACTTGTCGGTGTAGCCGTCCTTGAGGACCCAGGCGAACACGGGGATCGTGTCGCCCTTGCTGATGAGTTCGAAGGGACCGATCTTCGCGATCTCGCTCGACAGGTACGTCGCGACGTCGATCGAGTTCTGCTGGACGGCGCGGTAGCCCTCACGTCCGAGACGCAGGAACTGGTAGTACTGCAGCAGCACCTGAGCACCGGGCCGCGAGAAGTTCAGGGCGAGCGTGGGCATGTCGCCGCCGAGGTAGCTGACGTGGAAGATCATGCTCTCGGGGAGCACCGCCTGGCTGCGCCACACGACCCAGCCGACGCCGGGGTAGACCAGTCCGTACTTGTGACCCGACGTGCTGATCGAATTGACCCGGTCGATCTGGAAGTCCCACACCAGGTCGGGCTGGCAGAACGGCGCGACCATGGCGCCCGAAGCACCGTCGACGTGGATCTTCACGTCGAGTCCCGTGTCGGCCTGGATCTGGTCGAGCTTCTTCGCGATCGCCTCGACGGGCTCGTAGGCCCCCGTGAACGTCTGGCCGAGGATCGCCACGACGCCGATGGTGTTCTCGTCGACGTACTTCTCGAGCTCGAAGCCGTCCAGCACCATGTGGTCGGGCGTGACGGGGACGTACCGCGGCTCGATGTCCCAGTAGTTGCAGAACTTCTCCCACACGACCTGGACCGCCGCCGACATGATGAGGTTCGGCTTCTCGGTCGATTTGCCCTCGGCCTTGCGCTTCTCCTGCCACAGGCGCTTCAGGGCGAGACCGCCGAGCATGCACGCTTCGGACGAGCCGATCGTGGAGGTGCCGATCGTGTCGGCCGTGTCGGGGACGTGCCACAGCTCGGCGAGCATGCGCCAGCAGCGGTCCTCGATCGCCGCCGTCGCGGGGTACTCGTCCTTGTCGATCATGTTCTTGTCGGCTGCCTCGGTGTACAGCTTCAGCGCGTGGTCGTCCATCCAGGTGGAGACGAAGGTCGCGAGATTGAGGCGTGAGTTGCCGTCGAGGATCGCCTCGTCGTGCACGATCTGATAGGCGGTCTCGGGAAGGCTCGGGCCGTCCGGCATGACGAACTTGTCGAACTCGGTCGCTTCGCCGGGCCGGACGAAGACGGGGTTGATGGCGAGCGTCGGGTCGATGTTGGTCGACTGACGCGCCTTGCTGGTGTTGGAAGTCACTTTCACTCCTGACATTGCGGGGATATCGAGAATCGGTCGGCGTCGAGCAGGCCGATCAGAGGGTGTTCTTGACGACCTGACCGTTCTTGACGATGAGGCGGAAGTTGGTGTCCGGGTCCGCGATGAGCGAGAGGTCGGTGAGCGGGTCGCCGTCGACGAGGATCATGTCGGCCCAGCCGTTCTCGGCGATGACGCCGAGCTTGCCGCCTTGGTAGGTGTTGCGTTCACCGGCCATCTCGAAGAGCTGGGCGTTGCCCGACGTGAGCATCTTGAGCGCTTCGGCGTTCGTGTAGAACTCGCTCAGACGGGCCGCCATGACGCTCTGCCGCGGAGCCGACTGCGGCTCGAGCAGCAGGTCGGTGCCCCACGCGGTCTTGACGCCGTACTTCTTCGCCCACTCGTACACCTGCTCGGTGCCGTGGCAGATCTCGGTGTTCTTCGCCGCTCGCGACGGGTCGGGGTAGTGGTGGTCGTCTTCGGCGAACGGCTGCGTCGAGAGCCAGATGTCCGCGTCAGCGATGCGCTTGATGGTCTCTTCGTCGGCCAGGTGACCGTGTTCGATCGAGGCCACACCGGCGTCGATCGCACGCGCGATTCCGGCCGGCGTGTAGACGTGCGTCGCGACATACGTTCCGTAGTCGGTCGCCGCCTGGACGGCGGCGCGGATCTCGTCCGGCGTGTACTGCAGCGTGTTGAGCGGGTCGTACATCGACGCCGCACCGCCGCCGAGGGTGAGCTTGATCTGGCTGGCGCCGTGCTTGAGCTGCTCGCGCACGGCGGCCAGCACGCGGGGAACACCATCGGCGATGCGCGTGAAGTGGATGTCCTCGGTGCGGCTGGGCTTGCCGCCGAACTCCTCCGGAACGTCGTACACGAACGAGAAGTCGGCGTGACCGGAGGTCTGGGAGATCATCGCCTGGCTCGGGAAGATGCGAGGCCCCTCGAACACGCCGCGGTCGATGAGCGACTTCACAGGCGCGGTGTCGCCGCCCATGTCGCGGACCGTCGTGAACCCGCGCAGCAGCATGCGCTTGGCCTCGGCGATCGTGTTGCCGTAGAGGGCTCCGGTCGGGCCCTGCAGGAACTCCATCATGCTGTTGGCGTTGCCCATCAGGTGGACGTGGGCATCGCTCAGCCCCGGCATCAGGAATCGCCCGCCGCCATCGATCTCGAGCACGCCGTCGGACGCGTCGCCGGCGACGGGTGACGACGAGACGGCGACCACGTGTGCGCCCTCGATCAGGACGTCGACGTTGTCCTGGGTCGTGTCGCTCACGCCGTCGAACACGCGGACGTTGCGGATGATCATTCTCTGCGGTGCCTTGGTGCCTGGGGTCATGCCGGCGAGACTATTCCGCGTCGTTCATATCGCGAGCCGGATCCCAGAGGATTTCGCCCGGCCCGTCATCTCGCCTCTCACCCACTGATCACCCGCATCTCACCCCATCGTGCGCGAGGTGCGTTTGCGGATAGGGTCCGTTGCGAGACGCTCATCGCAGGGCGAGAAGGAGAACGTATGCCTGACAAGGAAACTACCGCGGCGGAGAAGGAGACTCGCGCCGCGAACGGCAAAGTGATCCTCGCGATCCTCCTGTCGATCGCTGCGCTGACCTTCGTCTTCTCGAACGTCGGACCGGCGACGCTGCGGTTCCTGTTCCTGCAGTTCACGATGCCCGCCTGGGGATGGTTCCTCGCGGTCCTCATCGCCGGCGTCGTGATCGGTTCCCTCTTCCCCTGGTTCCGCCCGCGCAAGAAGTAGCGCCCGCCCGCATGTGCACAACAGTGGTGCGGCCGGATGCCTCCTGATGAACCTCCACGACGATGTCAGAGCCGAAGCCGAGTTGCGACGCGCCATCGCGTCCGGAAAGCCGGAGACGATCGCGCGGGCGGCGATGTCCAACGTGTGGCCGCTCTACAGCGCGCACTTCGAGCTGCTGACCGCCGCGACCGAGGCCCTGCCGAACTCGGTCCTGGCCCGGTATCCCGTCCTGCGGATCGTGCACCGCATGACACCGGTGCTCGCCCGGACGACGCGTCCCTTCAAGCCGCTGATCTATCCCGACGACGCCCGATCGATGTCCCCCGACGAACTGGACATCCTCACTCTCGTGCAGATGATCGCGTTCCGGTTCAGCGGTGATGTCACCGCGGCCCTCATCTATGCGCGTCGTCTCGAGGAGCGCATCCAGCAGGTGCGGGTCGAATCGCGCGAGCGCATCGACGGACCGCTGTGGTACTACCACCAGCAGATCGGGTCGACCCTGCTCGCCGCGGGCGACTCCTCACGCGCGCTGCTCGAGTTCGCCACCGCGCGACAGCTCGGACGGCTCTCGCCTCAGGCGGATGCCGAACGACTGGCGCTCGGGCGCACGGCCCTCGCGCACGCCGTGCGCGGGTCGCTCGATGATGCCGAACTCGCGCTGGCCGAGCTCGTGCACCAGCCGCCGCCGACCGGTGCGCACGTCAACTCGAGCACGATGACCGAGCGCACCGCGGCAGCGCTCGTGGGCGTCGAGCGGATGGTGGACGACGTCGACGATTTGCTCGCGGATCTGGAGTCCTACGACAGCATCGAGCTGAGCTGGCCGTTCGCGCTCCTCGCTCGCACGCGCTCGCTGCTGGCGCGTCATCGCGCCGACGACGCCTTGGAAGCCCTTCATCTGGCGAGCGATGCGCACCCCACTCAGCACGGATCCTTCGCGTCCGATGTCATCCACTCGGCGACCATCGAGGCGCTGTGGGCCGCGGGAGACGCGGCCGGAGCACGGCGCGTGGCGGGAACGAACGCCAAGGCCGGCACCCTCACGACGATCGCGTCCGTTCGACTCGCGCTGCAGGATTCGCGTCTCGACCTCGCCGCGCGGGGTGTGCGGCAGATCTCGGCCGATCTCACCCTGGGGCCCGGGCAGCGGGTCGAGGCGCTCCTGCTGTCGACGTGGGTCGAGATGATGCGCACCGACGCGGTCGATCCCGAGACCGCACGGCAGATCGCGCGCCTCACCGCGAAGAGGAATGTCCGCCGGCTCCTCGCAACGATGCCGCAGCAGCTGATCTCGCTCGTCCGTGCGGACCTTCCGGAGCCGGAGGCCGCCGCCTTCGATGACGCGACGGCGGGGCTCACGCACACCGAGAGCCATCGCACACCCGCGCTCACCCCCGGTGAGCTCCGCGTCCTGAACGCGCTCCCCCTGCACCCGACCACGGCTGCCATCGCGGCGTCATTCCACGTCTCCCCCAACACGGTGAAGTCGCAGCTGAAGTCCATCTACCGCAAGCTCGGCTGCTCGACGCGCGAAGAGGCGCTCAAGGTCGCGATCCGCCACCGCCTCATCGCCGTCCCGGTCGGCTGAGGAGTCGACGATGTCGCGTGGCGGACAGCGAGAACCCGGGTTCCTCGCCCGGGCCCGCGGTGCGCTGCTCGCGCTGCGTCCCGCCGACCCCGACGCGGGCGCCGACGCGACCGCGGAGCGAGACGCCGGAGTGTCGGGGATGCTCGGGCAGCTCGGCGCGACGCTGCTCGCCTCTTCTCAGGCCACGAGCGATGTCCAGGTGACGCTGCAGGAGCTCGCCGTGCGCTACGAACGACCCGAGCTGCGCATCTTCGTCCTCCCGACGCTCGTGCTCCTCGAAGATCCCTCGACGTCTCCGGCGCAGATGGCATTCGTCGCCGCCGACCAGGAGCCCCTCCGGCTGGATCAGGCGGGCGCGGTCGAGCGTGTCGTCCAGCGCGCGTTCGCGCAGGCGCCCGAGCCGGCAGAGGTCGTCGCGGCGCTCGCCGAGATCAAAGCCGCACCGCCGCGATTCGGTTCGATCCTGACGGTCATCGGCTATGCGCTCCTGACCGTCGGCTTCGGCCTGGTGCTCAATCCCACCGTCACCGCTCTGCCCGTCTATGTCGTGCTCGGCGTGATCGTCGGCGCCATCGTGTTCATCGGCGCCCGCATCCCCACGCTCTCGCTGCTCCTGCCCGTCGCGACCGCTTTCACGGTCACCCTCCTGATCTCGCTGCTGGTGCGTCCGCTCGTCCACGACGACGTGTTGCGGCTCGTCGCACCGTCGCTCGTCTCGTTCCTCCCGGGACTCACCCTCACCATCGCCGCGGTCGAACTCACCTCCGGCCAGGTGATGGCCGGAGCGAGCCGGCTCGTCTTCGGGCTCGCGCGGCTGGGCCTTCTCGCCTTCGGGGTCTTCGCGGGCATCTCGGTCGCCGGCGAGCCTCCCGCCATCACCACGGCTCCCGCTCAACTGGGTGCCTGGGCACCGTGGGTCGGCCTCCTCCTCGTGAGCCTGGGCTACTACCTCTTCTCCTCGGCGCCGTCCGGGTCTCTGATCTGGATCGTGTACGCCCTCGTCGTCGCGCACTCGGCGCAGCTGCTGGGCAACCTGCTCGTCGGGGCCGAGCTGTCGGGACTCATCGGCGCGCTCATCGTGATCCCGGCCGTGTACCTCGCCCGCCGTCTCACACCCGCAGCGTCGACGGCGATCATGCTGACGTGCGCGTATTGGGTGCTCGTGCCGGGGTCGATGGGCTTCATCGGGCTGAGTGAGGCGGCATCCGGTACGGCGGGAGCAACCAGCACGATCCTGCGGACCTTCGGGTCCCTCATCGCCATCGCGATCGGGATGCTGCTGGGTGGCGGCCTCAGTCGCGATGCCACTGTGCTGGCGAAGGGCTGGCGGCGACCGCAGGCGTGACCGCCCGGGCCGAGATCACGCCGCGAGCGGGTCGTCGATCTCGGGCGTCCCCGGCCGGCGCGCGAGCTCGCAGAACCACCAGGCGACCAGTGCGACGACGATCACCACCACGATGTCGCCTATCCCGAGCGGTCGCAGCGCGGCGAGCCAGAGCACGGCCCCGGCCCCGATGATCGTCCGGACGAGCACCCGGCGACGGTCCATCCACGCTCCGAACGCACCCGAGCCGATCGAGCGCTGTGCGAGCACCTGCCGGACGGACGCGTTCACGGCGGCGACGAGACGGCGAAGCGAGGTCGCGGCCCGCCAGCGGCCCTGGCTCCAGGCGAGGGTCGCCGCGGCGATTCCCACGACGGCGACGACGACGGCGGTCTGACGCATCGCGGCGATGACCTGTTCGTAGATCGCCAGGAGCGCGTCGGTACTCACTCCGGCCTCCAAGGGCGCGAGCTCGAGTGCGAGCTGGCCGACGCCGAGCGCGACGGCGAGCGTCGCGCCTCCGAAAGCCGACGCGACGCCGACGCCGAGGATCGCCGTCGTGCGTCGGCGCGCGACGAGCACCCCGACGGCGAAGAGAGCCAGAGCGATGACCGGCAGCCACCATCCCGCGGTCACGGCCAGGCCGTAGACGAGCCGGAGCGTGACGAGGGCGTCACTCTGCGCGACGACGATCGTTCGGTCCACCTGCGGGATGACGCTCGCGAAGGTCACACCCCGATCGATCAGCTGGGCTTTGACCTCGCCGATGATCGGACCGAGTTGGATGCCGATGACGCCCGCGCCGTCGATCGTGACCGGGCCACCGTCGGCTCCCCCGGTCGCCGCGATGACGAGCGCACGGTGGCTCGCGCCGAGCGCGGTGCGCCAGACGTCCGCGAAGGTCTCGGATTCCACGACTCGCGTGACCGTGCTGTCGACGATGCCGCGCGCCCCGGCGGCGGCCGGCACGCGCAGCAGCTCCAGGGCAGCGAGCGCCCGGGGCGGCAGGTCCAGAGTCGCCACGCCATCGAAGAGGTCGTCGGTCAGCTGAGCGACGTCGACGTGGTCATCGATGACTCCGGAGATCTCGGCGACGAGCATCGCCTGGACGGCGGGGTCCTCCGCGAGCGGGCCGAACGTCGCGACGAACCGGTCGGAGTCGACGAGTTCCGCCCGCACCCAGCCGCCCACGATCGACACGGGCACGAGCAATCCCGCCAGCACGATGCACATCGCGGACAGGAAGGCCCGCCACGATCGGCCTCGGCGCGGACCGGGCGCCGAGCGCGCGGCATCCGCTTCGATCAGGCGTCTGTTCTCCGCCTCGAGGTGCGCGATCCGCGCCTGCAAGACGCTGTCGTCCTCCTCGCGAGCAGACACCGGTGCCGCCGCCTAGACGCGCGCGCCGGTCGTCGCGCGCGCGGCGGTGCGCCCGTAGGACACAGCGCGGATCCCCCCGGTGGCGAGAGCGATGCGGATGCCGGTGACGGCGCGGTCGGGTGTGGCGGACATGTATGGCCTTCCGGTGCTCGTGGGGGATCTCGTCCGGCGAGGGACGCGACTGCTGTCAGCCGGAGACTATCCCGCGTCCGGGGCACCGTCCCCGGGCTCCGTGGGAGATTTCGCCCGGTGGGTCATCCGCGGCATCACCCTCCGTTCACCTCGGTGCGCGCTCGGGCGCCGCCTATGCCCGCGCCGAGATGGCCGGCGCGGGCGTGACTTCCAGGATGTTCAGTCGCTGCGCCACGCTGATCGCCTCGGCACGCGTGGAACATCCGAGCTTGCGGTAGAGCGAACGCAGCTGCGACTTGATCGTGTTCGGCGACACATGGAAGCTCGACGCCATCGCCGCGACCGAATCGTTCATCGGGAGCGCGTTCAGCACGCGCAGTTCACCCCGGGTCAGCGCTGGACGAGCCCGCATCTCGAAGTTCGCCAGACCCGCGGTCACCGCGGTGAAATCCGCCGCGGACTCGCTCGACAACCGCTGCCGCACGTGATCGACGAGCTGGCGCGGCATCATCGCGAGCAGTCGTCGGTTGTCGGCCCGCCGGGCGATCCGGCAAATCTGCAGTGCCGTGTCGCGACCGAGATCATGAGTGCTCGCCAGCTCCAGCCATCCCGACAGCAGCACGGACTCCGCGCGTTGAGCGGGTCCGAGTCGGCGGTCGCGGGCGAGGAACTGGAGGGCCTGCGAGGCGTCGTCGAACCGGCCTTCGTGCAACGACACGCGCACGGTCGCCAATCGGGTGAGAACCCCTGCGTCGGGGCGCTCGTTCGCCATGCTGCGAGCGCGGGGGATGTCCCCGATCGCCAGGAGAGCCTTGATCGACATGGCCGCGATCACCTCCGCTGCGAAAGAGCCGGGATCGGTGCGGTGCGATCCCGCTGCCAGCTGGATCGCCTCGAGCGCGTCTTCCGGCTGCTGCCGAGCGAGGAAGGCGCGAGCGCGCGCAAGGAGCGCGAAGGGCCACGTCATCTGGATGCTGTCATACGATTCGAGCTCCATCAGCCGGTCGTCCATGTCGTCCGACATGCGTTCGACGGCGATGAGCGCTGCCGCGGTCCGCTCCGATGTCGCGCTCAACGCCCTGAAAGCGGCCGAGGGTGCCGGCATCCGCGCAGCATCCGAAAGGACGCGTTCCGCTTCGGCGAGCGCGCCGCGCACGGCGTGCGCCACCGCCGCTTGGCCGAGGGCCACGCGTTCCGCATAGGGCTGCATCGAGAACGACCCGAGCTGGCGGGACGTCGCGAATTCGAGCAGGGCCCGTCCGGTGTCCCCGGCGACGAGAAGGGTCGTGCCGATCTGGTGGTGGTAGAACCAGAGCGGACCGTCCATCCGGTCGCGAGCCTCGACGCGGGTGCGCATCATGCGATCCTCGAGACGACGCGCGTAGCCCAGGGCAGCGGTGACGTTCCCGCTCATCCGGCACGCCGTCATGTGCGCGACGACGAGCGCATCGACCTCGGCGGGGGGCATCGCGCGCGAATCGTCGGGAGGCGCGACGGGCAGGAACGGACGCGTCGTCTGTGCGAGCACGGCAGTCATCGGATGCAGCACCCTGAGTACGGGATGGCGCTCGAGCGTCGCGCTCGGAAGCGCGACGATGGCGGCGACGAGCATGTCGTGGTGCGCGGAGAACAGCGGCCAGATGTTCGACGTCGCCGCCTGCGCGATCGAGTCCGCGTTCCCGGAATCGATCGCCCGGCGCAGTTCGGCTTCGGCCCGCTGGGGGTCGTTGAAGTTCACGACCTGGCCTCTCGGAGACCCCCCGGCTCGACAGGCGGTTTCGCTGAATGCGCGGTCGATAGGTCACACGAGCGGTGCACAGTAGCTTCCACTGATCTGTTCCTCTGAATCTGCGAATCTGACTCGTAGGTCCCCCCCTTGGACCTGTTCGTTCCAGAACGTCGAATCACCCCTGACTCGTCGCTGTGACTCTTGTCTAGCGCATGGTGGGAGCGGGGTGATGAACGCGTGCAGCCACATCACCCTCCGCGTCACCCTCGGATCACCCGAGGCGAGTCGCCGACGCGCCGGCTCGTCTGAAATCGCGGACCACCGGGGTGGGATGCCAGAGCATCCCCACCCCGGTGGTGTCGCGAGATCAGCGTCCGGGCGGATACGCCCCGTACGGAGCAGTCTCCGTCACGGCCACCCGCTCACCGTCCACGAACGTGCTCGCCCTCACCGACGCCTCCCCCGCGGGCACGGACGCCATACGGGAGTTGACCGACACCGCAACCGTCTTTCCGGGCGCAACGGCCGAGAACGTCTTGTTGCCGTATGCCGTGGTGATCACGATGTCCGCCGGCACCGCTGCCGTGTTGGTCGCCTCGACCGAGAGGTAGACCTTGCCCGCGAGCGTCCGCGGCGTCACGTCGACATCGACGCCGACGAGCTCGCCCTCGACGATGTAGATCTCCCGCACCTGGGTGTTGCCCTTCGTGTCGACATACACCTTGTACTCACCGACCGTGTACGTGCCCGCGGCGTTGTTGTCGATCGTGAACGTCTCGGTGACAGAGGACTCACTGCCGTCGACGCGCGTCTCGTTCACCGTGATGGTCAACTCGTTCGTGTCGCCCGTCAGCTTCTTCACGACCGCCGTCGGCTCGGCGTCGACGACGGCGTTGTCGACCGTCACGTACACGGCGCCGGGCGACGAGAACTCCGCGTTCTTCGCTCCGTCACCGAGCAGGAAGAATCCCCGCTGCTCGATGGCGCCGCGTTCGGGGAACGGGTCGGCGTTCGTCTCGAGGAACGTCGGGTTGACCGTGTACAGGTCGGTCTTGGAATCCGCGAGAACAGCCTGCACCCCGGAGTACGGGGCATCCGTGATCGCGAGGTTGACCGACAGGTAGACGGCGTCGGGGTTGGTGGCCGAGGTGCGCGACGAGAAGTAGGTGTCCGCGCTCTGCCCGTCGGGAACCGACAGCGGCACGACCTCGTCGCCGACGAGGACGTTGAACTCGAAGGCGCCGTACCCGCCGTCCACGAAGGTCGCCCACGCGGCATCCGACAGGTGATCGGGGCGCTCCACCTTGAACTCGAGCCGCATCGGTGCGACATAGGTCGAGCTGAGGTACTCGGGGTTGTCGAGCGGGAGGTAGACCCCGCCCGGAGCGTGTCCGAGTTCGAACGCCGCCGCGGGCCGCGTGTTGTTGCCGCGCCCCTCCCACATCGGGATGTTGAACGAGGTGGCGCCGAGCAGTGCCCGGCCGTCCAGCCGGCTCGCACCGACCTCAGCCGATGCGTCCTGGAAGGTCCCGATGGTGACGTCGAGCAGGTCGAGGTCGGAGCGGTCCGCGTTCAGTCCGGGAATGTCCGCCCACATGAACTTCGCACCGGCCGGCCCGGTGTACCGGGCCATCTCGAGCATGCCGTCGGCCATCATCTTGGTCATCTGCACGGCCGAATCCAGCGACATCCGCTCGTTGGCGGTGTGCCACCAGCGCTCGTTGCCCGGGATCACCGCGCCGAACGCGGTCATCTTGTTGCGGAAGTTGCTCGCCAGAGTGCCACCGGTCGTGCCCTGCGGATAGACGATGTCCCGGAGGGCGTACGGGTCCGCGAACGCCGCGGGATCGTGGTCGATCGAGGCCTTGTAGCTGCCGTACTGAAGAGCCGTCAGCGGGTTGTCGTGGGTAACGTACAGCCCGGCGCCGATGGGTGCTCCGAGAGCGCCGATCGTGAAGCCCTTCGACTCGAACGCCGCCGCGACCGCCGTCATCGCCTGAGTGGAGTCCTCGGCCGTGACGTGCATGCTGCGCACGTACATCGGCATGCTGAGGCTGCTCGTCTCGGCCGTGTAGAAGCTCCGCGGCACCTCGGAGTTGATGTTGGCCATGAGGGCGAAAGTCAGGTTCGGGGTGCCGTTGCTCGGATTGCGCAGCAGCGCCTCGGGAATCCCCATGTACCGGCCGATGTAGGCCTCCCCCTCGACGCCGTCACGGAAGAACAGGTCGGCGATGCCCTCGGCGGCCTTCTTGAGCTGCATGTCCGCCGCGGTGACGCCGCGGGACCCGAGCGCCTCGGAGATGAGGAACATGCCCCACACGACGGCGTTCTTGCCGTACTGCGGGGTCGGCATCTCCATCGCGACGTCGGTGTTGACCTCGAGCGTCAGCGAGTCGCCCGTGATCGTGGTCTGCACCTTCGGGGTGGTGCCGGCGGCTGCCGGAAGCCAGCCCTTCGCCGTCGCGGCCGCGGTGACCGCCGCGACGAATCCCTCACGCTCGGCGGCGCTTGCGCCGGCCACGTCGAGGGTGAAGGTGGCTCGCGAAGCGATCTGCGTCGTGCTTCCGTAGGCGATGTCCTTGAGCGTCGGGTCGCCGGCGCGCAGGGTCACCCCCGCGGTGGCATCCGTCAGCCGGAACGCCTTGGCGCTGTCAGCGGACAGATCCATCGACACCGGGGGCGTGACCGAGCCGGAGTTGCCGACGATGACCGGGAACCGCGAGTCGGAGGTGTATGCCGCGATCGGCATCTCCTCGCGGTTGAGGTTCTTGTAGGCCCAGTTGTCGTAGAAGCTCGGGTTGGCGTTGTACGGGATGGACTGGAAGGTGGCGGTGTTCGCCGCCGTGGGAGTTCCCGGGCCGCCGTCTTCGTAGATGCCCATCACGATGCGGATGCGGCGATCCAGCGGAAGCCCGGCCTCCATGAGCGCCTTGGCCGCGAGCAGCGTGGCCAGCGTCGGGCCGCTGTCGTCCTGGATGCCCGCTCCGTAGATCCAGCCGTCCTGGATATAGGGCGAGTGGTAGGCGCCGTCCATCCCGAGGTTGCCGTCGGCATCCCGCCACCGCTCCAGTTGCGCGGCCGTCACCGATGAGGTCGGCGAGTCGAGGTGGCTCAGCGCCATGATCATCTCCGGTGCATCCGGATCGCCGATCTCCATGTAGACGTACTTGTCGGCCTGTCGCTGGACGACCACCGGGAAGCCGAGGTCGTTGGCCAGTTTGACGACCCAGGCGAGCTTGGCGACCTTCCGGTCGTACTCGTACTGGTTGGCCTCGGTGTTGCTGACGGGGAAGGGGTACGCCGTCGCGGCCGTACCGCCTCGCGAGATCGAGTCGTAGCTCGATCCGTCGAGCATCGCGCCCACGAGGGTGAGGGGGTCGTAGGTGCCGTCGCCCACGCGGGCGCGTTCCACGAGACCGGCGAGCGCCTCGACTTCGGCGTGGATCTTGTCGCGCTCATCGCCTGACACCGACAGGTCGTAGGTGACGTTCGGCTCGAAGCGGTCGTCTGCGCCGACACCGCTCGTGCCTTCCTGGGCCGCGGCGCCTCCGCCGGCGATACCCATGGACAGAAGCAGAGACACGCCGAGTGTCAGTGCAAGTGGCTTCTTCCGCATTATCGTGATCTCCCTGGCTGGATCTGGATGAACGTGGGGGCGAACATCCTTGCTCGCCAAACGCTCCCAGTGTTTTCCCAGCGTGTCAACGGTCTCGCATCGGACGCGAGCGGGACCAGAAGAACGGATGCCGCGACCCGGCCATCGTCCACGCACGCGAGCGAACAGCCGCAGCGTCGCTCCGCCGGCGGGCTCGAAGACGTCGACGGACGACACCCAGGAGCCGTCGTCCTGCCGTGAGCGACTCGGTCCTGGAACTCATGGCGCGGCGAGCCCTGTCACAGGAACACGAGATCGAATCTTTCTTCGTCAGACCCTTCCTCTTGTCGTAGTTTTGTACTACACTCGGGGGCATGGCGGAGGACCCGTATCCCGAAGAAATGACACCGGTACGCCTGCCCGCCGAAGAGATCTTGGGTCATCTTCTGGATGCTGCGCTGGCCGACCATATGGACGCGAATCGTCGTCTGGCGCTTCGTGCGGGTCGTATCGTCGAGGCGATCGATACCGCGGTGCGGCACCCGTACGTGTACACATCTGTCGAGGGTCGGGCGGGGTCGAATCTGGCCGAGCGTGCCGTGATCGTCGATATCGCGTTGCGGCTGCAGCTGTCCGAGCGGGCGGTGAAGGATGTGGCACGACTGGTCCGTGACGCGCGTACCCGGTTGCCGATGCTGTGGCAGCGTGCCGAAGAGGGCTTCCTCTCGCTCTCGCTCGTGGAGTCCGCCGTCACCGGCGCCGCCCGACTGCTCCCCCCGTTCGGGGCCTGTGATGACGAACGGGCCGTCTCCGCGGCGGCGCTGCACGAACTGGACTCCCGGGCCGAGGAGTGGGCGGTCACGGTCACACCGGCCGGGTTCCGGTCCGCCTGGCCCGCCTGCTGGACACCCTCGATGCCCGCACCGCTGACGCCCGGCACACCGCGGCGCTGCGGGATCGCAAGGTCCTGGTCGAACACGTCGGCGACGGCATGGCATGGGTGTCAGCCCTGGTGCCGTCGATCGATGCGGTCGCGATCAAACGCCGCCTGACAGCGACCGCGAAGCACCTGGCCACACACCCCCACGAAACCCGATCCCGCGACCAGATCCGCGCCGATCTGCTCTCCGCCTGGGCCCGCGGCATCGGCACCCCCACCGCCGTGAAAACCAAAGTGTTCGTCACCATCCCCGCCACCCTCCTCGCCAGCAGCAGCAAGCCCGGCCGCGGCAGCGCCGGCGGCGTCGACCAAGCCAACGTCGGCGCGGGCGACGGTGACCAGGCCGGTGGCGTCGACCAGGCCGGTGCCGGCGCGGGCGGCCGCGACCAGGCCGATGCTGGCGCGGGCGACGGTGATCAGGCCGGTGTCGGCGCCAGCACGGGAGCCGGCGCGGATGTCCGCGCGGGTCTCGGTGAGAGCGCCTCCATCGTCGGACATGGGCCCCTGTCACCCCTCGCGGCGAAACAGATCTTCCTCGACACCAACGCCTTCCACCGGGTCATCACCGACCCGATCTCCGGCGTCATCCTCGACATGGACCGCCGCACCTACCGGCCCACCACCGCCCAACGCGACTGGCTCACCCTCCAACACGGCACCTGCGCCCGCGACGGCTGCACCCGCCTCGCCCTCGACGCCGACATCGACCACACCACCCCCTGGGCACACGGCGGACCCACCAACATCCGCCAACTCCGCCCCCTCTGCCCGCCCGATCACACGCATCGACATCGCACGAAGCTCGCCTACCGCACCCGCGACAACGGCACCGTCGAAGTCACCACACCCACCGGATTCACCTCCACCGAACCCCCACCCTTCTAACGGCGACGAACCGCGACACGCATACAGCCGCGAGGTCTCCGCTCGGACACCCACCCGGCCGCAACAGCGAACCCGCGCAGTCGCACACCCTGGCGACGGAGTCGTTCAGCGTTCCGCGACCGCCCCGAGGAGTCCCTGCCTGCGTGCGTGAATCACCGCCTGGTGACGGCTGTTCGTACCGAGCTTGGCGATCGTGCTCTTCATGTAGGTCTTCACCGTCGCCGGCTGAAGGCTCAGCTGCCGCGCCACGTCGGCATACGTCAGACCCAAGCTGACGAGCTCGAGCACTTCGGTTTCGCGACGGGTGAGGATCGTCGTGCTCGACGCGGGCTGTACACCCGCGAGTCGACGCGACGCCGCAATAACGCGTGACGCGACGGACTCGTCCGTGATGAGCTGCGCCAACTCGTCCAGTTCGGCCGACACCTCCTGGGCCGCGTGAGCGAGCTCGACATCACGCTCGGCCGCGGCCGCTTCGAGCAGAGTGATGCGGCGGTCCGCCTCGTCACGGATCTCGATCTCTCGGGCGAGTGCGTCCGCAGCGACGGCGAAGTCGTCTCGCGCACGAGTCCCCCACGTCACCGGGTGGTGCGTCGCCGCGTACGCGACCATCCTCGTCGCGCCGTTCACGACGATCGGCGCCGCCATGACCGACCGGATGCCCTCGGCGAGGACAGGCTCGTCATAGTCGTGGCTGATCGATGTCGCACGACGGTAGTCGGTGACAACGACGATGCTCTTGCCCGCGAGCGCCCGTCCGCCCGCACCGCTGCCCGGCTCGACGACCAGTTCACGCAGGCTGTCGGTGGTCGTTCCGGAGAACTCCGTCAGCCGCAGCCCGCCACCCCGTACGACGCCTCCGAAGACGATCGGAAACCGGGAGGCGACGCGAATGCCGCGCAGCATTCGTCGCAGTGCGTCCATATCTTCGCGTCTGCGCATCCGACCGCCCTCCTTGCCGTGTCGCGCCGATTGTATCCTCGCCCCGGCACGCACCCCCTTTGGGGGATGGTGCGCGGGTGCACGGATCGCGAAGCTTGTCTCAGCATGTCTTCGATGGGGAGGAATCCGATGGCCACGACCGTCAACAGCGAGCGCTTCCGGCAGGCTCGAGATCAGCTCGTCGCGCTCCGAGAGGATTACGCCCGCGCGCGTTCGGAGTTCTCGTGGCCCACGATCGACGGTGAGTTCAACTGGGCGATCGAGTGGTTCGACGCGATCGCACGGGGTAACGACGCACCTGCGCTCGTGATCGTCGAAGAGGACGGCCAGCGCACGACGCGCACCTTCGACGAGATGGCGTCACGCTCTGATCAGCTCGCGCATTGGCTGATGGGCCTCGGGGTCTCCCGCAGCGACGCGGTTCTGCTGATGCTCGGCAACCAGGTCGAGTTGTGGGAATCGATGCTGGCGCTCATGAAGATCGGCGCCGTGATCCTGCCCACGACACTCGCCATCGGCGGCAGCGACCTCGAAGACCGTCTCGTGCGCGGCTCGGTCACGCACGTCATCGCCGCGGCCGAGCACGCGTCGAAGTTCGACGGCATGGCGACCGCGGTCACCGGCATCCGGATCGGCGAGGGCCCCGCGACGTGGGCAGCCTATGAAGATGCCTTCCGCGCGCCGGCTGCTCCCGTCTCGCACCCTGGTACGCGGGCGACCGACCCCCTGCTGCACTACTTCACGTCGGGCACGACCAGCCGGCCGAAACTCGTGGAGCACACGCACGCCTCGTACCCGGTCGGTCATCTCACGACGATGTACTGGCTCGGGCTG
The DNA here is from genome assembly GCF_053644835.1 of Microbacterium sp. NPDC055357. Lineage (NCBI taxonomy): Bacteria > Bacillati > Actinomycetota > Actinomycetes > Micrococcales > Microbacteriaceae > Microbacterium > Microbacterium sp. NPDC055357. Next base: position 93,082 of record NZ_JBSHLZ010000005.1, on the reverse strand, counting down.
CGGCCCGGCGACGTGCATCTGGCCATCAGCTCGCCCGGATGGGCCAAGCACGCCTGGAGCTGCTTCTTCGCCCCGTGGATCGCGCAGGCGACGATCTTCGTCTACAACTATGGGCGGTTCGACGCCGAGCGGCTGCTCGAGACGATGCGCGTCGAGGGAGTCACGTCGTTCTGCGCTCCGCCGACGGTGTGGCGGATGCTGATCCAGGCCGATCTCTCGGCGGGTCCGGGCGTTCTCCGCGAGACGGTGTCCGCCGGCGAGCCCCTCAACCCGGAGGTGATCGCGCAGGTCCGCGCGCAATGGGGACTCACGATCCGGGATGGATTCGGCCAGACCGAGATGACGGCGGTGATCGCCAACTCCCCCGGCCAGCAGATCCGCGACGGCGCGATGGGCCGGCCGCTTCCGGGATGCCCGATCGTGCTGGTCGACCCGGTGACCGGCGAACCCGCCGACGAGGGCGAGATCTGCGTCGACACGAGTGAAGCGCCGACCAACCTGATGACCGAGTACGTCGGGGATGCCGCCCGGAACAGCGACGCGTTCGCGGGCGGGTACTTCCACACCGGCGACATCGCCGTGCGCGACGAGAATGGCTACCTCACCTATGTCGGGCGGACCGACGACATCTTCAAGTCGTCCGACTACAAGATCAGCCCCTTCGAGCTGGAAAGCGTACTCGTCGAGCACCCCTCCGTCGTCGAGGCGGCGATCGTCCCTGCTCCCGACGAACTGCGGCTCGCGGTGCCGAAGGCCTACGTCGTGCTGGCCGACGGCGTCGAACCCACCGCCGAAACGGCCGACGCGATCCTCGTCTACGCGCGAGACCACCTCTCGGCGTACCAGCGCATCCGACGCATCGAGTTCTTCGAGCTGCCCAAGACGATCTCGGGCAAGATCCGCCGCGTCGACCTGCGCCAGCGCGAAGAGCGGATCGCGCGCGGTGAGGAGGTCGCACACGAGTGGCGTGACGACCACATTCGCGCGGCATCCGCGAAGAAGACTCCGCTCGCGGCCCGCCGTTCGTGAGGCGCGGGCGTCAGGGCAGACCCACGGTCATCTGAACGAGCTCGTCGAGCGTCAGGGCTGCGCCGCGCGTAGCGCTGTCCCGGCTCGGACCGATCGCGCACCTGCGGCACGCCGTGCACGACGCCCGACTGACGAAGGTGAATCAGCGCAACGCCGCGATGACGGGCGTCGCTCCCCCCGCTCCCGCACGGACCGTGACGTCTTTCATCATCAACTGAACGGATGCCGCACACCACCTGTCGCGCGTCCGGGCGCCGGCCCTTCTCGCGATGGCGAGTGGTCACCTGAGGTCATGGCGGCAGCGGCCGGCGGCATCCCCGATGCGCGCACCGCGGTCGTCACGGGCGCTCGACACTCTGGGAGTCGCTCTGACACCGGGGTGTCCGACTAACCTGAACGCAAGTCTGCGCGAGTGGGCGCGCTGAATCCTTCGGGAGGCGGCATGTTCGACTGGGAAGCGATGTTCTTGCCGAGCCTGCCGCTCGTCGAACTGGTGCTGCGCGGTACCGTCACCTTCCTCGTGCTGCTCGCGTTGGAGCGATTCCTCGGCCAGCGCGAGTCCGGCGGGCTGGGCGTCACCGATCTGCTGGTCATCGTCCTGATCGCCCAAGCGGCCGCACCCGGTCTCATCGGGACGCGTCCTCGATCACCGATGGGATCATCCTGGTCGCGACGATCATGGGCTGGAGCATCGCTCTCGACGCCGTCGCCTACCGATGGCCGCGGGCGGCGATCATCATCAAGGGCAAACCGCACCTTCTGATCGAGAACGGGCGACCCAATCGCCGAGCGATGCGGCGGGAGTTCTTATCGCTGGAAGAGCTGAGGAGCCAGCTGCGACTGCACGGCATCGAGGATATGAACGACGTGCGCCGGGCCTTCATCGAACCGAACGGCGAGATCAGCATCATCCGTCGCGACGGGGCGGAGCCCGATCAGCCGATCGAGCCGCAGGCTCCGTGATTCACACGCGCGGGCGAGCTCAAACGCTCGCACTACTGGCCGTCACCGCGCGCGGCGGCAGCCTCGCTCGTCGACTGCTGAGTAGTGCGCCAACGGCCCGGCCACGATCATTTCGCCGAGTACTCGGCCGAGAGCAAGTGAGCGAAAGCACCCCGGCGCCAGTCGGTCGGGAGGCGAAAGACCCCCACGGTGCGCGGCACGGTCAGTCACTCATGCAACCAGAATGCCGCGACGAAAGCGGTGCGCGCCGACCGGGAGTGTGGTTGTATGCTAACCAATCGGTCCGAGAGGATCGCGGAGGGAACGACGATGTCAACGCTGACGATGATGCCAGATGAGGTACGCGAGGCGATCGCGGAACTCAACGCCAAGGTGAATGCGGACCCAGAGCTTGCCCGCATGTTCAAGGAGGAGCCGACGTCGGTTCTCACGGGGGTGGGGATTCCGCCGGCCTCGGTCGACGCCGTACTCAACTACGACGCAAGTCTGCAGGAAACGGAAGCTCGGCGGCACCAGTGCTGCGACGGGACCTGCTGGTTCACCATCAGCATGTGTCCCGGCACGTGCTTCGTCTCCATCCACTAGGTGCCAGGCGCCCCCGCACCGTCGGACGAAATCGAGGTGGCTCCTCGGCCGTCCGTGATAACGACGCTCGAGGCCGCCGTCCGACGTGCGTCGGATCGGTGGTCTCTCGCGCATGCTGACGACTGGATCCGTGTCTCCTCGAACACCTCGGTGCCGGAGCAAGGTTGGAAGATCCACCTGTCGGCCTCGCCGCTGACAGTCGACGCCGTGCTCGAATCAGCACTGCCCGTCTTGCTCTCTCACGACTGCGCCTTCAAGGTGCTGCGCTCACACGAGCTTCTCGGAATACTCAATCAGGGTCACGGCGAGAACTTCAGCCAGGTCGGAAAATTCATCACGGTGTATCCGCCGAGCGACGATGGTTTCGTCACGCTGGCGCGGGAGGTGGATGCTGCGACGTCGCATCTTCACGGCCCGGTCATCTCCTCCGATCGCCCGGTACGACCCGGCAGCATCGTCTATTACCGCTACGGTTCGTTTCGCGCACGGTGGCTGCAAACCCCGCTCGGCGAGTACCTGCCCGCTCTCCTCGGGCCCGACGGCGTTCCCGTCCCGGACGAGCGGGGGTCGCGCTTCTCGCGTCCCGATTGGGTCTCCGATCCGCTCGCCACGCTCGAGGGCGACGACGACGACGTATCAGGCGACCGCGACTCCGGCGATTCCCCCGCACTCGTCGCTGGACGCTTCGTCGTCGTGGGGGCGCCGCTGCACACGAGTGCGCGGGGTGCCGTGCATCTCGCGCTCGATCTGCACACGCGGCAGACAGTCGTGCTGAAACACGCCCGACGCGGCGGGGTGATCGAGTCGAGCGGTCTCGACGCGCGCGATCGGCTACGCCACGAATCGAACATCCTCACTCAGCTCGCCGACGACTCGCGGATCCCACGGCAGTACGGTCTGTTCGAGTTCAAGGACGATCTCTTCCTGGCCTTGGAGGACATCCCCGGCTCCACCATCACGCGCGCTGTGAGCGACCGGTATGAAACAGGCGCCGAATATGACGAGGACTGGGTGGTCGGCATCGCGTCCGAACTCGCCTCGCTGGTCGCCGGAATTCATGAGCGCGGCTTGGTCTTGCACGATCTCAAGTCGTCCAATGTGATCCTGGGCAACGACGACCGCCCGCGTCTGATCGACTTCGAGCTCGCCGCACCCGTCGGCTACGCGGCTCCCGACCGTCGAGGTTACGGCACGCCCGGGTACATGGCGCCCCAGCAAAGAGACGGCGAGTCGTCGAGCGTCGCGGACGACGTCTTCTCCTTCGGTGCGCTCCTCTACTTCCTCACCACGGGCGCCGAACCCTCTCAGGCGCCCGATGTGAACGACCTTCTGGCACGCCGACCGTTACTGATGAACCCGCGCATGCATCCGCTGTTGGCTCAGCTGATCGAGCGCTGTCTGCGGTCGGATCGGGCAAGCCGTCCGGCCACGATGCACGATATCTCCAAAGCTCTGGACTCCCTTCGGCATGACGTGGCGAACGCCACCGCGGCACACCGAGACACTGCGAACGATGGGCAGACGGCCCAACAACACGCCATGCGCCGTGCACGAGAACTCTTCTCCGCCATGGACGCAACGGTTCATCGCGACGGCGATCGGACCTTCTGGCGAACACGTCATCCGCAGGCTCGCGGGTTCGATGCCGGCGACATCAACATAGGTGGTGCCGGCGCAGTGCTCGCCTACGCCGAACTCGTTGACGCATGCGACGGTGATGAGGAGGCACGCGACGTGCTCCGCCGAGCTGCGCTCTCGCTGCGGTATGCGCCGGTCGCCGACGGTGCTCCGCTGGCCGGGCTCTACGTTGGTCTTGCGGGCCGGGGCGCAGCCATCCTGCGAGCCGGACAGGTGCTCGATGACCTCGGACTGATCGCAATCGCGGAAGAAATCAGCGATCATGTCGCGCGCATGCCCGGAACAGCACCCGACCTTTTCAACGGCTTAGCCGGACGCGTCAGGTTCCACCTGCTCGTTCACCAGGTCGTGGGTGGCAGCCGCCACCTGCAACACGCTGAATTCGCGGGCACGAGACTCCTCGACGATGCGAAACCCGATGAACACCGACGACTCAGTTGGTCCCTGGCAGATGGCTTCGGCAAGCTCGCCGGCCCCATCGGCACCGGCTACGCACACGGCTACGCCGGGATCGGCGACGTTCTCATCGACCTCCACAATGCGACAGGCGGAGAGCGGTGGCGTGAAACGGCCAGTCAGATCGCTGAACGGCTGGAGTCTCTCGCGGTGACCACCCCGTCACAGGGGACGCGCTGGCCCGACCACGCGGACGGTTCGGGTGTAATGACCGGGTCGTGGTGCCACGGTGGTGCAGGGATCGCGATCTTCTTCCGATCGGCGGGGAAAGCAGGGATCGGAGCACGGTCTTTGGAACTGCTCGAACGCGCGGCGCGCACAGCTGCAAGCTCAGGACGACACCTCGGTCCCGCCCAGTGCCACGGGCACGCGGCGACTATCGAATTGCTGTTGGACGCTTACCAGTCGACCAAGAACGAAAACTACCTGACCGAGGCCGCTGCGGTCGGACGCCTGCTGGATGCGTACGCCTCCGCGACCGAGCACGGCGTGCTGTACTTCGGTGACATCCCGAATGTGACGAGCCCCGACTACATGCTCGGATACGCGGGCATCGCGATGACTCTGCTACGTCTCGCCGAACCCGACACTCGCCCGAGGCAGCTGAGCCTCAACGGTTTCTCCCACCGCGCACCGGCACACTGAGCCTCGACGGTTTCTCCCACCGCGCACCGGCACACTGAGCCGCACCGAGCTTCGCCTCCGATGATCACCAGCGTCCGCGCCTAAACGAGATGCTGTCGTCTACCGGTGGCCGCGAGCAGCGTCGTCAAGGGCGACCGCACCTTCTGATCGAGAATGGGAGGCCAAACAGCCGCCCGAGCGAGCTCGTCGAAGCTCGCTTCGGCGCTGCAGGCAAACGCAGTCTTGCCTGGAAATGTCGCCGGCGTCAGCGCCGTCGGCGCCGCCGTTGATGACCTCAGTCGAATGCGCGCCAGGGTCAGGCGCACGGTTCGTACGGCGGTGTCTGCAGTGACGTGGCCGTGAGAGCCCAGATCACGTCGCCGCCATCCGAGTACGAGAGGAAGAGCGCCGCACCCGCATCGCCGGGAACCTTCAGGTAGAGACGGTCGCCGACGCCTGGGATCTCGACCGCGTCCGGGTACGCCGCGCGCGCATCCTCGACGCTCGAGCCGATTCCGATCCCCTCAGGCGTGATCGGGCCCGCGGCCGCGGCTTCATCGGAGGGGGCGGACACCGCGACCAGAACGACCGGCGCGTCATCGTCGCCTTCGGTTTCGCGCTGGACCACCAGGCTGTATCCGTCGCGGGGCGCCGAGCCGACCCATTCACACCCGGGTGTCGTCGCAAATTCGGGGATCGCCGCAGTCGCCGAGGAGAACGGCTCGCCGACGCGAATTCCTTCGATCTCATCGGGGCCTGCCGTTGCGGCCGGCGAGGATGCCGTCGGCGTCGCGCTGATGCCCACCGGATCGGTCGGCCCTGTCGTGGCCGGTGTCGCGCACGCGGTGAGCGAGACGGCAAGAATTACGGCGACGAATGCTGCGGCGGATCGAGTGCGAATGGACATGGCCTGCTCCTTCATCTCGGTCCGAGCGACGCTACGCCCGCGTCCCGCCGTCTCCCGCGCATACCCACGGAATTCCCAGGGCGACCGCGCTCGGAACGTATGGACGGTGGCCGTTATCGGTGTGTTAGCGAAGCACCGACGTTCTAGATAGACGCCCGGCCCGCCCCGTCAGCGATCGGTGCGCCACCGCCGTGCACGAACGGCGATGGCGCACTCCCTCAGAGTCGGATCGTCAGTGACGGATCGTCATCTTATTCGCGAACTCGTCGATACCGTAGGGGCCGAGCTCGCGGCCGAAGCCGCTTCGCTTAATTCCACCGAACGGCAGATCTGCTTGAGATCCGCCGGCTTGGTTGACGTACACCATTCCCGCGTCGATGCGCGAGCCCACTTCGCGCGCACGGTCACGGTCGCTGCTGAACACGCTCGAGCCGAGTCCGAAGCCGGTGTCGTTGGCGAGGTCGATGGCTTCCTCGACGTTCACGGCCGAGAACAGAACGAAGACGGGCCCGAAGATCTCCTCGGCGTACGCAGCGGTGCCAGGCTCAACGCCGGTAAGCACTGCTGGTGTCATCATCGCGCTCGCACCGTCAATCAGATCACCACCGGTGTGCAGTGTGGCGCCGTCTTCTACGGCCTGCCGCACCTGAGCGACGACGTCCTCCGCTGCTTTCCGCGAGGATAGCGGCGCGAGCATCGTGGCGGGATCCTCGGGGTCACCGACCGTGTACCGCTCGACCTGGGCGACGACCGAAGTGAGCATCTCGTCGTAGAGCTCGTCGAGCACGATGACGCGCTTGGGCGCGTTGCACGCCTGGCCGGCGTTGCTCAGACGCGACTCGACGATCGTGGCCGCCGTGTCAGCGACGCTGTCGGTATCGAGCACGACGAGGGGATCCGAGCCGCCCAGCTCGAGTACGACCTTTTTGAGGTGTCGCCCCGCGGCCTCGGCGACGGCCCTGCCCGCGCGCTCGCTTCCGGTCAGCGAGACACCCTGCACCGCCGGGTGGGCGATGACCCGCTCCACCTGTGACGTATCGATGAAGACGTTCCGATAAACGCCCTCAGGAACGCCCGCCTCACGCAGGACGTCCGCGATCGCGAGCGCCGTCTCGGGGCAGTTGGATGCGTGCTTGAGCACCATCGTGTTTCCCAGCACGAGGTTGGGCGCGACGAAACGGGCGACCTGGTAGGCGGGGTAGTTCCACGGCATGATGCCGAGGATGACGCCCGTCGGGAGGCGTCGGATCGTCGCCTTCCCGCCGACGATCTCCAACTCCTCGTCGGCAAGGAGATCGTCGGCCCTGTCGGCGTAATAGGTAAAGATCGACACGACGGTCTCGATCTCGCCGCGGCCTTCCGTAGGACGCTTGCCCATCTCCCGCGTCATGGTTCGCACGAGCTCGTCGCTGCGCGCGGCGAACACCTCGGCCACGCGCCGCGTGATAGCGGCGCGTTCGGCGACTGTGAGTTCGCGCCAGGAGCGGAACGCGTCCGCTGCCGTCTCGATCTCGTTGTCGAGCTCTGCGTCACTCAAGGTGGGGTACTCGCTCAGCGTCTCCCCGGTCGCGGGGTTCACAACTCTATACATGTCAGTCTCCTTGGTCGATGTGGTTTCGGCGGTGCGGGCGCGACTACAGCAACTCGCGCTTGCGCAGATTGGACACGAACTCCCAGATGCCGATCTCCCATCGCGGAGCGTTCTGGGCATGCATGACGGTGTTCACCAGAGTTCCAAGCGACGGGTTCGAGATACTGACGACGTCGCCCAGCTCGTGCGTGAACCCGGCACCGGGCGCGTGTCGATCCTGTGTGGGGGCGAACAGCGTTCCCGTGAACAGCACGAAGCCGTCAGGGTACTGGTGATGGTCGCCCCATGCGTGCTGGATCAGACTCTCCGGGTCACGGCTGATGTTGCGCATCGAGCTGTATCCGTCGAGCACGAACCCGTCAGGTCCGTCGACTCTCAGTCGGACGTCGAGACCGCGCACGGTATCCATGTCGAACTGTTCATCGAAGACGCGGACGAAGGGACCGATCGCGCACGAAGCGTTGTTGTCCTTCGCCTCGGTGAGTAGAAGCGCGCTGCGACCCTCGAAATCGCGCAGGTTTACGTCGTTGCCCAGGGCCGCACCGATCGCCACACCGTCACCGCGCACGACGAGCACGACTTCGGGCTCCGGGTTGTTCCACGTCGATTCGGCGTGGACCCCGACGGCATGGCCGGAGCCGATCGCCGACAGGACGGGCGCTTTCGTGAAGATTTCCGGGTCGGGGCCGATGCCGACCTCGAGGTACTGCGACCACAGCCCCTCCGCCTGCAACAGCTGCTTCACCTTCGCAGCCTCAGCGGATCCCGGCCGGATCGTCGAGATGGCACCACCGATGGTTTCAACGAGCTGGTCACGGATGCTGTCGGCACGGGCAGCATCACCGCCCGCGCGCTCCTCGATGACGCGCTCGAGCATCGACTCGACAAAGGTGACCCCCGCAGCCTTCACGACCTGCAGGTCGATGGGAGCGAGGAGCCGCACGTCGGCTGCGGTCGGATGCTGCGGGTCGAAGTCGAGCGCTGAGTCGAGACTCCATCGCTTACGGCGGGCGTCGGAACGCGCACTGCGCAGCAGCGTGGGAAGATCGGGTTCCGCGAACAGGACAGTCGTCGTCGGCCCGAGGTCGGTGATATCGACGAGCTGGTCGCCATCCACGACGACCAGACTCGCGCCCGCTGCTTCGGCAGAATGGACGCGCCCGACAAGGAGGGCGTCCGCGTCGGCGGGCAGCACGTCATGTGCGCGCAGTCGAGTGCTCATTTCGCACCTCGCTGCTCTTGGACGGCCGACCCGGCGTCAACGATGCCGGGCTCACCGCCCTCATACCACGCGAAGAACTCCCAGAACTCTCCGTTGGGGCCGTCAAAGTAGATGCACCGGGCGTTCCATGGATAGTCGCGGGGCTCGGCCGAGAAGTGCACGCCCCGACCGCGGTACTCCTCGTAGATGCGGTCGATCTCGGCTGGCGATTCCACCTCGCAGGCCAGCATGACTGTGCGTCCGGGCCCGGCGGCAGCGTGCCCTGGGACACCCGTGGTCTTCTCGAGCTGGCCACTTTCCCACAGGGCGAGAATCACACCGGGTCCCTGGAAGTCGGCGAAGCCGGGCATGCGGCTACGCAGCGTGAACCCGAGCGTCTCGACATAGAAGGCGATGCTTCCGTCAAGATCGGGGGTGATCAGGCAGATGTCGGTGATGGTCGGGCGGCGGTGCGCGCCACCGCTATTGGCCAGCAGGCTCATGGGGGGTCCAATCGTTCTCGTGGGGGAACATCCAGCGGGTCGGCATCAGGGCATCCGCACCGACCATCACGACGTCACCGCGGTCATCGACCATGACGTCGGCGTTCGGCGCGTAGGTGCCCATCAGCTCACGGCACACGCCGCACGGGTTGGTGACGACGATGTCGCCGGCGTCGTTCTTGCAGACCGCCACCATGGTGCGCAGGTCACCCGCGCCCGCCATCTCGGCGTTCGCGATCGCCGATGATTCGGCGCACACGTTGACACGCCGGGACCCGATGTGCAGACCGAGGTAGACGTTGCCGTCGTCGGCGCGCACAGCGGCAGCGACCTGGTGGATGTCGGGGTCGTGCCGGGCAATGAGCAACTGTTTGGCCGCGTCGTACAATTCGACCTCAGATGCGTCTGGGACACGGGTCATCATGCCTCCTCGAGCTTGGGGGTGGCGATGCGCATGCCACCCGACTTGGACGTCCTGGCGAGCACGACGAGTCCGATGAACGCCACCACGTAGGGCAGCATCTGTGCGAACTGCGGAGGCATGATCGATTCGTCAACGAGAATCGAGGTGGCCGTGGCCATCCCGAAGAGCACGCACATGAGCGTGAGCAGGCCGACCCGGCCGCGGCAGAAGATCACCGCCGCCAGCGCGACGAAGCCCAGCCCACTCGTCATCCCCTCGGTGAATAGCGACAGCTGGCCCATGCTCAGCTGCACCCCCGCGAGCGCGCACAGCATGAAGCACCAGACCTGTGCGAGGACGCGCATGAGGGTGACGTTGCCTCCCGCAGACTCAAGCGCCTCCGGGTGCTCGCCCGCGGCCTTGAGATGGCGCGCGATGATCGTATAGCGGGCCGCCAGGGCGAGGCCGATCACGATGACCCAGCTGATATAGGTCAGCACCGTGTGCCCGGACAGGATGGCACCCACGATCGGCACGCCGTCGAGACCGGGAACCGTGATCTTCGCCAGCGACGGGATGGCCGTGTCACTCAGCGTCCCCTTCACTCCATAGAAGCTGCGCAGCATGTAGACGGTCGCGCCCGCGGCGAAGATGTTCAGCACGATGCCGGCCACGAACACATTGACCTTGAAGACCGACACGAGGATTCCGAACAAAGCTCCGGCAACCGCGCCGAGCAGCACCGTGAGCGTCACGGCGAGGAGGGCATCGCCTGTCGCCAAACCGATCACGACACCGAAGAACGCGCCGAAGAGCATGGCGCCTTCGAGCCCGACGTTCAGGTCCTTCGTCCATGAGGTCAGAAGGCACCCGAGTGCTGCGAGCAGGATCGGCGTGACGAACCGGACACCGGAGGACAGGAACGCGTCCAGGATCTCCATGCTCAACGCTCCTTTCGCGTCGTCAGACGCGTGAACAGGTCGGAGACCCGGGCGAACAGCCCCGCACGCGCCGCGACGACGATGATGATGATGGCGATCAGCACACTGGAGAGCTCGGACGGAACGAGCGAGACCTGCTCTATCCCGCGTGCCGTCGAACGCATGATGCTGTAGATGCCGACCCAGATGATCGTCGGGATCGGGCGAGCTCGGGCGACGAGGGCGATGAGTACGGCATCCCATCCGATGCCAGCGCCGATCTCGGTCCAGTAGCGTCCCTGAGACGCGGTGACCAGCATGGAGCCAGCGACGGCGGCGAGCGCGCCGCTCATCACCATGGAGCGGATCTGCGATCGGACCGTACTCACTCCCGACGCTGCGGCGAAGCCGGGGGCGTTTCCCGTCATGCGCCAGCGGTAGCCGGTCACGCTGCGTTCGCTCAGCCACCAGGCGAAAACAGCGATGGCGAGCACGACGATCACGCCCCATGTCAGCCCCGTGCGCGGGATCAGCTCGGAGAACATCGCCGTGTCGTGCACGCGCTCGGTCGTGCCGCTCTGGCGCGAGGGATCGCGCAAAGGACCGGTTACGAGGTACGCACAGAACAGGATCACGATGTAGTTGGACAGCAGGCTCGAGACGACCTCGTCCACGTTCCACTTCGCCCGCAGCCAGCCGAGTCCGCCGGCGATGAGACCGCCGGCGACTGCCGCGGCGAGGGTGGTGAGGGCGAGGTGGAGCGGGGAGAACATCGGCCCGATGTAGGCGCCCACGAGGGCTGCGGCCATAGCACCGGCGAACACCTGACCTTCGGCACCCAGGTTGAACATGCCCGACCGGAAGGCCAGCGAGACACCGAGGGCCGCGACCACGAGAGGAAGCCCCCACGCGAATGTGCGCGCCACGGCGTTCAGCGAGCCGAGCGAGTAGTCGAAGCCCGCCGCGATCGTCGGCAGAGCGGCGTACCCCTGGGCTTGGATAAGCACGACAGCTGCGACGACAGCGATGACGAGCACGAATGCTCCGTTGCGCACCGAGCGGAGCGTGTGAGCCGTGGCGCGCTTGGACTGCGCGATGATGATGGACGTCGTCGTGGCCGTCATGATTCACCCCTGATTCCGAGTCCGACCATGTGCACCCCGAGTTGTTCACGGGAAGTGGTGGTCGCCTCTTCCTCGGCGGCGATGCGTCCGTCGTACATCACGAGGATGCGATCGCTCAGCCGAAGCAGTTCGTCGAGGTCCGCTGAGATGAGCAGAACGGCGCATCCATTGGCCGCGGCCTCGACGATGCGGGAGTAGATGAAATCGATCGCCCCGAGGTCGACCCCGCGCGTCGGCTGAGCAAGAACGAGCAGCTTCGGACTCTCTTCCAGCTCGCGCGCGATCACGATCTTCTGTTGGTTTCCGCCCGAGAGATACGCGCATCGCGTGTCGATCGACGCAGTGCGGATCCGGTGGCGATCCACCATCTCCTTGGCCCATTCGCGGGTGCTCTTGGGCAATGCGTTCACGAGCCACGGCCCGCGCAGGACACGGCGGATCTTGCCCGCTGCGAGCCCTTCGAGGACGGATCCATTCATCGGGATCCCCTCACGCTGGCGGTCTTCGGGCACGAAGGCGATCCCTCGATCGCGTCGACGCGCGAGGGAGAGTCCGGTGAGCTCGGTCCCGTCGAGCAGGATGTGTCCACCGGCGGGCTGGATCGCACCGACGAGCGCCTCGGCGAGCGCGGTCTGGCCGTTGCCTTCGACACCGGCGATGCCCACGATTTCACCCGGACGGACCGTGAAGCTCACGTCTTCAAGGGCCGCGTCGTGCGTGGCCTTCTCGGTCGTGAGCCCGCTGACATCGAGCACGGGGGTCTCTGCGATGTGGTGCACGCGTTGAACGCGACCGAGGTTCACATCGCTGCGTCCCGTCATCGCCGCCACGACCTGTTCCGTGTCGGTCTCGGCCGCGAGGAAGGACTCGACGGTCCGGCCCTGCCGCAGCACGGTGATCCGATCGGCGACCTCGAACACCTCGCGCAGCTTGTGTGAGATGAAGACGATCGCCGCATTCTCTTCGGATGCCAGCCGCCGCAGCAGCGCGAACAGTTCGGTCGTCTCGGCGGGGGTGAGGACGGCGGTCGGCTCATCGAGGACGATGATCTGTGCTCCGCGGTAGAGCACCTTCATGATCTCGAGCTTCTGCTGCGTCGCCACACTCAGGTCTCCGACGATTGCCTGCGGATCGACGGTGACCCCCAGACGCTTCGCGACGGGGGCGATCGCCTCGGCCGCCGCTCGGGCGCTGTATCCGCCACCGCGCGATGGCTCCGCGCCGAGGACCACGTTCTCGGCGACCGTGAACGACGGCACGAGCATGAAGTGCTGGTGCACCATGCCGACCCCGGCACGGATCGCGTCGCTCGGGCGATGGAAGGCAACCTCTCTGCCCTTGAGTCGCACAGCGCCCGTGTCAGCGCGATACATCCCGAAGAGGATGCGCATGAGCGTCGTCTTTCCGGCACCGTTCTCTCCGACGAGCGCGTGGATCTCGCCGGCATAGAGCGTGAGGTCGACCCGATCGTTGGCGAGCACGTCGCCGAAGCGCTTGGAGATGTTGCGCAGCTCCAGGACCGGGGCTGCCACGGGGGCTTTGTCAGTCATTGATCGTCACATCGCCCGCGATGATCGACTCCTGCAACGTCTCGAGCGCAGCGATGTTGTCAGCTCCGAGGATCGCCTCGTCGTAGGCCATGTCCCAGCCGCCCTCGGCGAAACCGAACTCGACAACGTCTCCGCCGTTCAGCGCACCATCGATGTACTGCTGGGTCAGGTCGAGGATGACACTGTCGACGCCCATGATGAGGCTTCCCGGAACCTTGCCGGGTGCCAGCGACGACTTGTCTGCCACCACGCCGATGGGTGCGATGTCGACACCCGACTTGGCGGCGTCGAAAACGCCCGAGCCGGACAGTCCGGCGTAGGCGAACATGCCGAACGCCCCGCGCGTCGACGCCAGCGACGAGGCGATCTCGGATCCCTTCGACGGGTCGACGAAGCTGCCGACATACTGCGACGCGACCGACTGCGCGGAGTCGACGTGCGTGACGCCCTGCGTGTAGCCCGACTCACAGTTCTCGACCACGGGCGCATTGACGCCCCCGATGAAGCCGGCAACCGTCGAGCCGTTGTCGGCGTTGACTGTCGCGGCGAGCGCACCCGCCATGAAACAGCCTTCCTGAGTGTGGAACACTGCCGACACGACATCCTCGCTTCCCGCGTCGCCGTCGATGAAGACGAACTGGGTCTCGGGATTTGCCGTAGCCGCGTCGATCATTGCGTCGATGGCCTCGAAGCCGAGCACGTAGACGATGTCGTTTCGGTCCGCGGCATCCTGGAGCAGGGGTGCGAAATTCTGTGCCTGCAGCTGCCCTTCATACGTCGTGACCCGCGCATCGAAGTCGCTCTCGAGGGAAGACTGCGCCAGCGCCGCCTGGTCGAAGAAGTCACCGTCACCGAAGGCGTTGTCGACGAAGATCCCGACGTTGAGCGCATCCTCTGCGCCACCCTGTCCGGACGTATTGGGCGCCTGGCCCCCACAGCCGGCGAGGACGAGCGTCGCAGCACCGACGAGTGTGAGCGTGGCGAGCGATCGGGTTCCGATGCGCGAAGCGTTGGTGATCACAGGATTTCCCTCCATTGGGTTGTGAAGAACGGGTTCTCGAAACCGAGCAGCCTAGGCTTCTTCACTCGATCAGCATTCATATTATGATACTATTCTTGTCAGATCAACCAGTGCTTTCACCGCTGCGACGACGCACCCATGCTTCTCACCGAGAAGCACCGTTCGCAGACACGAGCTGCAAGCGGAAGGGGCGCGCATGAGTCAGCGCATCGTCGTCACCGATCACGCGTTCGCGGATACGCATCACGAGCAGGCAGCGGCACGCATCGCCGGTGCGTCGTTCTGCGAGTACGCCGCCAAGACCGAGGAATCTGCGGGGGAGGCAGTCGTCGACGCGGATGTCGCGCTCGTCAACTTCGCACCGATGACCCGGGGCGTGCTGGAGACGATGCGCCCGGGCAGCACTGTCATCCGCTACGGCGTCGGCGTCGACAACGTCGATCTGGTCGCCGCCGCGGAGTTAGGCATCCGCGTCGCCAACGTGCCGGACTACGGCGTCGAGACCGTGGCCGACCACGCGGCGGCATCGCTGGTGGCGCTCGCCCGTCGACTGCCTCTCTACGATCGTGCCCTGCGCTCGGACGGATGGGTGACGCCCACCGGGCTCGGTCCTGTGCGGAGCCTTCGCCAGCACACCATCGGTTATCTCGGGTTCGGTCGCATCGCTCAGGCGGTACATCGCCGCCTGCAGGCGTTCGGCGTCCGCTCCGTCGCCTACGACCCCTTCTGCCCCGACGAGGTGCTCGCCGCCGCCAGTGTCGAGCGCGTCGATCTCGACGAGTTGTCGCACCGAGCAACCGCGCTCACGCTGCACGCGCCACTGACGCCCGAGACGTCGAATGTCATCGACGCCGCGTTTCTGTCCCGGATGCCGGAGGGCGCGCTCCTCGTCAACACGGCCCGCGGCGGACTCGTCGACGAAGAGGCACTGGGTGCCGCTCTCGAATCCGGCCACCTCGCGGGTGCGCTGCTCGATGTCACACGTGCCGAGCCGCTGCCTGCAGATTCGCCGCTGCGCGACGTGCCACGATTGGTCATCACGCCGCACGCCGCGTTCTACGACGAGGAGTCGCTCGATAATCTTCAGCGTCTGGCGAGTGAAGAGGCCCTCCGGGCTCTCAACGGCGATGCCCTGCGCTGCCAGGTCGCTTGACCTAACGAGGAGACGACGACGATGATGCCTGCGCCCGCAACCGCGCTGTCCGATGCGACCACCGAGCGGCGTCCGCTGTCCGAGCAGGTCGCCGATGCGGTGACGGCGCACATCCTCGAGAAGAACCTCCGGCCGGGCGACCAACTGCCCACCGAGCCGGAGCTGACCGAGGCATTCGGTGTGAGTCGCACCGTCATCCGCGAAGCCGGGCGCACTCTCGTGGCACGCGGTGTCGTCAGCATCCGCCCGCGCCGAGGCATGCAGGTCGCCCAGTTCGATCAGCGCAATCTCTCCCGTCAAGTAGCGCTCATGCTGCGCCTCGGCGGTGGCACGTTCCCGCAACTCATGGAGATGCGGCGAGCACTCGAACCTGAGATGGCTGCGCACGCCGCGCTGCGCCGCACCGACGCAGAACTCGATGAACTGTTCGAGCTCGTCGAGTTCATCGAGGTGGTGCACGAGGGCGAGAGCGCGAATACCGCGGCGCACGTCGCCGCCGACCTGGGCTTCCATTCCGTCATCGCCCGGGCGACGGGCAACCCGTTCTTCGCGCACATGTCGCTGCCGATCAACGAGATCCTCGCCGCGACCTATCTGCGCAGTCCGGGGTACTCGCCGGAGCGATCGAAGACCCACGAAGAGCACAGACTCATCGCCGAGGCCATCGCCGCAAGCGATGCCCCGACAGCGCGCGAACTGACGATCGCGCACATCAACCGCGTCACGGCCGCGGCCGAGGCGCTCGCCCCGCACATCGACTTCTCAGGAGCGCAATGAGTATCGACGCCCATCCCTTCGACCTCGGCAACGCGCACGTGCTGGTCACCGGCGGAAGCCGCGGCCTCGGGAGTGCCATCGCGCACGCGGTCGCACGCGCCGGAGGTCGTGTGACGATCGTCGCGCGCAATTCCGAGCAGGCAGCCGGAACGGTCAACGCGATCACGGCCGAAGGCGGTGCGGCGCAGGCGGTCCCCGCCGACGTCGGCGAGCTCGACCGCATCGACGCACTCGTTGAGGAGATCTCACGAATCGCGCCGATCGACGCCGTGGTGCACGCCGCTGGCATCCAGCTGCGGAAGCCTGCTGTGGACGTCACCCCGGCCGAATTCCTGCGGATCCAGGCGGTGAACCTGCACGCGCCGTACTTCCTGAGCACGGCGATCGCCCGGCAGCAGATCGCGGGAGCGCGGGGCGGTTCCCACATCTTCATCGGCTCGCTGAACTCGAGCATCGGTCTGCCGAACATCTCGCCGTACGTGGTGTCCAAGACCGGCCTGGTGGGCATGGCCCGCGCGTTCTCGACGGAATGGTCGGTACACGGCATCCGATCCAACGTCATCGGCCCGGGGTACTTCGCCACGGAGATGACCGAGGGGCTGCTCCAGAACCCCGCAGACCATGACCGCATCATGGGCAGGATCCCCATGCGCCGACTGGGAGATCCCACCGACATAGGACACGCGTGTGTGTTCCTCCTCTCCCCCGCGTCGCAGTACATCTCGGGCACAGTTCTCAACGTTGACGGCGGATGGCTGGCATCATGACGACAGGCGACAGCTCTCTCGAGCAGAATGTCGACGAGGCAGTGTCCCGCGTCGCCGCAGCATCCGACCGGTGGACACTGTATGGGTACGTCGAGCGTGCGCGCGTGGTCCGCGCGATCGCCGACGAGCTCGATGCTGCAGCCGCGAACCTCACCGCGATCGCCCAGGAGGAGACTCGCCTGGCCCTGCCTCGGCTGGCCGGCGAACTCACACGGACAACCTTCCAGCTGCGTCTGTTCGCGGACGTGGCCGAGGAGGGTGGTTTCCTCGACGCGCGTATCGACCGCGCGGATCCGCAGTGGCAGATGGGTGCACCTCGACCGGACCTGCGACGCATGCTCGTGCCGATTGGACCGGTGCTTGTGTTTGCCGGCAGCAACTTCCCGTTCGCGTTCTCGGTGGCCGGCGGCGACACCGCCGCAGCCCTCGCGGCGGGCAATGCCGTGCTCGTCAAGGCGCACTCGGGGCATCCCCGACTCTCCGACGCGACCGCTGCGGCGATCGCGCGAGCCGTGGAGCGCGTCGGAGCGCCCGCGGATCTGGTCACCGTCATCCACGGCACCCAGCGCGGCGTCGAAGCGCTACGTCATCCACTCATCAAGGCGGCATCCTTCACGGGCTCGATCGCGGGCGGACGGGCACTGTTCGACATCGCCAACGCGCGCCCTGTACCGATCCCCTTCTATGGAGAGCTCGGGAGCGTGAACCCGGCCTTCGTCGCACCCGCAGCGGCGCGCAGCCGGACAGCTGAGATCGCCGAGGGCTATGTCGCGTCCGTCACCGGCAGCCAAGGACAGCTATGCACCAAGCCGGGGATGCTCGTGGTGCCCACTGGCTCCGACATCATCGATGCACTGCGCGAAGCCACCGCTCCTGTGGGTGGACCCTTGCTCAACGACCGGATTCTGAAGGGATACGTCGAGGGCCTCCACGAGCTCCAGGCGCGCGACGGGGTGAACCCCCTGCGCGAGGCTGACACGAGCCTGACGGAGCCGAGACTCACCTTGCTGCACGCGGATATCGAAGACGTGCTCAAGAACCCCGACGGGACGGTGACCGAGGTTTTCGGCCCGTTCGGCTTGATCGTCAGCTACTCCGATCCGGCACGATTGCGAGACCTCACGATGGCTCTCGAAGGCCAGCTGACAGCGACGCTGGTAGCCGACGACGACGCCGAAGACCTCGCGATCGCCCGTGAGCTCGTCCCCCTCCTGACGCAGAAGGCCGGCCGCGTGCTGTGGAACCAGTGGCCGACCGGAGTGTCCGTCACCCATGCACAGCAGCACGGCGGACCATACCCGGCCACGACGGCCTCGACCACGACGGCCGTCGGGACCGCCTCGATCAGCCGCTTTCTGCGCCCCGTGGCGTTCCAGAACTTCCCCGCCGTGCTCTTGCCCGAGCCACTGCAGGACGCCAATCCGCTAGGAATTCCGCAGAACGTCAACGGTTGATGACGATGACTTCGCACGCAGACCCCTAGCGTGAAATCGGCATGCACGACCCACGCGCCATCTCGACGACGGCGCTGTCACCCATGGCCGAGCCCAAGTGATCCTCAACTCCACCTGAGGCGATTCGACGATAATGTGAAAGTCAGGCCGCTTCAAGAAGGTGCGTGTTCAGTGCCGGGCCCACAGTGTTTGCGGCAGTCGACACCGACTTCGGCGGGCCCAGCACGTTCGGTTCTGCTGCGTGTGTTTCAGAACGCAGTCACTGGCGTTCCAACGACTCGACGGCCTCGACACGGCGTGGCTCCGCTCCGAAACCGGTCTGCCTCAAGTGACCGCCACGCTCGAATTGGGTTGCCGGGACCGCGAGCATTCGGGTGAGGAGACCGTAGACGATCGCCCCCTCAGGCCACTGGGTTACAACGCGGCCGGATTTCGAGCGGAAGTAGCTCTGGCCTTGCGTGAAGCTGGTCTTGGCCATCCGCCTCTGGAGCGCGTCGTTGAACACGTCGTGATATCGCGCTTTCACTGTGGCTGAGGTGAAGCCCTTTCTCGCCATCCGCTGAAGAATTCGGGCGATGTAATCGGCTTGGCGTTCAAGGTTGTAGACGATGGCATAGAAGTTCGTGTTGGGCCCGTACATCATGAAGAAGTTCGGAAAGCCCGGAACCGCGATACCCAAGAAGGCCTGCGGGTCGTCGCCCCACACCTCGTGGATATCCCGACCGCTTTCGCCGAGTACCGTCATCCCCAGCAAGAACTCGGCCGGGCGGAATCCGGTCGCGGTGACGACGATGTCGACGGGGTGACGCTCGCCACCAGAGTCGACTACGCCGTCCTCGTACAGTCCGGCGACCGCTCGCGGGACTACTCGGACGTTGTCCCGCTGGAGTGCGGGAAGATACTCGTTGCTTCGGACCGGTCGCTTGGCAAGGTAGGCCCCCGTCGGAGTAAGGAGCGCGCGCAGCTCCGCGTCTGCCACCGAGCGCTCGAGGTGCAGGGTGCATCGCTCGACGGCTATGCGGTCGGCGCGCGAACCCGGCCGCACGACTCTGCCGCCGAACCAGTTCTTCTCCTGGTTCCAGAAGAGTCGCGCGCGCTCCCGCCGATAACCTCGCCCGGAGTTGAGCCGGCGGCGCTGCTCCGGGGTGAACGTGCTTCGTTCCTTCATGTCTACCCACGCTGGCTGTCGCTGAAAGAGCGTGAGCGTGCCGGCAGCCGGCGCGAGCGCGGGAACGACCTGGGCGGCAGAGGATCCGGTGCCGATCACGGCGATCCGCTTGCCCTGCCAACGCACGCCGTGGTCCCACCGCGCGGTGTGGATGACCGGCCCCGCGAAGAGGTCTCGCCCCGACAGGCGAGGTTCGGACGGCACGTTGAGCAGCCCCACCGACGAAACGACCGCGGCGAACCGCCATTCGCGCCCGTCCTCCGCGCGGACGTGCTGGCTCTGGGATGCTTCATCCCACTCCACCCGCACGATGCGGGTGCGAAGCGTCAAGTGCTCCCGCAGCCTCCAATCGTCGGCGGTCTCCTCGAGATAACCGAGCAACTCCGTTTGCGTCGCGAAGGGTCGGGACCAGTCGTGCTGCTTGAACGAGTACGAGTACATGTGGGACGGAGTGTCCACCTCGGCCCCAGGGTAGGTGTTGTGGAACCACGTACCGCCGATGCCGTCACCGGCCTCGAAGATCGTGAAGTCCGTGATCCCGCTGCGAAGCAGCCGAACCCCCATAGCGATCCCGGCGAAACCCGCTCCGATGATCGCGACCGACGGCTTGCCGGGTGCTCTGTTGGTGCGTTTGGGCATCCGAATCCCCTTACAGGACCTTGGCGAGAAAGGCTCTGGTGCGAGCGTGGGCGGCATCCTGGTTGAGGGCCGATGCGGGGCCGTCCTCCACGAGAAGGCCGTCTTCCATAAAAAGGAAGCGATCGCACACCTCGCGCGCGAATCCCACCTCGTGGGTGACGATGATGCTGGTCATCCCATCGCGCACGAGCTCACGAATCACCTGCAGGACCTCGTTCACCATCTCGGGATCGAGCGCGCTCGTAGGCTCATCGAAGAGAAGCGCCTCCGGCCGCATGGCCAGCGCCCGTGCGATGGCGACACGCTGTTGCTGGCCGCCCGAGAGCTGGGCAGGGAAGCTCCGGGCTTTCTCCGCCAGGCCGACACGATCGAGAAGGGCGAGAGCCTCGGCCTTCGCGATCGAGCGGGCTCGCTTCTGAACCTGAACAGGCCCCTCCGTGAGGTTCTCGAGAACCGTCATGTGGGGAAAGAGATTGAACTGCTGGAACACCATGCCCAGACGTTGCCGCTGCCGCGCCTCGGTCTTGTCGTGGAGTTCTCTGATTCCATTCCCGTGCATGCGGTAGCCCATGAGATCGCCTCCGAGGAAGACTGCTCCTTCATCGGGACGCTCGAGCATGTTGAGGCATCTGAGCAGAGTGCTCTTCCCACTTCCAGATGGGCCAAGGATGCAGAGAGCCTCTCCCTGAGCTACCTCAAAGCTGACCGATCGAAGGACTTGATGGGAGCCGAAAGACTTGGAGATGTTCAACGCGGCGATGAGGGGAACGGTCATCACCCCACCGCCCTTCGGTCGCGGCTGAGCGCTCGCTCCAGGTGGTATTGCCCATAGGAGAGCACGCTGACGAAGACCGCGTACCAGATCGTCGCCACCAAGAGCAGCGGAACGATGTCGTAGGTGCGGTTGTAAATCGTCTGCACCGAGTACAGCAGGTCGGGCACCGAGATGAATGCCGCGAGCGACGTTGCCTTCAGGAGATTGATCGTGTCATTACTGATCGGCGGGATCGCGATGCGCATCGCCTGAGGCAGCACGATGCGGAAGAACATGAGGGGCTTGGTCATGCCAATGGCAGCCGCCGCCTCACGCTGGCCGGCTGGGACAGCGAGGAGCGATGCCCGGATCACCTCCGACGTGTACGCAGCCTGCTGGAAGCCGAATGCGAAGACCGCCGCCCAGAATCCGTTGACCACCGTCGAGGTGTCGATCGCCCACCACTCCGGCCCGAACGGAACTCCGATCGCGATGCGGGGGTAAATGATCGCGATGTTGAACCAGAGGATGAGCAGCACGAGCAGCGGGATCGACCGAAAGAACCAGACATAGATGCCTGATATCGCGCGCAGGACGGGGTTAGCCGACAGACGCATGTTCGCCAGGATCACCGATGCGACGAGTGCCAAGCTCATCGACAGCACAGTCAGCAGAAGAGTGTTGCCGATGCCCTGCATCACGCTCGGCGCGAACAGGTACTCCCACACGACGGGCCAACCGAGAGCTGGGCGCATGACGAAATCGATGATCGCTACGACGGCGACGAGAAGCACAAGGCCAGCCATCGAGTTGCGCACGATATGGCTGTGCTGCTCGTGCGGGGCAGCACCCAGGCTGTTGGCCCGCACGCGCCACACGGCTTCGGAGTCGGGGGCGGTCATGAGCGAACTACTCATTGCGTCACCAGGTGCGACTCTTCGATCATCATGCCGGAAGTGCCGTATACGTCGAAGATCGCGGCATAGGCTCCGTCGGCGATCATCTCGTTGAACGCGTCGACGAGCTTCGGGCCCCAGGCGCTGCCCTTGGGCACCGCGAAGCCGATCTCCAGCTCCAGGTAGCGTGGGCCTGTGATGGTCCACTTATCCGGGTTCTCAGCAGTCTGATAGGCCATCGAGCTCAGCGTTGCCGTCGCCGTGTCGACCTGCCCACTCTGCGTGGCGAGGTCGGCGCTTGCCCAATCAGGAAAAGTCTTGATCTCGATCGCCTCCTCGCCCGCTTTGACGCACTTCGCCGACTGCTCCTCCAGAGACTGGATGGGGCTCGACGATGCCGGGAGCCCGATGCTCAGCCCGCACAGCGCCATCATGTCGTCAGCGATTTCAGGGTTGCCGGCCTTGACCTGAAATCCGTAGGCGTCCTGCAACGCAATAGCGAAGTCGAACTTCTCGAGCCGCTCCGGTGTCGCGTCAGCGCCGGGGACGAAGATGTACTTTTCGCTCTCGAGGCCGAGCAGCGAGTTCTCCCACGTCGTGCGCTCGTTCTCGATCGTCACCCCGAGATACGGCGCGAGAGCCGACGAAAGGTCAGGCAGCATGCCGATCAGTGCGTCAGTGTCGTCCGTGTAGGCCCACGGCGGCACACCGGTCTGCTGCGGGATGACGAACGTCTCCCCTTCGACCGTCGAATCGGTCGATGCCGCCGGGTCTGTAGCGGACGAGCACCCGGCCAGGCTGAGGACGACGGCACCGACAACGGCGCCCGTAACAAGTGCGTGCTGTATGCGATGAGTAGGACGCATGCGGACTCCTGCGGGTGATGGTGAGTATTGGTTGTGAGCGATGTTACGGAAGGCGGGCCACCAAAGTACCGTGCAAGCGCACACAATGTTTACGAGAATGGTGGGTACATGCAACGATTTACCACGATCGAAACAGGCTAGAAAAATCGGCGAAACGGGAGTGGCGTGGAGACGCTGGACCGACTGGTGACCAACCTTCGTGGCATGGTGACGCTCTTGGGGGAGTCGAGGGCGCCGGCTCTCGCAATCAGGGCATGCAGCATCGTCGAGGCGCATGACGAAGGCGTGCCCCGGCTGGATCGTTCCGATGAGGTCGTCCTGCTCATCGGGCAGACCTCCGAGCACCTCGCGAGCGGATTAGAAGACCTCGCGGCGTCTCGCCCCGCGCTCGTGATGGCGAAGTCTTCGGATGCTGCGGACCTCGAGCACTTCGCCGAAGCAGCCGGTATCGCTCACGTAGCACGGGTGAACGCCGATGTCCCCTGGGGTCAACTTCACGGGCTGGTAGAGAGGATGATCGCGTCGGCTCCTGAAGCCGACACGGCCCCGCCCGACGGCACGCCAGAGCGGCCGCAGGCCGGTGATCTCTTCGCGATAGCGAACTCGCTCGCTGATCAGGTTAACGGGTACGTCTCCATCGACGACATGCAGAGCCGAGTCCTGGCGTTCTCGCCGCTCGACGAGCATGCCGACCAGCTGCGTCGTGATTCCATCCTCGGACGCGGCGCTCCACCTGGGCATCGCGAGCAGCTGCGGGCCCAGGGCGTGTGGGATCAGTTGAGCCGGCCGGGACGGGTCTTGGAGTTCGGGCGAGACGGTGAGATCCAGCCCCGGCTGGCCGCGGGCATCATCGACGAGCGCACGCAGAGGCATCTCGGCACCATATGGGTGCAACAGGGAGCGACGCAGTTCGCGCCGCGGGCCCGTCAGATCCTCGCAGCAGGTGCTGCTCTCGCCGCCAGGGCAATCGCACGCGCCGACCGCGTCGAGTCTCGCGATTCGGAGACCCTTCTGCAGTTGCTCGGACTGCGGCGGAGCACAGAGTCCCGTCGAACGCTCGCCGCCATCCTCGGCCTCGAGGAGTCGCGAACATGGATGCTGGTCGCGTTCGCGCTCGCATCGGACGAGATACCCGCCGAGCCCTTCGCCGCCTCGACCGCCGCGGTGATCGCTCTCCATGCGGCCGTGATCCGACAGAAGGCCCAGGTGGCCATCGCACAGTCCATCGCGTACGTACTGATCCCCGATCCTCCCCCCGCGTCCACGATCCTCCCATGGGCTGAGCGCACCTCCGGTGCCCTGAGTTCACAGCTGAAGGTGAGCATGCGGTGCGCAATGGGACCCTCGGTCGAGAGCCCGCGCGAGTTGCCCGTCGCACGCGAAACCGTCGAAGCGATGCTGAAGAACTCCTCCGTCGAGGGAACGAGCGGGGTAACGACTTATGAATCCAAGAGAGCGCATCTACAGGTGTCGCGAGCTGTGCGAACCCTCTGGGAACGGGGCGTGCTCACCGGAGCGGCGGTCGAGGCTATCCTCGCCAGTCCGTACGTAGATGGCCGCGAGTTGCTTCGCACGATCGACGTGTACTTCCGTGAGGGCAAGAGCCCGCAACGCGCATCGCGTGCTCTGCATCTGCATCCGAACACGCTGCGGCAGCGACTCAAGCGCGTCGAGCGAGTCACCGGGATGAGCCTCGAAGACGATCAGGAACGCCTCCTGCTCGAGCTCGAAGTACGTGCTCATGCGGAGGGCCTAACGAGAGACGCGCCGTAGCGCGTCTCTCGAGGCAGGCACGCCGGTCAGCTGCGGGTTCCGGCCGGTTCAGCGAGGCGGGTGCGCGGTCTCATCGACGGGGCAATGCGCGACGGTCTATGGCATGAAACAAGACGGATGCTGTGGGCCCGGAGCGGGCGGGCGCCAAGCACGAATTGGGCGACCTTGCCTGCACCGCAGGCGTGCGATCTGTGGCTACTCGGTCGCAGCTCGACCATCATCTCGACGGCTTCGATCATGCTGTATCGGTCCCGCAGAGTATCGAGGATCTCCTCAACAGTGAGTGCCGTACCGTAGCGGCCGTAACGGCTCGCGATCTCCTGCACCGCGGCGAGCGCGTGCCGCGGGTTGAGGGCGACCGTGTTCTTCGCGAACTCGCGCGCACTGAGCACTTGGATGGTCGGTGGAATCTTGTCTGCGGGGAAGTCTCTGAGGTTCTCCGTGACGATCGCACCGGCTCCTGCAATGACGGCCGCGGCGACCACGTGCTCGTCGTCCGGGTCGGGAAGCCCGAACGTGCCCTCCAGCGGTTCCCAGCCTTCGACCTCGGCGTCGATGAACTCGCGGCGCATCGCGGCAATGAGGGTCGCCGCGCGTTCAGCAGCCTCGACTGTGGGGATCCCCCGCTTCGTGAGCTTGGCCGCTTCGTGATACTCGAGCTGTTCGAGGATCACCGCACTCCAGGTTGGCCGATACGCACCCTCAACCGCGAGGGAGAGCAGGAAGTCACGTTGCAGGCTCGGCCACAGCACGTTGGTGTCGAGGGTCGCCTTAACACGACCCCCATCCTGTCAGGCTGCGAAGCTAGAGCCGTGCAGCCCGCCTCGCCGCGACCGCCTTCCTCGCCGCGACCGCCTTCCTCGCCGCCTTGAGGTCCTCGAGCGTCTGTTCGACGTTGTCTTCGTGAACAGCGTCACGCGTAGCGGCGAGCATGTCGTACTGACGCTCACGCCGGCGCTCCCGGTAGTCGAGGAGATCCGCGAGGAGAACGCGCCGGTGCGTTCCAGCCCTCTCGAACGGGATCTCACCCTCGTCGAGGAGCTTCACAACGGTCGGGCGACTCACGTTCAGGAGATCCGCTGCCTGCTGAGTGGTCAGCCTCGTTGTTTGCGGCACAACCGAGACAGCCAGTCCGCTCTGCATCGCATGAACAATCTTGCGGAGAGCGAGGTAGATCTCTTCCGGAAGCTCTACCTGATCACCTGGGTGCGCTCCCGCAAGAAAGTACCGCGGCTCGGGAACGACCCGACCGGCAGCCTCATGGGCGGTAAGGAAGTCCAGAACAGGGGCTAGCTCGTCGCCCTTGCTGGGAAGATACGTCTCTTCAACGACTGCAGCGCGAGACACGGGAATCACCTCAATACACGTGAACGCAGGAGGTTGCGTTTGTTGCGATTACCGTACCACGCGTCCCTGGCAGATCAGTAGATGGACCTGCTCGACACTGTCAGAAGACGCGGATGCCGGCATCCGCGAGCGCGTCACGGGCTCTGCCCCATCGGCGGTCGTCGGAGTAGATCTGCCATTGCTCGGCGAGCCCCTCGTCATGGACGAGGTCACGGAAGCGGCGGAACGCGCCCGCGCCCTCGATTGCGCGGATCAGTCGGTCTCGCAGCGCGCTATCGCGCTGACGGAGCACGAACGCTTCCATGTCCTCCCACCGGTCCCGTGATCCAGCCCGTTCGAGCCGGACCCACCGATCAGGTTCCGCCTCGACGTTCATCGCTGCGTCCTCCCCGACAATGGCCGGGTCGGTGAAGTCTCCGCTGAAGGCCTCACCGGTCAGGACGTCGACGTAGACCGTGCTCGACTCTCCGAAGTCGCCCTCCAGGAACGAACTGAGCTCGTCGAGGTCGACCGGGGAAGTGTGTGCTGCGGGCGATTCACGTCGCAGCAGTGCCAGCAGATCGTCGGCGAGCACCTGGTCCCCAGGGCCGCTCCGCCCGGTGAGGCGGTGGATCAGGGAGAGCACCACCGGTTCGGCCTGGCGACGCCGGCTGCGCAATGCCATCGCCATTCCGGAGCCGACCTGCTGGAGCGCGTCATCGATCTCCCGCCCCGTCAGCGCATCGAGGAAGCCCACCGCATCGGCTGCCGCGACTGCGGCGCGGACAGCCCGGATGTCGAGTTCCGCCACAGCACCCACAGCTGGCCACTCATGAGCCTGCATCGGATCCACCGCCCGCGGTCGCTGCGGCATCCGCGACTCACCGTCGTCGCCATCCCAGTTCCTGCCGTACTGGTCGGGGATACTCCCCCACCCCCAGTAGGGAAGCGGCTTATCCGGCACAATCCCGACCTCATCGAGCGGATCGATCTTGCGCTCGCCGACCACGCAGCGGTGAACCCAGTTGTCGCCGAGATCGAACGTGTACTGGAACGTGGCGCCAAGCGTCAGCATCCGTCCCACTTTCGCCGACTCGATGTCCACCGCAGCGACGATCGGCCCGAACGAATTGGACACCAGCTCCTGCCCGGTCTCGTCGTCGGTGATGACACGACCATCGGCGAGGGTGAAGACGGAGAGGTGCGAGCGATCCCATCGCGCGAACGCGTCATCGATCGCCTCAGCCAGGTCAAGGAACGTGTGCGACGGCGCCACGGCGAATATCCGGCCCGGCCACGGCCACAGGTCCTCGCCCCGCCCGCCCAAGAGCTCCACCCTCACCGACAGCCACGTCCGCGCCATACAGCGAGCATGCCACGCCGGCCGGAGCCGCTACACGAGCGCGATGGACTTCACGATCGCGAAACGAGCCGTTCGGAGCTGGATTGACATCCGGCCGAATCTTCTTCTTTCATCAGCCGAAACGGTGAGACCGGGGCCTGCGGCCTTGGCACCGGTCGGCCGCGGAGCCTCGGGCAGTGGCATCCTGGACGGATGCCTTTGGCCCGCGACATCCCGAACGTCCTCGCCTCGTTCCGCACGACCAGACGCGACATGTGGGACTGGCGCTCGGTGCAGACCTACGCCTTCGAAGCCGAACAAGGGGTGTCACTCCTGGCGGACATGGCCGACGACTACGGCGCCGAAGGCGTGATCCCGGTCGTGCAGAAGGCGATCGGGAGCACCTTCCGTGTCCTCATGCGCGCCGACGATTCCGGCGGACTCATCCAGCTCGTCATCCAGGAGCTGCTGAACCTGCATGCCGATTTGTGCGATCAGAGCCCGCCTCCGCCGGCCACGCTGACCGGGTGGATCCAGAAGCAGCAGTTCGGCGAACTCGGCGAGTACTTCTCGGTGGACGTCGTCGACTACGCGGACGCTCTCGGCGAAGCCGGCATCGTGAGGTTCGAAGCTCACCTCGACAAGCGACGACAGACGCTGACCACACCCTTCGACGGGCGGCCCGACCCGGAGTTCACACACGACGACGAGTGGCATGCCCGCCATGCCGTGCTCTACAACCTGCAGCGCCTCGCCGTCCTGCGTGGTGACGAGGACGCGATCGTCCGCACCCACGGCGGAGACATGCCGCGCGCCCACATGCACGCCGCCGCTGCCAAAGCGCTCCATGAGGCCGGACTGCTCGACCGCGCGACCGTCATCGCGCACGAGGGCAT
Source organism: Microbacterium sp. NPDC055357 (assembly GCF_053644835.1). NCBI lineage: Bacteria > Bacillati > Actinomycetota > Actinomycetes > Micrococcales > Microbacteriaceae > Microbacterium > Microbacterium sp. NPDC055357. Next base: position 64,756 of record NZ_JBSHLZ010000005.1, on the reverse strand, counting down.
GACTCTGCCCGGCGGGCCGCACCAGCAGCAGGAGTGCGGCGAGCTCTGGGCCGCCTTGGCAATCGAAACGGGCAAGAGTGCCGCGGACGCGGCCTCAGAGGTATTCGGACGATGGCCGACCACGGCCAATGCGCAGGCGTGGGAGTCAGCTTCAGGACCAGACTGGCCAGCGATCCGGGAGCACGCGATCGATCGGATGCGCGAACGCCCGTGGGAGCTGATCGCATACCTGATCGACGCGGATGACATCGCCCGCGCATGGGCAGAGGGACTCCGCGCGGCCGAGAACGGCACGTCGATTCTCTCCCAACAGTGGGATGACCTCGTCGACCGGTACAGCAAGATCGATCCCGTTGCCGTACTCCCCGTGATGGCGCAGCTCATCGACGACCGTCTGATCGAGGCGAACACCCGCGTCTACCCCGGCGCGGTACGCAGGATGACGAAACTCCGCGCCGCCGCACGAGCAGCCGGACACCCCGAGATCGCCGACGACTACCTCGCCGAGGTGCGCCGAAAGAACGCCCGGCGCCCGTCCCTGATCCAGAGAATGGATGCCGCCGGGCTCTGACACCATGAGCCGTCGCGGCGACAACTGCCGGAGGAGACGGAGGGATTTGTTCGGTCCGCACCCGCCCGCATTGGCATACCCGTAGGTCCCGAACTCCGCTGGCGAGTACATGCGGCGCACCCGGGCCAGCAGCGGATCCAAGTCCTGGTTCAAGACAGCGCTCCGAGACGCAGACCTCCAGGCCACGACCATGCACGACCCGCGTCACACCGCCACGAGCCGTCGGGCGCCTCGAGCCCGGCACCGGCTTCTCGCTCGGATAGGCACGACGTCACCTCGCTTGAGCCGGCGCTAACGCCGCCATGCCGTCAGCACCATGCCGACGTCGGCGGTCGCATGCCCCGCCTACACCCGCTGTCATGACACAGTCACCGACAGTTCGACGACGAAGTCGTCAGCGCTCTGTCCAGTGACCGTCTGACGGATCTCCACAGCCCCCATTTCGAAGCCGAGCTCATCGACGGCATCAAAAAGACCGACTACCGCCGGATGCAGGATCCCATCAGGGAGCTCCTCGCCACCGGCCGGACGCCATGTCGCCACGAGCTCCGTACGAGCCGGAAGCACGGCAGCGAAGCTCTCGGACCCGAGCATATCCTCGGGCACATCCTCCGGCGTGGGCCAGCAGCATGCGATCTCGATGGTTCCCTGGTCACCAGCGCGCAGCGCGGTCCAGAATGGCCCGCTGGGACCGAGGCCTGCCCGCTGCAGTCGCGTGAACAGTGCGCCGAAGATCTCGTTCGCGTCCTCGTCCGACACGGCGTCAACATCATCGACCGGAACAGCGAGGACTTGCCCCACGAAATGCTGAGCGGGCATCGTCCGCTCAGTGACGTCGACCACCACGGCAAGCGCGCGGAGTACACCCTCAGCATCGCGGAACGCGAGGTCCTCCCGCTCCCGTTCCTTGAGGACACGAAGCCGGTGTTGCTCGAGCACTTCGAGCGCTTTCCCGCCACCGACCACATCTGCCACCTCGGGCAACGGCACTCCCGCGTCACGAAGCGCACGGATCACCATGCCCGCGCGCACCTGCCCATCCGCGTACAGCCGGTATCCCGTACGGCCGTCCACCTCGGCGGGCACGAGCACCCCGGCCTCGTCGTAGTGGCGAAGCGCCTTCACACTCAGCCCCGTCAACCCTGCGAACTCGCCGATCTTCAACATGAATCCAGCTTGCAGCCTCCCCTAAGAGGAGAGTCAATCGGCACGTCTTCAACACCTCAGGGACTACAGTCACTCCACGACGGCAGCCGCCCGAGCACAACTTCAGACACAGTCAGCCGAGCTCTCGCGGATTGGGCGGTCCGTCGGTTTACGCATGCTTCACGCACGCCGCAGAGACCAACTCCCGCAGACTTTACGCAGTTCAAACGCAAGCCCGGAAAACTAGAACCCGAGATGGTCCGCGATCCCGGTGTTTACAAGGGAACCGAGCCAGAAAAAATGGCGGAGACGGAGGGATTTGAACCCTCGGTCCCCTTGCGAGGACTCCACCTTAGCAGGGTGGTGCACTAGGCCTGACTATGCGACGTCTCCAGGCGAGCGCTCGAAGAGCACGCGCAGAGCAATCATAACCGGTCGAGTCGAGCCCGGCGAAACATCAGCGCTCGGGCAGGGTGCAGGTGACCTGGGCCGCCGTCTGACCCGCGATGCTCGAGGGCAGATCGACGCGATCCTCGGGCACCGCGGGGGTCTCCGGCGACGGCGCCGCCGACTCGACGGGCTCGGCGTCGCCCTCGGGCTTCGCTGCCTCACCGGTCACCTCGACACCGTCGCCCTGGCTCGCGTCGCCGGTCAGGTTGAGCGCCTTGTTCTCACGCAGCGCGGCGAACAGCTGGTCCGCGGCATCCCGAACCGGCAGCACACGCGAGAAGTTGTCGCCGTACTCGGTCGGGTACTGCACGAAGACGATGTCCTCGTAGGGCACGTCCTTCACTGCCATCGCGATCTGCGCCATGAGCGTCGGGTTCGCGAGCGACTGACTGAGCACCAGCTGCCCCTCGTTCACCTGCGAGATCGCGGTCGTCGCGAGAGAGAACAGCGTGCCGGGGTTGCCGAGCACGCCGTCACCCTGCAGCGTGCGCACCATCGACGACATGAACTGCTGCTGATTCGAGATGCGACCGAGGTCGGATCCGTCGCCGATTCCATGACGGATGCGCAGGAACTGCAGCGCCTCGACACCCTGCAGCGTGTGCGGGCCCGCGGCCAGGTTCAGACCCGTGTGCCCGTCGCTGATGTCACCCGCGACGCACACCTCGACGCCGCCGATCGCGTCGGACATGTTGATGACGCCGGTCCAGCGAATGGATGCCGCGAAATGGATGCTCTCGCCGGTGAGCTCCTCGACGGTCTTGACGGTGCACGGCAGGCCGCCGTACATGTACGACGCGTTGATCATCTGCGCGCTCATCGCCGAGTGATCGCCGTTGCCGTCTTCGCGGGGGCATGCGGGGATCGGCACGATCATGTCGCGCGGGAACGACACGACGGTCACACGCCGCGGTGCATCCGAGATGTGCACGAGCATCGTGACGTCGTTGCGCTCACCCTCGGCATCCTCGTTGGCGCAGCGCGGGAAGAGCGCGACGTCCTGCCCCTCGCACGAGTCCGATCCGACGAGCAGCAGGTTGACGCCGCCCTCGATCGCTCCGAGCGACGGCGGGATCGACTCTTCGTCGCCGATCGCGACCGAGCTGTCGGCGACGGCCTGCGCCGCATTCCACAGTGCGAACGCGCCCACTCCCCCGGCACTCAGTCCGACGACGGCGAGGACGACGCCGAGCACCGCGAGCAGCCGAGTGATCGGATGCAGCATCCCGAACCGGCCATGCCGCGCGAACGGGCGTCGGCCTTCCGGCCGGACCTGCACCGACATCAACCGTTCGACCTCAGGTTGCCCGCCGAGCAGGTCTCGTCGGCAGCGGAGGTGCCGGGGATGGAGTTGGGCAACGCGACAGCCGTCTCGGTCGGCTCAGGCGTCGTGGCGTCGGCCGGATCGGCGGGCTCGACGGGGGCCTCGCCCGCGTCGATCGGGTCTTCCGACGGCTCGACCGTGACGACGCCGCCGCCGCGGTTCGGGTCGTTCGTGACCTGGATCGGCTCGTTCGCGGCGAGCGCGGCCCACAGCTGCTCGGCCGCGGCATAGTTCGGAACGACGCGGTTCGGGTCGGCGGGATCGGTGTTGACCGGGTACTGCACGAACACGATCTGGTCGAACGGCACATCCTTCACGGCGAGACCGATCTGGGCGAGCGTGACGGGGTTGGCGAGGCTCTTGCTGAGAGTGATGTTGTCGACGGCGGTCGTGGCGAGCCGGTACAGGGTGCCGAAGTCGGACAGCACCTCTTCGCTGACGAGCTTGCGCGCGAGTCGCGACATGTACTGCTGCTGGTTCGAGATGCGGGCGAGGTCGCTGCCGTTCTCGAGGCCGTGACGCGTGCGCAGGAACTGCAGGGCCTCCACGCCCTGCACGTTGCGCATGCCGGCAGGCCAGTCGATGCTCGTGTACCGGTCGCGGATGCCGCCGTTGCCGATGCACACGTCGACTCCGCCGATCGCGTCGGTGATGTTGATGACGTTCCCGAAGCTGACCTTCGCCGCCATGGGGATGCTCTGCTCGCTCAGCGCCGAGATCGTCTTGGCGACGCACGACAGCCCGCCGTACGACCATGCCGTATTGATCTGCTGCTTGCTCATCGCCGACGTCGTCGAGCCGTCCTCGCGCGTGCACGAGGGGATCGGGACCATGAGATCGCGCGGGAACGAAACGACCGTGACACGGCGCGGATTGTTCGAGATGTGCACGAGCATGTTGACGTCGTTGAGCTGACCTTCGGCATCCGGACCCGTGCAGCGGTCGCCGAAGAGGTACGCGTACTCGGGCTCGCATTCGTCAGTGCCGACGACCAGCAGATCGACGCCCGTCTCGATCGCACCGATGTCGGGCGGCACGGGAGCCTGTCCTTCGAGATCGACGGCGTCCTCGGTGGCGCTCGCCGCGAGATCGTAGGTCGCATAGGCGGCCACACCCGCCCCCGAGACGAGAACGACCCCGAGCATGACGCCGATCACCTTGAGCAGCAGCGAAACCGGATGCGGCGAAGTCAGCGCCCCGTGACGCGCGACGGTGCGACGGCCACGCTTGGCGGGCTTGGTCGTCTGGCTCACGGGGGTCCTTTCACGGCGTCTTCAGGTTCGCCCCCAGCACACATCAAGCGGAGGGTGTGGGATTCGAACCCACGGGACATTTCTGCCCACTGGTTTTCAAGACCAGGTCCATCGGCCGCTCGGACAACCCTCCCGGCGGATGCCACCGGCATCCGTCGAACAGGCGTCGAGTCTAGTCGACGGAACTGCTGACATATTGTTCCAGCGGCGGCTGTGGGACTTCTGAAAGGCGCGCGGGGCTTTGTCGCTCGAACCGTACCGTTTCCGCCGAACGGGACGTCGACGAGGTCGGGTTCGACGGGAATGGTCGGGTTCGACGAAAGGCGACGCGAGAAAGGTCGGGTTCGACGGGAAAGGTCGGGTTCGACGAAAGGCGACGCGAGCGAGGCTCAGAGCGCCCGGAGGATCGCGGCGACGCCGCCGGCCTCGACCGACGTCGTCGTCTCACCGGCGGCATCCCGCACCTCTTGCGGGCCCTGCTCCATCGCGACAGCGCGACCGCCGTGCTCGAGCGCCCAGGCGAACATGCCGACGTCGTTGCGTCCGTCGCCGATGACGAGCACGTTCTCGGGCTGGATGCCGAGCGTCGTGCGCACCCGTTCGAGCCCCGTGCTCTTGTCGACGCCGTGCGGCGCGATGTCGAGCCACGCAGACCAGCCCACCGAGTACGAGACCTGGGTGAGTCCGATGTCCGAGACGAGCTCCAGGAAGGCGTCGGAGGCGTGCTCGGGCGCGACGACGACGACGCGGCACACGCGCTGCGCCCCCAGCTCCTCGAAGGGCACACGGCGCGCGGCGACGAGGTTCCAGTCGTCGAGGTACTCGGTATAGAGGCGGTTTCCGTCGGGCAGCTCCACGAGGTACCGGGCGTCGGGCAGGTGCTCGCGCAGCAGCGTCAGCACATCGCGCGGGTCGAACGTCTCGAGGTGCCACCGCTCGTACTCGAGGTCGTCGGCGTCGATCCGGCGCAGCACGACGGCACCGTTCGAGCACACGACGTATTCGGGAGCGATACCCAGCACACGGAGGATGCCGCGGGTTCCCTCCCAGCTGCGTCCCGTCGCGATCATCACCTCATGCCCCGCACGCTGCGCGTGCTCGACGGCGTCGACGACACCCGGGCTGAGCGATTCGTCCTCGAGGATGACGGTGCCGTCGATGTCGAGCGCGATGAGCATGTGCTCGACGACGATGCCCGGCGCCTCGGTCTCGCGGGCGAGCTCGTCGACGATCTCGACGGCCTCGCCCCGACCGACGACGTCGATCTCACCCGTCGCGGGCAGGTGGGACAGGTCGTCGTCGGTCATGCCGGCGGCTCCATGATCTCGAGCCCGCCCAGGTAGGGCCGCAGCACCTCGGGCACGACGACCGAACCGTCGGCGCGCTGGTGCGTCTCGAGGAGGGCGACGATCCACCGCGTCGTGGCGAGGGTGCCGTTGAGGGTCGCGACGGGCTGCGTCTTGCCGCCCTGGTCGGCGGGCAGACGATGACGGATGTCAAGGCGCCGCGCCTGATAGGTCGTGCAGTTCGAGGTGCTGGTCAGCTCGCGGTACGCGCCCTGCGTGGGCACCCACGCCTCGACGTCGTACTTGCGTGCGGCGCTGGACCCGAGATCCCCGGCCGCGACGTCGATGACGCGGTAGCTCAGGCCCAGGTCCTGCAGCATCCGCTCCTGCATCGCGACGAGTCGCAGGTGCTCGGCCTCGGCGTCCTCGGGCACCGTGTAGACGAACATCTCGAGCTTGTTGAACTGGTGCACGCGGATGATGCCGCGCGTGTCCTTGCCGTACGAGCCGGCTTCGCGCCGGTAGCACGTCGACCAGCCGGCGTAGCGCTTCGCGCCCGTGGTCAGGTCGAGGATCTCGTCCATGTGGTATCCGGCCAGCGGCACTTCGCTCGTGCCGACGAGATAGAGGTCGTCCTCTTCGAGGTGGTACACCTCGGCGGCGTGCTGACCGAGGAATCCGGTGCCCCGCATGACCTCGGGCCGCACGAGGGTCGGCGGGATGAGCGGGATGAAACCGTCCTGCAGGGCACGGTCGAGTGCGAGCGACATGAGGGCGATCTCGAGCCGCGCGCCGATGCCCGTGAGGAAGTAGAAGCGGCTGCCCGACACCTTCGTGCCGCGCTCCATGTCGATCGCGCCGAGCTTCTCGCCGAGCGCGAGGTGGTCGAGGGGCTCGAAGTCGAACGTCGGCACGTCGCCGTGGGTGCGCAGCGTGACGAAGTCCGCCTCGCCGCCGGGCGGGACGCCGTCGATCACGATGTTCTCGATCTGCGCGAGCGCCGCGTCGGAGGCCTCCTCGGCGGCGGTGACGGCGTGCTGGGCCTCTTTGACACGTTCGCTGAGCTGCTTGGCCTCGGCGACGAGGGCAGCCTTCTCGTCCTTCGGCGCCCGCGCGACGGTCTTGCCGTGCGCGTTCTGCGCCGCGCGCAGCTCTTCGAAGGTCGTGATGGCGGAGCGACGCGCACGGTCGGCCTCGAGCGCCGCATCGACAGTGTCGGAGGAGTGCCCACGCGCCTCCTGCGAGCGCTTGACCAGCTCGGGATTTTCACGGAGAAGCACGGGATCGATCACCCGACAATCCTCGCATGCGGGCTCCCCCGCGGCATCCTGCGCATAATGGTCGAATGGCGACCCCTGATGGGAACGGTTCTCGAAACGCAGACGCGCCGGATCCGGTGCAGGCTGCGGCCCCCGACGACGTCATCCGCGAGCCCGAGGACATCGCCCCCGATCGCACCGACGGCGCGAGCGGGCAAGCGCGACGCGTCGACGCCGAGGGCGACACCGCCACCATGTCGGGCGGCGAGGAGCGGCCGAGCCCCAAGGCTGCGCTCGTCTACAACCCGATCAAGGTCGACGGCGACGAGCTGCGCGACACCGTGACCCGGATCTCGACGGATGCCGGATGGTCCGAGCCGCTGTTCTACGAGACCACCGTGTCCGATCTCGGCGACGACATCACGCGACAGGCCCTCGAGGCGGGCGCCGACGTCGTGCTCGTCGCGGGAGGCGACGGCACGGTGCGCGCCGTCTCGGAGGCGATGGCGGGGTCGGGCGTGCCGCTCGCGATCGTGCCCAGCGGCACGGGCAATCTGCTCGCCCGCAACCTGCGCCTGCCCCTCACCGAGCCCGCCGCGATGATCCGCGCCGCGTTCGACGGCGACCGGCACGCCATCGACGTCGGCTGGGCGCGGCTGCGCCGCGCCGACGGCGAGCGCGTCGAGCACGCCTTCGTGGTCATGGGCGGCATCGGCCTCGACGCGGCGATGATCGCGAACACGAGCCCGCAGCTGAAGAAGACGGTCGGGTGGGTCGCGTACGTCGACGGCGCCGCGCGGTCGCTCGCCGGCGCGAAGCCGTTCCGCGTCATGTACCAGCTCGCGGGCCGGCGCCTGCACGCCGCCCGTGTGCAGAGCATCCTCTTCGCGAACTGCGGGTCGCTCCCGGCGGGCCTCGAGCTCGTGCCCGACGCGTCGATCCTCGACGGGGCGCTGGACATCGTCATCGTGCAGCCGAAGGGCGCGTTCGGCTGGCTCTTCGTGTGGCGGCGGGTCGCGTGGGACAACAGCGTCCTGCGCCGCTTCCGGGCGGGGCGGCGCGTGCTGTCGTTCCGCACGAAGGACAACTCGGTCATCTATTCGCGCGGCACCGGGATCGAGATCGGCACGAGCGAGCCGCACCCCGTGCAACTCGACGGCGACGAGTTCGGCGAGGCCGTCGAGGTCGACACCCGCATCGATGCCGGGGCTCTGCTCCTCGCCGTGCCCGAGGGGCACGACCTCAGCGGGCTCTGAGCGATGACCGCTCCGTCGATCGTCTGGTTCCGCGACGACCTGCGCCTGGCGGACAACCCCGCGCTGCGCGCCGCGATCGACCGGGGCGGACCCATTGTCGCGCTCTACGTGCTCGACGAGGAGTCGCCCGGCATCCGCGCCCTCGGTGCGGCGGCACGCTGGTGGCTGCACCACTCGCTCGCCTCCCTCGATGCGCGCCTGCGCGAGCGCGGTTCGGCCCTCGTGCTGCGCCGGGGGCCCGCGAGCGCAGTCCTGCGCGAGATCGTCGCCGACACGGCACCGGCCGCGGTCTTCTGGAACCGCCGCTACAGCGAGCCCGAACGCGAGATCGACGCCGGGGTGAAGTCGTCGCTGCGCGAGGCGGGCATCGAGGTCGCCTCGTTCGCGGCCTCCCTGCTGCACGAACCGTGGGAGGTGCGCACGGGATCGGGGACCCACTACTCGGTCTTCTCTCCGTTCTGGCGCGCCTGCCTCGCCCGGCCCGCTCCGCGGGCCCCGCTGCCCGAGCCGCGCGAGATCCCGGGCCCTGCCCGTGCACCGGCGTCGGACGACCTCGACGATTGGGCGCTGCTGCCCACCGCCCCGGACTGGGCGGGCGGGCTGCGCGACACCTGGGAGCCGGGCGAACCGGCGGCCCGCCGGCGCCTGAGGGAGTTTCTGCGCGACGACCTGGCCTCGTACGAACGGGCGCGCGACGAACCCGCGGCGGGGGCGACGTCGCTGCTGTCGCCGCGCCTGCGCTGGGGGGAAGTGAGCCCGCACACCGTGTGGCACGAAGCCGTCGCGGCGGGCCGATCCGGCAGCTTCCTTTCCGAACTCGGCTGGCGCGAGTTCGCCTGGCACACCCTGTTCCACAAGCCCGATCTGGCAGAGCGCAACCTGCGGAGCGAGTTCGACGCGTTCCCGTGGCCGCCGCTGGACCGCGCGCACCTGCGCGCCTGGCAACGGGGCGAGACGGGCGTCCCGCTCGTCGACGCGGGCATGCGGGAGCTGTGGCACACGGGCTTCATGCACAACCGCGTGCGGATGGTGGCGGCATCCTTCCTCATCAAGAACCTGCTCATCGACTGGCGGCGCGGCGAGGAGTGGTTCTGGGACACCCTCGTCGACGCGGATGCCGCCAACAACCCCTTCAACTGGCAGTGGGTCGCCGGGTCGGGCGCCGATGCGGCACCCTATTTCCGGGTGTTCAACCCCGAACTGCAGGCGAAGAAGTTCGACGCCGAGGGCCACTACATCTCGCAGTGGGCCCGCGACGCACCGACGGAGCCCATGGTCGACCTCGGTGAGACGCGCAGGGCCGCCCTCGCGGCATACGAGGTCGTCAAGCGGGGCTGAGGATCAGCGGCCGAGCGAAGCGAAGACCCCGGCGACGACGCGGGCGACGAGCTCACTGAGCCACTCGAGCGACGGCGGCTCGTGCTCGGTCACGTCGAAGCCCGACGTGACGGTGCGCGCACTGCCGGCGGCGTCGGTGACCGTGGCGCTGATCGTGTACGAGCCCGCGGCGAGATCGGCGGGCAGCGCGTAGGAGCCGATCCACGTGTGCGCACCGATCGACGCGGTGGCCGACGTGGATCCGACGGCCCCGATGAAGGTGCCGTTGACGTCGTAGAGGTCGATCGTGAGCCGATCCAGCGGGGCGGCGTGCGCCGCCGACAGCGTGACGTCGCCGAGACTGCCCCGCACGAGCGAGGCGCCCGCGGCGGGCGACTCGATCGCGAGCGCCGGCGAGGCGACGCCCACCGAGTCCGAGACGGCGATGGCGGTGGATGCGACGGCGGTCGCCGGAACGGCGACGATCAGGGCCTGCGCGACGATGACGGCAGCGATGCCGCCCACGACAGCGCGCCCACGGCGGTGCGTAAGCAAACGGACAACTCCCCAGTTGTGATCTTGCGATCAGTTCCCCAAACGGAAGCCCCACGCTTCCGCAAGAAACGTATCAAGAACAGGGCGAATCCGAAAGGATGCGCTGACGCAGCCCCGCCCCTCCGGCTGTCCGGAATGATCCCCGACGCCGCCGGGTTGCGCCAGAGGATGACTGCCACCGCCGCTCCCGCCCTGTCCGTCCTCGATCTCGTGCCCGTGCGCACGGGGCAGACCAGCCCCGAGGCCGTCGCGGCGTCACTGGATCTCGCGCAGCACGCCGACCGGCTCGGCTACCGGCGGTACTGGTTCGCCGAGCACCACAACATGCCGGCGGTCGCCTCGACGTCACCGCCCGTCCTGATCGCGACGGCGGCGGCGCGCACGACCACGATCCGCGTCGGCTCGGGCGGCGTCATGCTGCCCAACCACTCGCCGCTCGTCGTCGCCGAGCAGTTCGCGGCGCTCGAGGCGATCGCGCCCGGCCGCATCGACCTCGGGATCGGCCGCGCACCCGGCAGCGACCCGGTCATCAGCCAGTTGCTGCGCATGTCGGGCACGACGAGCGACGTCGAGCGGTTCCCCGAGCACATCCGCGACATCCTCGGTCTCGTCTCGGCCGACGGTGCGACGGTGCGGTTCGCTTCGGGCGGCACGTACGACGTGCACGCAACCCCCGCGGCGAGCACCGTTCCCGAGGTGTGGCTGCTCGGCTCGAGCGACTACTCGGCGCAGCTCGCCGCGAGCTTCGGGCTGCCGTACGTCTTCGCGAACCACTTCTCGGGCGACGGCCTCGAACGCGCCCTCGATCTGTACCGCTCGCGCTTCCAGCCCTCCGAGCTGCTCGCGGCCCCGCGGACCTTCCTCACGGCGAACGCGATCGCCGCACCGACGTCGGGCGAAGCCGAGGAGCGCGCCCTGCCGCAGCTGCGCATGATGGCGCGGCTGCGCACGAACCGGCCGCTCACGGCGCTCGAATCCGTCGAGCAGTCGATCGCGGGGGTTGCCGACTTCGACGCCCTCGCCCAGTCGATCATGGCGTCGTCGCGGGCGAGCTGGTTCATCGGCACGGGCGCCGAGGTCGCGGCATCCGTCACGGCGTTCGCCGCGAAGCACGAGGTCGACGAAGTGATGATCTCGCCCATCGCCGGCGCGTATGAGACCGAGCCGATGGATGCCGCACCCGGCCGCGTGCAGACGCTCGAGCTGCTCGCCACCGCGCTGACCGCGGCGTGAGCCTCAGGCCTCGGGTTCTCCGCTGACGAGGGCCCGCAGCCAGTCCCGCGCTTCGACGAAGACGTCGTCGGCGTACCGCTCGGGATAGCGCACGACCTGACGGTCGGCCCGCGGGTAGGACCCGAGGAAGATCACGCGGGGGCTGAACCGGCGCAGGCCCATCAGGGCGTCGGCCACGCGCTCGTCGTGGATGTGCCCGTCCGCGTCGATGACGAAGCGGTATCGTCCCATCGCGTCGCCGATGGGACGCGATGCGAGCAGCGACAGGTTGATGCCACGCGTCGCGAACTGCTCGAGCATCTCGAGCAGCGCACCGGGGTACTCCTCGGGAAGCTCGACGATGAGCGAGGTCTTGTCGGCGCCCGTCGGCGCCGGCGGCTGCACCGTGCGACTCACGAGAACGAAGCGCGTCACGGCGTTCGGGTTGTCGCCGATGTTCGAGGCCAGCAGGTCGAGGTCGTGGTGCTCGAGGATGCCGGGCGGCGCGATCGCCGCGTCGGCGTCGCTCGTCCCGTCGAGGATGCCGACGGCGCTCGCGACGTTGCTCGCAGCGGGCAGGTGCGCGTGGGCGGGGAGGTTCTTCGTGAGCCACTGCAGGCACTGCGCATAGGCGACGGGGTGCCCCGCGACGAGCGAGACGTCGTCGAGGCGCGTGCCGCGGGGCGCGACCAGCACGAACTCGACCGGCACGAGGTACTCCCCCACGATCCGCAGTCCTGGCACGGTCGCCAGGGCATCCTGCGCCGTCGAGACCCCGCCGTCGATCGAGTTCTCGATCGCGATCATGGCGGCATCCGAACGTCCCGCGACGACATCGTCGAGCGCTTCGCCGACGTTGCGCACGGGACGCCAGCGCTGTCCGCGCGCTTCGGGCACCTGGGCGAGGGCGGCTTCGGTGAAGGTGCCCGCGGGCCCGAGGTAGCTGTAGGTGCGGGGTCCGGGCTCGGCAGTCACCCGCTCAGCCTACGCCGCGCCCGTCGCCGGCCATCCGCCGGTACGGTGCGCAGCGGTCTGTAAGAATCGCAGCGATGAGCCAACCGACGCGGAGCGAGGTGCCCCTCGCGGGTGCCGACGGCGTCGACGAGCGCTCGTCAGCGCATCTGGTCGCCCGCGAGCGGGAACTTCGCGCGCTCACAGACGCCGCCCGCTCCTGCCTCGACCGCACCGTGATCTTCGTCGACGCGCCGCTGGGCGCCGGAAAGTCGGCGCTCGTGCGTCGTGCCGTCGCCGTCCTCACCGAGGACGACGTCGCCCCCGCGGCGCTCCACTGGGTCAGCGCCGATCCCCAGGATGCCGATGCGCCGGCGCGGGTCGCCGCGCTGGACTCCGTCGCCGACGGCGCCGTCCTCCTCGTCGTCGATGACGTGCAGTGGGCCACCGGCCCGATGCTCGACATCCTCGAACGGCTGATCACGACCGGCGCGGCGCGGCTGCTCACGCTCGTGCTCGTCCACCGCCCCACCGGCGTGCCCCTGCGCCTGCTCGCGGCGGTACGGCGTTCGGGCGCGCGCCTGGAGCGGATCACGCTTCCGCCCCTGCCCGCCGATGCCATCGCTCGCATTCTGCCGGCGCTGCCCGCCGAGGGCCGCCGCGTCGTCGCCGAGCATTCGGACGGCAACCCCCTGTTCGCGACCCTGCTCGCCCAGGTCTGGCACCACCGCCCCGACCCGGACGCCTTCCGAGCAGCGCTGAGGGGCGTACGCCTGGGGGATCTGCCCTCTGCCCACGGCGCCCTGCGCACCGACATCGAACGCCTCCCCACCGAGGAACGGGCGGTGCTGCGCGCCGTCGCCATGAGCGGTGTCTTCCGAGCGACCACGACGCGGCTCCTGACGGGCCTGGATCCGGCATCGATCGCGTCCGCCGAAGCATCACTGCGCGGTCGCACACTGCTGACGACGCGCGAAGACGGCGAGGTGGTCGTCGTGCACTCGATCGTCCGCGCGGCGTCGTACCGGGGGATCCCGGTCGCCGAGCGGCGCCGGCTGCACCGCCTCCTGCTCGACGAGCCGCTCGCCTCGGCGCCGGCCGAGCGAGCCGAGCACCTGTCGATGCTGGCGGACGAGGTCACCGCGACCGACGTCGCGCGGATCTGCGACGAGGCTCAGGCGCGCATCCTCACCGATCCCGACGATGTCGTGCGGTGGACAGCCGGCACGCTGCACATCCGCGATGAGCGCCGGGACCTGCTGCGCGCACGGGCGCTGCTGTGCATCGGCGATCCGGATGCCGCGCTGAAAGCGCTCGGGCCGCTCGGCGCCGACGAACCCCCTCTCGCGTGCGCCGAACGCCTGCGCGCGCTGCGCCGGCAGGGACGCCACGGCGACCTCGGCGCCGCGATCGCGTCGGATCCCGCCGCGCAGCACATTCGAGTGCGCACCGAGCTCGCCGATGCCCTGCTCGCGCGCGACGACGGTGACGCCGCGATCCACGCGCTCGGAGCGAACGCGACCTCGGTCATCGCGGATGCCGCGGGTCAGGCCCTTCGCGCGCTGCACGCCGCCGAACGCGGGGCGGGCCGTGAGTGCGTCGAGGCATTGGACCGCGCCGTCGCGCTCTTCGCGGAGGTCGGGGCCACCGAGCGCGCCGATGCCGTCCCGGCATTCGTCTGGGCCGGCGCCGCCGCGATGCAACGGGGGCGGTGGGACGACGCTGCGCGCCTCAGCGCGACCGGACAGGACGCCGCCCAGCTCGCCGGCGACCCCGTTCCAGGTGCCGTCCTGGGGGCCCTGCACGCCTTCAGCCTCGCCGTCCAGGGTGCCGCGGAGCCGGCATGGCACGCTGCCCAGCGGGCATTCGCCGCGGCGCACCGGGCCGGTGACCTCGACGGTCTGCGGCTCGCGGGGGTCGCACGCCTGGTCGCCGCCGACGTCCGCGGCGATGACCTCCGCGCCGACTGGACCGCCCTGCGCGATGCGCCTCCGGCCCCCTCCCGGTGGATCGCGCGATGGTGCCAGCCCTTCACCGATGTGGTGGGCGCGCGTCTGGGAGAGCGGGTCGCACTCTCGCCCGACCCTCTGCGACGAGGCCTCGGACTGCCGCTTCGCTATGCCGCTGCCGCCGAGATCGCCGCGTCTGATCAGGATGCGCGGGCCGCCGCGCGCATGATGGCCGCCGCGCACGCAGCCCGCGACCGCCTCGACGGCGCTCCGGGACCGGGCTGGCTGACGCTGTCCGAAGGGCACGTGAAGCTCGCGCTCGGCGACGCGACCGCCGCGGCGACGCTGTTGCACGAGGCATCCGAGATCTTCGAACGCCAGGGGATGACCGGGATGCAGATCATCGCCGCGCATGCCGCGCGCGGCGCGCAGGACCGCGCCTCGTCGAGCGTGCTCGCGACCCTGACTCCGCGCGAGCGCCAGGTCGCCGAACTCGTGGCGGAAGGGCTCGCCAACAAAGAGATCGCGGCGCTGCTGGGCATCAGCGTGCGCACCGCGGAGGAGCACGTCGCCCGGATCCGCGGCAAACTCGGTGCGGCATCGCGGGCCGCCGTCGGGGGCGCGCTCCTGCGCAGGTGACCCGTGGAAATACGGGTGCTGCTCGGATGCCGCCGCTTCTAGCATCGGTGTTTGTGGACTCAACCGTGCGCACTCGGCGACCGCGCATCGCGATGATCATCGCGATCGCCCTCGTCTCCGCCCTGCTCATCGGCGCCGGGGTGTGGTGGGGGACATCCCGGGCATCGGCCCAGGCGGCCGCCGACGAGGTCACGGTGCAGGTAGGCGCCGCGCACGCCGAGGCCGAGGCCGCGCACCGTGAGGCTGTCGCCGCTCAGGAGCAGGCGGCCCGCGCCCTCGACGACGTCGTGCGCCCGGTCCTCGACGCCGCCGAAACGCATCCCGACCGGTTCGACGCCGCCGCGCTGGCGGCACTGTCGGACCTCGACGCGGAAGCCGCGGCGATGGGTGCGTCCACGTCACAGGTGCGGATCGCCCCGGAGTTCGGCGACGAGGGCGGGGGCCTCGTCGACCGGATGCAGTGGGATCGGGATGCGACCGATGAGGCGGCATCCGCTGAAGTGGAGCGTCTTGTGCAGCATGCCGCCGAACGGTCGGACGAGCGGGAGCACGCCGAGACGTGGCTGAGCCGTGCGCACGAGGCCGCCGGCGCGCTGGCGACGGCGACGGCAGACGCCGCAGACACGGCGGCGGCGTCGTGGGAGCACGCCGGGGACGCCGAGCGCACAGCGCTCACTTCTCGCGCGCAGGGGCTGCGCGACCTCGTCGCGCTGACGGCCGAGAACGGCGAGGCCGTCGAGGCGTGGACGGAGCTGGCCGGAATGCTGAGCGGCTACGTGACCGACCACGACGCGGCGCGCGCCAGTCACGACCAGCGGGTGGCGCAACTCGAAGCCGAACGCGTCGAGGCCGAGCGGCGGGCGGCCGAAGCCGCCGAACAGGCGCGGCGGAATGCCCCGCGCTCCGGAGGAGGCGGGGGATCCTC
This sequence comes from Microbacterium sp. NPDC055357, assembly GCF_053644835.1. NCBI lineage: Bacteria > Bacillati > Actinomycetota > Actinomycetes > Micrococcales > Microbacteriaceae > Microbacterium > Microbacterium sp. NPDC055357. The sequence goes on along the minus strand of NZ_JBSHLZ010000005.1, from coordinate 48,663 downwards.
CGGAGGCGGCGGCGGCGGTGGTGGTGGCGGCGCGGGCTGCACGTTCGTGAACTGGCAGGGGATGGTCATCTCCACGCCCTGCCCGTGACGGTGTCACGCGGCTCATCCGACAGATCCCGTGCGCCAGCGGCGCGCGCCGGGCAGACTGGGACGATGAGCCGAGCTGGACAGCCCGCCGAAGCATCCGACCTGATCGACGTCGACGAGGCGATCGCGGCGTACTACGACCGCAAGCCCGACCCGGACGAACCCGCGCAGCGCGTGGCCTTCGGCACGAGCGGTCACCGCGGCTCGTCGCTGTCGTCGAGCTTCAACGAGGACCACATCCTCGCCACGACCCAGGCGATCGTGGACTACCGTCGCGACCAGGGCATCGAGGGTCCGCTCTTCCTGGGGCGGGACACGCACGCCCTCTCGCACCCCGCCGAACGCACCGCGATCGAGGTGCTCGTGGCCAACGGCGTCGACGTGCGCGTGGACAGCCGCGATTCGTGGGTGCCCACCCCGGCCCTCTCGCACGCGATCCTGACCCACAACCGCGGCATGGGCACCGAGGACCCGGGTCGCTCGGACGGCATCGTCGTGACCCCGTCGCACAACCCGCCGCGCGACGGCGGCTTCAAATACAACCCGCCCCATGGCGGCCCGGCCGACACGGACGCGACCGGGTGGATCGCGGCGCGCGCCAACGAGCTGATCGCCGCGGGGCTGGCCGGGGTCACCCGCACCCGCTACGCCGACATCGAGGCGGAGCGGATCGGCGTGTACGACTTCCGTGACGCCTATGTGCGCGACCTCGTGACGATCATCGACCTCGAGGCGATCAGCCGGGCGGGTGTGCGGATCGGCGCCGATCCGCTCGGCGGCGCTTCGGTCGACTACTGGGCGCTCATCGCCGAGGTGCACGGCCTCGACCTCACGGTCGTCAACCCCGACGTCGACCCGACGTGGCGGTTCATGACGCTGGACTGGGACGAGAAGATCCGCATGGATCCGTCCTCACCGTCGGCCATGGCCTCGCTGGTCGCACGGCGCGACGAGTACGACATCCTGACGGGCAACGACGCCGACGCCGATCGCCACGGCATCGTCACGCCCGACGGGGGGCTCATGAACCCCAACCACTTTCTCGCTGTCGCGATCGACTACCTCTATGCGCATCGGCCCGGCTGGCCGGCCGATGCCGCGGTCGGCAAGACGCTCGTGTCGTCGATGATCATCGACCGGGTCACCGCTGCGCTCGGCCGGCGGCTCTACGAGGTTCCGGTCGGATTCAAGTGGTTCGTGCCGGGACTCCTCGACGGATCGATCGCGTTCGGCGGCGAAGAGTCGGCCGGCGCGTCCTTCCTGCGCATGGACGGCTCGGTCTGGACGACCGACAAGGACGGCATGCTGCTGTGCCTGCTCGCCGCCGAGATCCTCGCCGTCACGGGCAAGACCCCGTCAGAGCGCTACGCCGAGCTCGAGGCCGAATACGGTGCATCCGCCTACCAGCGGGTCGACGCGCCCGCGACGGCGGAGCAGAAGGCGGAACTGGCGAAGCTCTCACCCGAAGCAGTCTCGGCGACCGAGCTCGCGGGCGAGCCGATCACCGGCAAGCTGTCGCACGCGCCGGGCAACGGCGCCGCGATCGGCGGACTCAAGGTGCAGACCGACGACGCGTGGTTCGCCGCCCGCCCGTCGGGCACCGAGGACGTCTACAAGCTGTACGCCGAATCGCTGCGCGGACCGGAGCACCTCGCCCAGGTGCAGGCCGAGGCGCGCGCCGTCGTCGCGGAGGCGCTCGGCGCCTGATCCTCAGGGCGCGCTGTCACGCACGATGAGTGTCGTCGGGGTGACGTCCGCCGAGACGGGCGCACCGTCGATCGCCGCGATGAGAGCGAGCACGGCACGCTCGCTCCCACGGCGTCGCGAGTACCGTGTTGACGTGAACATTCCGGAGATCGAGACCCCCGCACCCGGTGAAGTGCTCGGCGCCGGTGTCGTCAAGCGGTCCACGGTACTCACCGACGGCCGCGAGCTCATCTACTTCGACGACCCGGACACGACCCTCGGTCCCGATCGGGGCATCGACGCGCGCGCGAGCACCCCGCGCCCGCCGACGGCGTCGATGCGCCGCGACGTGCTGACCGGCGACTGGATCTCGATCGCCGCGGCACGACAGAACCGCGCGTTCCTGCCGCCGGCCGAACTGGACCCGCTGGCCCCGCAGACTCCGGCCAACCCCTCCGAGATCCCCTCGCGCTACGACGTCGCCGTGTTCGAGAACAAGTCGCCCTCGTTCGGCCCCGCCCTGGCCGAAGCGCACGGCACCCCTGACCTGACGGCGCCGGGCCTGGGCCGCACCCGCACGTCGGTCGGTCGCTGCGAGGTCGTGTGCTTCAGCCCCGAGCACGAGGGGTCGTTCGGCACCCAGACCCGCACCCGCGCCCGCACCGTGATCGAGGCGTGGGCGGATCGCACCGCGGCCCTGTCAGCCCTTCCCGGTGTGGAGCAGGTGTTCCCGTTCGAGAACCGCGGCGAGGCGATCGGGGTCACCCTCCCCCACCCGCACGGGCAGATCTACGCCTACCCGTACGTCACCCCGCGCACCACGACGCTCCTGGCCTCGATCCAGCGCGAGGGCGAGGACCTGTTCGAGCGGATCCTCGAGTTCGAGCGCGCCTCCGAGCGCGTCGTGCTGGCGGGCGAGCACTGGACGGCGTTCGTCCCGTTCGCCGCGCGCTGGCCGCTCGAGGTGCACCTGCTGCCCCATCGCCACGTCGCCGACTTCGCCGCGACGAACGAGGCCGAGCGCGACGAGCTCGCCCCCCTGTATCTGCGCCTCCTGCGCGGCGTCGACGCCCTCTACGACACCCCGACGCCGTACATCGCCGCCTGGCATCAGGCACCGGTGCGCGAGGGCCGTGACACGGTGCGCCTCCACCTGCAGCTGACGAGCCCGCGCCGCGCGGCCGACAAGCTCAAGTACCTCGCCGGCTCCGAGGCCGCCATGGGCGCGTGGATCGGCGACATCCCGCCCGAGGCTGCCGCCGAGCGTCTGCGCGAGGCCGTCGCGACGATCCCCGAGGTGCGGGCATGAGCGCCGCGCGCGACCTGTTCAGGGCCGTCTACGGCAGCGAGCCCGAGGGCACGTGGTCGGCGCCGGGGAGGGTCAACCTGATCGGCGAGCACACCGACTACAACGACGGGTTCGTGCTGCCGTTCGCGATCCAGCAGCGCACGACCGTCGCCGTCGGCACGCGGCGAGACGGCCGCATCCGCATCGTCTCGCAGTTCCCCGGCGGCTCATCGGACGACAGCGCGCCCGTCGAGGTCTCCCTGACCGACCTCGACACCTTCTTCCCCGCCCGCCGCGATGAGGTCCGCGAGTGGGCCCGCTACCCGCTCGGCGTCGCGTGGGCGCTCCTGCGCGCCACGGGCGCGGACTCCCCGACCGGAGTCGACCTCGCCTTCACGACCGAGGTCCCCGTCGGCGCGGGACTGTCCTCGTCGGCGGCGATCGAGGGTGCGACCGCCGCCGCCCTCAACGACATCTGGCACCTGCGCCTCGACGACGATGCCCTCGCGCAAGCGGGCCGGACCGCCGAGAACGAAGCCGTGGGCGCGCCCACCGGAATCATGGACCAGATGGCCTCGATCAAGGGCCGAGCGGATGCCGCCATCTTCCTGGACTGCCGCACACTCGACGCGACCGTGGTCGACCTCGGCTTCGCCGCTGCCGGCCTGCAGCTCGTCGTCATCGACACGGGCGTCCGGCACGCGCACGCGAGCGGCGGCTACGGCGAACGCCGCGCAGCCTGCGAACGCGGCGCCGAGATCATGGGCGTCCCGGCACTGCGTGATCTGCGGGCCGGCGACCTTGCCCGCGCGCGCGACCTCCTGGACGACGTCACCTTCCGCCGCGTCCGCCACGTCGTGACCGAGAACCAGCGGGTGCAGGACACCGTGCGCACGCTGCGCGAGCACGGTCCCGCCGCGATCGGAGACCTGCTCGTCGCCTCGCACGCCTCGATGCGCGACGACTTCGAGATCTCGGTGCCCGAACTCGACACCGCGGTCGACGCGGCGCTCGCCGCGGGAGCCCTCGGCGCGCGGATGACGGGCGGCGGGTTCGGCGGCGCGGCCATCGCCCTCGTGCCGCACGACCGCGTCGACGCCGTCGCCGATGCCGCGCGGTCGGCCTTCGCGGCATCCGGGTTCGCCGCCCCCACGGTGTTCCCGGTGACACCGTCCGCCGGAGCGGACCGCGACGCGTAGCCCGCGCGGCTCGTCACCCCGCTCACTTGCCCCAATCTGCTGAGCCCGCCCACGACGAAGAACAGAGTCGGGCAAACGAACCCCGAGCTCGATCGACCAGCTCGACCGGCCGACCGACCGGCCGCCGCCGAACCGCCGCCCAACCGCCGCCCGACCGCCGCCCGACCGCTCACTTGCCCCGATCTGCTGAGCCCACCCACGACGAAGAACAGAGTCAGGCAAACGAACCCCCAGCTCGCCTGCCCGCCCATCCAGCTCGACCACCCACCAGCCCGGCCGTTCGCCCGACCGCCCGACCGCCCGACCGCCCCACCGCCCGGCCGCCGCCACACGGCTACCCCGCGCGCCGGCACCGCTTGGCACGAGGCGCGGTACCGCTCTAGCGTCGGAGGTGCGCCGGGATCCCGCCCGGCCGGAAGGAGCGACCGTGGCGTACATCACCGTCGGCAACGAGAACTCGGCCGACATCGACCTCTTCTACACCGACCAGGGCACGGGGCAGCCGGTCGTGCTGATCCATGGCTTTCCGCTCGACGGCGAGTCGTGGGGCAAGCAGCAGGCCGCGCTGCTCGAGGCCGGCTACCGCGTGATCGCCTACGACCGCCGCGGCTTCGGCTGCTCGACGAAGGCCGGTTCGGGCTACGACTACGACACCTTCGCGGCCGACCTGCACGCGCTGATCGAAGACCTGGATCTCACCGACGCCGTGCTCGTGGGCTTTTCGATGGGCACGGGCGAGATCGCCCGCTACCTCTCGCGCTACGGCGCGGAGCGCGTCGCGAAGGTCGCCTTCCTCGGCTCGCTCGAGCCCTATCTACTCAAGACCGATGACAACCCCGACGGTGCGGGCCCCCAGGAGTTCTTCGACGGCATCGCGCAGTCGGTGCGCGAGGACCGCTACGCCTTCGCGCGCGGGTTCTTCGACGACTTCTACAACCTCGACGAGAACCTCGGCTCGCGCATCTCTCAGGAGGCCGTCGACGCGAGCGTGCAGACGGCCAACGCGGCCGGCAACACGGCGATCGCGGCGGCGCCCCTGACGTGGCCGACCGACTTCCGCGACGACATCCCGGCGGTCACGGTGCCCGCGCTCATCCTGCACGGCACGGCCGATCGCATCCTCCCCGCCGATGTGACGGCGCGGCGCTTCCGCGACCTGCTGCCCACCGCGACCTACATCGAACTCGAGGGCGCGCCGCACGGACTGCTGTGGACCCACGGCGCCGAGGTCAACGAGGCGCTGCTGGACTTCCTTTCCGCCTGACTCAACGGCCAGAAGAGAGGGGGATGCCGCGGCTTGCAGCATCCCCCTCTTCTTCTACTTCACCCTGATCTTGGTCTGCTCGGCAGGCGTGGCCCGCAGCACGTCGGACTGCAGCGTCGCGAAGGTCGACCACGTGCCCCACAGGAGACCCTTGATGGTGTAGTCGAACGTCACCGTGCCACCCGCCGACGGCGGCGCGGTCGTGACCCGCACCTCATCGCCCGCGGCGGGGAGCGTCGCGAGGGTCGCACCGCTCGTGCCGTCGCGGTTCTCAGCGCCGACGGCGACCGCCGACCCGGCGTCGCCGACGGCGGCACTGCCGTACGTGAACGAGATCCCTTCGGTCGCGCCGAGTTCGATCCAGGCCTGGAAAGAGTTCCTCGCGTTGCCGGTGTAGGTCGGCACGTTCTGCCAGTCCAGCACGAGCCACGACGTGACACCGTCGGTCAAGGATCCGACCCGCACGCCGTCGCCGGGGGCAGCCGCGGCGGGGTTGAGATCGGTCCACAGCGGCGAGAGCACGTTGTTGGGCGCGATGGGATCGGGGATGCCGTTGGGCTCGAAGCTGTGGTCGGCCGCCGTTCCGCCGCCCACGACGGCGTAGCCGTTCGAGTCCACCCCGATCCGCGTGTAGGTCTCACCCCCGTACTGGAAGGCGGGCACGTTGTAGTTGACCATCTCCTCGTCGCCGATCGCCGTGAGACCGATGCCGAATGCGCTCAGCGGGACGTAGCCCGCCGGCGACGAATCGGGCACGACCTCGACGGAAGCGATCGTCGGCGGGATAGCCGGCGCCAGGGTGCCGCTCCACTTCGCGCCGAGCAGCGTCTTCTTCGCCGGCGCGGTGACCGATCGCACCTGCAGGAGCGGGTTCGCCGCGACGTCGATCTTCGCGGCCACTTCGACCGGCAGGTAGTTCGACGCCGTCACGGTGCACGTCGACGTCGAGCCGCGGGCGATCGTCGTCGGGTCGCACGTCTGCGAGAACGTGATCTCGGCCTCACCGACGTTGGCAGCCACCGGCAGCACGACCGGGTTCCCCGAGCGGGGCGTGATCGTGATCTGCCCCTCGTGCCACCCCTCGTTCGCCTTGAGGGCGTCGAGGACGATCGTGAGATCACGCGACTTCTTCGGCGCGAGCGAGAAGCTCGACGGAATGACCGTGATCCGCACGCCCGCGTCACTCGTGGCTTTCACGGTGAACTGCTGCGTCTTGCCGCTGACGTTCGTCACGGTGCGCTTGGTCGCGACGGCGCCGGGCAGCGGGTCGACGTAGACGCTCGGGATGTTGAGGTCCACGCGGTGCAGCGGATCGGTCGCGCTCGCGGCGAAGTCGGCGGCCGACTCGCTGATCGTGAGCACGGGCGCGATCGCACGGTCGGCGCGGATCGATCCGGCCCCGCGGTCGAACACCCCGGCGGGCGAGCCGTCGACGTTCACGACCGCCTGCAGCGACGAGGTCATGAGCGCCGATTTGATCTGCCCCGGCGTCCACGACGGGTAGGCCGCCTTCACGAGCGCCGAGACCCCCGCCGCGTGGGGCGCCGACATCGACGTGCCCGCGATGGCCTGGTAGAGCTCACCCGGAGGGCCACTGGAGATCTCGGATGGCGTCGGCGTGTGCCCCGCGATGACCTGCACGCCGGGTGCCGTGACATCGGGCTTCAGGAAGTCGCCGACGGGACCGCGCGAGCTGAACGACGCCATGACGTCACCCGGCGCGACCGTGGCGGTGCCCGCCGCCCACGTCGCCGTGGTTCCCGGGTTCGCGTCGAGGAACGCGACGAGGTCGTCGTTCGGGCCCTCGAGCTGGATGGTCGGAAGGAAGTGGTTGTCGGTCTGCAGATCCTGCGGCTGGGGGTTGGCGAGGATCATGCCCGCCGCCCCGCCCTGCAGCGCGTAGTAGCCCTTCTCGACGCGTCCGCCGCTGTTCGCGCCGCCGCGGATGCAGAGCACGACCTGCCCCGCGACCGAGCCGGGCGCGAACGGCTCGTCGCAGTACTCCGTGCCGGGGTAGCCGGCGACGTCCTTCGTCTGCACGACCGGAGCGTCGGTGACGCCCGCCGTGATCGTCGTGCCGGGTTTGACGAACGTCGCGTCACCGGCACCGGCGAGCACGAGCGTCGACGTGAATGCGCGATCCGACGTCGAGGCGGCGACGGTCGTCGTCCACGGGCTCGCGTGGTCGAGCGTCGACGCGCCCGGTCCGGAGTTGCCCGCCGAGGAGTTGACCGTGACTCCCGCCGCGAACGCGTCGAGGAACGCGAGCTCGACGGCGTCATACGGATTCTGGCTGCCGCTGATCGAGTAGTTGATCACGTCGACGCCGTCGAGCACGGCCTGACCGATCGAGGCGAGCAGGTCGCCGTCGTATCCGCCGAGCTCCGCGAGCGCCCGATAGGCGATGACGGATGCACCGGGGGCGACGCCGCTGATCGCACCGCGATCGACGCCGAAGATCTCGGCGGACTCGACGTGACTGCCGGCGGCCGTCGTCGCCGTGTGGGTGCCGTGGCCGTTGGCATCGCGGGCCGAGCACACGTCGACGGTGCAGTACTCGCCCTCGAGAACGGGTCCCTGCAGCGCGACGTAGGTGTCGAGGAAGGCGTGTGCTCCGATGAGCTTGTCGTTGCATTCGAACGCGTCGCCGACGCTGCCGTCGCCGAATTCGCAGGCCCACGGTCCACCATCGGGGCGGTCGATGCCGTTGTCGCGCAGCATCGGGTGCTCGGGCCAGATGCCGGTGTCGATGACGCCGACGATGACGCCCTCGCCGGCCTTGTCGCGTCCGCCGAGCTTGGGCCACACGGCATCCGCGCCGATGAAGGTCGTCGCGTCGGCGTCGGGTGCGGGGGTCGTCTGCGGCAAGGTGACCGCGGCGCGCGGTGCGGCCGGGGTGGTCGTGGCGGGCGCCTTCTCGGGCGTCGCCGGGGCCTTCTCGGGCGTCGCCGGGGCCGACGGGTCGGGCGTCGGGGCTGACGGGTCGGGCGTCAGAGCCGGGTCGGCGGCCGGGGTCGCGGCATCCGATTGGCGCAGCGCGTTCTCTTGCACCGCGGCGACCGATCCCAGGGCGAGGACGTCCTTCGCGCGGTTCGCAGGGATCGTCATGGCGAACCCGCCGTAGACCGTCGCGTACGTCGCGATCATGCGGGCGCTCGGCACGAGCGCGAGCGCTTCGGCCTGTGCCGTCGCGATCTGCGCGTCGACGTACTCGGTGTACCGCGCGACGGCGGCGCCGCCGTCGGCGAGGGAGCGTCCCGTCGTCTCGGGACTCGTCGCGGCGTAGCCCTCCACGCCGCCCGCGTAGGAGGCGACGGGGTCGACGTCGACCTTGACGAGCACCGGCACGACCGCGGCATCGGCGCGCGCGAGCAGGTCGCCATCGCTCTGCGCGAGGTTGCCCGACGCGGATTTCGCACCGGCCTGCGGGGGGCCGTCCGGCGCGATCGGCGACGCGGTGAAGTCCGACGGCGGCGGCGCTGCCGAGGCGGGTACGGCGATCGCGCTGACCAGCAGCCCCGCCACGGACACACCGACGATGACGGCGCGAGCGTGACGGAAACGGGAATTGCTCATGGCACTCCTCAGAGGTGATCTGCGGAACGCACCGAGCTTGGGGAACAACATCGCATCCCGCTGTGCAACGGAGAATAAGCCCATTCCGTCGCGGGCACCAGAGGCCGGGGCCAGTCCACGCCCCCGCCGCCCCGAACCGACCGGGTCAGCTGAGCGCGGGGATGACCTCGCGCTCGAACATCTCCATGCCGGAGAGGTCGTAGGCCGCCTCGGGGAAATAGTGGATCGCGTAGCCCAGGCCGTGGGCGGCGCGCTCGGCCAGGCGCTCGGCGATCTGCTCGGGCGTGCCGAACGCGGGCGACGAGAGATAGTCGCGCTCGATCGTGTCGGTGCGCTCGTCGCCGAGGTGCGGGCGCAGCCGGTCGATGACCGCGGCCAGCCGATCGCGGGCTTCGGCCTCGGTCGCACCGACGATCGTGTTGAAGTTGGCGCTGCGGGTGATCTCGCCCGGGTCGCGGCCGATGCGCTCGCAGTGGCCGCGCAGCACGGCGCTCTTGTGCTCGAAGACGTCGAGGTCGTTCGCCGAGAAGTTCGTGTAATCGGCGTAGGTCGCCGCGATCTTGAGCGTCACCTTCTCGCCGCCGCCCGCGATCCACATCGGGATGCCGCCATCCTGCACGGGGAGCGGCTGCACGATCGCGCCGTCGACCTGGTAGTGCGTGCCGTCGAGCGTGGCGCTGCCGGTGGTCCAGGCCTGGCGCATGATGTCGACGCCTTCGCGCAGCATCCCCAGCCGATCGCCGATGGCGGGGAACCCGTAGCCGTACGCGCGCCATTCGTGCTCGTACCAGCCGCCGCCGATGCCCATCTCGACGCGTCCTCTCGAGACGTGGTCGACGGTGGCGGCGACCTTCGCGAGGTAGGCCGGGTTGCGGTAGCCCATGCACGTGCACATCTGCCCCAGGCGGACGCGGCTGGTCGACGCCGCGAACGCGGCCATGAGCGTCCAGGCCTCGTGCGTGGCCTCTTCGCTCGGCACGGGCGTCGTGTGGAAGTGGTCGTACACCCACAGCGACTCCCACGGGCCTTCGTCGGCGCGACGCGCGAGCGAGTCCATCACGTTCCACTGCTCGGTGGGCGCGATGCCCACGAGGTCGAAGCGCCAGCCCTGGGGAATGAAGGTTCCGAATCGCATGGGCCCGAGCCTATCGAGGCGAAGGCGTCGACAACTCCGGACCGATCCCCGTTTCGGGTCGCGCTCCAGGCCGGATCCGCGCGCTCATCCGGAGTTGTCGACGACCTCGGCGTGCGCCATGCGCTTGCGCATCACGGCGATCGCGGCGGGGTTGTCGTCGACGAGCACGGCGTGCCGGCCGAGGGCGGCAGCCACGGCCCCCGTCGTGCCGGAGCCCGCGAAGAAGTCGAGCACGCGATCGCCGGGCCGGCTCGAGGCCTGCACGATGCGGCGGAGGATCCCCTCGGGCTTCTGCGTGGGGTAGCCCGTCTTCTCGCGTCCGCTCGTCGGCACGATCGTGTGCCACCACACGTCGGTCGGCAGCTTGCCGCGCGCGACCTTCTCGGGAGTGACCAGGCCCGGCGCCATGTACGGCTCGCGGTCGACCGTCTCGGAGTCGAACCAGTACGCATCGGGGTTCTTGACGTAGACGAGGATCGTGTCGTGCTTCGTCGGCCAGCGGCGGCGCGTTTTGGCTCCGTAGTCGTAGGCCCAGATGAGCTCGTTGAGGAACCGGTCCCGCCCGAAGAGCGCGTCGAGCAGCACCTTGGCGTAGTGCGCCTCGCGGTAGTCCAGGTGCAGGTAGAGCGTGCCGTCGTCGGCGAGGAGCCGCCAGGCCTCTTCGAGCCGCGGCTCGAGGAACCCCCAGTAGTCGTCGAACCGGTCGTCGTAGGCACGCAGGTCTCCGCGCAGCCGCTCGTACTCCCGCCCGTGGAACCCCCGCCGTACGACCCCCCGCTGCTCGCCGCCCGCCTGCCCGCCCCCTTGACCGCGAGACTGCATTGGGCTGCCGAGACCGTGGGTATCACCCGCAGTCTCGCCGTGCGGTTGCAGTCTCGCGGGGATGGGCTCTGCGATCGCTGCGGGGAGAGGGGCGGATGCCGCGGGCCGAGGCACGCGCGCCGTCTCGAGTGCGCGCTCGCGTGGGCGGCCCGTGTTGAAGGGCGGATCGAGATAGATGAGGGTGAACGAGCCGTCGTCGAACCCGCGGATCACCTCGAGGTTGTCGCCGTGGTGGACGGTCACCGACCCTTCGGCAAGCTCAGGGACCGAGGCCGAGGCGGGGTCGGAGCACGACCCTTCGGCAAGCTCGGGGACCGAGGCCGGGGGCGTGCCGGGCACGGGATCCGAGGTCACGGCACGCGGTGCAGCCACGCGTCGGTCGCGAACTTCGACTCGACGAGCGCTTCTGCCGCGGCATACTCGTCGTCCGAGATCGACCCCGGCACGGCGCCGTAGAGGTTCGCGAACGTGTCGGTGAACCGCTCGATGATCGCCTCGCGCGACAGGCCCGTCTGCCGGCGCAGGGGATCGACCCGCTTGGCCGCCGACGTCGTGCCCTTGTCGCTCAGCTTCTCGCGGCCGATCCGCAGCACCTCGGTCATGACGTCGCCGTCCATGTCGTAGCTGAGCGTCGCGTGGTGCAGCACTCCCCCGTTGGCGAGCCGCTTCTGCGCCGCGCCGCCGATCTTGCCCTGCGGCGACGCGATGTCGTTGAGCGGCTGATAGGTCGCCTCGACCCCGACCGAGCGCAGCGCCTGCAGGACCCAGTCGTCGAGGAACGCGTACGAGTCCGCGAACGTCATCCCCGCGACGAGGGATGCCGGCACGTACAGCGAATACGTCACGATCGAGTTCGCCCCCATGAGCATCGCGCCGCCCCCCGAGATCCGGCGGACGACATCGAAGCCGTGGCGCGCAGCGCCCTCGGGATCGACCTCGTTGCGCAGCGACTGGAACGACCCGATCACGACGGCCGACTCGTCCCACTCCCAGATCCGCAGCGTCGGGCGACGACGCCCGTCGCCCACGCGCGTCGTGAGCACTTCGTCCAGCGCGAGGTTCATCCGCGGCGAGACGGGGCGCTCGTGCACGATCTCCCAGTCGAAGTCGCGCCATCCCGGAGCCGTCACGAGCGCGCGGCGCACAGCGGTACCGACCGATTCGGGCGTGAAGCCCAGCAGCTGCGCCCCCTCGGGGAGCGCCGCCCGCACCGCCGCGGCGATCGCCGTCACGTCGGACTCGACGGGCATCCCGTTGACGGCCGCGTCGATGTCGGCCAGGGCATCGTCGGGCTCGAGGAAGAAGTCGCCCGCGAGGTGGAAGTCGACGATCCGCCCGTCGCGCTCCTCGAGGTCGACGACGACGAGCTTGCCGCCCGGAACCTTGTACTCACCGTGCATGGCCCTCAGCCTACGGGCGCCGACGCGCCGCGCGGGTGGCTCGCAGGTTCGGGTCCGGCCGGACTGCTATCGTTGTGCCGCGGCCTGTGTGCCGCTGCGTCGTCGTCACGCTCCCCGGCATCCGAAGCCGTGGCTCATTACGAACGGCGAACCGATGCGCGATCCCGCGCCGTCGCCACCTCCGCACTGCTGCGTTTCCGCACGCGTGCACCACCGAAAGCACTCATGTCTTCTTTCCTCTCTCTCGGCGTGCCCGAGAACCTCTCCTCCGTCCTCGCCGCTGACGGCAAGACCGAAGCGTTCGCGATTCAGCGCGACACGCTCCCGGACTCGCTCGCCGGTCGCGACGTGCTCGGCCGCGGCCGCACCGGCAGCGGCAAGACCATCGCGTTCGCGCTGCCCCTCGTCGCCCGCCTGTCCGGCGCCGGTGCCGCCAAGCGCCGCCCCGGTCGCCCCCGCGGCCTCGTCCTCGCCCCGACTCGCGAGCTCGCGACCCAGATCGCCGCGACCATCAAGCCGTTGGCGGATGCCGCGGGCCTGACCGTCACGACCGTTTTCGGCGGTGTCAGCCAGAGGCCCCAGGAGCAGGCCCTCGGGCGCGGCGTCGACATCGTCGTCGCGTGCCCCGGCCGGCTCGAAGACCTCATGAAGCAGGGCGTCGCCAAGCTCGACGCCATCGAGATCGCCGTGCTCGACGAGGCCGACCACATGGCCGACCTCGGGTTCCTGCCGGGCGTCACCCGCATCCTCGCGGCCACGCCGTCGGGCGGACAGCGCATGCTCTTCAGCGCCACGCTGGACCGCGGCGTCGACAGCCTGGTGAAGCGCTTCCTCTCGAACGAGGTCCTGCACGAGGTCGACGAGTCCAGCGTCCCGCAGGGCGTCATGACCCACCGCGTGTTCGTGACGAGCTCCGACGACAAGCTCGCACTGGTCCGTCACCTCGCGTCCGGCCGTGGCCGCCGCATCCTGTTCACCCGCACGAAGCACCAGGCCAAGAAGCTCGCGAAGCAGCTCACGGCAGCGGGCATCCCGTCGGTCGACCTGCACGGCAACCTCGGCCAGAACGCGCGCGAGCGCAACCTCGCGGCGTTCGGCGCCCCCGTCGACAAGGGCGGCGTGCGCGTGCTCGTCGCGACCGATGTCGCCGCGCGCGGCGTGCACGTCGACGAGGTCGAGCTCGTCGTGCACGTCGACCCGCCCGTCGAGCACAAGGCGTACCTGCACCGTTCGGGCCGCACGGCTCGCGCCGGCGCCGAGGGCGTCGTCGTGACCGTCGCCACCGATTCGCAGCGCGGCGAGGTCAAGGACCTGCTGCGCAAGGCCAAGGTCACCGCGCCGCTCGAGCCCGTCCACGCCGCGCACGCTGCGGTCGCCGAGCTCGTCGGCGAGCCTGCCCCGCACGTCACGCCGGCTCCCGTCCAGCAGCAGCAGCGCCCCGCGGCGAAGAAGAAGCCCGCGGCATCCGGCGAGGGCCAGGGCCGTCCGGCGCGTGGCCGTTCCGGCGGACGCGGCAAGAGCACGACGGATGCCGCACGCCAGCCCGCTGCGGATCAGGCACGCTCGGGCGCGGGTCGCTCCGGCCAGGGTCGCGCCCGTTCGTCCGAGCAGCCCCGCAGCGGGGCTCCGGCCGCGCGCACGGGAACTTCGTCGAGCCAGCGCTTCACGACGGGTGCGACCGTCGCGGACATCCGCCGCAGCGCGCGCACGCCGAACCGCCGCGCCCGCGGCTGAGCACCAGCATCCCGGCTCGCCCGCGGCTGAGCACCAGCATCCCGGCTCGCCCGCGGCTGAGCACCAGTATCCCGGCTCGCCCGCGGCTGAGCACCCGCATCCCGGCTCGCCCGGTTCGGGGCGTCTTTCCACCGCGACACGCCGGCGGCCCCGGCGCGTCGCCACGGTTCTGCGCCCCGAACCCGGCTGTCACGACGGCCGGCGCGGGTGCGGGGTCAGCCCCGCACGGGCAGGCGCGCGTCGAGCCACGCGATCAGGTCGGCGCGCACGTCGGCCTGGACCGCTTCGTTGAAGATCTCGTGACGTGCGTCCGGGTACACGAGGGTCGTGACGTCGGTCAGCCCCGACCTCGTGCGGTACGCCTCGGCGAGCCGGTGCACGCTGCGGGGTCCGCCGACCGTGTCGTCGCGGCCCACCATGAGCAGCACCGGCACATCGTGTCCGAGCTCGCGCCGCGGCAGTCCGTACAGGCGCGACGCATCGAGCACGCCGAACAGCTTGAGCAGCGGAGTCGTCGTCGTGAGCGGGTCGTCGCGGAACGCCCTGCCCACGGAAAGATCTGACGACAGCCACTCGGTGCCCCAGGCATCCTTCGTCTTCCACGGCGCGTTCAGGTCGCCCGCGTTGAGCGCACCCGGCCACCGCAGCGCCGACCCCGACAGCACGACGGCGTCGTACGCGTCCGGGTGCGCGTTCACCAGCATCTGGGCGAGGAACGATCCCCACGAGTGGCCGAGCAGCACGAACGGCAGGCCGGGATTCTCGTCGCGGATGAGCTGCGTGAACTGCCACACGGCGGCGAGCGCAGCGGGCATGCCGCCCGGACCGAGCCGACCGAGCTTCGACGCGTCGCCGGCCCACTGCGTCATGCCCGTGCGGCCGTGACCGCGATGGTCGTCGGCGTACACCGTGTATCCGGCGTCCGTGAGCGCATCGATGAGCGCCGCGTAGCGGCCGGCGTGCTCGCCCACGCCGTGCAGCAACTGGACGACGGCCCGAGGCTCGCGCTTCGCGGGATGGACGTCGTAGACGATCGCGATGCCGTGTGCATCGATGAACTCGGGCATGCGATCGAGTCTAGGCATGCGGCATCCGCGAATTTACTTAACAACGATAATGACCTAAGCTAATGATCTATGCCTGATCCGGATGCCCCCATCGACGCCTCCGACCTGCGCAACGCCGTCTTCCGGCTCGCGCGACGCATGCGCACGCAGCGTGCCGTCGACACGATGAGCGACGGACAGTACGCCGTACTCGCCGCGCTGTGGGTGCACGGCGCGCACACTCTCGGAGAGCTCGCCGACCGCGAGCACGTGTCCTCGCCCGCCATGAACCGCACCGTCAACTGCCTGCAGGAGGCGGGCTACCTCGACCGCGCGCCCGACGAGAGCGACGGCCGCAAGGTCGTCATCGCCCTGACCGACGAAGGCCGGTCCGTCGTCGAAGAGACATCGCGACGCCGCGACGCCTGGGTCGACGCGGCGCTGGCCGATCTGACCGACGACGAGCGCGAGACCATGGCCCGTGCGGCCGGGATCATGCAGCGGATGGTGACGCGATGAGCCGCGGCACGTCGGCGATGTTCCGCTCCTTCTCGGTCTTCAACTACCGCGTGTGGTTCATCGGCGCCCTCGTGTCCAACACCGGCGCGTGGATGCAGTCGACGGCGCTCAGCTGGGTTGTCCTGACCGAGCTGACCCCGAACGACGCCAGCGCGATGGGCATCACGATGGCGCTCCAGTTCGCCCCGCCCCTGCTCCTGGTGGGCGTCACCGGCTGGGTCGCCGACCGGTTCGACCGGCGGCACCTGCTCATGCTGACGCAGAGCCTGCTCCTTCTGCTGGGTCTCGTGATCGGGATGCTGCTGCTCATGGGCGTCATGACGCTCTGGCTCATGTACGCGTTCGCCCTCGTGCTCGGTGTCGTCGCGGCATTCGACAATCCCGCGCGCCAGGCGTTCGTGTCCGACCTCGTCACGCGCGAAAATGCCTCGAACGCCGTGGCGCTGAACGCCGCGTCCTTCAACGGCGCCCGCATGATCGGACCCGCCGTCGCGGGCATCGTGATCGTCGCGGTGGGTACGGGCTGGGTGTTCGTCGTGAACGCCGTGACGTTCATCGCCATGATCGTCGCACTGCTGCTCATCCGGCCCGCTGAGCTCATTCCGCGCGTGCGGGCGCCGGGAGCCTCCCGTCTCGCCGACGGGTTCCGCTACGTCGCGCGTCGCCCCGACCTCGTCGTCGCGTTCGCGATGGTCTTCCTCATCGGCGCCTTCGGCATGAACTTCCCCATCTTCGCCTCGACCATGGCGCTCGAGTTCGGGCAGGAGGCCGACGGCTACGGCCTGTTGAGCTCGATCCTGGCGATCGGCTCCCTCGCCGGGGCCCTGCTCGCGGCGCGGCGCGACCGGGCACGGATCCGCGTCGTCATCGCGGGCACGCTGCTGTTCGCGACGGCCGCGGCCGTGTCGGCCTTCATGCCGACCTACTGGACATATGCCGTCACGCTCATGTTCACCGGCTTCGCCGTCGTGACGATGCTGACGACGGCGAACGGCTACGTGCAGACCACGACCGACCCCGCACTGCGCGGACGCGTGCTCGCCCTGTACATGGCGATCCTGATGGGCGGGATGCCGGTGGGCGCACCCATCGTCGGATGGGTCGCGGCCGAGTTCGGCCCGCGCGTCGCGATCGGCCTCGGCGCCCTCGCCGGCTTCGCCGCGTTCTCGATCGGGGCGATCTGGCTGCTCGCCTCGGGGCGGCTCAAGCGTCGCGAGGACAGCCGCTTCCGCCTGACGATCGACGAGACGCGACCGCTGATGGTCGTGCAGCCTGCGCCCGAGGAGTTCAGCGACGAGGTCGCCCAGACGACGCCGATCCGGGTCCCGGCAGCGGAACACAGCACCCCCCGACGCCCCTGACCCGATACCCGCGAGACTGCAACGGGCGCTCGAGACTGCGGGGTCAGCCCGCTGTCTCGGCGCCCCGATGAAGTGTCGCGGTCAGAGCGGGCGCGGTCAGGGCAGGCGCGGTCAGAGCGGGAGGTTCCGGGGCGGGCCGGGCCGCGGCATCCGGGTCAGCCGGTCGACGCGCGTCCGGTGGACTCGCGCACGATGAGCTCGGGCTGGAACACGATCTGCGCCCGGGCATCGCGGTCGTCGACCTCTTCGAGGAGCAGCTCCACGGCGCGGAACCCGATGAGCTCACTCGGCTGGCGGATCGAGGACAGCGGCACGACGGCGGCGGCCGCGAAATCGATGTCGTCGTAGCCGATGATCGCGATGTCGTCGGGCACCGAGGCGCCGCCCAGCATGACGAGCGCCTGCAGCACCCCCATCGCGAGCAGGTCGTTGGCGGCGAAGACGGCGTCCGGGCGATCCGCCGGGGCGCGGTCATGCACGCGCTCCCCCGCGGCACGCCCCGCGAGGACGCTCAGGGCGGGAGTCTCGATGATCTCGAGCGTCGCGCCGCCGTGTGCATCGACGGCACGCTGCGCACCCTCGAGGCGGTCGGCCACCTGGCGCACAGACGAGGGACCCCCGACGAACGCGATCCGCCGGCGTCCCGTCTCGAGCAGATGCTCGACGGCCAGTCGGCCCCCCGCCACGTCGTCGACCGACACGGAGGAGACATCCTGCTCATCGCTCGGCCGGTCGACGAGCACCGTCGCGATTCCGCGCTTGCGCAGCCGCTCGAGGCGGTCCGAGATGTCGTCGACGGGAGTGATGAGCACGCCGTGCACGCGCTGCTCCTCGAACAGATCGAGGTAGCCGGCCTCGCGCGCGGCATCGTCGTCGCTGTTGCCCAGCAGGACGGTGAGGTCGCTGCGAACGGCCCGCGCTTCGGCGCCGCGCGCGACGTCGGTGAAGAAGGGGTTGCGCACATCGAGCACGATCAGGCCGATGCTGCGGCTGCGTCCCGCGCGAAGCTGTCGTGCGGCGTCGTTGCGCACGAACCCGAGCTCCGCGATCGCGGCGTGCACGCGCTCGACGGTCGCGGGCGCCACCCGGTCGGGGCGGTTCAACACGTTCGAGACCGTGCCGACCGAGACGGATGCCGCGGCGGCGACATCCTTGATACTCACCGTCATGTGGGGCTCCTGCTCGACGCTGCGCTGCCGGGAGTTTATGGCACGCCAGGGACCATCCTCGCGCAGTGCACGACGCACGCGCACTCCGGGTTGCGCGCGTCGACTCCGAGGTCTAATCTTGAAACGATTCATGTCCTGTCATCCATCTCGGAAGGAGCCGGCTCGATGTCGAATGACCCCACCCCGCACCGTGTGTGCTTCGAACTGCGGATCCGGCCGGAGCTGATCGACGAGTACACGGCCCGCCACAGTCCGGTCTCCCCCGAGATGCTCGCCGAGATCGCCGCCGCCGGCCGCCGCAACTACTCCCTCTTCCTGGGCGAGCGCGGGCGACTCATCGGCTACTACGAGACCGATGACGACGCTGCCGCCCAGGCGTATCTCGCCGCATCGCCGATCGCCGCGGAATGGGAGGCCGAGATGGCCCGCTTCTTCGTCGACCTCGACGGTCGCCCCGACCAGGCGGCGACGACGCTCACCGAGATCTTCCACCTTCACGACCAGTTGGCTGCGGCCTCCGACAACGAAAGCTCCGCATCATGACGACGCTGTCCTCCGAGATCCTTTCGAACCTCGAACGGCAAGGCGTCGAGCTCCCCTCGTGGGCGTTCGGCAACTCCGGCACGCGCTTCAAGGTGTTCACGACCCCGGGAACCCCGCGCGACCCGTTCGAGAAGATCGCGGATGCTGCGCAGGTCAACCGCGTGACCGCTCTCGCCCCGGCGGTGGCGCTGCACATCCCGTGGGACAGGGTCGACGACTATGCCGCGCTGCGCCGCCATGCCGAAGATCTGGGCGTGGAACTCGGCACCGTCAACTCCAACACCTTCCAGGACGACGACTACAAGTTCGGCGCCCTGACCCACGAAGACGCCGCGGTCCGCCGCAAGGCGATCGATCACCATCTCGAATGCATCGACGTCATGGATGCCACGGGCTCGCGCGATCTGAAGATCTGGCTCGCAGAGGGCTCGAACTATCCCGGCCAGGCCGACCTGCGCGGGCGCCAGGACCGCCTGCAGGAGTCCCTCCAGGAGATCTACGCGCGCCTTTCCGGCGAGCAGCGTCTCGTGCTGGAGTACAAGTTCTTCGAGCCGGCGTTCTACCACACCGACGTTCCGGACTGGGGAACGTCGTACGCGCAGGTGGCGGCGCTCGGCGAGCGCGCGATGGTCTGCCTCGACACGGGCCACCACGCCCCGGGCACGAACATCGAGTTCATCGTGATGCAGCTCCTGCGCCTCGGAAAGCTCGGCTCGTTCGACTTCAACTCGCGGTTCTATGCCGACGACGACCTCATCGTCGGTGCCGCCGACCCGTTCCAGCTGTTCCGCATCCTCTTCGAGGTGATCCGCGGCGGCGCGCTCAACAACCCCGATGTGACCTTCATGCTCGACCAGTGCCACAACATCGAGCAGAAGATCCCCGGACAGATCCGCTCGGTGCTGAACGTGCAGGAGATGACCGCCCGGGCGCTCCTCGTCGACGGCGACGCCCTCCGCGACGCTCAGGTTTCGGGCGATGTGCTGGCCGCCAACGCGGTCTTCATGGATGCGTTCTACACCGACGTCCGGCCGGCACTCGCCGAGTGGCGCGAGACGCGCGGTCTTCCCGCCGACCCGATGGCCGCCTATGCGGCATCCGGCTATCAGGAACGGATCGAGGCCGAGCGCGTCGGCGGCGTGCAGGCCAGCTGGGGCGCCTGACCCCTACGGACCGGGCGGACGAGCGATACGATCGTTCAATGAACCTGTCCCACCGCGCCGCTCGGGCCCGCTGATGGCTACGATCCGCGATGTCGCGCGGCTTGCCGGAGTTTCCGCGGGGACGGTCAGCAACGTCCTGAATCGACCGTCGTACGTGCGCGCAGAGACGCGCGAGAAGGTCATCCGGGCGATCGACGAGCTCGACTTCGTGCCGGACCAGAGCTCGCGGCAGTTCCGCGCCGGCCGCACGCGCACGATCGGCATCGCCGTGGCCAACCTCGACAACCCGTTCTTCGTCGACGTCGCGCTCGGCGCCGAGCAGCTCAGCCGCGAACTCGGACTCGGCGTCGTGCTGTGCAACAGCGCCTACGACGCCGTGCGGGAGTCGCAGAATCTCGACCTGCTCGTGCAGCAGCGCGTGCAGGGCATCATCATCTCCCCCGTCGACGAGAACAGCTCCCGCCTGGAGATGCTGCGCGATCGCGGCGTGCCCATGGTCTTCGTCGACCGGGTCGGCGACGATCGCGACTGTTGGTCGGTCGTCGTCGACGACGGACACGGCGGACGCGCGGGGGCCCAGCATCTCATCGACCGTGGACACCGGCGCATCGCCTATCTCGGGCATCCGCATCGGTCGCCGAAGGTGCGGATGCGCTACGAGGGCGCGCGCGAGGTCATCGACCGGACGGCCGGCGACATCACGCTCGAACTCATCTCGACCGAGTCCTGGACGGTCGAGGAAGGACGCGCGGCCGGCGAGGCGCTGCTGGCACGGCAACCCGACAAGCGTCCCACGGCGGTCCTCTGCGCCAACGACGTGGTGGCCCTGGGCCTGCTCCAGCGGGTGACGCACGGCGGGCTGCGGGTGCCCGAGGATCTCGCGATCGTCGGCTACGACAACGTCGTGTGGTCCGAAGTGGGCGCCGTTCCCCTGACGACCGTCGCGCAGCCGCGCGCGCAGCTGGGTCGCACGGCCGTCGAGATGATCATGCACCTCATCGACAGCCCGCAGCGAAGCCCCCGAACCAACCACGTCGTTCTCGAGCCCGAGCTGGTCGTGCGCGAATCGACGTGAGGACGGCGAAGGGGCGGATGCCGCTCACGCGCGCATCCGCCCCTTCGTCTACCCGATTTAGAACGCGGGCTCGATGTCGTCCACGTTGTCGATCGTGACGACCGTCAGCGGGATCGGCAGACGTGCGTCGACCGTCTCGCCGTCGGCGACCTTGAGGATCGTCTCGAGGGCCAGCGCACCGTCTTCCACCGGCGACTGCAGGATCGTCGCGTAGAAGTGACCGGCCTTGATGGACGCGAACGCGTCCGCCTGGCCGTTGATGCCGACGATCACGGGGATCTCGGCAAGGTCACGGCCCGACTCGGTCCACGCGTCGATGAAGCCGCGGGCCATCGTGTCGTCGCTCGCGTAGACGCCGTCCATGTCGTCGCCGAAGCGCGTGATGAGGTCGCGGCTGGCCACGAGCGCCTTCTGCTGGTCGAAGTCGGCGTTCACCGACTGCAGGATCTCGATGCCCGATCCGAGCTCGTCGAGACGCTCGGTGAAGCCGTCGCTGCGACCGATGCTCGTGCCGTTGCCGGCCTGACCGGCGATGATGACGACGTTTCCTTCGCCGCCGAGCGCGTCGTTCATCGCGTCGGCCGACAGCACGCCCTCTTCGTAGACGTCGGGGCCGGTGAAGCTCGCGACGAGCTTGAGCGCCTCGTCATCCATCGGGGAGTTGATCAGCACGACCGGGATCTGTGCCGACTGCGCCTGGATGAGGCCCGGGATGTAGGCCTGCGGGTCGAGCGGCCACAGCACGATGCCGTCGGGGTTGCGCCCGATGCACGTCGAGAGCTGCTCGGTGCCGGTCTGGACGTCGAAGTCCTGGCTGAGCATCGTGACCTTGGCGCCTGCCTCATCGGCGGCGGCGAGGAACGCCTCGTTGGCGGGCGTGGCGTAGGCGTGCGACTCGGCTGCCGTGATGTAGCAGATCTCCTTGCCGGAGCCTGCGGCCTCGCCATCGGTCGAGCCGGAGTCGGTGTCTGCCGCGCCGGCGCATCCGGCGAGCAGCATCGCCGCTGACAGCACGGCTCCGCCGAACAGGAACTTCTTCTTCATGCGATCGTCCTTTCGATCTCTTGTGTGGTGTCTTTCTGTGCGCCCGGCCCCCGTCGTCGGAGGCGTCGCGCGAGTGCCGACAGGGAGAGGTCGACACCCTGCTTCGCGAAGGTGAAGCGGTCGAGCAGGATCAGAAGCAGCAGGATGCAGCCGGTCACGATGTCCTGCACGTAGGCGGGTACGCTCTGGTACTCCATCGCCGTCGTCAGAGCCGCGAGGGTCAGCAGACCGCCCAGGGTTCCCAGCGCCGAGCCGACGCCGCCCTCGAGCCGCGTGCCACCGATCACGACGGCCGCGATCGCGGTCAGCACGATCGTGTCGCCGAAGACGGGTGAGCCGGTGTTCGAGGCGATGCTGAACGTGACGCCCGCGACGCCGGCCATCGTGCCGCTGAAGACGAACGCGCCGAACAGGTAGGCATTGGAGCGCACGCCGCTCGCCGTCGCGCTGGCGGCGTTGCTGCCGACGGCGAACAGGTTGCGTCCGCCGACGCTGCGCGTCAGCCAGAAGTGCAGCAGGAGGATGAGCGCGAGGAACAGCAGCACACGCACGGACACCGTCCCCGCGACCGGCTGGGTGAGCGGAATGCCGAAGAACGGGTCCGTGCCGCTGACGGGCCGGGAATCGGTGATGAGGTGGCACACGGCGCGGAAGAACACCATCGTCGCGAGGGTCGCCACGAGCGAGTTGATCTTGAGCACGACCACGAGGACGCCGTTGATGGCTCCTGCCGCCATGGCGACCGCGATGCCCACGAGAGCCGCCGGGATCTGGCCGAGTGCAGGCTGCAATCCGATGGCCGCGATACCCGACAGTGCGAGGATCGCACCGCCCGAGAGGTCGAGTTGGCCGGCGATCAGCACGACGGTCAGACCGATCGCGAGCAGCCCCATCGTGGCGACGCGATCGACGCCGAGGCTGAGCGTGCGCCCTTCGAAGAACCCCGGCACGAACGAAGCCGACAGCACGAGGGTCGCGACGAGGATGACGATGACGCGGTAGCGCACGAGGCTCAGGAACACGACACTGTCGGTGATCCGATTCGACGAGGTGCGGATCATGATCGGCCTCCCTTCCGACGGAGGTACACATCGAGCGAGACGGCGGCCACGATGAGCGCGCCCTTGGCGATGCCCTGCACTGCGGTGGGCACGCCCTGCAGCACGAGGATGTTGTTGAGCAGCGCGACGAAGAGCAGTCCGCCGATCGCGCGCGGGATGCTGCCGGATCCGCCCAGGAGGCTGACACCGCCCACGACGACGGCCGTGATCGCGTCGAACTCGTAGCCGATCCCGATGCCGGGGCGTGCGGTCTGCAGCGTCACTCCGAGCAGCACGCCGGCCATGCCCGCGAGCCCCGCCGTCAGCACGAAGGCAGCGCCCCGAGTGAAGAAGAGCGGCACGGCACTCGCCCGCGTGGCATCCGGGTTTCCACCGGCCGCGTACACCCAGCGCCCCAGCACGGTGCGCGAGAGCACGAGGTGCCCGATGATCGCGACCACGAGGAACACCAGCACGATGACGGGGATCCCGAAGATGCGCCCGTTGAGGAAGGCCTGCGCTTCGGGGTCGCTGCCGTAGACGATGACGCCGCCGACGCTCCACTGCGCGATGCCGAGCACGATCGTGCCGACGGCGAGCGTCGTGATGACCGGGTTGATGCCGGCGTAGCCGATCAGGAGGCCGTTGACGACTCCGGCGGCGAGGGCGGCGAGGATCGCGACGAGAGCTGCCGGGATCGTGCCCATGATCGGCTGCAGGCCGAGCACGAGGATCGCTCCGACGGCGACGGTGGCCGGCACCGAGAGGTCGGCGAGGCCTCGCGTGATGAAGACGAAGGTCATCCCGACGACGATGACGCCGAGGATCGAGATGTTGATGAGGACGTTGGTCAGGTTGCCGATGCTCAGGAACCGGTCCGACAGCACCGACCCCACGATGAGCAGCAGCACGATGCCGACGGGCATGCCGATCCAGGGACCGATGCGCGAGAGCGCGCTGCCCTTCGTCAGGCGGTCGCCCGATCGGGTCGTTTCGGTCTGCGCCCGCGTGGGCGCGTTCGATGAGGTCATTGCGTTACCTCTCCGGTCGCGGCGTGCATGACAGATCGCTCGTCGGCGTCGGCGCGGTCGAACTCCGCCGATACGCGGCCTTCGTGCAGGACGTAGATGCGATCGCTGACGGCGAGCACCTCGGGAAGCTCCGACGAGATGAGCAGGATGGCCACGCCCTGGGCGGCGAGCTCGCCGATGATCGTGTGGATGTCGGCCTTGGCACCGACGTCGACTCCGCGCGTCGGTTCGTCCAGCAGCAGCACGTCGGGCTGCGTCGCGAGCCACTTCGCGATGACGACCTTCTGCTGGTTGCCGCCGCTGAGGGTGCTCACGGCGCGCTCGATGACCGGCGGGGAGACCCCCAGGGCGTCGACCTCTTTCCGCGCGAGGGCGCGCTCGCGCCGCGACGAGATCCAGCTGGCCGAGCTCACCTTGGCAAGCACGGGCAGCGCGATGTTGTCCTTGATGGATGCCTCGGGGATGATGCCGTCGCGCTTGCGATCCTCGGGCACGTAGGCGATGCCGGCGTTGACCGCTTTGCGCGGACTGCGGACGCGCGCGTCGGAGCCGTTGACACGGACCGTGCCGGCGTCGGCGGTGTCCAGGCCGAAGACGGCGCGGGCGACCTCGGTCCGACCGGCGCCGACGAGGCCCGCGAGACCGACGATCTCGCCCGCGCGGACCGTGAGCGAGACGTCTTCGAAGGCGCCCGAGCGGCTGAGTCCCTCGAGCTCGAGCACGACGTCTCCGATCGGCACGTCGCGCTTGGGGAAGACATCGGTCAGGTCGCGCCCGACCATGAGGGTGATCATCTCGGTGGCGGTCAGCCCCGACGCGGGCCGCGTCTCGATCTGACGGCCGTCGCGCAGCACCGTGACCTGGTCTGCCAAGTCCAGCACTTCGCGCAGGCGGTGGCTGATGTAGATGATGGCGATGCCATCGGCACGCATCGTGCGGATGACACGGAAGAGCGCCTGCGCCTCGTGCTCGCTCAGCGACGACGTCGGTTCGTCGAGCACCATGATCTGAGGGCGAGCGGCGTACGCCTTGGCGATCTCGACCAGCTGCTGCTGACTCACCGTCAACGACCCGAGACGAGCCCGCGGGTCGATCCGCGCATCGAGCGCGTCGAGCACGGCACGGGCGGACTCGAGCAGCGCGCGACGACGCACGATGCCGAATCTCGACGGCGTGGCCCCCAGGGCGATGTTCTCGGCCACGGACAGGTCGGGCACCAGATTGAGTTCTTGGTAGACCATGCCGATGCCGCGTCGCCGGGCATCCAGCTGACCGGAGATCCGCACGCGTTCGCCCGACAGGGCGACCGAGCCGGCGTCGGGCTGGTAGACCCCGGCGAGGATCTTCATCAGGGTGGATTTTCCTGCGCCGTTCTCACCGACGATCGCGTGGACTTCGCCGGGTTCGACGACGAGATCGACATCGGACAGCGCCTTGACGCCGGGGAACGACTTCGAGATCCCCCGCATCTCCAGTGCGGGCACACTCATGCCGACTCCTTCCTCTTCGCGCCGCGCGCGCGGCTGGGTCCGGCGTCGATCTCGATGGCGTACGACACCGACTCGCCCGGCTGCAGCTCGGGCAGGACGCCTTCGCTGCGGGCCGTGGCGCGGCCCCTGCTCCAATCGACGTTCACGGGTTCGAGCCCGAGCACGTAGTGACCTTCGCCGAGCATCTTCCACTGGTGAAGGCCCGGCAGCGTCTTCGTGTCGAACCTGATCGCCAGACGCACGTCGCGTTCCGGGTTGTCCACCGAGACCTCGGCGAAACCCTGATCGCGGAAGTCGTGGCGGAACACCTGCTCGGCATAGCCCCGCGTGGGCGCTGAGAGCTCGTGCCAGCTCGCGACTCCGGCTTCTGCGGTCGCGTCTCGCGGGGTGACGGCTGCGGACGGGATCCGCAGCACGGCATCCTCCGAAAGCAGCGGCCAGCCAAGATTGCAATGGTAGAGCACCATGTGACCGGCCGGACGCGAGTCCTCGTTCGTCACGGTGTCGTCGATCCGGATGACGGAGCCCCCCAGGTGCGCTTGGATGCGGCGGCGGAGGACGAGGTTCTCCCCGAACACCGAGGCCTGCCGCACCTCTCCCTCGATGACGATCCCGTCGTCGAGGACCTGCGCACGCGTGAGGGTCGCCGGTGTCGAGCTGATCCGGCCGTGCATGGGGTAGTCCACGCCGTCCTCGCTCGTCGGCGGCCCGAACGAGTCCAGGCCGCACGTCGTCAGCAGGCCGCCGCCGAACGCGCGGAGCCAGTCCATGCCCACGTCGTGGGTGTGGGCGGGCGCGCCGATGCCGACCGGCGACATCCAACTCAGCGGAGTCCCTCGGAAGGTGACCTGGCCGAGGTCCATCGCCCGGTCAGGATGCACCTCGAAGGACAGTCCGCCGCCGGTGTCGACGCGGATGCGGCGAGCGCCGCGCGCCGGACCCTGCGTCTCGGTGAACTCGTCGATCCGAGCGATCTGAGCGAGTGAGCCGATCCGCCGTCGCGCCTCGCCGAGGTCGACGCCGAACAGCTCTGCCGTGCCGGTCATCTACAGTCCCAGTTCCCCGCGCTCGGCGCTCAGCTGGGCGCTGCCGGGACCGAAGTGCTTGAGGATGACGAGATCCTCGGTCGAAGATTCGTTGACGACTGTGACACCGGCCGAGGCCGCGGATGCCGTCACGAAGAACTCGTCGGATGAGAACTGGCCGTACCGGATCGAGCTGATCGCGGCGAGGGGCTGGCCGTTGATCGTGCCGCGGCCGCCGACGGCCACGAGGCCGTACGCGTCGGTCTCACCGACCGTCACGGCGCCACCGGGGCGGACCGTCAGCTCCTTCGCGCTGAACGCGGGCGAGCGATACGTGATCCACTTCTCGACGTAGTCGGGCGTCGCGGCGCGGACGCTCGCGACGGTCTCGACGGGCGGAGTGAAACGGTGGCTCCAGAACTCCGGGTCGACGTTGCGCTCCCAGTCGACGAGCTCGACGATGAAGTCCAGGTCGCCGACGCGATCGTCGGGTACGTCCTTCCAGAGCAGTTCGTCGCCGACCTCGCGGTTGTTGGACCAGGACTCGGTCATGGCGAAGACGTCGCACGCCGCCTGCGGCTCGTACGTGCACATGCTGGCGGGAGCGTGCAGGATGCCGGCGGGCACGTCCCATCCCGTGCCGGGGGTGATGCGGTACGCCTTCGACAGGTCGGTGATGCGGTTGTCGCCGCCGCGCAGGAAGCCGGCGAGCTTCTCGCGCAGCTGATCCTTCGTGACCTCGGGGTGCAGGCCGAAGAAGGTGTACGGGAACTGACCGCCGTGGTTGTTCATCTGCGTCGGGAAGTAATAGGCCTCGGGCTTGCCGGGCTTGCCCACGAGGGCCGCGTGCTCGTCGCGGTGGTGGATGTGGAAGGGCAGCGGGAACTCGTTGTCGAAGAACTTGGAGTACATCGGCCACAGGCCGTGCGAATCCCACAGCCCGCCAATCGCGTCGCCACGGAAGTGCGCGATGAACTCGTCGAACGGGATGACGTTGCCGTCGGGGTCGCGCACGAGGCTGAGACCCTCGAACGGGTCGGTGCGCGGACCGTTCTCAGCGCGGATGGCGCTCGCGAGCCAACGCTCGTCGATTCCGCCGCGGTCCTTGCCGAGCGGGAAGTAGTCGTCGGGGTGGAGGCGGATGCGGCGACCCGGCGTGCAGAACGAGCGGGGCACCCAAGCGGGGGCCAGTGACAGAACGCCGCCCGAGGCATCCATCGCGCGCTCGATGGCGGTTTCTGTGCTCGTGACGTTCTCGTAGGGCCCGGCGTTCGCCATTTCTCACTCCTTCGTGACGTCATATCTCGACGTCGATGTCCATCCGGCTCACTTGGGTTCAATGAACCTTTTGTGATTCAGTGAATCTAACAAAGGGTCCTCGAGAGCGCAACAAGATCGCGAATCGGCCTTGCGCGAGTTGTGCAGGGGCGGCCGATGCAGCAATGTCGTCGTCATGTCGACCACGAGTTCCCTGGACAGCGAGCGCCGGCGACAGGCCCTCGCGCGCCTCGTCGAAGAGCACGGGTCGGTCAGTCTCGCCGATGCGGCATCCGCGTTCGAGGTCTCGCAGATGACGGTCCGTCGCGACCTGCTCGAGCTCGAGGCGGCAGGCCTCGTGCGCCGCGTGCGCGGCGGCGCGATTCCCACTCCGGGACCGCAGCGCTTCGGCGTGCGAAGCAATCTGCAGCGTGACGCCAAGACGGTCATCGCGCGGAAGGCGGCTGGGCTCGTTCCGCGCGGCGGCGCGATCGCGATGGATGCGTCGACGACGGTCGGCGCGCTGATCGCGAGCCTCTCGGGCGACGACGGCGTGACGGTCGTGACCAACTCGTGGGAGAACTTCTCCGCCGCGCGCCGCGCCGGTTTCATGAACAGCCTGCTCACCGGCGGGGAGGCCGAGGCCTCGACGGACAGCTTCGTCGGCCCGCTCGCGTGTCGCGCGGCGGCGTCGATGAGCTACTCGACGCTCTTCACGAGTGCGAGCGGGGTGCAGTCCGACCTCGGATCGATGGACGTCTCACTCTCCGAGGCGCAAGTGAAGCAGGAGTTCGCCCGCAGCGCCGAGCGCATCGTGCTCCTGCTGGATTCCTCCAAGCTCGGCGAGCGCGACGTCGCCCGCAGCTTCGAGTGGGAGCAGATCGACCTGCTCGTGACCGAGCTCGATCCGACCGATGCGCGCCTGCGCGCCTACCGCGACGTCGTCGACGTGCGCTGACACCGTTGCACATGTGATCATTTCTTGAGATACTTCACACGAACGAACATCGTCCACGTACAGAGAGTTCCGTGATGACCGATTCCACCCCCGCTCAGCTGATCGCCCGCAGCAACCGTCTCGGCGCCGATCCCCAGAACACCAACTACGCGGGCGGCAACACGTCGGCCAAGGGCACCGCGACCGATCCCGTCACGGGTGAGCCGGTCGAGCTGCTGTGGGTGAAGGGATCCGGCGGCGACCTCGGCACGCTGAAGGAGCAGGGCCTCGCGGTGCTGCGGCTCGACCGTTTCCGGTCGCTCGTAGACGTGTATCCCGGCGTCGACCGCGAGGACGAGATGGTCGCGGCGTTCGACTACTGCCTGCACGGCAAGGGCGGTGCCGCCCCCTCGATCGACACGGCGATGCACGGCCTCGTCGATGCGGCGCACGTCGACCACCTGCATCCCGACTCGGGCATCGCGATCGCGACCGCCGCCGACGGCGAGGAGCTCACGGCGACCATCTTCGGCGACAAGGTCGTGTGGGTGCCGTGGCGCCGCCCCGGTTTCCAGCTGGGCCTGGACATCGCCGAGATCAAGGCGAAGAACCCGCAGGCGATCGGCACGATCCTCGGCGGCCACGGCATCACGGCGTGGGGCGACACGTCGGACGAAGCCGAGCAGAACTCGCTCTGGATCATCGAGACCGCGCAGCGCTACATCGACGAGCACGGCAAGGACGCCCCCTTCGGCGCACCCCGGGCCGGCTTCGCGGCCCTCTCCGAGGCCGAGCGCCACGCGAAGGCCGCCGCGCTGGCACCCACGATCCGTGGTCTCGCCTCAACCGACAAGCCGATGGTCGGCCACTTCACCGACTCCGACGTCGTGCTCGACTTCCTCGAGTCGGCGCGTGCCCCCGAGCTCGCCGAGCTGGGCACGAGCTGCCCCGACCACTTCCTGCGCACCAAGGTCAAGCCCATGCTGCTCGACCTTCCCGCGGACGCGTCGGTCGAGGATTCCATCGCGCGCCTCAAGGAGCTGCACGAGCAGTACCGCAAGGACTACCAGGCCTACTACGACGCCCATGCGTCGGCAGACTCCCCCGCGATCCGTGGTGCGGACCCGCTCATCGTGCTCGTGCCGGGTGTCGGCATGTTCTCGTACGGCGCGAACAAGCAGACGGCGCGCGTCGCGGGCGAGTTCTACGTCAACGCGATCAACGTCATGCGCGGCGCCGAGTCGCTGTCGACGTACGCTCCCATCTCGGATGCCGAGAAGTTCCGCATCGAGTACTGGGCTCTCGAAGAGGCCAAGCTGCAGCGCCTGCCCAAGCCCAAGACGCACCAGGGCCGTATCGCGTTCGTCACGGGTGCGGCATCCGGAATCGGCAAGGCGATCGCCACCCGCCTCGCCGCCGAGGGCGCGTGCGTCGTCGTCGCCGACCTCGACCTCGAGAAGGCGCAGGCCGTGGCCGCCGAGCTCGGCAACACCGATGTCGCGATCGGCGTCGCGGCGAACGTCGCCGACGCCGACGGCGTGCAGGCGGCGATCGACGCGACCGTGCTGGCGTTCGGCGGCATCGACCTCGTCGTCAACAATGCCGGCCTGTCGCTGTCGAAGCCGCTGCTGGAGACCACCGAGAAGGACTGGGACCTGCAGCACGACGTCATGGCGAAGGGCTCGTTCCTCGTCTCGAAGGCCGCCGCGAAGGCGCTCATCGACCAGGGCATGGGCGGCGACGTCATCTACATCTCGTCGAAGAACTCCGTCTTCGCCGGCCCCAACAACATCGCCTACTCCGCGACGAAGGCCGATCAGGCCCACCAGGTGCGCCTGCTCGCGGTCGAGCTCGGTGAGCACGGTGTGCGCGTCAACGGGATCAACCCCGACGGCGTCGTGCGCGGCTCGGGCATCTTCGCCAGCGGCTGGGGCGCCAACCGCGCCGCGACCTACGGCGTCGACGAGCAGGACCTCGGCCAGTTCTACGCCAACCGCACGATCCTCAAGCGCGAGGTCGTGCCCGACAACGTCGCCGACGCCGTGTACGTCCTGACCGGTCCCGAGCTCTCACGCACGACGGGCCTGCACATCCCGGTCGACTCCGGCGTCGCTGCGGCGTTCCTGCGATGAGCAGCGGAGTCCCGGTGCACGAGGTCGTCGACGGGTCGGCGAACGATCACGGACGACGCTTCGACGAGCTCAGCGACCGTTGGGAGACCTCGTGAGCGCCGGCGCTGTCGCGGCGGTCGATCTCGGGGCGACGAGCGGCCGGGTCGTGGTCGGTCGTGTCGGCAGCGACACGCTCGAGCTCACCCAGGTCGCACGGTTCCCGAACGACCCGGTGCAGACGTCCGACGGGCTGCACTGGAACATCCTCGGTCTGTACGGCAGCGCCCTGGGCGGACTGAGCGAGGCGTTCCGTCGGGATTCCGGCATCCGCAGCATCGGCGTGGACTCCTGGGCCGTCGACTACGCGCTCCTGCGCGACGGACGTCTGCTGGGCGAGCCGTTCCACTACCGCGACGGGCGTACCGGACGCGGTGTGGCGACGGT
This sequence comes from Microbacterium sp. NPDC055357, assembly GCF_053644835.1. Lineage (NCBI taxonomy): Bacteria > Bacillati > Actinomycetota > Actinomycetes > Micrococcales > Microbacteriaceae > Microbacterium > Microbacterium sp. NPDC055357. The sequence continues at coordinate 17,217 of NZ_JBSHLZ010000005.1, read as the reverse complement.
TCACGAGCGGATGCCGCACGCCGATCTCTTCGCCCGCAACGGCCTGCAGTTCCTGCCGTTCAACACGCTCTATCAGTTCGCGGCCGAGTCACGGGACGTGCTCGAGTTCGCCGACACGGCGCTGCTCGTGCCCGATCTCATCGGGTACTGGCTCACCGGCGTCGCCCGCGCCGAACTGACGAACGCCTCGACGACGGGGCTGTTGCACGACCAGCGGTGGGACGACCGGCTGCGTGCGGCAGCCGGCGTGCCGCGCGGCATCCTGCCCCCGCTCATCGCGCCCGGCGAGCACCTCGGCGCGCTCACGACCGCCGTCGCGGCGGCGGTGGGGGCACCCGAAGGCGTGCCCGTGACCGCCGTCGGCTCGCATGACACGGCCTCGGCCGTCGTCGCGGTGCCGATGCAGGCGGATGCCGCGGCCTACATCTCGTGCGGCACGTGGGGCCTCGTCGGCGTCGAGGTGGAACGGCCCGTGCTGTCGACAGAGGCGCTCGCGGCGAACTTCACGAACGAGGGTGGCGTCGACGGACGCGTGCGTCTGCTGCACAACGTCATGGGCCTGTGGGTTCTGAGCGAGACGGTGCGCACGTGGGAGCGCTCGGGCGAGCGCATCGATCTTCCGTCGCTGCTCGACGCGGCCGAAGAGGTCTCGGGCAACGTGCCCGTCTTCGACGTCAACGATCCGCGCTTCATGCCGCCCGGTGACATGCCTGCGCGGATCGACGCATGGTTCGACGAGCACGGCCTCACTCCTCCGCGCTCGCGCGCGGAGTACGCGCGGTCGATCGTCGAGTCGCTCGCGCAGGCGTTCGCCGACGCGTCGCGTGAGGCGGGTCGCATCGGCGGCGTCGACGTGCGCACGATCCACATCGTCGGGGGCGGCGCGCTCAACGAACTGCTGTGCCAGCGCACGGCCGATCGGGCGGGTCTGCCGGTGCTCGCGGGGCCCGTCGAGGCGACAGCGCTCGGCAACGTCCTCGTGCAGGCGCGTGCCGTCGGGCTCGTCTCGGGCTCGCTCGAGGCGCTGCGCGACCTCGTGGCGCGCACGCACGCGCCGCGTCGGTACGAGCCGACGCGCTGACTACTGCCCGGGATACGCCGGGTAGGGCGCTGTCCGCGTGATCGAGTTGCCGCCGGCGACGGCGGTCGCCGTCATGGTGGCCTCCCCAGCCGGGACCGCGGCGAGGCGCGAGTTCACGCTGACCGAGACGGAGGCGCCGGGCGCGACGCCGCGGAAGGTCTTGCCCCCGTATGCCGTCGTGACGACGACGTCGGCGGGCACGGCGAGCGGGTTCGTCGCCGTCACCGACAGGTGCACGCGGCCGGCGAGCGTGCGCGGCACGACCTCGATGGGGTAGCCGCCGTACGGCACGGTCGTCGTCTCGGTGGTGGTTCCACTCGTCGCGGTGATCGTGGCGACCCCGGACGGAATGGTCGCCAGGCGCGTGTTGACCGACGTCGCCACGGTCCGGCCGGGTGCCACAGCAGTGAAGGTCTGGCCGCCGTAGACGGTCGAGATGGCGATGTCGACGGGCGCCGATGAGTTATTCGTGGCCGAGATCGACAGGAACACGCTGCCCGCGAGGATCCGCGGTGTCAGCTCGACGCTCACGAGGTCCTGCGCGGCGATCTGGGCCACGACCACGTGAGATGGAGCCGCCGTCGCCGCGGCCGTGCCGGCGAGCAGCAGCGCGCAGCTCGCGGCGCCGATCGCCCCCACCATCATCGTCCGGCGCCATCGTGAAATCATCGACATCGTCTCTCCTTTGAGCGTTCGACAAGCGCTGCTTCGGTGCATCCCCAGAAGCACCCTCGGTCTCCTGCAGCTGGAGCCGAGTCAGGCAAAGCTATTGGCCGTCGCCGCCCGCTGTCAACGCCCAACGCCGACGGAAAGACAGAAACGGGTGCCGAGATCGCGGGTTCACGCGCGTGGCAGGCGGGATCGAACGCTGAAGTCGGCCGCTTGCGCTCGCCGAAGCGCTGTGACGAATTTGTCTGAGGCGCCCCTGGAAGAGCGGGGTCGAGCAGCGTGACCCGCGCGCACCGGACCGGAATGTGGCGAGGACTGGGGCAGGGACGGGACGGGACGGGATGCGGACGAGCTCGCGCACGAGAGGCCGGGGAAGACCCAAGACGAGGACGTCGGCGAAGACGCGAACGAAAACGAGGACGGTCACGCGGAGGCCGAGGAAGGCCAAAGAAGGACGCCGACGAAGACGCGAACGAAAGCTGAGGACGTGCACGAGGATGCCGACAACGGCGAACACGAGCACGAGGACACCGCCACCGCCACCGCCACCGTCACCGTCACCGTCACCGTCACCGAGGGTTATCGAGGGTTATCGAGCGCGCCGCGCCGGTCCTGATCGGCGCAGTTCCGCCCAGCGGGCACGGTTCAGCTGTTCGTCGATAGCCTGTCGAGGAGTCTTGTGGGTGAGGATGTGACGGGTCGCCATTTCAGGTGGGGGTCCCACCAGGCGGGTCCGCGGATTTCGGGGACGCCGCGTCTCATCCGGATGTGCCATCCGCTGGTGTCGAGGGTGCGGTGGTGCCACCAGCACAGGGGCACCCCGTTGCTGGTGTGTGTGGGCCCGCCCTGGGCGTGCTCGACGACATGGTGCAGTTCGCACCATTCGAAGGGGACGTGGCATCCGGGGATGACGCAGCCCCCGTCGCGGAGCCCGATCGCGCGGCGTTGGCGGCGGTTGAACACGCGTTCCTGGGTGTGGATCGACACGATCCGGTCGTTGACGCCGAGCACGACCCGCTGCACCGCCCCGGAACACGCGATGTGCCGGGCGACGGACAGGGATACCGGGTCGTTCAGGCCGCTGAGGAACGCGGCACCCCGCCCGGTGGCGAGGTCCTTTTCCCGCACGGACACCACGAGCGTGGGGGCGGCACCACCCAGGGTGGGAAGGGCGGCGGATTCGGCGGCGGCGGTCAGCATGATCGCCAACGCGTCGTGCTGCTTCTGCGTGCGGGTGCGGTCATCGGCGGTGCCCGGCAACGGTTCGTCACGATCATCCTCGTCGTGGCCGTCGAACCGTGGCCCGGTGACCGGCACCCCGTTCACTTTCGGGTTCAGCAGGGCATCGAACCCGCGCTGCAACTGCGCGGCCACCTCGGGGAGCAGGTTCCCCCGCACCGGGACGAGCCCGTCACGGCTGACCCCGAGGGTCAGCCCGCGTTTGCGCATCGCCCGCGCCTGGCCGGGTTCGGTACCGTCTTGATCCAGGAACACCGCCCACACCGTGGCATACGTGCGAAGATCTTCCGCACACGCCGGCGGGGCCGCATCCGCCCCCTCACCGCGAGCGGCCGCAGCCAACTCCGCATCCGCGGCCAGGAGCGCCTGCCGCCCCGCGATACATCCCCGCAACGGTCCGGCCACCGCGACGACCCCGTCGACACCGACCTCACCCGCTACGAGCACCTCCCGCATGCCCGGCAGCTCCGCCGGGAGCAGCTCCCCCGTACTCGGTGCGGTGCGCTGCTCGATCGCCCGCGCTGCGGAGACGATATCGGCCGCGGTGCGCTGAGACACCCGTGTCGCCCGCTGCACCAGCTCACCCTCCGACCGGCACCCCAACCGGGTGGTCAACCGGTCCGCATGCGGGACCGCATCGGAGCGTTCCCGCACCTGCCCGACCGTCTCGACCAGCACCGCCTCCACACCCCGCAACAACCGCCCCGCCGCCGCGAGCACCGCCAGCACCTCGTCATCACTCGCGACCCGCAACACGCCCTCGTCGAACACGGTCTGCACCACCCCGGCCAGGGCGTCACCCAACCGGGCGAGAGTGACAGGAAGGGTGCTCATACCCCCCATTCTGACCAGGGCCACCGACATCCAAACCCCCAGATGACACCCCGATTACAATCCGTGCACAACCCGCCCGGAGACCCCCCTGTGGAGGAAGCGATCCCCGTGCCCGTGCCCGCAGCATCCGCCCACCCCCGCCGCATCCGCCGCATCCGCCGCCCCCGCCGCATCCGCCGCCCCCGCCGCATCCGCCGCCCCCGCCGCATCCGCCGCCCCCGCCGCATCCGCCCACCCCCGCCGCATCCGCCGCCCCCGCAGCATCCGCCCACGACCGCGAGACCGCAACAGGCCGCCGAGACTGCGGGGCCCACCCGCTGTCTCGACCCGCCGATGCAGTCTCGCGGTCAATGGCCGGGGAGATCGACGCGACGGTCCCGGCGCCCCGGCTCAGCGGCACCCCGACGCCCCGGCGCCGCGAATGCCACTCCGCCCCTCACGCACGGCAAGGGCACCCGGCGAGCAGTCATGCTGCCGCCGGGTGCCCTGGGGGGACGACTTAGAAGTCGAAGTCGCCGATGTTGTCCGCGTCGAAGACGAAGGGGTCTCCGAGCAGCACGCTGTTGTCCGGGCCGACCTCGAACGAGCCCAGCTTGCCGGCCTCGAACGTGTCGCCCTCGGCGCCGGTGATCTCACCCGTGATGAGCGCCGCCGTCGCGAACGCGGCGAGGTAGCCGAGGTCGGCCGGGTTCCACAGCGCGAACGCCGTGACCGTGCCGTCCTCGACGTACTCGCGCATCTGGTTCGGCGTACCCAGACCGGTCAGCGCGACCTGGCCCTTGTACTCCGACGTCGACAGGTAGCGAGCGGCAGCAGCGATACCGACCGTGGTCGGCGAGACGATGCCCTTCAGCTCCGGGTACGTCTGCAGCAGCGCCGCAGTCTTGTCGAACGAGGTCTGGTCGTCGTCGTCACCGTAGGCGATCTCGACGATCTCGATGTCGGGGTAGCTCGCGGCGAGCTCCTCCTCCATCAGCTCGATCCACGCGTTCTGGTTCGTCGCGTTGGCCGACGCCGACAGAACAGCGATCTCACCCGAGCCGCCGATCTGATCCGCGATCAGCTCGGCCTGCACCTTGGCGATGCCCTCGCTCGAGGCCTGGTTGATGAACAGGTCACGGCAGTCGGGGTTGGTGTCCGAGTCGAACGTGACGACCTTCACACCGGCCGAACGCGCCTCGTCGAGGGCGTCGCAGATGGCCTCGGGGTCGTTCGCCGACACGATGAGTCCCCCAGCGCCCTGCTGAGCGGCCGTCTGGATGTACTGCACCTGCGACGTCGGCGACGCCTCGGTCGGGCCGACCTCTTCGAACGTGCCGCCGAACTCGGCCGTCGCCTCTTCCGCACCACCGGTCGAGGTGTCGAAGTACGGGTTGCCGAGGTTCTTCGGCAGCATCGTGATCGTCAGGTTCGCGTCACCGTCGCCGTTGTCGCCCCCGTCGGTCGGGGTGCCGCCGCCGTCACCGGAGCAGCCCGTCGCGACCAGGGCCACGCCGAGAGCCAGCGCGGCTACAACACCAGCACGCCGCTTGCGCTTCAATCCGAACATCATTGTTTCCTTCCTTGGTGCGAGAAGCTCTCGCGGGATTTGTGATTACTGCGTCGAGGTGCCGGCGGTCGCTCGATCAGCGACGCGTCGACCCCTTCTCTTTCCGATGGCTGCGGCACGTCTCTTGTGCACCCAGGCGAGAAGGCTCGCGGACACCACCGAGAGGATGAGCAGGACTCCGGTGATGACGTTGATGATGTCGCTCGTGACACCGGCGAGGCGCAGGGCGCTGCCGAGGGTGCCGATGAGCAGCACACCGGCGATGACGCCGTGCAGTGCACCGCGACCGCCGAAGATCGATACGCCGCCCAAAAGCACGGCAGCGATGATCTGCAACTCCATTCCCATCGCGTTGTCACCGCGGGCGTTGGAGTACAGAAGAGTGAAGTAGACGCCGGCGAATCCCGAGACCGCGCCCGACATCACGAAGAGGATGAACTTCGTGCGCCCCACGTCGATGCCCGAGAAGTGCGCCGCTTCCTTGTTGAGACCGATCGCGTACAGCGAGCGCCCGAAGGGCGTGAAGTGCAGGAGCACCGCGAACAGGATGGCCAGCACCACGAAGGGGATGATGATCATCGGAATCGGCGTGCCCGGGATGTTCGCCTTCGCGAGGTCCGTCCACTCGTCCGGGAAGTCGGTGATCGCGGTCGTGCCGAGCAGACCCACCGCGATACCGCGGAACAGCGCGAGCGTGCCGATCGTCACCGCGAGCGACGGAAGCCCGACCACGGTCACGAGAAACCCGTTGAAGGCCCCCGCCAGCGTGCCGACCAGGATCGCGAGGATCGCTGCGATGGGGAACGGCAACCCGGCCTGCGTGAGGATGCCTGTCATCACACTCGACAGACCGACGATGGATGCCACCGACAGATCGATCTCCTCGGTGATGATGATCAACGTCATCGGCAACGCGATCAGCAGAATCGGCGCGACATCACGCAGCAGATAGGTCACCGTCAGCGGGCTGTCGAAGTTGCGCACGGTCGTCATGGCGACCACGATCACGATGACCAGGAGCGCGATGATCGCGGCCTCGCGCGTGAACAGGATGCGCCGCCACGCCGGACGGGCATGCGCTTGATAGAGCCGGATCGGGGTGGTCTCCGTGGCCATGGTGCTCATCGGCCCTCCTCCCGTTGTGCGATGAGTCGTCGGTGCTGTCGGACCGCGAGGACGCGGTCGAGCACGATCGACCCGATGATGAGGATGCCGACCACAGCGCGCTGCCAGAAGTCGTCGATTCCGAGAATCGGCAGGGCGCGGTTGATGGTCAGCAGCAGGAAGGCACCGATCGCGGCGCCCCACACGGTTCCGACGCCGCCCGCGATCGCCACTCCGCCGATCACGGCGGCACCGATCGCCTGCAGTTCCCAGCCGGTCCCGGCCGCAGAGGACACGGTGCCGTAGCGCGCGGCATACAGCACACCGGCAAGCCCGGACAGGGCACCCGACACGACGAACGCCGTGATGATGCGGCGGTTGACCTTCAAGCCGTAGAGGTGGGCTGCTGCGGGGTCGGATCCGATCGCATAGAACTCGCGGCCACCGCGGATGTTGCGCAGGTACCAGGCCGCTGCGATCAGCACGATGACGGCGATGATCGTGAGGATCGGCACACCGAGGAGCTGATCGGTTCCGAGTCCGCGGAAGTCCCGCGGCAGATCCGATGCGTTGATGCGGTCACTTCCGGTCCATGCGACGTTGATGCCGCGATAGATGTACATCGTGCCGAGCGTGATCACCAGCGCCGGCACTTTGGCCCACGCCACCAGGAGGCCGTTGATCGCGCCGAGGAGTCCGCCGAGAAGGACGCCCGCGATGAACACGACGATCACCGGGATGCCTTCGAAGTCGATGAACAGTCGACCCGTGAGGTACGCGGTCAGCCCCACGACCGAGCCGACCGAGAGATCGACGCTGCGGGTGATGATGACGAAGGCCTGACCCACCGCGACCAGCAGCAGCAGCGAGGGCGTCAGCAGCAGATCGCGGAATCCGTCGTTCGAGAACAGGAAGTTCGGGTTCGCGGCGGTGGCGGCGATCACGATGACCACCAGGGCGATGCCGATTCCCGTTTCACGCGCCGTCGCGATGTGACGCACGAGCCTCGCGGCACCGCTGGTGCCGGGCTTCACCGGCGGAGGAGTTGTCAGCGTCGCGCTCATGCTGCCGCCCCCGCATCCGCGGTCGCCGCGAACATCACGGCCTCCGGTGTCGCCTCGTCGCGCGAGAACTCGCCGGTCAGGCGGCCCTCTCGCATCACCAGAACACGGTCAGCCATCCCCAGAACCTCCGGCAGCTCAGACGAGATCATCAGGATCGCCAACCCCTGCTGTGCGAGCTCGCTCAGCAGGCGGTGAACCTCGGACTTCGTTCCGACGTCGATTCCTCGCGTCGGCTCGTCCACGATCAGCACCACCGGATCCGTGGCGAGCCACTTTCCCAGCACGACTTTCTGCTGGTTGCCGCCGGACAGCGTGCCCGTCTCGGCGTCGAGCGCCGCCGTCTTCACCTCGAGGCGGCTGGCCCATGTCTTGGCCGCCTGGTTCTCCAGGCCGTTCCAGATCAGGCCCCACTTCGCGAGCTTGCCGCGGATGGCGAGCGTGATGTTGCGGGCGACTCCGTCATCGAGCACGAGCCCCTGTCGTCGGCGGTCCTCGGGCACCAACGCGATTCCGCGCGCCGTCGCGGTGCGGGGATTGCCCTTCGGGAGCGCCGCGCCCTGCAGCTTCACGGAGCCCGACTCATAGGAATCGACGCCGAAGACCGCGCGCGCGACTTCGCTGCGCCCTGCCCCCACCAAACCGGCCAGGCCCACGATCTCGCCCGCACGCAGCTGGAAAGAGATGTCGCCGAAGACGCCCTTGCGCGTCAGTCCCTCGACCTCGAGGACGACATCGCCGATCTCGGCGGGCAATTTGGGGAACAGGTCGGTGACATCGCGGCCGACCATCTGCCGAACCAGGTCGTCGACGGTCGTATCGGCGATCGCGGTCGTGTCGACGTACGAACCGTCGCGCATCACGGTGACCGTGTCGCACAGAGCGAAGACTTCGTCGAACCGGTGCGAGATGAACAGCAGCGCACGGCCCTCATCGCGAAGACTCCGCGCCACCGCGAACAGCCGCTCGACCTCGACACCGGACAGCGCCGCCGTCGGCTCGTCCATGATGAGCACCTTGGCGTCCAGTGAGATCGCCTTGGCGATCTCGATGATCTGCTGGTCGGCGATCGAGAGTCCGTCCGTCACACGGTCGGGGTCCAGGCCGACGCCCAGACGCTGGAAGATCTGCGCCGCCTCCGCGCGCATCGCTTTGCGGTCGATCCGGCCCACGGCGTTCGTCGGCTGGCGTCCCATGAAGATGTTCTCGGTCACCGACAAGTCGGGGAAGAGCGTCGGCTCCTGGTAGATCACCGCGATTCCGGCCTCTTTCGACTGCGCCGTCGAGGTGAAGTCGACCGACTTCCCGTCGAGGAGGAACTCGCCCGAATCACGTCGGTAGAGGCCCGCGATGATCTTCACGAGCGTCGACTTGCCGGCGCCGTTCTCACCGATCAGCGCATGGATCGATCCGCGATGCAGCGTCAAGCTCCCCGAACGCAGCGCCAGGACGGCGCCGAAGGACTTCACCACGCGCTCGAGGACGAGCGCGGGCTCGAGCGACAAGTTGCTCTCAGCCACGAGTTGTAGCCTCCCCCTTGAGGTCGGGACGAAAGTGAATCGATTCAGCCGGGATTTCTCCCTACTCTATTTATGTGAATCGCGTCGGTCAAGTCGACCGCCGTCCGTGATGGGATCGTGATCAGCATCTCAAGTCGAAGGAAGAGCGTGCGCGCGAGCATCCGTGACGTCGCTGAACTGGCCGGAGTCTCCGTCGGCACCGTGTCCAACGTCTTGAACCGCCCGGATGAGGTTTCCGCCACATCCGCTCGGCGCGTGACCGAGGCCATCGAGCAGCTCGGATACATACGTAACGATGCCGCGCGAAAGCTCCGGGCGGGGATCAGCACGACCGTGGGCTTCGTCGTGCTCGACGGGCAGAACCCGTTCTTCCACGATGTCGTTCGAGGCGCCGAGGATGAAGCGTCGCGACACAGCATCGCGATTCTGTACGGCAACACCGATTACGATCCCGCGCGCGAGAATCTCTATCTCGACCTGTTCGAGGAACAGCAGGTGCGCGGCCTTCTGATCGCGCCGCACGGTGATGTCCTCGCCCGGCTGGAACGCTTGCGTGCCCGCGGGATCGCCGCTGTCCTGGTCGATCGCTTCAGCGGCGACGGGCGCTTCTCCTCCGTCTCCGTCGACAGCGTGGCCGGCGGAACGATGGCCGCCGCTCATCTCATCGAGGGCGGAGGCACACGCCTCGCGTTCGTGGGCGGACCGCTGGACATGCGCCAGATGACCGATCGGCTCGCGGGAGCGCGCATCGCCGTCGAAAGCGCCCCGGCCCCCGTCGAGCTCGAGGTGATCCCGACGCAGTCGCCGACCGTCGAAGCGGGCGTGCGCGTCGGCCGCCAGATCGTCGAGCGTCCTCGCGGCGAGCGACCCGACGCGATCTTCGCCTCCAACGATCTCATCGCGCTCGGATTGCTGCAGTCGCTCGTCTCGCGCGGGCGGATGCTGGTTCCCGACGAGATCACCCTGATCGGCTTCGACGACATCTCGTTCGCCGCGGCCGCGGCGGTGCCGCTTTCGTCCGTTCGCCAACCCAGCCGGATGATCGGGCGCACCGCGTTGCGCATCCTTCTCGAAGAGGCCGCAGACCCATCGAGCATTCCCCGGCAGACGGTTATTCAGCCGGAGCTCATCGTGCGGGCGTCCAGCCGAACGTAGGCGCTGCCACATCCGGAAGGGACGCAATAGCCACCCGCCAACGCTGAAGAGCGGGGGATGCCGGTCAGAACCGTGCATCCCCGCTCTTCTGCTGCCGGCTCGCCGCCGACCGAGAATACCCGTGCGGAGTGGACTTGGTCTCGGTCATGGTGGCGGATTCTCGCCAGATCCTGATCTGCGAACAGCCTCACACGTCTCGCATCACTCCCTCACAGGGAACGCCGCGTAGCGGACGGTCTTCGCCTCGGAGACCGTCTCGCCACCGACGATGCGCGTCGCGACGATCGTCACCTGCCCGGCGGGGACTGACGCGAGCCTCGAGTTGAGCGAGGCGGCGACCGTTTTGCCGGGCTGCACGTTCGTGAATGTCTTGTTCCCGTACGGCGTCGTGATGACGACGTCTGCCTGCACCGTGGCGTTGTTCGTCGCCGAGACGGAGAGATACGTCTTGCCGCCCAGCACCCTCGGCGTCACGTCGGCGCCGAGATCGAAACCGTCCGGGCACGCCGCATCGACCGCGCTCGGGTCACTGTCCCGCGACGCGCTGACGTAGTGGCATCCCGCGGGCACCTCGACCACGAGATACGCACCCTCGCGCGTAGCCTGCGTCTCGATCCGGTCCACGAAGAGCGTGCCGTCTCCCGCACCCTCGACGGGAACGGACACGACCGCGGTCGAACCCGACGGCACCCGGAGTCCGAGATCCGTCCGGCCGTCCTCCTGCGCGTATGCCGCGCGGATCAGCCCGCGCACGGTGGGCACGCTGACATCCGCGGAGGGCAGGCCTCCCGGCTGCAGCTTGACCGAGAACTTCTCGTACCCCGGGTCGATCGACCTGATGCCGAACACACCGCGCGGGATCATGAACGCCGGCGACGACGCCCACGGGTGCGAGAACGTGGTGTTCGACTTGAGCGCGGGGTCCCACGCCTCCATGGTGGCGCCCGCGCCCAGCGCGATCATGTTCATCCAGCTGCGCTGCCCCGTCGACGTCATGAGCCCGTAGGCCGCGTCGCCCTGGTCGCCGTCGTAGAGCGCCTGCAGGAGGAAGGGCGCGCAGTACACGCTGCACTGCATGCCGCGACCCGCCAGGTACTCGCCGACGGTCTCTCGCTGATCATCGGCTGTGACACCGAACGCCTGCGCGAAGACGCTGGCGTGGACGGCGTGATGACCGGTGCGCACCTTCGCGGCATCCATCCCGTCATCGAAAGCACCCGCATCCCGATCGTAGAGATAGGTGTTCATCGCCTCGCGCATCCGGTCGGCAACCGCTGTGAAGCGCGCTGCGTCGTCGGCATGTCCGGTTGCATCGGCGATGTCGGCCATGTCTCGGTAGCTGCGATAGGCGAGGGCGTTGACGACGGTGTTGTACTGACGGAACTGGTAGCCGTCGCGCTCCCCCGCGGGCCAGTCGACGATGTCGCAGTCCGTCCGGCTGTTGCACCCGTCCGAGCCCGACGTCTTGCGGATGAGCCCCGTCTCCTCCTCGAGATACTGAGCGGGAAGCTTCGACACGAGCGCGTCGTAGTGCTCCGCGGCGAACGACTCGTCCCCCGTGGACTGCCACAGTTCGTGCGCGGCGAGGATGAGGTACATCGGCCATTCGGTCGGCCACGTGCGCCTGCTCAGCAGGTACTCGACGGAGTACTGCGCGAGGGTCGGGTCGGCATCGAGGTAGATGTGCGACTGCAGCTGGATGAACACGTCCGCCTCGTACGGTGCGCGCTCCCTCGTCCACGAGTCCCCGTAGATGTCGAAGTTCTGCGAATCGATGGTGTGTCGAGACAGCTCCCACACCGCGTCGATGGCTTCACCGTCGCCGCGGAACCGGGCATCGTCGCTCATGGGATACACGAGCGCGGCCGCCTGCAGGTTCTCCGCGGTGACCACCTCGGGAGAACCGATGATCTCGACGTAGCGGAACACCCGGAAGCCCCAGTTCTGCAGCGCTTCCCCGCGCCCCGACAGCGTGTAGTAGTCGCGGTAGTTGTTGCCGGTGCGCATCTGCCAGCGCACGGTGTTCGCGGTGGTCGTCCGATCGGTCAGCTCTTCGCCGTACCGGATCTCGACGCGCGTTCCCGCGGCGCCGTCGAGCTGAAGCCGGACTCCGCCGAGCCAGGACCGGCCGAAGTCGATGAAGTAATGACCCGGACCCTTCTCCACGATGCGCTCGGGAGCGTGGAACTCCTCGGCGAGGTTCTCGGTCGTCGACGGCGCGAGGTTCGGCAGCGTCAATCGTGCGGCTGCGCGGGACCACGAGGAGTCGTCGAACCCGGGCTCGGCGAATCCGAACGGGTACACGCGCGCGTCGAGGTTCTCGACCGGTGCCCGGAAGTACGACGTCCCGATCGATCCGCCGCTGGGATACACGTCGGATCCTCCTCGGCTCGTCCAGTCACGCCCCGTGTCGAAGACCTGTCGCGTGCCGTCCTGGTACTCGACGACGAGCTTCGCGATGAATCCCTGGCTCTGCGCCGAGTGCGCGAGCGCTCCGATGGCGTTGCGCTCCCCGGGGCGCACGAGCGACGTGACGTCGTACCCTCCGAAGCGGTTCTCATCTGCCGCCGGCTGCTGCGGCCCCGCGCCGACGAACTCTCCGTTGACCCAGACGCGGTAGACGTACTGGCGCCCCGGAGCCGTCGAGGCACCGCTGGTGAACAGGCTCGCCCACGCGACCGGCTTGTCTTCGAGTGCCGCCTCACCGCGCAGGAACGCCCATTCCTCGGTGACGCCTGCCTGTCCGGCACGAACGCAGTCCGCGGACCGCGGAACCGTCAGCTCGCCCGCGACGGCGCTGCCGCAGGGGAAGGCCGCGTCGCCGGTCGGGAAGTCGTTCTCGTACACGACCTGTCCGCGCGGACTCGTGACCCGCAGGTTGGAGAAGACGCCGACTTCCGAACCGCCGTTGCGGAATCCGATCCCGCCGACCCGGATGCCGGGGACGACACGGGAATCGACCTGTGTGCCGTTGACCGATGTCGTGAACGTGTCGCCCCGCGCCGAGATCGTGATGCGGTTGGTCGTGCCGATGCCGATCGCGGGTGACACCGTGGTGTGCGGCAGTGCGACGAATGTGCCGTTGAGCCTCGTGTGCGGCACGATGCGGGAGTTGTCTCCGCGGATCTGCCACATGAGGTTGTTCCGGGCGTCCGCGGCCCGCAGCAGGATTCCCGTCGCGGCGTTGGAGACCTTGACGTCCACTTCGAGGTCGTAGTCCGACCACGGTCCGAAGTACATGCATCCGGCGCGTTGAGCCGTCGGGATGGACAGCGCCGATCCGGTCAGGGCGCCGCAGCTGAAGTCGTTGTACCCGGTTCCCTCGAAGTCGTTCTCGTAGAGCACCGCCCCATCGGGGTCGGTCATCCGCACATCGTCGACGATGAAGGACTCGGAGCCGCCGGTGTAGAAGCCGAACCCGCCGCTGGACAGGGTCGCGTCGACCGTGGTGTCGATCAGGACGTCATCGAGGTAGGTGCGGATCACGTCGCCCTCCGCCTCGATGCGGATGTCATAGAACCTCGCGTTCGCCCCGTTCTCGATCTGCACGCCGAGCGGAACCGTCTTGAGCACGGCAGGTGACGGGTCGGCGTTGAGCTTGCGGTGCACGGCGAGCTCGTCGACGCCGTCACCTCGGAACTGCCACAGGTAGTAGTTGTTCGCGTCCGTCGCTCGGAACGCGACGGTGACGTGGCGCTGCACGAACTGCGCACGCAGAGTCAGAGAGAAGTCCGACCCCCACTTCGCGGGACCGCCCACCCACACGGTGTCCGCCGAAGACCAATCGGCCCCCGGGCCGGTGCCGAACATCGCCGTCGTCGCCCACGACGTCGCGACGCCCGCCGCATCCCACGTCATGACGCTCCAGAAGTACCGCTCCCCCTCGGCGAGGGCCGGTCCCTCATACGGGATGCCGCCGATGCGGCCCGACTCGACCCTTCCGGAATCCCACACGTCGGCGGCATCGCCCAGAAGCTGCTCGGACGACGCCACCACGATGCGGTACGCGGTCTGGGACTGCGAGGGCGCGAGGGTCCAGCGGAAGGTCGGCGCCGTGGCGGCGTCGAGGTTCATCGGTGCCGGCAGGAAGTTCGTGGAGAGATCGGATGCCGCGGGTCGGGCTTCGACCGCCGACGCGGACTGCGCCGGCACCCCCGCGAGGGTGATCGCCAGCGTCCCGACAAGGAGCGCGATGAGCGGCGCGCGAAGGAAGTCGCGCAGGCGGGTGCGGGCAGTGTTCACATGTCCTCCTTGACAGGTGTGTCGCTCGAGCTCCTCGTCGGGCGTCGAGACGGCGACATCGTGCGCTCGAATCCGTGAAACGATTCACGCGCCATGCAGACACTACCACTGCGGGCAGCATTGCGAAACGCCCGGTTCACGCCGCATTTCTCGCCGAAGGTAACGACCGGGTAACGAGCCATCCGCCAACCCTTCCCCCGGCATCCGGGCACCCCTAGCCTCAGCGGAATGACAGAACATTTGCGCATCAGGCGCTTGACCCTCACGCTGGCCTGCACAACGGGCCTCGTCCTGGCCAGTCTCCCCGCCGTCGCTCAGGCGAATGAGGCCCCGGCGGCAGCCACCGACACGATCGTCGACTCTCCGCTGACGGGGGGCATCACGACAGCCCAGAACAGCCGAGTCCCGGCGGGCGCCGCCTGGACCGAGCACTACTTCTCCTCTTCGGACGGAAGCGATGTCGAGTTGCACGCCGATGTGCTCCGACCCGTCCACCTGCCGCTCGACCAGCCCACCCCCATCATCCTGTCGGTCGGCCCGTACTTCGGGCACATCGGCCAGTCCGGCAACGACCGTCACCCCCACACCGGCCCGTCGAACCGTTTCACCGACCTCATCGAGGGCGGATCCCTCATGGAGCGCGGCTACACCGTCGTCTACGTCGACCTGCGCGGATACGGCGGCTCGACCGGCTGCATCGACTTCGCCGGGCCCGGCGAACAGGCCGACGTCGTCGCGGCCGTGGACTGGGTCGCGAACCAGGAATGGTCGACCGGAAAGGTCGGCCTGTACGGCAAGTCCTACGATGCCGTCACCGGCCTCATCGGCGCGAACCTGGAGCCCGAGGGGCTCGAGGCCGTCGTCGCTCAGGAGCCGCTGTGGAACATGTACAACTACCTGTACAGCAACGAGGTCCCTCGCTCCAACGTCACCGGCACCCCGCGCGCCTACAACTCGATCGCGTCGCTGCAGGGCATGGCCGACGACACCGACCGGTACAAGGCCAACGCGGCATACGAGATCGCGCACCCCGAGTGCCTGGCGAACAACCTGGCGGACGCGCGGGAGTCGAAGCTGGAATCGGAGTACTGGAGCGCCCGCAACCTCGCCGAGCAGGCGAAGGGCTCCACGGTTCCGCTGTTCGTCACGCAGGGCATGACCGAGGCGAACACCAAGCCCGAGGACTTCAACGAGTACCTCACCAACCACGAGGGCGTTCAGCGCGGCTGGCTCGGCCCGTGGGATCACGTGCGCGGCGGTGACCGCAACTCGGCCGGTGTCCTCGAGATGGGGCGCGAAGGCTGGTACGACGAGGTCATGCGCTTCTACGACGAGCACCTCCGGGGCATCGAGCCCGAGATCGTGGACCCCGCCTTCATGATCCAGGACAACTTCGGCACATGGCGCACGCAGGACACCTGGCCCATCGTCGACCGCACCACCGTGATCGACCTCGAGCCCGGCTCGTACGTCGACGACGACGGCCGCACCCCCGCCGCACCGGGCGCTGCGACGTTCGACATGGAGAACGCCCCGAGCCTGCTCCCCAAGGGCGACCTCGTCAAGGCCGAGAGCAGCACCTTCCAGGCCCGCAACCGCAGCGCCGTGCCGCCGCGTACCACCGAGGACGCAGACGGCTACTACTCCTGGTCGCGGCCGCTGAACGACGACACGCGCATCTCCGGCACCCCGACGATCTCGTTCGATGCCACGGGCAGCGGCAACGTGCTCGCGCGGCTGTGGGATGTCGCCCCCGACGGCACCGCGGTGATGTTCACGGAGCAGATGTCGCGGGTGTCCGACGGAACCGTCACCTTCGACTTCAAGGATGCCGACTGGACCCTGCTCGAGGGACACCAGCTCGCCGTCGGCATCGGGACCAACTACACCCGCAGCTGGCCGCGCAGCGGCTCGGGCGAGACCATCACGGTCAGCGACCCCACGCTGTCGCTGCCGCTGATGAGCGTGGAGAACGACCAGGAGACGCACGGTGCCCCCGCACCGTTCCTGACGCGCTACCTCTCGAGCTACACCAGCCGGCTGACCGGCATCGAGGGCACCTTCTCGGTGAACGCGGGTCTGGACGTCACGGCCGAGACGACGCCGCGAGCACTCGCGGGCAAGGTCTACCTGTCGGTGTCGGCGACGAACCGCGATTCGGTTCCCGTGGACCTCACGGTCTCGACCGCCTACGGCAGCAAGACGTTCACGAACGTCGCGCCGGGCACGTCGGTCGCCGTATCGATCAACACGCGTCTGGCATCGGTGCCGGCCGGTGAGGCGACGGTCACGGTGACCGGAACCGTCGACGGCGTCTCGTTCACCGGGACCGAGACGGCTCCGTTCGGAGGGTTCCCCGTCGGCGGCTAGTCCGCCGCAGAGTGACCAGGGGCGGGGATGCCGCGTGGCTTCCCCGCCCCTGCTCGCGCGCGCAGCGCACGTCAAGCCCCTGCCCGCGACGCGTGCGCCGTCGTAGCCTCACTCCATGGACGAAGAGCGACGCGCCGAAGACCAGCCCATCGAGCAGGACGCCCCGATCGGCGGCGACGAGACGACCGAAGACGAGCTCGAAGCCGACAACCCCGTCGAAGAAGACACGCTCAAGGCCCTCGACCCCGACGACGCCCCCGCGTGAGGTTCACACGCCGCGCGCGACCTGCAGAAACGCGAAAGGGCCACCCAGCATTGGGTGGCCCTTTCTCGAAAGAAGTCCGGCGGTGTCCTACTCTCCCACAGGGTCCCCCCTGCAGTACCATCGGCGCT